>NZ_CM001442.1:6646011-7246011 GCF_000244915.1 Bradyrhizobium sp. WSM471 | reverse complement strand
ATGCCGGCCAAGGACAAGAAGGAAGCGCTCGACGAACTGAACGAAGCGCTGAAGACGCCCGCCCCGCAGATCGAGAACAAGGCCAATATCGAGCTCGTCGGCAAGTATTACGACAAGCTGGTCGCGGCGCTGGGTGACGATGAGAATTGAGTGCGTCACTCTCGTGTCCCGGACGCGCTGCAACGCGTAAGCGTTGCTGCGCAGAGCCGGGACCCAGAGGCCATGGGATCATCATCGGCATGGGCCCCGGCTCTGCAACGCATCGTCGAAGCGACGCTGCGTAGCGTCCGGGGCACGAGAGCCCAACTTGCTTCGTGCCCTCATCGCAAACATCGCTGCAACAAAAAAGCCCCGGAGACATCTCCGGGGCTTTTCGTCGTTTCTGACCTCACGCGTTGCTCAGCGCCTCACGTCCGTGTCCGCATCCGCATCATGAAACTATCGAAACTCAGCTCGGCGACCTGCATCCAGGCCAGCGATTCGCTGCGGAAAGCCGTCAGGCTCGCATACATCTTGCCGAAATGCGGATTGGTCTTGGCGAGATCGGCGTAGATCTCGTTGGCCGCGCCATAGCAGCTTTCCAGCACTTCCTGCGGGAACGGCTTCAGGATCGCACCGGCCACCAGCAGACGCTTGAGCGCCGGCGGATTGACGTAGTCGTATTTGCCGGTCACCCAGGTGAAGGTATCGCGCGACGCGGCATCGACCGCCGCCTGATAGTGTTTCGGCAGCGCGTTCCACTTGTCGAGATTGATGATGTTGTGACCCTGGCCGGTGCCTTCCCACCAACCGGGATAGTAATAGTACTTCGCCACCTTCACGAAGCCGAGCTTCTCGTCGTCATAGGGCCCGACCCATTCGGCGGCATCGAGCGTGCCTTTCTCCAGCGCGGGATAGATATCGCCAGCCGCGATCTGCTGCGGCACGCCGCCGACCTTGGCGATGATCGTTCCGGCAAAGCCGCCGACCCGGAATTTCAGTCCCTTGAGATCGTCGATCGACTTGATCTCCTTCCGGAACCAGCCGCCCATCTGCGCGCCGGTCGACCCGGTCGGAATGCCGATGGTGTTGTATTCCTTCAGGAGATTGTTGATCAGGTCCTGGCCGCCGCCCCACTGCAGCCACGAAATGTGCTGGCGCGTGTTCAAGCCGAACGGCAGCGCCGTTCCGAACGTGAAGGCGGGGTTCTTGCCCCAATAATAATACAGCGCGGTGTTGCCCATCTCGACCGTGCCGTTCGCGACGGCGTCGAGCACCTGCAGGCCCGGCACGATCTCGCCGGCGGCGAATGGCTGAATCTGGAAACGATTGTCGGTGATCTCGGCGACGCGCTTGGCGAAATACTCGCAGCCGCCGTAGAGCGTATCGAGCGCCTTCGGCCAGCTTGCGGCATATCGCCATTTGATCTCGGGCATCGACTGCGCGATCGCCGGCGCAGCGACGGCACTCGCGGCCAGGCCCAATCCGCCTGCCGCCAGGAATTTACGACGTTCCATGCGCTTCCCTCCGTTAAGTCGATGCTTCGACCAGGGAACGATCTTTGGTCGTCTTGTCTTCGTCGACGCTCGACGTTTTCTGTTGAGACGGTGTGGCGTTTCCGAACGGCCCTTGAGGGCCCTCGTAGATGGAATTCCGATCGTTGCGGTTCCGTGCGCGAGGATGACCGGACGCTTCGCCGGAATCAAGCCTCATGGGCGCCTCGCAAGTGCGAACGCCGGCCTGACGCAAGTCGGGCCTGTCAACGATCTGCTATTCAGTCGCGCCAAAAACCAGGAGGCTTGCGCATGACAGGCAAGAAGGTCGTAGTGGCCGGAGCGAGCGGTCTCGTCGGCAATGCCGCCTTGCGACACTTCGGCCGAGCGGGCGGGTGCGATGTCATTGCCCTGTCCCGGCGGAAGCCGCGCGATCTCTACGGCGCTCGCCATGTCCCGATCGACCTGACCAACGCAGCTGATTGCGGGCGCGCCGCCTCGGAACTGAGCGGCGCAACGCACCTGATCTACGCTGCGCTCTACGAGGCGCCGCAGCTCGTCGACGGCTGGCGCGACCCGCAGCAGATCAAGACCAACGACCTGATGCTGCGCAATCTGATGGGTGCCCTCGAGCCTGTGGCGCCCGGCCTCAGGCACGTCGCTCTGCTGCAGGGCACCAAGGCCTACGGCGTCCACGTGCGCCCCTTGACCGTGCCGGCCCGCGAAGGCCGCTCCGAAATGTACGAGCAGCCCAACTTCTACTGGGCGCAGGAAAACTTCTTGCGCGACCTCCAGGCCGGCAAGAATTGGCAATGGAGCATCCTGCGGCCGGTGCTGATCGTCGGTCTCGCCATGGGCGGCGCCATGGATTTGATTCCGCCGCTCGGCGTCTATGCCGCGATGCTGCACGAGCAGGGCAGGCCGCTCGCTTACCCCGGTGGCGCCGCGCGGGTGGGGCAGGCGGTCGATGTCGATCTCCTCGCCCGCGCCATCGCCTGGTCGGGCGAGGCCGAGGCCGCGCGCAACGAGGCCTTCAACGTGACCAATGGCGACGTCTTCACCTGGGAGAACATCTGGCCTGCGGTCGCCGATGCGCTGGAGATGAAGCCGGGCAAGCCGGTCCCGCTGTCGCTCGCGAGGGAGTTTCCATCCTGGGTCGGCCCCTGGGATGCGCTGCGGCGCAAGCACGACCTGGCATCGCCTGCGCTGGCCGAATTCGTCGGCCTCTCGTTCCAATACGCCGATTACAGCCTGCGCTACGGCCACACCGAATCCGGTCCGCCCTCGATCGTCTCGACCGTGAAGATCAACCGCGCCGGCTTCACCGAGATGATGGATACCGAGGACATGTTCCGGAAATGGTTCAGGCAGGCGAAGCAAGAGCGGCTGCTTCCCTGAGGCAGGACCAAAGCCGATGTATCCGCGAATGTTGCCCAGGTCAGATTTTGACCCGGAGCGGTCCTCTGGCAAAGCCGGTTCGAACGGCTTCAAGTCTGGCTTATCTGAGTTTCTGTGGTGACCACCGTGAGGGACGGACATCACCTATGGCGGCGATCCTTTGTAGCGGCGAAAAGTCGACCTTCCAAAGATCAAGTTCAAACAGCTCGTCGCGCTGATCGAGGTTTAGCGCGACCGACACCAGCACTCCATCGGCGTCGTCAAATTCGGCTTCGCCAATACATCGGCCGAAACGCCGGTCTGCGGCACCGACGAAGAGAAGGCTACCCATCCCACCGTCGTTCATTTCCTCGACGAGGCCAAAATGGTCCTGCAAGGGCGAATGCTGACCTAGAATAAAGACAACCAAATCACGCTCGTTGAGGGTAAGTGGGCGAGGCATCTTCTTTCTCGTAGCGGCTAGGTGCATTGGCTCATATCACGCCGCGCTCGCGATGTCCGTTCTGGCCCATGGCGTCCGTGTCCGGCACGAAGTGCAAGAGCAGCATTTGATCGTAGCGGACATAGTCTCGTTCTTGCTATCGTCCTTGGACCGAGACCGAGGTTGCCAACACTTATGCGACTGATTTCGCACTTGCTGGTCGGACTGCTCTGCGCCTTAGGCGTGATAGCAGCAGGTGCTTTTAGTCACGAAATGATATGGCCCTTTTTCTTGATCGTTTGGACGCCAGCAACCTGGCTGGTTCGTCTTTCAAACGCGCTATGTCTACCGACAGGCGCAAGATGTTTTCTGGGGTCGGTCAGCCAAGGTGCGCAGCACCTTTGGTTTGGGCTATGCCTCCTTGGCTTTTGGTGGATTGTCTTGTCGTTCGCGATTTGGCCGCTCTTCTGGTTGCGTCGATCGCCTCCGCCGGAAAATTAGAGGTCGCCGTTTGACCGGTGCAGACATGGACGTTGCGTGCTTCTTGTGCGGGGTTTTATGGACGTCGGTAGCTGAGAAGGGATTGTAACGTGCCGTACTGGGTCAAGCGAATTCTTCTGAAATCGGGAGACCTTGTGACTGAGAAGGAGCTTGGTCGCGATGAGAACTATTTTCAGGGGCCCGCACCTATTGTGGGCGATGTAATAAACGTTCGCTGCCACGGTAGGAATTTTGACGCTAAAGTCGTTTTGGGGAAATTGGCCCGGGAGAAATTATGCAGCGGAGACAGTTGTTCCGCTCCGGGTGGAAGAGATTTGGCGTGACTGCTGTTGGCCCCGTAGCGGGCGTATTCGGCCCAAAGTGAAATAGCAGCTTTTGACCCATTGCGGAATTGGGTTGCTTTTGGCGTTCGTGACGCTGAAATTGCGTTCGTAGCCTTTTGGAAGCAAGATGCTCAAAACCCTGAAGATCGCGATTCAAATCACTTGGGCCATCTCTATGATCGTCCTGGGCACAGCGATAGGTGCGGCGTACGGGTGGCATCATCATGGATGGATAGGAGCCATTGCACTAGGCTTCGTTGGGCTGACCGTTGGAGCGCTCCTTGCTGCATCGCCGACGTTGCTCTTCAGTTGGATTTAAGTTCGTGCCCTACCAGCATGTCGCCTATTGGCCCATAGCTGACCTGAGTCGATGTTCAGCTTGAGTCCGCAAAGCGTCGGCCAGCGGACATCGCTCAGGCCGCACCAACGAATACCGATCTATGAGTGCGCGGCCTGATCAGCGCTTATGAACGCCGCTTCCATTGCCTTCCGCGTCCTGATCGTCTTGTTGCCTGCGTCGAACTCGACGTCGCTCCAGCGCACGATCTCGCCATGGGCGACGTCGTGCTTCAGCTTCAGCCGATGCGCGACTTCGTCGGCCTCTCGTTTCAATACGCCGATTACAGCCTGCGCTACGGCCACACCGAATCCGGTCCGCCCTCGATCGTCTCGACCGTGAAGATCAACCGCGCCGGCTTCACCGAGATGATGGACACCGAAGACATGTTCCGGAAATGGTTCAGGCAGGCGAAGGAGGAGAGGTTGTTGCCTTGAGGCAGGTAAACCTCATTTCGCCTTTGCCCCAAGTGCGATCGGCGTCGCCTGCACCAGCTTGAGCGACTTCACCATCTTCTCCACCGCCGCCTTGTACTTCCTGAAATGATCCGATCCGAGATGCGCTTCGTACGCCTTCCTGTCGCGGTAGATTTCGAAGACCTTGACGCGGGACGGCTCGTCCTTTTCGGACACTGCGTAAAGCACCAGAACGCCCGGCTCTTTTTGGATTGCCGCGTCAATCTGCTCTTGGACCGCGGCCCTGTAGGTGTCCAGTTGAGCCGGATCGATCTCGATCTCCGCCACCTGGACGTACTGTCCGCCCGCCTCTTGGGCGACGGTGGCGCCGCCCAGCGACGTGGCCAGCACCGATGCGCCGTAAATGAAAAGTTGCATCGTATTCATGATCTGCTCCCGTCGTGCGGCATGATCCTAACGGTTGCGAACCGGGCGCGCGCGCCGATCATCGGTTCGAGATACCGATTTCCGCGGTACTTCGCGCGATAGGCCTGGTCGATCGAATCCAGGATCGCCCCCTCGACCGGTTCGAAGGTTACTTCTTTCGTGAGGCCGGCAGCGAGGATTCGTCCGGCCCTCTGCCGTGCAGCGGCCCGGTACCACCGTGAGTCCCGTCCGTTGTAGCCACGAACGTAGAGCGCGCCGTCGACCGCGACGGACCATATCCACGTCGGTGTCCCGTACGTCGTCCCGTCCTCCCTGAACGGGGAGACGTGCAGGTCGTCGGTATCAACGATCTCGCGCAATTCATCGCTGTCCCAGCCGTGCATCGCGGACCTCATTTCCGGTACTGGTCGTCGGCCACCTTCTCCATCCAGTCGACGTTCTTTCCGTCGAGAGGTTCCTGGATGGCGATGTGCGTCATGGCCGTCGTGGGTGAAGCGCCGTGCCAATGCTTCAGACCCGGCGGAAACCACACCACGTCCCCGGCGCGGATCTCCTCGATAGGACCGCCCTCGCGCTGCATCCATCCAAGACCGGCGGTGACGACCAGCGTCTGGCCGAGCGGGTGCGTGTGCCAGGCCGTCCGGGCACCGGGTTCGAAGGTGACCTGGCCGCCGCTCACTCGCCCCGGGTCTGGAGCCTGAAAGAGAGGATCCACCCGGACCGAACCGGTGAACCAATCGGCGTTCCCTTTGGTCGAGGGGCGAGAGCCGCTTCGCTTGATATCGATGTCCATGACTGCGTTCCTCTGCGTGGTCGAATCTTTGGCGTGGGCGTCCAGCGCCGCCGACGCGGCGAAACCGGCGACCAAGACGATGGCCTGTCGTCGGGAATACGGCGACACGCTACCGGGACCGCTTTTCGATGACGTCCTTGACCGCCGGCGCAGCCGAGAAGGCATTAGGCCAGCCCGCATAGAAGGCGAGGTGTCCAACGACCTCGCCGGCTTCTTCCTTGGTCAACCCGTTATCCATCGCTCGGTTCAGATGGTAAGTGATCTGCGCGACCTGGCCTGTCGCGACGAGAGCGCTGACCGTAACGAGGCTGCGGTCGCGCGGCGCGAGCCCCGGCCTCAGCCAGAGATCGCGGAACAGCACGTCCGTCGTGTACTGGACGAGGCTGGGCGTGATCTTGCCGAACTGCTCGCCGACGCGCGTCGCCCGCTGCGCCTCCGCCGCTTCGTCGAGGGGAAGCTGAGGACCGGATGCGGGCGGAAGGTGGTCGGCGCCGATGTTGCGGCTCTTGAACACGTCCTTGGCTGCAGCGACGGCATCCATCGCGTTGGCCCAGCCGGTGTAGAACCCCAGGTGAGTGATAATTTCCGAGAGTTCGATCGGCTTCACGCCGTTGTCGAGCGCGAGGTTGAGATAGTACGGCAGTTCGACCGTCTGATCGCGGGCGATGAGCGCGGCGACCGTGACGATGCTCCGGTCCCGCACGGACAGCCCCGGCCGCTGCCAGAGATCGCCGCGCACGACGTCCTTGGCATATTTTTCGAGGGCGGGCGCGACGGCCCGAATATCTTCGGTCGTGGGCATGGCTCTTGCTCCTTCGATGATTGTCTGTTGACCGTCGGCCGCGCTGGCGACGATCGAAAGCGAAAGTACGGTTGCCGAGAAAAGCTTCATTAAGGTCCTCCGACTGTTGCCGGCTTCACGATCAGCCACGATGTTACTAACGCGGCGCAGCGTACCGTGACGGCGCTGACGAGAAACACGGCGTCGAGCGCGGGGCATGGCGCTTCCGGCGATCCGTCACGTTCCGCTGTCGGAGCCGCCGGTCAGGATCCAAAGTAGGCGCTTGGGCCCATTCCGATTAGATGATAAAAGCCAATTAGATTGATTGGAGCAGCCTATAAATGGAACGTGCCGACGCGAGCGATCTGCTCGCCTTCCTTGCCGTGGCGAGGGAGCGCAGCTTCACCCGTGCGGCGGCGCGGCTGGCGATCGCTCAGCCGACGCTCAGTCAAATCGTCCAGAACCTGGAGGAGCGGCTGGGCGTAAGGTTGCTGAACCGTACCACCCGCAGCGTTACGCCGACGCAAGCTGGCGAGCGGCTGCTGCAGAAGATCGGACCCAAGTTCGACGAGATGGATGCCGAGCTCGGAGCCTTGAGCGAACTACGCGAAAAGCCGGCCGGAACGATCCGAATTACCGCGACGGAATATGCGGCGCAGGCGATCCTGATGCCTGCTTTGGCCAAACTCGTGCCGCTGTATACGGACATCAAAGTCGAGGTGATGATCGACGTTGGCCTCACGAACATCGTGGTCGCGCAGTACGATGCCGGGATTCGGCCAGGCGAACTGGTCGCGAAGGACATGATCGCGGTGCGGGTCGGTCCGGACCTGCGCATGGCCGTGGTGGGCTCGCCGTCCTACTTCGCGTCCCGAGCGAAGCCGCGCACACCGCAGGATCTGACGCAGCATAACTGCGTCAACCTTCATCTACCCACCCACGGCGGAAGTCTCTACGCGTGGGAGTTCGAGAGGAACGGACGCGATGTCAAAGTCCGCGTGGACGGGCAACTTGTCTTCAACAGTTCGGGCGCCCTGCTTCAGGCTGCACTGCAGGGTCTCGGCCTGGCCTACCTGATCGAAGGCAACGTGCAGCCCTATCTCTCTAGCGGCGAACTCATTCGTGTGTTGTCGGATTGGTGCCCGCCATTCTCCGGATATCACCTTTACTATCCGAGCCGCCGACAACCGTCGCCTGCGTTCTCACTGTTGGTTGATGCTCTTCGATATCGCGGGAAATAATCGAAGCCGAAGACCAGGAGGTGAAGTTCATCTCGGCCGGATTAAGTCCCTAAGCATCGCATAGCGACCATCCCTTAACCCGCGCTGATGAATCACGTTTTGTGAGTGCACGGTCTACTCCTCTTTCACGAACGCCGCTTCCATTGCTTTCCGGGTCCTGATCGTCTCGTTGCCTGCGTCGAACTCGACGTCGCTCCAGCGCACGATCTCGCCATGCGCGACATCGTGCTTCAGCCTCACGCGATGCGCCAGCCCGATCGGAAGCGCGCCGGCCCTGAGGCTTGTGGCCGCCGGCACCAGCTTGCCCCACACCGTGTAGCCGCCTTCGCCGTCCAGCATCTCGCCGGCGCGCAGATTGCGTTTTGCCACGGCGGCGACGTCGCCGCGGAAACCATGGGGCTGCCCCGTCGGCTCGCCCCGCAGTGCGGCCGACAGCACTGAGATGTTCAGCTCAAGCCCGATCAGATGGTAGGGTTTGTACATCGCAGCGTACCGTCCGCTGCCGTCGGTCTTGAGGCCGTACTGCCTGAAGCAGTCGGCGGCGTAGTCGTTCGGCGCCTCCAGCACGACGTAAACGCCCCAGCGCAGATCGCGAAACACCGGCCTTCCGTCGCGCTCGAGCGAGGAGACCACCTCCACGACGCCCGACCGCTCCAGCACGCCGCCCCTGCTGCGCGGCCGCATGATATGCGGCAGGTCGTCGACGCCGCAGGGTGGAAACAGCAGGCCCTCTGCAGGCACGTCCAGTCCGCAGGCGTTCGCAATCGCGGCCATCTCGATCGCCGACTTGGTGCCGTCGAGGAAAGAGTTGAACATCTGCGGATTCATCCCGGCCGATTGCGCCTCGCCCGCGGTCAACCCGTAATGCAGCCAGACGCTGTCAGGCGTCACGTCGTGATAGGCCGGCAGATACTTTGTCCCTTTGCCGGCGGCAACCACGTGAAAACCGGTGGCGCGGGCCCAATCCACCATCTCCGCGGTCAGCGCCGGCTGGTCGCCATAGGCGAGCGAATAGACCACGCCGGCCTTGCGGGCCTCCTCGGCGAGCAGAGGACCCGCCAGCACGTCGGCCTCGACATTGACCATCACGATATGCTTGCCGGCCGCGATCGCCGCGCGGGCGTGCTTGATGCCGACGGCCGGATTGCCGGTCGCCTCCACCACCACGTCCATCGCGCCGCCGGCAATGGCGCGCGCGCCGTCATCCGTGAAGACGGTGGCGGCGATGCGGCCCTCGTCCCACCCGACGGTGCGGCAGGCCTCGCGCGCGCGGTCGCGGTCGATGTCGACGATGATGGGCACCTCCAGCCCCGGCGTGTGCGGCACCTGCGCCAAAAACATCGAGCCGAATTTGCCGGCGCCGATCAGCGCCACACGGACGGGCTTGCCGGCGGCAGCGCGGGCCTGGAGGAGGCGGAAGAGGTTCATGGGGCTTGTCCTAAGCGCAACGATTGAAGCTCGTCATTCCGGGGCGCGCGAAGCGCGAGCCCGGAATCCATCCATCCGCGACTTCTGTGGCCTGATGGATTCCGGGCTCGACGCTACCGCCGCCCCGGAATGACGGTTACTCCGCGGCCTGCCGCGGCGCACGGGCGAGCCGGACCAGCGCGTCGTCCTCCACCGTCTTGATCGGCGCAAAATCGCGATGCGCGATGTACTCCGGCCGCGTCGGGGTTCGGATGTAGTTCGAAACTGCGTTCAGCGTCAGGTACACGATCTTGCGCGGGTAGGGCGTGATGTTGCCGGCCGAGCCATGCACGAGATTGCCGTGGAACATCAGCATGCCGCCGGGCTTGCCGGTCGGCGCCACGATGCCGCCCTGCTTGACCAGCCGCGTCACGGTCTCCTCGTCCAGCGTCCACAGCGGATAGGAGGTCGTCGCGAGGTCGTGCGAGGCCTTGAGGTCGCCGGCGTTCTGGCTCTGCGGCACCAGCATCAGCGGTCCGTTGATCGGCATCACCTCGTCCAGGAAGATTGCGATGTTCATCGCGCGCGGCTCCGGCATGCCGTCGTCGCGCTTCCAGGTGCCATAATCCTGGTGCCATTGCCAGACGTCGCCGGTGAAGGCGGATTTCGCGTTGATCTTGAACTGGTGCATGTAGACCTGCTCGCCGAACAGCTGCTCGACGGGGTCGATCATGCGCGGATGCGCACCCAGAATGCCGAACGCCTCGTTGTAGAGATGCGCGGCAAAGGCGGTGCGCGGCGCGCCGCTCTTCTCGCGCCAGACTTCCGGCCGGTTCGCGTCATAGATGGCAACCGCCTCGCGCGCGAGGAGATCGACCTCCTCCTGGCTGAACAATTCGGGCAGGAACAGCCAGCCCTCGCGGTGGAAGAACTCCAATTGCTCCTGGGACAGTTTCATAAGGCGTCCTCCTTTGGTTTGTTTTGTTGTCATTCCGGGGCACGCGAAGCGTGAGCCCGGAATCCATTTCTCCGCAGCGCAGGCCGTCCGATGGATTCCGGGCTCAATGCTGCGCATCGGCCCGGAACGACAGCGTGTGCGGTTACGCCGCCTCTTCCGTCGCCCTCAATCTCTCCTCGGTCAGCCGTCCCGCCGTCTGCGCATGCGCAAGCGCCGCACGTTCGGCCGCCTTCGCATCGCCTGCGAAAATGTGTCCGGCAATGTCGGCATGCTCGGCCCAGGCGCTGCCGCGATAATCGAGCTCCGACAGCACCGTCGCCATCGAGCGGCGCATATGCGGCCATTGCGGCGTAATCGTCTCCTCGATCACGGGATTGCCGGAGAGCCGATAGATTGCGCGATGAAATTCGACGTCGAGCGCGATCAGCTCGGCGAGCGTGGTCTTGCCGTCGATCCCGCGCCCGGCGGCGAGCGCCGCCTCCAGCCGCGCGCGTCCTGCCGCATCGCTTGCGGCGCGTTCGCCGGCAAGCCGCGCCGCCAGCGCATCGATCGCGCCGCGTACCTCGTAGAGCTGGCGGATGCGTGCGGGATCGAGCTGGGTGACTTCAAAACCGCGCCGGCCGCTTTCGGCGACCAGTCCCTGCCGGTGCAACAGGTGCAGCGCATGCGACACCGGCTGGCGCGACACGCCGAGCCTGTCGGCGAGTTCGTTCTGGCGGATGCGCTGGCCGGGCTGCAGCGTGCGGTCGGAGATCGCCTCCAGGATCCGCGCATAGACCTGGTCGATCAAGTTCGGAAGCGGGTCGAGAGGGATCACGCCGGCAGCTCCGAGACCATGAGAGGGAATACGGAATTCCGTATTCGAAGATACGGCGAGAGGATAAGGGCGTCAAGCGCGACCAATGGGGTCTCCAACCTCGTTTTTGCGCCCGGCCAAGCCATTGATATTGCTGGGCTCGGCTACTGTGCATGGGGTTGTTTTCGAGGAAAAAAAGCGTGAGGCGTTTACTCCCCCAAAAACGCGTCCACCGCCTCCCCGAACTCCAGCGGCGCCTGCTCGAACATCCAGTGGCCGGCATCGGGGATCACGGCCGTCTTGGCCCCGGCGATGTGCTCGGCCAGCACGCGCCACATCACCGAAAGGCTCCCCGTCGTCGCGCCGCCGCCGATCAGGAGCGTCGGGGTCCTGATCGCCTGCGCGTCCGCGAGCGTGTAGGGCCTGCGCTGCTCGTTGACCTGGCCGAGGAAGGTGATCGCGTTGTCGCGCAATTGCTGCTTCGCCGCCGCCGCCGGCACGCGCCGCCACGAGCCGTCGCCTTCGATGCCTTCGTAGAAATTCTGCAGTGCGCTCTCGATGTCGCCGGCGCGGATCATCTCGACCGAGCGCGCCGTGCGCGCCGCCAGCGGCGGGTGCGCGGGCGTGCCCGCGGGCACCGGCAGGCTCGCATCGAGATCGCCGCCGGGCTCGGCCAGCACCAGCTTTCGCAACAGATCCGGCCGCGACTGCGCCACGCGAAACGCGATGTGGCCGCCGCGCGAATGGCCCATCAAATCGACCGGCGTGGGTTCGACCTGCTCGATGAAAGCGATCACGTCAGCGACGTGCTGGGCCATCTTGTAGTCGTCGCCGACTGCATCCCAATGCTCGGGAAAGAAATGCCGCAGGCTCACCGAGATCACGCGATGCGATTTCGACAGCGGACCGAGCACTGAATACCAGGTGCGGAAATCGCCGAGCGTGCCGTGCACGCAGACCAGCGGCAGGCCTCGTCCCACTTCGAGGTAGGCCATGTCGTAACCATTGACGCGAAATGTCTGCATGATCAGCCCGCCAGAAAATCCAGCACCACTTCGGAGTATTTCTGCGGCGCCTGCTCGAACATCGGGTGCGTTGCGTTCGGGATGACGGCCGTCCTGGAATACGGCACATGCGCCGCCAGCGCATGCAGCACTTTCGGCAGCAGGCCCTTGGTCCGCGCGCCCAGGATGAACAGCGTCGGCATCTTGATGGACTCCGCGTCCGCCTTCGAGAACGGCGGGCGGTTGTCGCGGACCTGGCCGATCAGCGTGAAGGCGTTGTCACGCAGGTTCTGCTTCACCAGCGCCGGCAGCCGCGGCCAGGTGTCGGCGCCTTCAAGCGTGTCGACGAAGACCGCAAGGCCGCCGTCGATGTCGCCGGCCGCGATCTTCTCGGCCGAGGCCGTGAACCGTGCCAGCAGCGGCGAGGGGCCGCCGGCATAATCGGGATCGAGGCTCGCATCGAGCTCGCCACCGGGCTCGGCCAGCACCAGCCGCCGAAGCAGCTCCGGCCGGCGCTGCGCCACGCGGAAGCAGATGTGCCCGCCGCGGGAATGGCCCATCAGATCGACCGGGCCGAGGTCGAGTTTGTCGATGAAGGCGATGACGTCGTCGACATGCTGGGCGATGGAATAGGTGTCGCCGACGCCATCCCAACGCGCCGGGAAGAAATGCCGCAGGCTGACGGCAATCAGCCGGTGCCGCTGCGACAGCGGCCCGAGCACGCAGCCCCAGACACGGAAGTCGTTGAGCGAGCCATGCACGCAGACCAGCGGCGGCCGGCCCCGGTCTTCGCCCACGTCGAGATAGGGCATGTCGTATCCGTTGACGTGGAGGTTTTGCATTGTGGGCTCGCGAAAAGGGAAGGCGGAACTCCTGTGCAAGATTCCCGGAAACCGGGTGGATCGCAACTATTTCCAAGCCTAGATTTGGGCTCAGTTCACATTGGGGGCATGCAAGGGAACGCAAGCCAGGGACCAAGCCATGACGAACCAGCATTTCGCCCTGTTCGATAGCAAGATCGGCCTGTGCGCCATTGCTTGGGGTCCGCGCGGCATCAACGGCACGCAACTGCCGATGGGCGGTGAGCAGAAGATCCGCACCCGCATCAGCCAGCGCCATGCCGACGCCAGCGAAGCCGAGCCGACCGCCGACGTGCAGCAGGCGATCGACCGCATCACAAAACTGCTCGCGGGCGAGCCGGATGACCTCACCGACATCCCGCTCGATCTCGATGGCGTGCCCGACTTCAACCGCGGCGTCTACGCGATCGCCCGCACCATTCCGCCGGGCAAGACCGTCACCTATGGCGATATTGCCAAGCAACTCGGCGGTGTCGAACTGTCGCGCGACGTCGGCCAGGCGCTCGGCCGCAACCCGTGCCCGATCGTCGTGCCCTGCCACCGCGTGCTGGCGGCCGGCAACAAGCCCGGCGGCTTCTCCGCGAATGGCGGCGTGGTGACGAAACTGAAGATGCTGGAGATCGAAGGCGCGCTGGTGAACCACACGCCGAGCTTGTTCGATTGAGGCGATCAGGCGGCTGGCTAGATTTTCGCCGCCGCCTTCGGCCAATATTTGTCGCGCAAATGCCGCTTCACCAGCTTGCCGGTGGGGGTGCGCGGCAGCTCGGCTTCGAAATCGATCGAGCGTGGGCATTTGATCGTCGAGAGGCGGCTCTTGCAGTAGGCGATCAGGTCGGCCTCGAGCTCCCTGCCGGCGCGCTGGGGATCATGCGGCTGCACCACCGCCTTGACCTCTTCGCCCATCTCCTCGTTCGGCACACCGAACACGGCAACGTCGGCGACCTCGGGGTGGGTGATGAGCACGTCCTCGGTCTCCTGCGGGTAGATGTTCACGCCGCCCGAGATGATCATGTAGGACTTGCGGTCGGTGAGAAAGAGAAAGCCGTCTCTGTCGAGATAGCCGACGTCGCCGAGCGTCGACCAGCCTTTTGCGTTGTAGGCCTTCTTCGTCTTCTCGGGATCGTTGTGATAGGTGAAAACCGGCGCATCGGCGAAATAGACCGTGCCGATCTCGCCCGTCGGCAGCTCCTCGTCGTTTTCGTCCAGAATCTTGATCTTGCCCACCACGGCGCGGCCGACGCTGCCGCGGTGCTCCAGCCATTCTCTCGAGTTGCAGACAGTGACACCGTTGCCTTCGGAGCCAGCGTAATACTCGATCAGGATCGGCCCCCACCATTCGATCATCTTGGCCTTGACGTCGATCGGGCAGGGCGCGGCGGCGTGGATCGCGCCCTTCAGCGTCGAGACGTCGTAGCGGTTGCGGACCTCGTCCGGCAGCTTCAGCATGCGCACGAACATGGTCGGCACGAGCTGCGCGTGGGTCACCTTGTATTTTTCAACCAGCCTCAGGAAATCTTCGGCGTCAAAGTGCTCCATGATGATGGAAGTGCCGCCGAGCAGGATGGCCATCATGTTGAAGCGCAAGGGAGCGGCGTGATAGAGTGGTGCCGGTGAGAGATAAATAGTCTCGGCGTTCATGCCGCACATGCCGGCGCAGAGGACGCGCAGAAACGCGTTCGGCTCGTCAATCGGCTTGCCCTCGAACGACTTCTTGATGCCCTTGGGTCGGCCGGTGGTGCCGGACGAATACAGCATGTCGTAGCCGGCGACCTCGTCGGCGATCGGGGTTGTCGGCTGCGCGGCCGCTTCCTTGTCATAGGAGCGGAAGCCGGCTTGCGGCTCGTCCATCATGTAGAAGACCGGCTCGCCGGGCGCACCCTTGATCAGGGCCTTGATCTGGTCGGCGCATTTCGGTGTCGTAATCACGACCTTGGCGCCGCAATCGGCGATGATGTAGTCGATCTCGTCCTGCTTCAAATAGCGGCTGATCGCGGTGTAGTAGAGCCCGCTGCGTTGCGCCGCCCAGCAGATCTCCATGAAGGCGAGCCGGTTCTCCATCAGCAGCGCGATGTGGTCGCCGGCCTTCAGCCCGAGCGAGCGGAACAGGTGCGCGCCCTGGTTCGAGAGCTCCTCGAGCTCGCGATAGGTGATCGCCTTGCCGGTCCCGGCCATCTGATAGGCGATCTTGTCGGGTGTGGCGCGGGCGTGGATGGAGGGGTGGGTCATGGTCGAAATCTCTCAACAAGAAAGGTGTCATCCCGGCCTTCGCCGGGACTACACCTTTAATGCGGCAGCAGCTTACAGCCGCTCCACGATCGTCACGTTCGCCATGCCGCCACCCTCGCACATGGTCTGCAAGCCGTAACGCTTGCCGCGCTGATGCAGGGCATGCACCAGGGTCGTCATCAGCTTGGTGCCGGAGCCGCCGAGCGGATGGCCGAGCGCGATGGCGCCGCCATTGACGTTGAGACGCTCGGGATCGGCGCCGGTGGTCTTGAGCCAGGCGGTCGGCACCGAGGCAAAGGCCTCGTTGACCTCGAACAGGTCGATGTCGTCGATCCCCATGCCCGCCTTCTCCAGCGCGCGTTTGGTGGCGTGCAGCGGTGCATCGAGCATGATCACGGGATCGCCGCCCATCATGGTCATGTGATGAATGCGCGCCAGCGGCTTCACGCCGAGCTGCTTCAGGCCCCGCTCGTTCACCACCATTAGGCCGGAGGCGCCGTCGCAGATCTGGCTGGCGCTGGCCGCGGAGAGCTTGCCGTTCTCCGCGATCAGCTTGACGCCCTTGATGCCGTCGAGCGTGGCGTCGAAACGGATGCCCTCGTCGATATGGTGGGTGTCGTTGGAGCCGTCGGCGCGGGTGATCTCGAGCGGCACGATCTCCTTCTTGAAGTGGCCGGCCTGCGTCGCCGCGATCGCGCGCTGATGGCTGTTGTAGGAGTACTCGTCGAGCTCATCCTTGGAGAGGCCGTACTTCTCGGCCATCATCTCCGCGCCGGTGAACTGGCTGAACACGATGTTCGGATAACGCTGCTCGATGCCCGGGCTCTTGTAGTTGCCAAAGCCGTTCTTGGCGGGAAGCTGCGACGACAGGCCCATAGGGACGCGCGTCATCGATTCCACGCCGGCCGCGATCACCACGTCCATCGCGCCGGACATCACGGCCTGCGCTGCGAAGTGCAGCGCCTGCTGCGAGGAGCCGCACTGGCGGTCGATCGAGGTGCCCGGCACGCTCTCCGGCAGCTTCGAGGCCATGATCGCATTGCGCGCGACGTTGTTGGACTGCTCGCCGACCTGCATGACGCAGCCCATGATCACATCCTCGACCAAAGCGGGATCGACCTTGGTGCGATCGACCAACTCGTCCAGCACCTTCGCAGCGAGATCGGCCGGATGCCATCCGGCGAGGCGGCCCCCCTTGCGCCCACCGGCGGTACGCGCAGCGGCGACGATATAAGCCTCGGCCATCTCGGTTTCTCCCTGGATTATTCTGAATGGTTGGTTGTCGGGGTGGATTTAAGGGGTGATCGGTTGTTTAGTCAATCGATCAATTAACTCTTGTGGGGAGGCGCTGCTTGGGCTTATCTGCGGCCGCTCTCGCGCCAAAATCAGGGATCTCCGTGACGACCAGCGTACCGAACAGGCTCCCCAGCGGAAAGAATTCCACGGCAGAGAAATTGCTCGTGGCCGCGAGCGAGCTGATGATCGAACGCTCCTCGATCGAGATTTCGCTGAGCGACATCGCCCAGAAGTCCGGCGCCAACGCCGCGCTGGTCAAATATCACTTCGGCAACAAGGACGGCCTGCTGTTGGCGCTGCTCGAGCGCGACGCGGGGACGGAATTGTCCAATCTCGAATATCTGCTGGCGCAGCCGATCACGCCGACCGCGAAGCTGAAGCTGCATATCGGCGGCATCATCCGCGCCTATCACCGGTTTCCCTATATGAACCGGCTGATCCACTATCTGCTGCACGAGAGCGTCGCGGGCTCCGCGGACGAAGTCTCGAAATTCTTCGTCGCGCCGCTGCTGGATTTCCATCGCCGCCTGCTCGCCGAAGGCGTCAGTCAGGGCGAATTCCGCGCCACCGATCCGGTGCTGTTCTACACCAGCCTGATCGGCGCCTGCGATCACTTGTTCTTCGGCCGGCACGCGATGTCGCGCGCGACGGGCGTCGGCCCGGTCACCGACGACGTCTGCCGACAATACATCAAGCACATGGAAACGCTGATCTGCGGCGGCATTCTCACGAATATCGAGGAAGCTGCCGCGGCCGGATGACCGGCCAGAACGCAGAAGTCTAGAGAAGAAACGTCCCAGGAAAAGGTAGAGGAAAGGTAGCTTACGATGCAGTTGAAAGACGTTGCCGTTCTCATCACCGGCGGTGGTTCGGGCCTTGGTGCCGCGACCGCCCGCGCCATGGCCGCCAAGGGCGCCAAGATCGGCGTGATCGATCAGAGCAAGGAAAACGCCGAGAAGGTTGCCGCCGAAGTGAAGGGCATCGCGCTTCACGCCGATGTCACCAGCGAGGAGCAGATCAAGGCGGCGATCGCCAAGGCGGAAGCCGCGCACGGCGTCGCGCGCGTGCTGATGAACTGCGCCGGCATCGGCGGCTCGCAGCGCATCGTCGGCCGCGACGGCGTCTACCCGCTGGAAAAGTTCGCGCGCATCATCAACGTCAATTTGATCGGCACCTTCAACTGCCTGCGGCTTTTCGCCGAGCGTCTCGTCACGATCGAGCCGGTCGGTGAAGAACGCGGCGTCATCGTCAACACGGCGTCGGTCGCGGCTTACGAAGGCCAGATCGGCCAGATCGCTTATGCAGCGTCGAAGGGCGGCGTCGTCGGTCTCACGCTGCCGGCCGCGCGCGACCTCGCGAGCCAGAAGATCCGCGTCAACACCATCGCGCCCGGCCTGTTCCTGACGCCGCTGCTGATGGGTCTGAACGAAGAGGCCCGCAAGAGCTTAGGGGCCCAGGTGCCGCATCCCGCGCGCCTTGGCGATGCCAATGAATACGGCTCGCTGGCCGTGCATATCGTCGAGAACCCGATGCTCAACGGCGAAACCATCCGCCTCGACGGCGCGATCCGCATGGCGCCGCGGTAGCTCTTCCTCCCTTCTCCCCTTGTGGGAGAAGGTGGCGCGCGTAGCGCAACGGATGAGGGGTTCTCTCCACGATCTCACCCGGAGACAGACCCCTCACCCAAGCGACTTCCGGGCTCACAGCGTACATGCCCTCTCCCACAAGGGGAGAGGGCGCAGCAATCGGCACCGCCAATGGCGGCAAGCACGAGGCGCCTCATGTCCCAACCGCTGCTGATCGAGCACAACGACGGCGTCGACACGGTGACGCTCAATCGTCCCGAACACCTCAACGCGCTCGATCCTGCGCTGATCGACGCGCTCAACGTCTACTTCCAGGGCCTCCAGCGCAACCGCGACACGCGCGTCGTGGTGCTGAAGGGCGCCGGCAAGAATTTTTGCGCGGGTCTCGATCTCAAGGCGGCGATGCAACGTCGTGCCGGGCAGCAGGAGCCGCCTGGTGTCACCGAGTCGCTGGATTCGCAGCGGCGCATCGCCGACATCGTGATGCTGATGCGCCGATGTCCGCAGCCGATCCTCGCACTGGTACAGGGCGCGGCGGCCGGCGGCGGCTTTGCGCTGGCGCTCGCCTCCGATATCCGCGTCGCGACGCGATCGGCGCGGATGAACTGCGCCTTCATCAAGCTCGGCCTTGGCGGCTGCGACATCGGCACCAGCTATTTCCTGCCACGCCTGGTCGGTGTCTCCATCGCCTCGGAGCTGATCCTCACAGGACGCTTCATCGGCGCCGAGCGGGCGCTCGCGGTCGGGCTGGTCTCCGAGGTCGTTGACGAGGACAAGCTCGATGACGCCGCCGAACCCTATGTCGACGCGATGATCACGGCCTCGCCCGTGGGTCTGCGCCTGTCCAAGGAATGTCTCAACATGAGCGTCGATGCCGGATCGCTGGAAGCCGTGATCGCGATGGAGGATCGCAACCAGGTCCTGTGCAGCCGCTCCGAGGAATTTTCGGAAGGCATCAGGGCCTTCCTTGAGAAGCGAAAGCCTGTCTATATCAGGCGCTGACAATGAAGATCCGTAAAGGACAAGAAATTCCGGGAGACGCACAATGAGTGGAAGCGCGGCGGCGGTGATGACGAAGCCCGCCTTTCGCAAGGTCGAGTGGCTGGCGCGCGACATCGATGTCGAGCGCCGCGACGACGGCACGGTGGTGCTGAAGTCGCGCATCCCGCTGCAGACCTACGAGAAGCATATCCCGGCTTCACTGGCGAAATGGGCGAGGGAAGCGCCCGAGCGGATCTGGCTTGCCCAGCGCGGCGGCCCTAACCGCGAATGGCGTAAGGTGTCCTATGGGGAGGCCAAGCGCACCGTGGATGCGCTGACGCAAGGCCTGCTCAATCTTGCGCTCGACGGCCGCCCGGTCACGATCCTCTCCGGCAATTCGATCGAGCACGCGCTGATGACGCAGGCGGCGATGCAGGCGCGCGTCCCGGCCGCGCCGGTCTCGCCGGCCTACTCCTTGATGAGCCATGATCACGTCAAGCTGAAATATTTGTTCGACCTGATCAAACCCGGCGTGGTGATGGTGCAGGACGGCCCGACCTTCGAGAAGGCACTGAAAGCGCTCGATCTCACCGGCGTCACCGTCGTTCATGTCCTACGGCCCTGCGAGGGCATCGAGAGCGTCAGCTTCGCCGAGCTCGCGGCGACAGCCGTGACTGCCGATGTCGAAGCGTCGATCGCGAAGATCACGCCTGAGACCGTCGGCAAACTGCTGTTCACGTCAGGCTCGACCGGCATGCCCAAGGCCGTCATCAACACGCAAGTGATGATGTGCGCCAATGCGGCGATGATGATGCAGGTGCGGCCGCGCGATCCCAGCGGTCCGATCTCGACCATGCTGGACTGGATGCCCTGGAACCACACCATGGGCGGCAACGCGGCGTTCCACCCGATCCTGGTCGACGGCGGCACGCTCTATATCGATGACGGCCGGCCGATGCCGGGCCAATTCGAGGAAACTCTCCGGAATCTGCGCGAGATCTCGCCGACCTATTACGCCAATGTGCCCGCCGGCTATGCCGCGCTCGCCGCCGCCATGGAGAAGGACGACGCGCTGTGCCGATCCTTCTTCAAAAACCTCTCGATCATGGCCTATGGCGGCGCGCGATTGCCTGACGATCTCTTCGATCGCATGCAGGCCCTCGCTGTGAAGACCACCGGCGAGCGCATCGTGTTCTACACCGGCTGGGGCTCGACCGAGACAGCGCCGACCTCGACCGGCACCTATTGGGACACCGAGCGCGTCGGCCTGATCGGCCTGCCGTTCCCCGGGGTCGAACTGAAGATGGTGCCGTGCGGCTCGAAATACGAGCTGCGTCTGCGCGGCGTCAACGTCACCCCGGGCTATTTCGGCCAGCCTGACCTGACGAAGAAGATGTTCGACGAGGAAGGTTTTTATTGCATCGGTGACGCCGGCGTCTTCGTCGACGACACCGATCCGGTGAAGGGCATCATCTTTGCCGGGCGCGTGGTGGAAGATTTCAAGCTGACCACCGGCACCTTCGTCCATGTCGGCTCGCTGCGTACAGATGCGATCGCCGCCGCGACGCCCGTCGTGCATGATGCGCTGGTCGCGGGGCAGGATCGCGCTTTCATCGGCCTGCTGGCCTGGCCGAACCTGCATGCCTGCCGCCAGCTCGTCGGCAGGCCCGACCTCAGCTTTGAGGACGCCGTGAAGCATCCCGAGGTGATCGCTTGCTTCAGGCGCGGGCTGGAGGCTCACAACAAGGAGTGCGAGGGCGCCAGCAGCCGCATCATCGCGCGCGCCATGCTGATGGCGGAACCGCCCTCGATCGACGGCAACGAACTCACCGACAAGGGCTACATCAACCAGCGCGCCGGCCTGGAGCGCCGGGCCGCCCTGGTGGAGCGGCTTTATGCGGACAAGCCCGACCAGGACGTCATCATTCTCAAGTAATCGACATCATCAACACGGATACGCGCCATGAACTTCGATTTCTCCGACGACCAGAAGCAGCTCCGCGACCAGGCGCGCAAATTCCTCGCCGAGAAGTGCCCACCCAAGGCGGTGCGCGCAGTTCTCGACGGCAAGGCGCCGTACGACAAGGAGCTGTGGAAAGGCCTCGCCGAGATGGGTTTTCTCGGTGTCGCAATCCCGGAGGACTTTGGCGGCGCGGGCGCGGGTCATCTCGAACTTTGCGTGATCGCTGAAGAGATGGGCCGGGCGAACGCACCGGTGCCGTTTTCCTCCACCGTCTATCTCGCTGCCGAAGCGCTGCTGATCGCGGGCAGCGACGCGCAGAAGAAGAAATGGCTGCCGGCGATTGCCTCGGGCGAGGCGATCGGTACGCTGGCGCTGTTCGAGGGCAAGGGCAATCCGTCACCGAAGAACGTCAAGCTGACGGCTGCGAATGGCGTGCTCAACGGGGTCAAGAAGCCGGTCGCCGATGGCGCGATCGCCGACTTCGCGGTAGTCGCGGCACGCACGGGATCGGGCGGACGCGACGGCGACATCTCCTTGTTCATTGTCGACCTCAAGGACGGCGGCGTCGAGGTGAGAAGCCTGACCAATCTCGATCCCACCCGCGGGCAGGCCGAGATCACTTTCAGGGATTGCAAGGCCGAGCCGCTGGGCGCGGCCGGCGAGGGCTGGAGC
The DNA here is from genome assembly GCF_000244915.1 of Bradyrhizobium sp. WSM471. Lineage (NCBI taxonomy): Bacteria > Pseudomonadati > Pseudomonadota > Alphaproteobacteria > Hyphomicrobiales > Nitrobacteraceae > Bradyrhizobium > Bradyrhizobium sp. WSM471. The sequence continues at coordinate 7,224,153 of NZ_CM001442.1, read as the reverse complement.
ATCTTGACTCAAGTGCTCGATCGCGCCGCGGTGCTGTGCGCGTTCGAGCAGGTGGGCGGCTCCGACCGCGCGCTGGAGATGGGCCGCGACTACGCGCTCGACCGCATTGCTTTTGGCCGACAGATCGGCTCGTTCCAGGCCGTCAAGCACATGCTGGCGGACATGTACGTGTCGGCGACGCTGGCACGTTCCAACAGCTATTACGGCGCTTGGGCACTCTCGACCAATGCATCCGAATTGCCGGAAGCGGCTGCAGCCGCGCGCATCAGCGCGACGAAGGCGTTCCAGCACTGCGCCAAGAACAACATCCAGGTTCACGGCGGCATGGGTTTCACCTGGGAGTTCGACTGCCACATGTACTATCGCCGCGCCAACGCCATGGCGCTCGGGCTCGGCAGCCTCTCCTATTGGGAAGACCAGTTGATCGACCGCATGCGCAAGAAGAACGCGGCGTGACGTTATCGTCATTCCGGGGCGCCGCAACGCGGCGAACCCGGAATCTCGAAATGAGTCGATAACCTCTGGATTCCGGGTTCGATGCTTCGCATCGCCCCGGAATGACGGAAGAAGAGAGACACCATGAACTTCGACGACACCCCGCAGGAAGCCGAATTCCGCGCCACTGCTCGCGCCTGGATCGCGGCCAATGCACCCAAGCAGTACGAGGAGGAGCTTCGAAAGTCCTCGCTCGGCCGCACGCAATTGAAGAACGCCAACATTCTGGAAGTGGCAAAGGCCTGGCAAAAGAAGAAAGCCGATGCGGGGTGGGCCTGTCTGCACTGGCCGAAGGAGTATGGTGGCCGCGGCTCGTCGCCGATCGAACGTGTGATCTGGCAGCAGGAAGAGGGGCCATTCGGCCAGCTATCCCGCATGTTCATCATCGGCCACGGCATGTGCGGGCCGACCATGATGGCGTTCGCGCGCGAGGAGCATAAGCGTGCCTATCTGCCACCACTCGCCTCCGGCGAAAAGGTCTGGTGCCAGCTGTTCTCCGAACCGGCCGGCGGCTCCGACGTTGCGGGCCTGCGCACGCGCGCCGAGAAGGACGGCGACGAATGGGTGATCAACGGCCAGAAAATCTGGACGTCGGGCGCGCACTATTCCGACCACGGCATTTTGCTCACCCGCACCGATCCGACCGTGCCCAAGCACAAGGGCCTTACCATGTTCTTCCTGGACATGAAGAGCCCCGGCGTCGAGGTGCGGCCGATCAAGCAGGCGAGCGGCGCTTCCGATTTCAACGAGGTCTATTTCACCAACGTTCGCATTCCCGATCATCAACGCCTCGGCGAGGTCGGTGATGGCTGGAACGTCTCGCTGACCACGCTGATGAACGAGCGCAGCGCGATCGGCGCGGCCGTCTCGACCGGCTTCCCCGAGCTGTTCGAATATTGCTCGAGCCTGATGCTGGACGACGGCCCGGCAATCGAGGATCGCGCGGTGCGCGCGAAGCTGGCGAACTGGGCCGCGAAGGCGAGCGGGCTGAAATACACCAGCATGCGCGCGATCTCCGCGCTGTCGAAGGGCGAGCGGCCGGGACCGGAAAACTCCATTGGCAAGCTGGTCGCGGGCTCCATGATCCAGGATGTCGCGACCTATGCGCTGGATCTGCAAGGCGCCGCCGGTGTGATCAGCGGTCCCGAAGATTCCGAACTCGCCGGCCGTTTCCAGGCGATGCTGCTGCGCGCGCCGGGTACCCGCGTCGAAGGCGGCACCGACGAGATCATGCGCAACATCATTGCCGAGCGAGTGTTGGGCCTGCCGGGCGACATCCGGGTCGACAAGGACGTGCCGTTCAACAAGATCCCGACCAAGGGAAGAGGCTGATGATCCTCATCCTGAGGAGCCGCGGAACGCGGCGTCTCGAAGGATGCAGGCCCGATTGGGGCCTCGTGGTTCGAGACGGCGCTGCGCGCCTCCTCACCATGAGGGACTAAGACAGAGCAAGAACGAAGAGGTTCGCCATGAATTTCGACGACACCCCGCAGGAAGCCGCATTCCGCGAGACCGCGCGCAAATGGGTCGAGGCCAACGCGCCGAAGGAATTTTTGGCCGAGCTGTCAAAATCCTCGCTCGGTCGCATCCGCTTGGCCAACCACGACATCGTCGATGTCGGCAAGGCCTGGCAGAAGAAGAAGGCCGAAGGCAATTGGGCCTGCCTGCATTGGCCCAAGGAATATGGCGGTCGGGGTGCGACGCCGATCGAGCGGGTGATCTGGCAGCAGGAGGAAGGCGTCTATGGCAAGCTGACGCAGCCGTTCCAGATCGGCGAGGGCATGTGCGGGCCAACCGTGATGGCTTTTGGCAGCGAGGACGCCAAGCGGCGCCATTTGCCGAGGCTGGCCGCGGGCGAGGAGATCTGGTGCCAGCTGTTCTCCGAGCCGTCGGCGGGCTCCGACGTCGCGGGCTTGCGCACACGCGCGGAGAAGAAGGGCGACAATTGGGTCGTCAACGGTCAGAAGATCTGGACCTCCGGTGCGCACTATTCCGACTACGGACTTTTGATCGCGCGCACCGATCCCAATGTGCCCAAGCACAAGGGGCTCACCATGTTCTTCCTGGACATGAAGAGCCCCGGCGTCGAGGTGCGCCCGATCAAGCAGGCCAACGGCATGCAGGAGTTCAACGAGGTCTATTTCACCGACGTCGTCATTCCGGACAGCCAGCGCCTCGGCGCCATCGGCGAGGGCTGGAGCGTGTCGCTGACCACGTTGATGAACGAGCGGATGTCGATCGGCTCGCGACTTGCGACCGGCGTCCCCGAGATGTTCGAGTTCTGCTCCAATCTGATGCTGGAGGATGGCCTCGCCATCGACGATCCCGCCGTGCGCTCAAAACTCGCGAGCTGGGCGGTGAAGTCGAGCGGGCTGAAATACACCAGCTACCGCGCGATCTCGGCGCTGTCCAAGGGCGAGCGGCCGGGGCCGGAGAATTCGATCGGCAAGCTCGTCTCCGGCATGATGCTGCAGGACATCGCAACCTACGCCATGGACCTCCAGGGCGCGGCCGGCGTTCTCACCGGCACGGACGAGCAGACCGTGCAGGGCCAGTTCCAGCAGATGCTGCTGTCCTCGCCCTCGATGCGCATCGCGGGCGGCACCGACGAGATCTTGCGCAACATCATCGCCGAGCGCGTGCTGGGATTGCCGGGCGACATCCGCGTGGACAAGGACGTGCCGTATAACAAGATCCCGACCAAGGGACGATGATATCTCGTGTCCCGGACGCGCGAAGCGCGAGCCGGGACCCAGGAGCCATAATAGACAGGCCACAATGGGCCCCGCCTCAGCGCCGCATCACTTCGTGCTGCGTCGCGTCCGGGGCACGAAAGCGAGCTTAAGCAATGGACGCTGCAGTCAATCAGAATAACCGCATCGGCGTACTCGAAGAGCTGCTTAACGAGCGCTACTCGGTCCGTGCCTTCCTGGCCAAGGAGGTCGATCGCGCGACGATCGAACATTTGCTGACCACCGCGCAACGCACGGCGTCCTGGTGCAACAGCCAGCCCTGGCAAGTCGTCATCGCCAGCGGCGAGGCCAAGGAGCGCTTCCGCAAGCTGATCTACAAGGAGGCTTCGGGCGGTCTCGGGGACGACTATGATTTCCCGCCGCCGCGCGAATATCTCGGCGCGTACCTCGAACGCCGCCGCGAGAGCGGTTTTCAGCTCTACAACACGCTCGGCATCGTGCGCGGAGACAAGGCGGCTTACGCGAAGCAGGCGCTGGAAAACTACAATTTCTTCGGTGCGCCGCATGTGGCCATCATCCACACCGATGAGCCGCTCGGCATTTACGGTGCGATCGATTGCGGCGCCTATGTCTCGAACTTCATGCTGGCCGCCCAGGCGCTCGGGCTCGGCACGATTCCGCAGGCGGCGCTCGCGCGCCACTCCGGCCTGATCCGCCGCCATTTCAACGTGTCTGCTGACCGCCGCATCGTGTGCGGCATCTCGTTCGGCTATGCCGACAACGCCCACAAGGTCAACAGCTACCGCACTTCGCGTGCGAGCGTGGCCGAGACCGTGACCTTCGTGGACGAGTGATCACGCGCGACGTGATCACGTCAGACGTGTGAAGACGGCCGCGGAAGCGGCCGCCTTCTTGCGGTCTCAGTCCGATTGACGCCGGCTTCAGCCGCCGCTGCCGCCGATCACGGCGCGAATGGTCTCGTCGGGCCCGAAATCCTCCGCGCCGTCGACATAGAGCAGCGCCGCGAGCTTGGAGCGCGCGCGGTTGACGCGGCTCTTGATCGTGCCGACTGCGCAGCCGCAGATCGAAGCCGCATCCTCATAGGAGAAGCCGGAGGCGCCGACGAGGATCAGCGCTTCACGCTGGTCCTGCGGAAGCTTGTCGAGCGCCGTGCGGAATTCCTCGAACTCGAGATGGGCGTTCTGCGAGGGCTGCGTCTTCAGCGTCTTGGCATAGTTGCCTTCGGCATCCTCGACTTCCCGCCGCCGCTTGCGATAATCGGAGCGGAACAGGTTGCGCAGGATCGTGAACAGCCATGCAGGCAGATTGGAGCCGGGCTGGAACGAGTCGATGTTGGCGAGCGCGCGCAACAGCGTCTCCTGGACCAGATCGTCGGCGCGATCGGCATTGCCGCTGAGCGAGATGGCGAACGCGCGCAGACTGGGCACGGCCGCCAGGATGTCGTTACGCAGGGAGTCCGTGAGAGGCATCAATCCCTCCCATTGTTGTCGTTAGAGCCGCCACCATTTTCCACTTGGGGTACCGCTCCCGGCGCATCAAGTTTCTTGATCAGTTCCGCGAACCGGTCCGGAACCCCCTGCCGCACCACATCGTCATACATGGCGCGCAGCTGGTGCCCGATCCGGGACTGGATCTCCGGAGTGAGCCCTCCCTTTCCGGGGGTCGTGCTTTTGCTGGCTTGAGACTTGAGATCTTTCATGACCTGTTCCACGTTTCCCCGAGTTAAGTAACTGTAAAATCGAGAAGTTCTCTCAACCGGGAGCCGTTCCCTGGATAGGCTCAATGCGAGCTGCGAGAAAAAGTTCCGCCCCGATGCGGAACTTTTCTTGGTCTGAGGCGTAATCAGCCCAGCAGGGGAACCCGGGCCCCCCGCCTAACGCCTGCACGTCAAGGTCGGCCCGAAAATGATATGGAGTGGGGATGTCCCGTTCACAGCTTGTTGCTGAACACTTGCCGTTATTGCGCCGGTACGCACGCGCCCTGACGGGCAGCCAGTCCTCCGGTGACGCCTATGTCGCAGCCATGTTGGAAGCCATGCTGGGAGATCCGTCGGTGCTCGACGAGAGCCACGGGCCGCGCGCCGGCCTGTTCCGGCTGTTCACCCAGATCTGGAATTCCGTTTCCGTCAACGACGATTCGGAGGTGACGAACCTGCCGATGCCGCCGGAGCGACGGCTGTCCAACATCACGCCGTTGCCGCGGCAAGCCTTCCTGCTGCTCTCGCTCGAGGGCTTTTCGGAGGAAGAGGTCGGCTACATTCTCGGCACCGACGTCGGCGAGACGCGCCGGCTCGCGGATGCCGCAGGGCGTGAGATGGCCGCCGAGATCGCCACCGACGTGCTGATCATCGAAGATGAGACCTTCATCGCCATGGATCTCGAGAGCCTGGTGAAGAACCTCGGCCACAATGTCGTCGGCGTCGCCCGCACCCACGCCGATGCGGTCGCCTTGGCCAAGAACAAGCGGCCCGGCCTGATCCTCGCCGACATCCAGCTCGCCGATGGCTCGTCGGGCCTCGACGCCGTCAACGAGTTGCTCCGCACCTTTGAGGTGCCGGTGGTGTTCATCACCGCGTACCCGGAACGCTTCCTCACCGGCGAGCGCCCCGAGCCGGCCTTCCTGATCTCGAAGCCGTTCCAGCCGGCGATGGTGTCGGCGGTGGCGAGCCAGGCGCTGTTCTTCCAACGCAACTCCCGCAACCGCGCACCGAAGGTGCCGGCGGCGTAAGGGAAGCGCCTGCGCCCGGCATTTGACGAAATCCGATCCGGCGTGCCGCAAGGTGCGCCGGATTTTCGTTGATCCGGTTGCCGCGCTTGACGGCCATCGAATTCGCCGCTCATACCTCGTGCAGCGGCTGCGTTGCAGCCGCGGTGCCATCGGAGACGCATTCATGGACCAGCAACTCCTCGACCGCCTCGCTATCCGCGACCTCGTCGAGAACTGGGCGGTGTGGCGGGATGCCGGCGACTGGGAGCGCTTTGCCACCGTCTGGCACGAAGAGGGCTGGATGTCTGCCACCTGGTTTCAGGGGCCGGCGCGGGATTTCATGCGGGTCAGCCAGGAGGGGTTCGCCAAGGGCGTGCGCATCCTGCATTTCCTCGGCGGCACCAGTATCGACCTCGAGGGGACCCGCGCCATCGCGCAGACCAAGATGACCATCTCGCAGCGCGCGCCTGTGCACGACGTGCCCTGCGACGTCGTCTGCACCGGGCGCTTCTACGATTTCCTGGAGAAGCGGCAGGGAAAATGGGGCCTCGTCCGCCGCCAGCCGATCTACGAGAAGGACCGGATCGACCCGGTCGATCCCGCCGCGACACTTCTGCTCGACCAGAAAGCCCTTGCCGCGCTGCCCGAAGGCTACCGCCACCTCGCCTACATGCAGGAGCTGATCGGCTACAAGGTCAAGCGCGACATGCCGGGCCTCACCGGGCCCGAGGTCGAGAAGCTCTACGGGGAGGGGCGGGAGTGGCTCGCGGGGAAAGCGAACTGAACTCGAGACAAAAGTAAGGCGCGACTGGCATCACCACAGTCGCGCCCTACGTCGCCGGCTTATGGGGCAGGGGGGAATAGCCGGCTGTTGAGACGACTCCCGTCCGCAAAAGTCGTTCCAGGCGGTTGCGAATTTTTTTCGCGGGGACCGTGCCCTTTTCGCACACGGTTAAGTGATCTTAACGACTGAGAACTCTGGGTCCTCTCCTCGCGTTGTTCCCGCGATCGCCATGGGGCGAGGGACCGACAGCCATGTCACAGTTTCAAAAGGTATTTCTAGGCGCCGTCGCGATCGCCGCGACGCTTGGTGCCGTCCAGGTCGGCGCCGTGCAGCTGGCCTCCGGCCATGATCTGGCCGACCGCTGGCAGGCGGTCGCCGAAAAGCCGGGCCATAACGTCAATCGCTCCAGCAAAACCGACCGGCTCGCCGACATCAAGCAGGCTGAGGTTCCGACCCGTACCGTGTCAATGCGGCTGAACGATCTGGCCGACACGTCGGTGCTGCTGCGGGTCCCCGCGGTGATCGAGACCGGTAACGCCAAGCCGCCGGTGCTGCTCCCGGACCGGAAGCAGAGCCGCAAAAAGCCGACGATCGCCTGCGAGCCGATGGTCAGCTCCCTGACCGAGGTCGCAAAACTGCTCCAGCCCGGCCGCTGTGTGACTTGATCGGCATGTGCCACGGACAGGTCGCCCTTCCGCCTGGAGGGCGATTGCTGACGTCCACTTGATCCCCTGCCCCGTCGCGTTATATCCCGGGTTTCTTCCCCTTCGATTGACCGGGTAAACGCATGACGACGTCAGACACGGCTGTGCTTACGCAGCCCTTCCAGGCCGAGGTTTCCGAGCTTCTGCACCTGATGGTGCACTCGGTCTATTCCGAGACCGATATCTTCCTGCGCGAGCTCGTCTCCAACGCATCGGACGCCTGCGACAAGCTGCGCTATGAGGCCATCGCGAATCCAGCGCTGCTGGGCGACGGCGACGCGCTCAAGATCCGGATCATTCCGAACAAGACGGCCGGAACGCTTGCGATCGCCGACAACGGCATCGGCATGGAGCGGCAGGAGCTGATCGACCACCTCGGCACCATTGCCCGCTCGGGCACCAAGGCCTTCGTGTCGAAGCTCAAGGAGGCCAAGGATGGTCTCGGCCTGATCGGCCAATTCGGCGTCGGCTTCTATTCCGCCTTCATGGTCGCCGACAAGATCGTCGTGGTGAGCCGCCGCGCCGGCGAGAGCGACGTCTGGACATGGACGTCCTCGGGCGGCTCGGGCTTCGAGATCGCGCGTGCCAGCGAGGAGGATGCAGGCCGCGTGCAGCGCGGCACCGAGATCGTCCTGCATCTCAAGGACGATGCGAAGAAATATCTCGAAGCTTACGAGATCGAGCGCATCGTCGCCGCTTATTCCGACAACATCCTCTTCCCCATCGAGCTCGTGCCGGAAGAGGGCGAGCCGCGTCAGATCAATTCTGCAAGCGCGCTGTGGCAGCGCTCGAAATCCGAGCTCACGCCGGACGACTACAAGAAGGCCTATCAGCAGATCGCCTCCGCCTTCGACGATCCCGCGATGACGCTGCATTATCGCGCGGAGGGGCGTTACTCCTACGCCGTGCTGCTGTTCGCGCCCTCGACCAAGCCGTTCGACCTGTTCGAGCCGAACCGCAAGGGGCGCGTCAAGCTCTACGTCCGCCGCGTGTTCATCACCGACGATGCCGATCTGCTGCCGGGCTACCTCCGCTTCATCCGCGGCGTCGTCGACAGCGAGGATCTCCCGCTCAACATCTCCCGCGAGATGCTTCAGAACAATCCGCAGCTCGCGCAGATCCGCAAGGCCGTGGCGACCCGCGTGCTGTCCGAGCTCGAAAGCCTTGCGGAGAAGGATCCGGAGAACTTCGCGAAGATCTGGGAGGCCTTCGGCGCGGTGCTGAAGGAAGGCATCTACGAGGATTTCGAGCGCCGGGAAAAGCTGCTCGCGCTGTCGCGTTTCACCACGACCTCGGGCGAGAAGCGCTCGCTCAAGGACGTCATCGCCGATTTCAAGCCGAACCAGACCGAGATCTATTATCTCGTCGGCGACAGCATCGACCGGCTGAAGTCGAACCCCCGACTCGAGGCGGCGACTGCGCGCGGCATCGAAGTTCTGCTGCTGTCCGATCCCGTCGACGCCTTCTGGACCTCGATGCCCTCGGAGTTCGACGGCAAGCCGCTGAAGTCGCTGAGCCAGGGCGATCTCAATCTCGACCTGATCCCGCGCGTCGACGAGACCGACGAGGCGAAAAAGGACGAGCCGGCCGCCGACGAGGCCGCCACCATCGCGGTGATCAAGGCCGCGCTGGGCGAGCGCGTCAGCGACGTCAAGGCCTCGACGCGTCTTACCAGCTCCGCGTCCTGCCTCGTCGCCGACAGCCAGGGCCCAAGCCGCGAGCTCGAGCGCATCCTGTCTCAGCAGAACCGTGGCATGCGCACCAAGCCGATCCTCGAGATCAACCTGCGCCATGCGCTGGTGACCGCGATCACGAAGGCTCAGGCCGGCTCCAAGACCGTTGACGATCTCAGCCTGCTGCTGCTCGAACAGGCGCAGATCCTGGACGGCGAGCTGCCGGAAGACCCCGCCGCTTTTGCTGCGCGCCTGAACCGGCTGGTGTTGCAGGGGCTCGGTGGATAGCAGCCCGTAAACGGCGAATCATCTCACATCGCGCTCCTTCCCCCTTGTGGGGGAGGAGGTTGTCAGAAACGAAATCTGTCGCGATGCTCGCGAACAGCGCCGAGCGGTTATGTGCGTCACACGAGCCGCACCTCAACTTGCCGTCATCTGTCGTTAGGAACAGTCGCGTGCACCGAGATGTTGTGTCATATCAAGCCGTCGGCATCGACTTCGCCGCAGTTACCGATTCGAGGATTTCTCCATGCGCCAGCCGTTCCTGACCCTCACTGCGATCTTCACGCTGCTGGGCGTAGCGGATGCCGGCGCGCAGCGGTACGATCCGGCCTATCCCGTATGCATGCACCGCTACACCGGCGGCGGTTTGGGGGGTGGGGGCGGTGACTACTTTGACTGCACCTTCACTTCGTTGCCGCAATGCCGTGCCACGGCATCGGGGCTTGCCGCGACCTGCGATCTCAATCCCTATTTCGCCTTCAACGAACCGGTGCCGCCTCGCCGGCGTCACAAGAAGGTGCAACAGTAGCGGTAGGTGACTGCCGGTGCGGTTCTCATGGCCGTGCCTTGGTCCACCTTGCGGGCAGATGCCGCGCGCTATTCCTTCTTGATCCCCGACAGCTCTACCACCTTCCGCCAGCGCTCGGTTTCTGCGGTCAGCATGCAGCCGAACGCGTTGGCGTTGCCGTGCAATGGGACCGCGCCGAGCCCGGCGATGCGGGACTTGATCTCCGCATCGGACAGCGCGGCGGCGATTTCGCGATTGAGCAGGTCGACGATCTCGCGCGGCGTGTCGTGCGGAGCGCCGACACCGTAGAACGAACTCGTCTCGTAGCCGGCGAGCGTGTCCGCGATCGATGGCACGTCCGGCAGAATCTCCGAGCGCTCGCGCGTGGTGACGCCGAGCGCGCGCAGCTTGCCGGCGCGCACGAGCTCGAAGGATGAAGTGACGTTGTCGAACATGCCATGGATCTGGCCGCTCATCACGTCGGTCAATCCGGGAGCCGAGCCGCGATGGGGCACGTGGGTGAACTGCACGCCGGCCAGCGACTTGAACAGCTCACCGGAGAGATGCAGCGAGGTACCGATGCCGGAAGAGGCGATCGACATCTTGCCGGGATTGGCCTTGGCGTAGGCGATGAAGTCGGCGACGCTGGTCACCGGCAGGTCGTTGTTGACGACCAGCACCAGCGGAATTCGCGCGAGGCCGGCGACCGGCGCGATGTCCCTGGCGAAATCATGCGGCAGCGCCGGGTCGAACGAGGCGTTGATGGCGTTCGCGGTCGAGGTCACCGCGCACGCCGATCCCACCGGTTTGGTAAAGGATGACTAGAGTTAATCGCGCACTAACCCGCTTTTACCTTGTCTCTTAACACCTGGGCAGGGCGTGCGAGCTAAGCTGCCGGGAACCAGCAGACACGTTCCGAAAGAATGAACGGCATGACAACCGGCGTCATCGAGCAACCGAAAGCTCCGCGCGCACCTTCGGCTTCGAAAATTTGGCTGAAGGCGATCGAGCTCACCGCACGGATCGAGACGTTGCCGGGCCGGCTGTTCGCCGATGTCGTCGATGATTGGGCGCAGCGCCAGCCCGATCGCATTGCGCTGGCCACCGATGACGCGAGCCTCGACTATGAGGGGCTCTCGAAACGCATCAATCGTTACGCGCGGTGGGCGCGCTCGGCCGGTGTGGCCAAGGGCGACACTGTCGCGCTGATCATGCCGAACGGCATCGACTATGTCGCAGCCTGGCTCGGCATCAGCCGGGTCGGCGGCGTGGTCGCGCTGATCAACACCAAGCTCGTCGGCCAGTCGCTCGCGCATTGCATCGGAGTAGCAAAGCCCGCTCACATCATTGTCGCGCACGAGCTCAAGGATGCGCTGGATGGCGCGTCGCCGCACCTGAAAACGGAAGCAAAGGTCTGGACCCATGGCGATGCCCGCAGCGAACGCGCGATCGATGTCGCGCTCGCCGCCCTCTGTGACGGGCCGCTTTCGCCGGACGAGCGTGGCGACGTCACCATCGACGACAGGGCCCTGCTGATCTACACGTCCGGGACGACCGGCCTTCCGAAGGCCGCCAGCATCAGCCACCGCCGCATCCTCAATTGGGGCTTTTGGTTCGCCGGCCTCACCAGCGCGACGCCGCAGGATCGGCTCTACGATTGCTTGCCGCTGTTCCACTCGGTCGGCGGCATCGTCGCACCATGCAGCATGCTCGCTGCCGGCGGCTCGGTGGTGATCGCGGAAAAATTCTCAGCCTCGAATTTCTGGCCCGACATCGTGCGCCACGACTGCACGTTGTTTCAGTATATCGGCGAGCTCTGCCGCTACCTGCTCAAGGCGCCGCCCTCGGAATACGAGAACCGGCATCGCCTGCGAATCGTCTGCGGCAACGGCCTTCGCGGTGACATCTGGGACGATTTTCAGGGGCGTTTCGCCATTCCGCGCATCCTCGAATTCTACGCGGCGACGGAAGGCAATTTCTCGCTGTTCAACGTCGAGGGCCAGCCCGGCGCGATCGGCCGCATTCCGCCGCTGCTCGCGCATCGTTTCCCTGCCGGTCTCGTCAGGCTCGACCCCGATAACGGCGCGCCGCTGCGCAATGCAGGGGGATTTTGTATCGCCTGCGCGCGTGGCGAGGCCGGCGAAGCCATAGGCCGCATCGGCACGGCGGACGAGGGCGGCGGTCGCTTCGAGGGCTACACCGAGGCGAGCGAGACCGAGAAGAAGATCCTGCGCGATGTCTTTGCCAGGGGCGATTCCTGGTTTCGCACCGGCGATCTGATGCGGCTCGACGAGAAGGGCTTCTTCCACTTCGTCGACCGCATCGGCGACACCTTTCGCTGGAAGGGCGAGAACGTCGCGACCTCGGAGGTCAACGACGCCGTGCGCGATTTCACCGGCGTGATCGATGCCACCACCTACGGCGTCAGCATCCCCGGCACCGATGGGCGCGCCGGCATGAGCGCGATCGTGGTGAACGAGGGCTTTGCCGTCGAGGTGCTGCCCGCCCACTTCGCACAGCGCCTGCCGGCCTATGCTCACCCCGTCTTCATACGCATCTCGCGCGAGCTCGATGCGACCGAGACCTTCAAGCAGAAAAAGGGCGAGCTCGTGCGCGAGGGATTTGATCCGGGCGCGGTCTCCGATCCGCTGTTCATGCTGGACCCGAAGACCGGCGCCTATGTCGCGCTGGACGCGGAGACGTATGCGCAAATCAACGATGGTACGATCCGGCTCTAGCCGCGCGAAAATTCGCCAGATAGGTCCAATTTTATCCGAATTGTCCAAGAAGCCATTTACTTCTGTCGGGTAAACAAACGGCCAAGGGAGGCGGTCATCAAGAACCGCCGCAACACGAACGACAACAGAAGCGAGCCAGCCATGTCGGTACGGTCTAAGGTCATTGAAGCGATCCAGCAGATCGCCAAGGAGCAGCACGTCGCGCTTCCCGCGCTCTCGGACGATCTGTCCCTGCACGAGACGGGCTTCGACTCGCTCGCCTTCGCCATCCTGGTGGCGCGCCTCGAGGACGAGACCGGCGTCGACCCCTTCACCATCTCCGAGGACGCAGCGTTCCCCGCCACCGTGGGCGATTTCGTGCGGGCCTACGAAAATGTCCCCGCGTGAGATCTTTGCGCTTCGCGACCATCTCGGCGCGGAGCTGACGGGCCGCGCTCTGTCGGATGCGCACCATGTCGTGTCGCTGACCGATGTCCTGTCGCAGACGGTCCTGGGTGGCCGCCTGGGCGAGCTGTCCGGGCGCGCGGTGCTGCTGAAAGTGTCCGACCAGCTCCGATCGGGCCTTGCCATGATCGAGCTCGACGGTATTGCCCGCCGCATGCTGCTGTGTCCGCCCGATCTCAACCCCGCGCATCTCGACACGCTGATGGCGGATGCCGGGGTCGATGCCGTCATCACCGACGAGCCCGATTGCTGGGCAGAGACTGGCGTGCCGCTGGTCGTCACCGCACAACTGCCGCTTCAGGCCACCGCACCGGCCAGGACCGAACGCGCCACGGAATGGCTGATGCTGACTTCGGGCACGTCGGGCGTGCCGAAAATCGTCGGCCATACACTGGAAGCACTCACCGGCGCCATCGTCGCCGAAGGCCCGGCGCGCGGACCCGCGCCGGTATGGGCGACGTTCTACGACATCCGCCGCTATGGCGGCCTGCAGATATTCCTCCGCGCCGTCCTCTCCGGCGGTTCGATGGTGCTATCCGATCCGCATGAGGCCCTCGGCGATCACGTTACGCGGCTGAACGCGCGCGGCGTATCCCACATCTCCGGCACGCCCTCGCACTGGCGCAAGCTGTTGATGAGCGGCTCGGTCGCGCAATTCGCGCCGCGTTACGTCCGCCTCTCCGGCGAGATCGCCGACCAGGCGGTGCTGGACGGCCTGAAAGCGGCGTTCCCGAATTCCTCCGTCGGCCATGCCTATGCATCGACCGAGGCCGGCGTCGGCTTTGCCGTCAATGACGGGCTGGAAGGCTTTCCGGCGGACTATCTCGGCAACCGCAACGGCGTCGAAATGAAGGTCGTCGACGGCTCGCTACGTATCCGCTCGACGCGCACGGCGCACGCCTACATCGGCCGCGACGCGGCTGCGCTCACCGATGCAGACGGGTATGTCGATAGCGGCGATATCGTAGAATTGCGTGGCGACCGCTACTATTTCGTCGGCCGCCGCGGCGGCATCATCAATATCGGTGGGCTGAAGGTTCACCCCGAAGAGATCGAGGCGGTGATCAACCGTCATCCCGACGTGCGGATGTCGCGGGCGAAGTCACGCAGGAGCCCGATCACCGGCGGCATCGTCGTCGCGGACGTGATCCTCGCCGACGGCACCGATCCGGCGCGCGCGAAAGAGATCCGCGACCAGATCCTGGATCAGTGCCGCGCGCAGCTCGCGTCCCACAAGGTGCCGGCGGTGATCCGCTTCGTCGAGGCGCTCGACGTCACCCCGGCCGGCAAACTGGCGCGCACCGATGCATAATGTTCTCGTCACGGGTGGTAGCCGCGGCATCGGCCTTGCGATCGGCCAGCGGCTTGTTGATGGCGGCTACAACGTGATCGCGGCGGCGCGGCGCGAGAGCGACGAGCTCAAGGCGGCGATTGCCGGGTCGGAGGGCCGCCTGCATTTCCGCGCCTGCGACCTCGCCGTGATCGATGCGATTCCCGCTTTCGCAAAACTCGTGCGCGATGAATTCGGCCCGATCTACGGCCTCGTCAACAATGCCGGCCTCGGCACCGAAGGCCTGCTGGCGACCATGCACAATTCCGAGATCGAGGCGCTGGTACAGCTCAACGTGCTGTCGCCGATCATTCTCACCAAATATGTGGCGCGCCAGATGATGGCCGACGGCGCCGGCCGCATCATCAACATCTCCTCGATCATTGCGACCACCGGCTATAACGGCCTCTCCGTTTACGGTGCGACCAAGGCCGCCGCTACCGGCTTCACCCGTTCGCTCGCGCGCGAGGTCGGCAAGCTCGGCATCACCGTGAACGCGATCGCGCCCGGTTTCATCGACACCGAGCTGACGCACAACCTGTCCGACGACAGCCGCAAGCGCATCGCCGGCCGCAGCGCGCTACGCCGCCTGCCGGAGACCGACGACGTCGCGCGGATGGTGGAATATTTGCTGGGAGAGGGCGGCCGCAATGTGACGGGTACCGTGTTTACGGTCGACGCGGGCAACACGGCGTAGCCGGAACTCCGTCGCCACAATTGCATTGATCCGGCGCAATGACATCATCCGGATTTGGTCGTAAGATGCCGCGCAATCGATTGGGTTTACGTCAATCGATCTGCCCTAATCGATAGGGAGCAGTCCATGACCGCTTCGAGCCTGGACAAGGCGTCGGCAAAGCCATCTTGCGCACAGCAAAGCGACGTTCACTGCCAGCCCGTTCACTGCGAGCCGATGTCTCACCAAAATTCCGGTGACCACGGTCACGAAATGTATCCGCAGAAATTCGTGCGTCTGGTCGGTTGCCACGACGTACCCTCATCCGCGCTGCGCAAGCGTCAGGACGAGAAGCTGCACTAGACATTCAGGTCCGGTGCTTCGGCAGGTCAATCCGTTCGTGTGAGAACTCCGGCGGGCCGTCGGTGAGGCGGCGGATCCGGCGCTCGCGTTCGTCTTCAGACAGGGCAGGATCGAGCAGTCCCTCGAGTTCATGCACCGCAAGCTTTTCGATCCTGGTGGCATCCGAAGCGAGCGGGTGCCCTGGCGGGAGTGCCGGGGGCGCGACCTTCAGGCCCAGCTCGACCAGCTGACGGATGGCATCCGAGCGCGACAGGTGATGGGTTTCGGCCCAACTATCGACGGCGGCGGTCAGGCTTTCCGGCATCTTCACCGCGCTGATCGGATCACGCCCAGTGTGCCGGCTTACCGGAGCGATGGGGTCCTTCCTGTCGGAGTCGGACACGTCGATGTTCCCTCGCTACCATGTCAGATCATCGAGACTAGACGCCATTTGCGCGCAGCTGTTTGATGCCGATCAATGACCTTCTGTGGCATTGCAGCGCGCCTTCATCTTGTTGTCCCGGTCCATTTCGGCCAATGGTTGCAAGGGCGCGCGCCTGGCGAACCCGAACCGATTCTTCTACGTATGTCTCTTTGGACGTGCGTCCCAACCATCCGGCATCATCCGATGACATCAGCGTTCTATAGCGGCATTCCGGTCTTTCGCGGCTTCACCAGCCTGATGGACCCCGCTTTGTATTCGCCGCTGCCCGACGACTGGAGCGTCGGCGTTGCCGACATCGTGGATTCGACCAAGGCTATCGCGGCGCAGCGCTACAAGGCTGTGAACATGGCCGGTGCCGCCGTGATCGCGGCCGTGACCAACGCATTGGAGGGACGCGAATTTCCCTTTGTGTTCGGCGGCGACGGCGCGAGTTTTGCGATCGCGCCCAATGATCTCGAACTGGCCCGCGAGGCTTTGGCTGCGACCGCGACCTGGGTCCGGGAAGATCTCGACTTGCGGATGCGCGTCGCGCTGGTGCCGGTGAGCGCCATTCGCGCGCAGGGCTTCGACGTGCGCGTCGCGCGCTTCGGTCCGTCGGCCAATTTGTCCTACGCGATGTTTTCGGGCGGCGGGCTCGCCTGGGCGGACGCTGCGATGAAGCGCGGCGAGTTTGCGATACCCGAAGCGCCCGCGGGCACGCAGCCCGATCTCTCCGGCCTGTCCTGCCGCTTCGAGGTGATTCCGGCGGCGCGTGGCCTGATCCTGTCCGTGCTGGTGATGCCGGCCCAGGGCGCCGATCCCTCGGTATTCCGCAACGTGATCGAGGACATCATCCATCTCGTCGAGCGCAGTCCGGATGCCGGTCGGCCCGTGCCGCCACAAGGGCCGCCGCTGACATGGCCGCCACAGGGGCTGGAATATGAGGCGCGCACCAAGCGCGGAGGTCCGTTGTTCGCACGCCGCGCCAGCGTGCTGGCCTACACGCTTTTCGTCTATCTGATCATGCGCTTCGATCTCAAGGTCGGCGGCTTCGTGCCGAAGTTCTATACACGGCAGGTCGTGGAGAACTCCGATTTCCGAAAATATGACGACGGCCTGCGCATGATCCTCGACTGTACGCCCGAGCTCGAACGCGCCCTCAGCGATCGCCTCGCGACTGCCGCGCGCGACGGCATCGTACGTTACGGCCTCTACCAGCAGGACGCTGCGATGATGACCTGCTTCACCCCGTCGGCGCTCCGCAGTGACCACGTCCATTTCATCGACGGTGCGCGGGGCGGCTACGCCTCGGCTGCGACGGCGCTGAAGGCGATGACGGCGTGAAGCGCTAGCGCCCCGCCCGCGTCCAGGTCTCGCCGCCGCAGAGCGCGCCGACGCAGCCTTCGACCCGCAGTGAATCCGCTGATGTCACCGTAACGCTGCTCGCATAGGTGCTGCCGTCGTCGGCATTGTAGATCTGGCCCGACCATTTGTTCGGCCCTGAAGGCTGCATGCCGCTGAACAATGGCAAGCCGATCATCGGGCGCCTGGCGAGGGCGGGATTGGGATTCTTGCTGTCGGAGGCGGGCTGGCCGGTCGCGGTGTCGTGGGGTTCACGCAGCCAGACGACATTGCCGCAGATGCCGCTGCCGCATTTGCTGATCTTGACGCGGGCATCGCCGGCCTGGGTCAGCCAGGTCCCGTCGGCGCTCTGCGCATGGGCGGCAGTCGCGCCGAGGAGCGCAGCCAGAAGGACGATGAGAGCAGCGAATCTGGAAGTCATGGAGAGAGCCCCGAAGTGGAGCGCCTCCATAGCAGCCTAGCAGGACAGTGCAACGCTGGATGGAATCACATTCCTGCGTTTATTTGCCTGCGTGCAATGACCTGCGCTCATTTGCCCCAGCGCACCAAGGCGACCGAACCTGCGGTCGACAGCCCGAACACCATCATGGCGCCGCCGACCAGGGCGAACAGGGTCCAGGCTGGAGCCTGCGCCATCATGAGGGTGCCGCCGCCGATCGCGACGATCAGAAGCCGCGCGGTGGAGGCGAGCACGGGACCGCCGACCCGCGCCGCGCCCTGCGAGGAGAAATACAGCGATACGCCCATGCCGAAGAACACGAAGGTCGGGCCTGCCCAGTGGAAATAGCTGTGCGCGGCGGCGGCGACGCCGGGATCCCTGGTGAAGAGCGAAACCCACAGTGACGGATCGAGCGCGATGACGAGGCCGATCAGGCCGACCGTGATTCCCGAGGCCGCGGCCGCGGTCCAGGCCACGCGCCGCGCGCGCTTCACCTGGCCGGCGCCCATCGCCATGCCGACCATCGGCACCGATGCGATGCCGAAGGCGAAGGTGATCGGGATCAGCAAGAATTCCAGTCGCGAGCCGATGCCATAACCTGCCAGCATCTCGGTGCCGAAGGTCGCCAGGATCTTGGTGAAGATCAAAATGGTGAGCACGGTCTGGAGCGGCGACAGGCAGGCGACCGCGCCGACCTTGAGGATGTCGAAGAACAGCGCGCGATCGAAATGGAAGGCGCGGAAGTCCAGCGGCAGCCGGCTGCGGCCGGACCAGAGATACCAGAGGAAAAAGATCGCAGCGCAGGTGAACGCGATCAACTGACCGGCGGCGACACCGGGCATGCCGAATTGCGGCACGCCGAACAGGCCAAGCCCCAGCGTGCCGCCGAGCGCGATCTGGAGCACGCTCGTCCCGATCAGCGCCATCGAGGGCAGACGCATGTCGCCGGTGCCGCGGATCACCGAGGCCAGCGTGTTGACGAGCCAGATCGCGACCGCGCCGGAGAACAGCATTTGCGAATAGCCGCTGGCTTCCTCGAGTACACGCTCGCGCCCGCCCAGCAGCATGAAGAAGGAGCGGCCGAAGACGAGCATGGTCACCGTGAAGAAAAGCCCGCCGCAGAGGCCGATGATGGCGGCGTGCAGCGCCAGCGTCGCCGCACGGGTCCGATCGCCTGCGCCGAGCGCGCGGCTGATCGCAGACGAGACGCCGCCGCCCATCGCGCCCGCGCTCATCATCTGTGTCAGCATGGCGAACGGAAACACCAGCGCGATCGCTGCGAGCGGGATGGTGCCGAGCCGGCCGATATAGGAGGTCTCGGCAATCGCGACCAGCGTGCTGCCGACCATCGCGATCATGTTGGGGATCGCAAGCCGCAGCAGTGTCGGCAGGATCGGTGCCGTCAGCAAGCTGGCGATGGGGGAGGCGACCGGGGCAGGCGGCGGCACGGCGTCCAGGGAGGCGTCGATCGTCATGTGTCACCGCGCGGAATATTGGATGATGATCGACATATTACAGGGCGTGCGGCGCCGGCGCCAGCCTCGCTTCACGCAGGGCTCACCAAGGCAGGCCGCAGAGGTCGATGGTGCCCAGCGTCGGCGCGCTGACGATGTTGCAGACATAGGGCGCCATGTGGGTGAAGCGGATCCGCCCCTCCGGCTGCTCGCAATAGACCTCGCCCTTGAAGGGGAGCCAGCTGCGGGCCTCGTAGAACGCGACATTGTGCGGCTCACAGAACAGCAGCGCGAAGCGGACCGCCTCGTTGGCGCGCATGGTATGCACTGCGGCGTCGATCGCCATGGTCGCATAGCCGCGGCCGCGCCGGTCCTCCCGCGTGCAGACGCCGCCGATGCCGCCGATGTGAACCTTCTGCCCGTTCCAGGTGACGGTACGGAAATAGATGCCGACATGGCAGACGAGACCATCCTCGGGCGTCTCGATCAGCACGCGCAGGTCGGCATTGGCCCATTTGACGTGAGCCCAAGGCTGCTTCGCGACGATATCAGGTCCGAAGACCGCCTGATGCAGCGGCTGCGCCATTCGCCAAGAGGCGTCGCCGTTCAAAATGTCGATCTCGATGCTCATCGCTCTCTCTTTCGCATCTCCGCGCCGCCGGTGCGTTTCGTTCTGCCATAAGCATCTCAAAGGCAATGATATTTTACGGCCCGGTTGAAACGCCCGACATCCTTGCGGCGATTTTATGCAATCCGGCCAAGCCGCCGTACCATGCCTTTTGGAAAATTCGCGGTATTTAACGGCCACGGAACCTTCTATAAGGGGTGACCGTTAAGTCTCGTTCCCCCATCAGTCGCGGACAACACCCATGACCTTTACGCTGCCCCCACTCCCCTACGCCTATGACGCCCTCGGGCAATTCATGTCGAAGGAAACGCTCGAATTCCACCACGACAAGCATCATCAGGCCTATGTCACCAACGGCAACAACGCGCTCAAGGGCACCGAATGGGAAGGCAAGTCCCTTGAGGAGATCGTCAAGGGCTCGTTCGGCAAGAACCCTGCGGTGTTCAACAATGCCGGCCAGCACTACAACCACATCCATTTCTGGAGCTGGATGAAGCCCAATGGCGGCGGCACCAAGCTGCCGGGCAAGATCGAGAAGAAGATCAACGAGGACCTCGGCGGGTTCGAGAAGTTCAAGACGGACTTCCAGGCGGCCGGCGTCGGCCAGTTCGGCTCCGGTTGGTGCTGGCTCCAGGTCAAGAACGGCAAGCTCGAGATTGCCAAGACCCCGAACGGCGAGAATCCGCTGGTGCACGGCGCCACCCCGATCCTCGGCTGCGACGTCTGGGAGCACTCCTACTACATCGACTATCGCAACCGCCGTCCCGACTATCTGAAGGCGTTTGTCGAGAACCTCGTGAACTGGGAATACGTCGAGTCCCTGTTCGACAAGGCCTGAGTTAAGCCTCATCGGAATAGCGAAAGGCGGTCGCTCGTGCGGCCGCCTTTTTGCTGTGCGGAATTCGCACTTCGCCCGCATGGCCCTGCGCGACGTGTGCATCGCTCCCGTCATCGTACTGTTTGCATCGCATCTGCGGCGCCCTTAATCAGGACGGGCATCACCCTCGAGCCGAACGCGCCCGTTGTCAGAACCCTCCCCGAAAGACCCGGCGCCCGCCGAGGACGCGGACTCCGAGCCACGGCCGGGTCGCGTGCGCAAGCCGATCGGCTGGTCGACCATCATCATCGCAGCGCTGGTGGCGGTGAGCGCGGGTCTGGTCTGGCGGCGTGACGGCACCGACGGTGTTCTCGACATCCTGACCCACGATCTCTCGCTGTTCAGCGGCATCCTGCCGCGCGTGCTGGCCGGCTGCCTGCTCGGTGCGTTCATCTCCGAGATCCTGCCGCACGAGAAAGTCTCGCGCGCGCTCGGGCCGAAATCGGGCCTGAAAGGCCTTCTGATCGGTACCGCCTTCGGCGCGATCCTGCCCGGCGGTCCCTTCACCGCCTATCCCGTGGCGAGTGCGCTGCTCGCGGTCGGCGCCGATTTCGGTGCCACCATCGCCATGGTCGTGAGCTGGACCCTGATCGGCTATGGCCGGGCAGTGGCCTGGGAAATCCCGATCATGGGGACCGACTTCACATTGTGGCGCATTGTCATCTCGCTGCCGTTGCCGGTGCTCGCAGGCGCGCTCGGCCGCTTCGTCTATGTCCGGCTTTATCCGAAGTGGGCCCTGAAGGACGATGAGAATTGAGCGCCGCGCTTCTGATCGACATCCTGTTGTGGGGCTCGGTGTTCGGCGTCGGCCTGATCGCCTTTCGCCGCGGCCCACCGGTGTTCAAGGCCTCGCTGCGCGAAGGCTCGATGGACTTCATCAACATCGTGCCGCGGATCGCGCTGGGGGTGATCGGCTCCGGCTACATCGCCGCCATCATCCCGCAGGAGGTGATCAGCGGCTGGCTCGGCCCGGACAGCGGCTGGCTCGGGGTCGCGACGGCCGTGATCGCCGGGGCCGCGACGCCCGGCGGCCCGGTGATCGGCTTCTCCATCGGTACGGTGGCGCTGAAATCAGGCGGTGGGGTGCCGCAGGTGGTTGCCTATGTCGTCGCCTGGGCGCTGTTTGCCTTCCAACGGGTAATTTTGTGGGAAATTCCGTTCATGCCGGCCCGTTTCGTCTGGTTCCGCTGCGCAGTCTCGGTGCCGTTCCCGTTCGTCGCCGCCGCCATCGCCATGGTGATCGGCAAGCCCTGAGCCCGGCGTGGACAGGGGTAACGTTATAATATAACGTTCCGACATGGTTCCCGCCGCGTCCCCAGCCCATCATCACGACCATCATGGCCATTCCAATGACCACGGGCATTCGCATGGACACGATCACACCCACGCGCATAACACCCACGCCCATGTCCACGATGCGGCCTCTCCGCATCCGGCTCAGGCGGCGCATTGGTCGATCCTGCGCATGACGATGGCCGCCCGCCTCGCGGCCGCGCTCGCGGTCTGCGCCGTGCTCTGGGGCGTGGTCTTCCTGGCGATGAGGTGACCATGGCGGCGCTGCATTTCCACAACGTTACGCTCGGCTATGACCGCCATCCGGCCGTGCACCACCTCAACGGGGAGGTCGCGCCGGGCGCGCTGCTGGCCGTGATCGGCCCGAACGGCGCCGGCAAGTCGACGCTGCTGCGGGGCATCGTCGGCATCCTCAAGCCGCTCGACGGCAGCATCCATATCGGCGGGCTCGACAGCCGCGATATCGCCTATCTGCCGCAGAGTGCGGAGATCGACCGCAGCTTCCCTATCTCGGTGCTGGACTTCGTTGCCACCGGGCTGTGGCGTGGGACCGGCCTGTTCGGCGGCATCGGCAAGGCGGCGCGCGAAAAGATCCTCCGCGCGATCGCTTCCGTTGGGCTCAACGGTTTCGAAAACCGCCCGATCGGCACACTCTCGGGCGGCCAGATGCAGCGCGTGCTGTTCGCGCGCGTGCTGCTCCAGGACGCCCGGCTGATCGTACTCGACGAGCCCTTCAACGCCATCGACAGCAAGACCACGGCCGATCTGCTGGCGCTGGTGAAGCACTGGCATGGCGAGGGCCGCACCGTGCTCGCCGCACTGCACGACATGGAGATGGTGCGCACCCATTTCAGCGAGACGCTGGTGCTGGCGCGCGGGCCCGTGGCGTGGGGGCCGACGGCGGAAGTGCTGACGCCGGAAAATCTGATGGTCGCAATGAGGATGTGCGAAGCCTTCGACGACAGCGCCGCCGCCTGCTCGGCCGATGATGCCCGCTCACGTGCGGCTTGATATCCGATGCTCTATGACGCGCTGATCGGCCCGTTCACCGAATTCGAGTTCATGCGACGTGCGCTCGCGGCCGTCATCGCGCTGTCGCTCGCGGGGGCACCGATCGGCGTGTTCCTGATGCTGCGGCGGATGAGCCTGGTCGGCGACGCCATGGCGCATGCAATTCTTCCCGGCGCCGCTGTCGGTTTCCTGCTCTCGGGTCTCAATCTGTTCGCGATGACGGCCGGTGGCCTGATCGCAGGTTTTACCGTCGCGATCCTCGCAGGTCTCGTCGCGCGCTCGACCGGGCTGAAGGAGGATGCCTCGCTCGCGACCTTCTATCTGGCCTCGCTGGCGCTGGGCGTGACTATCGTCTCGATCAAGGGCACCAACATCGACCTGCTGCACGTGCTGTTCGGCAATATTCTCGCGATGGACGACCAGACGCTGCTGGTCGTCGCCTTCAACGCCACGGTGACGCTGCTGGTGCTCGCCGTGATCTACCGGCCGCTGGTGATCGAGAGCGTCGATCCCTTGTTCTTGCGCACCGTGAGTCGGGCTGGCGGGCCTGCGCATCTGGCTTTCCTCGCGCTGGTCGTGATCAACCTCGTCAACGGCTTTCAGGCGCTCGGCACGCTGCTCGCGGTCGGTCTGATGATCCTCCCGGCCGGCATCGCGCGGTTCTGGTCGCGCGATCTCACCGTCATGATCTGCATCGCGGTCGTCGCTGCCGCCGTCTCCGGCTATGCAGGTCTCGTGCTGTCGTTCCAGACCCGTGTGCCGTCGGGCCCTGCGATCATTCTGGTGGCGAGCGCGCTCTACACCGTCTCCGTCCTGTTCGGTCGGGTCGGCGGTGTCGTCAGGCAACTATTTCCCGGCCGGCATCTGGAAGCGTGACAGCGATGCGGCGCATCCTGCTTTGTGTGCTTTTGCTGATTGCCTCGCCGCTGCATGGCGCAGAGCAGCTCAAGGTCGTCGCGAGCTTCTCGATTCTCGCCGATTTCGTCCGCAATGTCGGCGGCGACCGGATCAATCTGACGACGCTGGTCGGAGCCGACAGCGACGTCCATGTCTACGCGCCCGCACCAAGCGATGCGAAGCGGATCGCGGACGCAAGGCTGGTCATCGTCAACGGACTTGGCCTTGAGGGTTGGCTGCCGCGGCTCGTGCAGTCCTCGGGCAGCAAGGCGCAGGTGATCACCGCGAGCGCCGGCATCGCGCCGCTCAAGCTCGGCTCTGCCGCCGACCCGCATGGCTGGCAGTCCGTCCCCAACGCGAAGGTCTACGTCACCGACATCGCCAATGCGCTGGCCGCGGCCGACCCTGATGATGCGGAGTTCTTCCGCGCCCAGGCCAAGGCCTATCTGGAAAAGCTCGAAACGCTCGACCGCGAGGTCCGCGAAGCCGTGGCCAAAATCCCGCAGGAGCGGCGTAAGGTGATCTCGACCCATGACGCCTTCGGCTATTTCGCCGCCGAATACGGCGTCCAGTTCATCGCGCCGCTCGGCGTCTCCACGGAAACCGAGCCCAGCGCGCGGGACATCGCCACCATCATCGGCCAGATCAAGGCTCAAAAAATACCAGCCGTGTTCCTGGAAAATATCAGCGACGACCGGCTGATCCGGCGGATCGCGGCGGAGACCGGCTCAAAAGTCGGCGGGACCCTGATTTCGGACGGTTTGACCGGCGAAAAGGGGCCTGCACCCACTTACATTGATATGGTCAGGCACAATATAAAGGCCCTGACCAGCGCGCTTGACCACTAGGGCAGGGGCCACCCCGCCCCGCCTCGCGTCGCGCGAAAAGCCCGAAGTCCGGAGTTGTTATGTCTGAAGCGACCGCCCCAAAAATTCCCGTGACCGTCCTGACCGGCTATCTCGGTGCCGGCAAGACCACGCTGCTGAACCGCATCCTGTCGGAAAACCATGGCAAGAAGTACGCCGTCATCGTCAATGAATTCGGCGAGATCGGCATCGACAACGACCTCATCATCGGCGCCGATGAGGAAGTGTTCGAGATGAACAACGGCTGCATCTGCTGCACCGTGCGCGGCGATCTCGTGCGCATCATGGAAGGCCTGATGAAGCGCAAGGGCAAGTTCGACGCCATCATCGTCGAGACCACCGGTCTTGCCGATCCGGCACCGGTGGCCCAGACCTTCTTCGTCGACGAGGACGTGCAGAAGAACGCGCGCCTCGACGCGGTGGTCACGGTTGCGGACGCCAAATGGCTGTCCGACCGTCTCAAGGACGCGCCCGAGGCCAAGAACCAGATCGCCTTTGCCGACGTCATCGTGCTGAACAAGACCGATCTCGTCACCAAGGGTGAGCTGGCCGAGGTCGAGGCCCGCATCCGCGCCATCAACCCCTATGCGAAGCTGCACCGCACCGAGCGCTGCTCGGTGGCTTTGGCCGACGTGCTCGACCGCGGCGCCTTCGACCTCGACCGCATCCTCGACATCGAGCCGGACTTCCTGAATGCCGAGGATCATGACCACGACCATGATCATCATCACCACGGTCACGATCATCATCACGATCATGATCACGGCCACGGCCTGAAGCACTATCACGACGAGGACATGCAGTCGCTGTCGCTCAAGACCGACAAGCCGCTCGATCCGAACGTGTTCATGCCATGGCTCCAGAATCTGGTGCAGGTGGAGGGCGGCAAGATCCTGCGCTCCAAGGGCATCCTCGCCTTCCACGACGACGACGACCGCTACGTCTTCCAGGGCGTCCACATGATGCTTGAGGGCAACCACCAGCGGAAGTGGAAGGACGGCGAGCCGCGCGAGAGCCGCCTCGTCTTCATCGGCCGCGAATTGCCGCAAGACCTCATTCGCCAGGGTTTTGAGAGCTGCATCGTCTCGTGATGAAAGAGTTTACGCCACCCGCCGATTCCGCCTCGATCGTCTCCGTCACCGAGCGCGTCAAGCCGCTCGCGCTCGGGATGGTCGTGACCTCCGTGCATTTCCTTGGCAACCGCGCCGCCTTCGTCGGCGGCGAGGAGAATGTCGCGTTCGTGGATGGCCAGGGCGAGATCAGCAAGGTCGCCGTGCACAGCGGCGGCATTCTCTCGGCCGCCTCCGATGGCAAGCGCCTCGTGATGGGCGGCGACGATGGAAAAGTCGTGTCGCTCGACACCAAGGGCGAAGTGACGCTGCTTGCGACTGACCCGAAGCGGCGTTGGATCGATGCAGTGGCGCTGCATCCGGATGGTGCCTACGCCTGGTCGGCCGGCAAGACCGCCTTCTTCAAGAGCGGCAAGGGCGAGGAGAAGTCGCTCGAGGTGCCCTCGACCGTGGGCGGCCTCGCGTTTGCGCCGAAGGGCCAGCGTCTCGCGATTGCCCATTACAACGGCGCGACGCTGTGGTTTCCCAACATGGCGGGATCGGCCGAATTCCTGCCCTGGGCCGGCTCGCATCTCGGCGTCACTTTCAGCCCGGATAACAAATTCCTGGTCACCACGATGCATGAATCGGCTCTGCACGGCTGGCGGCTTGCCGACAACAGGCACATGCGCATGACCGGCTATCCCGGCCGCGTCCGCTCGATGTCATGGAGCGCGGGCGGCAAGGCGCTGGCGACCTCGGGCGCCGACACCGTCATCCTGTGGCCTTTCGCAAGCAAGGACGGCCCGATGGGCAAGGAGCCCGCGATGCTCGCGCCGCTGCAGGCGCGCGTGTCGGTCGTCGCCTGCCATCCAAGGAACGACATCTTCGCGGCCGGCTACAGCGACGGCACCGTGCTGATGGTGCGGTTGGAGGACGGTGCCGAGATCCTGGTCCGCCGCAATGGCACCCCGCCGGTGGCCGCGCTCGCCTGGAACGCCAAGGGGACTCTGCTGGCGTTCGCCGACGAAAATGGCGACGGCGGTCTGCTGGAGCTTTAAGCTGTCATCGTTCTGACCGTAGATGGGGCCATGCGGTTTCTGACGACCTTCCAGATCGCTGACTTTGCGGACACGCTGGTCAGCCTGTTCACGGCCTTCGTGCTGGGCACACTGATCGGCGCCGAGCGGCAGTATCGCCAGCGCACCGCGGGCCTGCGTACCAATGTGCTGGTCGCGGTCGGCGCCGCCGCCTTCGTCGATCTCGCCATGCACCTGACCGGCGCTGACGGCGCGGTGCGGGTGATCTCCTACGTCGTCTCGGGCATCGGCTTCCTCGGCGCCGGCGTCATCATGAAGCAGGGCATGGACGTGCGCGGGCTCAATACCGCGGCGACGCTTTGGGCTTCGGCTGCGGTCGGCTCCTGCGCCGGCGCCGACATGGTCGCGCAGGCCGCGGCGCTGACGGTGTTCGTGATTGCCGGGAACACCATGCTGCGGCCGCTGGTCAACGCCATCAACCGCATCCCATTGAACGAGAAGACCTCCGAGGCGACCTATTACTTCAAGCTCGCGGTCGCACCGGACGCTTTGCCCGACATGCGTGACCGGCTGGTCGAGAAGCTTGAGGGCGCAAAATATCTGGTGGCCGATATCGACATGGTCGAAACCGGGGACGATCTGATCGAGATCGTGGCAAAGCTGGTCGCGACCGCCGTCGATCCGAACGAACTGAATGCGGTGGCGACCGATCTCCAGCACCTCCCCGGCGTCCGCCACGCCACCTGGGAAGTCAGCACCACGGATTGAGCGCGGCGATGGGGCGCGCAGGCGTCGGGTTCCGGCGGCCATTGGCAGGGAACCGCAGACCGGCGATTTCGTTGATCCCGAGGACAAAGGCGGTGATCGACATGCCCGGCCAATATGACAAGCGCAGACTGAAGCTCGACCTGATGGTCGCCTGCTCGCTGTTCGCAGCCGGCGTTGTGGTGTCAGGCATGTCGCTGGCGCAAATCCGCGCCGAGACCCGGATGCAGACCGCCCAGGCGACGCAACCGCTTCAGGGCACGCCGTCCGACGATCAGAACAAGCCCGCGGAAGCCAAGCCCGGCGGCGACCGGCCGACCACGCCCGCCCCGGAGCCGGCGCGGCCCGACCCGCAGACGCAGGGCGCTGCGGGCGCGGCGAAACCAGCATTGCCGCCGGCGCCGGCCGAGAAGATCGCGCCGCCGATCGAGAGGAAGTAGGTTCTGCATCCTCCGCGAACGCTGTCATCGTCCGCGAAGGCGGACGATCCAGTATTCCAGAGGCTGTGCGTGGATACGGAGAGGCCGGCGTACTGGATGCCCGCCTGCCACCTACGCTAAAGCTTCGGCGCGCCTGGACCTCAACCTCGGCGAAGCCTTGGCGTAGCCGGGTCGCGGGGCATGACAGCAGTGGGCGAGGCGCGACGGTCCCTCACCGCACCAGAACGTTCCGGAACTGCCAGGGATCGCTCGTGTCGATATCTTCCGGGAACAGTCCCGGACGATCCGTCAGCGGCGTCCAGTCGGTGTAGAAGCCCTTCACCGGGCCGAGATACGGCAGCTGGATTTCCAACAGACGATCGAAATCCATCTCGTCGGCTTCGACGATGCCCTCGTTCGGGTTTTCGAGCGCCCACACCATGCCGCCGAGCACGGCGGACGTCACTTGCAGGCCGGTGGCGTTCTGATAGGGCGCGAGCTTGCGGGTCTCTTCGAT
This sequence comes from Bradyrhizobium sp. WSM471, assembly GCF_000244915.1. NCBI lineage: Bacteria > Pseudomonadati > Pseudomonadota > Alphaproteobacteria > Hyphomicrobiales > Nitrobacteraceae > Bradyrhizobium > Bradyrhizobium sp. WSM471. Next base: position 7,195,716 of record NZ_CM001442.1, on the reverse strand, counting down.
GGAGAGCTGCGAGCCGTACCAGTAGGCGTTGTTGTCATGGCCGAACAGCAGCACACCGAGTTCGTCGATACCGTCGACGATCTCGTTCTCGTCGAGGATGTGGTGCTTTTCCTGCATCTTCGCGGCGCGGCCGAACATCTCGTGCAGCGACAGCACGGCATCGTCAGCCGGATGATAGGCGTAGTGGCAGGTCGGCCGATAGACCGCCGTGCCCGATGCATCGCGCACGGTGAAATAGTCGGCGATCGAGATCGACTCGTTGTGGGTGACGAGGAAGCCATACTGCGCGCCGCGGGTCGGGCACCAGGTGCGCACGCGTGTGTTGGCGCCGGGCTGCATCAGATAGATGGCAGCGCCACAGCCGGCTTCGTGAGTCCGCGCATTTTCGGGCATCCATTTTTCATGAGTGCCCCAGCCGAGTTCTGATGGCTGCACGCCTTCCGACAGGAAACCTTCCACCGACCAGGTGTTGACGAAGACATCCGGCTCTTTCGGCTTCTTGGAGCGCTGGGTGTCGCGTTCAGCGATGTGGATGCCCTTGATGCCGGCTTGTCGCATCAAGTCCGCCCATTCGGCTTTGGTTTTCGGCTTGGGGGCATTGAGCTTCAGATCGGCGGCGACGTTGAGCAGCGCCTGCTTCACGAAAAACGAGACCATGCCGGGATTGGCGCCACAACAGGAGACGGCCGTCGTCGAGCCCGCGGGGCGCGCCTTCTTGGCGGCCAGCGTCGCCTCGCGAAGGGCGTAGTTGGAGCGCGCCTCCGGGCCCTTCGACGAATCGAAATAGAAGCCGAGCCAGGGCTCGTTGACGGTGTCGATATAGAGAGCGCCGAGCTCGTTGCAGAGCTCCATGATGTCGGTTGAGCCGGTGTCGACCGAGAGATTGACGCAAAAGCCCTGGCCACCGCCTTCAGTGAGCAGCGGGGTCAGCAACTCCCGATAATTGTCCTTGGTCACGCCCTTCTGGATGAAGCGCACATTGTGCTTCTCGCAATGCGCTTTGCGACCCTCGTCCTTGGGATCGATCACGGTGACGCGCGACTTGTCGTAGTCGAGATGCCGCTCGATCAGCGGCAGCGTGCCCTTGCCGATGGAGCCGAAGCCGACCATGACGATGGGACCGGTGATCTTCGCGTAGATCTGCGAGGCGGGGCTCATGGGATGGTTTCTCCGGAACGTGCTGGCGAACAAAGGATGGGGGATCAAGCGTTACGGCGCTTGGCGGTGACTTCGATCTCGACCTTCATCTCGGGCTTGGCGAGGCCGCTGACGACCAGCAAGGTCGCGGCCGGCCTGATGTCACCGAGAACGTCGCCGCAGACAGCGAAATGGGCATCGATATAGCTGGCGTCGGTGACGTAATAGGTCGCACGGACGATATCGGCCATCTCGAATCCGCCCTCCTGCAGGGCGGCTTCGATGGTCTTGAAGCAGTTGCGTGACTGGCTCGTGACATCGGCCGGCATCGTCATCGTTGTGTAGTCATAGCCTGTGGTTCCCGCGACGAAGGCGAACTCGCCGTCGATCACGGCGCGGCTGTAGCCGACGGTCTTCTCAAGCGGAGAGCCGGTGGAGATCAGGCGACGGGACATGGTCGTGGGCCTCGACTGAAGGGGGCGTTTGGCGGGTTAAAGGGCGTTTCTCAGCCCCGCGCAACCCTAAAGCAAAGGGCACGCGCGAGCATCTCCGCTCGGCGCGGCTTTGGTATTGCGATCATGGCAATCCCTTACGCCGCGCGCGCCTCGAGGCCGCGAACTACCCTCCGTTTGGGCAGGGTCGCGCCAGTCGGGACGATCATCCCCGCGGCGCCATCGAGCGCACCGGCCTGGAATTCGATCGCCAGCAGGCGGTCGCGCTCGAACGGGCCGGGCAGCGACAGCTCGCCGGTCCTCTCATGCGAGAATCCGAAGCGGGCGTAGTAAGGGGCGTCGCCGAGCAGGATCACGGCGGCATGTCCGCGCGCCCGGGCGGCAGCCAGCGCTTGTTGCATCAGCGCGGCGCCGATCCCGAGCTCGCGGCAGGCAGGGTCCACCGCCAGCGGTCCGAGGACCAGAGCGGGCCTGCCTCCGGCGCTGACGTGCCACAGCCGCACGGTTCCCACGAGTTTCCCCTCGCGCATCGCGGCCAGCGCAAGGCCGGCAGCGGGTGCGCGTCCGTCACGCAGGCGCTGGCAGGTGCGGCCATGGCGGTTCTCGCCAAAGGACGCATCGAGCAGCACTTCACGCATCGCAACGTCGGCAGCACGCTCGCTGCGGATCGCGAACGGAGCGGCTTTCGAGGTGGGGTCAACCTGTGTCTTCCGAAGAGCAGTCATGGCGCGTCAGTCCCCGCTTGAAACCGACGTGCGCAAAGCACGCCGGTCCAAGGCGTCGTCAGATCGAAATGTCAGGGAGGGAGCCGGCAAGCCGGCTCCCGGGTTCGTCAGGCCTCAGACGAGAGGCGGATCAGATGTGGTAGGTCTTCAGCGGCGGGATGCCGTTGAACGCCACCGCCGAGTAGGTTGACGTATAGGCCCCGGTGCCTTCGATCAGCAGCTTGTCGCCGATCTCGAGCGTCACCGGAAGCGGATACGGGTTCTTCTCGTACAGCACGTCGGCGCTGTCGCAGGTCGGGCCAGCGAGCACGCACGGCGTCATGTCCGCGCCGTCATGCGGGGTGCGGATGGCGTAACGGATCGACTCGTCCATGGTCTCGGCGAGACCGCCGAACTTGCCGATGTCCAGATAGACCCAGCGCACCTCGTCCTCGTCGCTCTTCTTCGAGATGAGCACGACTTCGGATTCGATGATGCCGGCGTTGCCGACCATGCCGCGGCCCGGCTCGATGATGGTCTCCGGAATCTGGTTGCCGAAGTGCTTGCGCAGCGCGCGGAAGATCGAGCGCCCGTAGGTCACCACCGGCGGCACGTCCTTCAGGTACTTGGTCGGGAAGCCGCCGCCCATGTTGACCATGGTCAGGTTGATGCCGCGCTCGGCACAGTCGCGGAACACCTGCGAGGCCATCGCCAACGCACGGTCCCACGCCTTCACCTTGCGCTGCTGCGAGCCGACATGGAAGGAGATGCCGCACGGCTCCAGGCCCAGACGCTTGGCAACATCGAGCACGTCGACGGCCATCTCCGGGTCGCAGCCGAACTTGCGCGACAGCGGCCATTCGGCGCCGGCGCAGTCATAGAGGATGCGGCAGAACACCTTTGCGCCGGGCGCGGCACGGGCGACCTTCTCGACTTCGGCGGTGCAATCGACCGCGAACAGCCGAATGCCGAGCGCGAAGGCGCGCGCGATGTCGCGCTCCTTCTTGATCGTGTTGCCGAAGGAGATGCGGTCGGGCGTCGCACCGGCGGCCAACGCCATCTCGATCTCGGCGACCGTCGCGGTGTCGAAGCAGGAGCCCATGGAGGCGAGCAAAGCCAGCACTTCCGGCGCCGGGTTCGCCTTGACGGCATAGAACACGCGGCTGTCGGGCAGCGCCTTGGCAAAGGTCTGGTAATTGTCGCGCACGACTTCGAGGTCGACGACGAGGCACGGTTCGGTGTCGAGGCCCTCGCTGCGGCGGTTGCGCAGGAATTCCTGGATACGGTCGGTCATAGCACTCTCCCAAACGGCCCAGCGACGGGGATCCGTTCAAAAAATGACGTCGGATAAGAGCGCTCCGGCCAGATCGCGCGATGGAGGCGCGACGAGCCAAAGACTCACATCAGACTGTGCTGCCGTGGATTGGTTGGGAATGTTCCCGCCCGCACACCTGGCAATGAAGGACAAGCCTTTTCAGTAGCCCGCGCCGGCGTTGGACTGCCGGTAGAGACCAAAAAAGCCCGATCCGTCGTTGCTTTAAGTCGCGTCCCCCGTTGAGAGCGGGGTGCGCCGGTTCGCCTCCGGCTGCCAGTCACGGTTGCAAAGAGCAAAGTCACCTTCGACAAGGCATCTCTTTGAGAGAGATGCTGGACGCTCCGGGTTTGCTTTCGTCTTCCGGCTAAGAGCCTTCCGACTTCCACACTTCCGAAGAGCCCCTCGGCTTCTTCACCCCTTGGCGGCTGTCCGGCCTCTTGTCCGGATACCTACCGACTGACACACGACCACAGGCACGTGCGAAATTGGGCAATCCGCACATAAGTGTTTTGACTCTGGTTCGCAAGAGATTTTTTAGGCTGCGAGCAGAATTGCCTAACATCTGCTTGCGAAGTGTTGCGCGAGCGACGCGGAAGATGAACGCGCGTTAAGTTTCTGCGCGCGTGTCTCGGGCGCGAGGAAGTGTCAGCCGCGCTTCGTGAACGGCTCGACGCGCTGAGCGGCGCGGATGAAGGCAGTCATCACGAGCACGCCGAGCGCAAACAGCGCGGCCTGAAGGATATGCGTGCCCTGCTCGCCCAGCCCGAACAGGATCGCGAGCGCCCAGCCGCCGGCAAACGCCGCGCCGAACACCTCGGCGCCGATCAGGATGGCGGCGCTGATGACGGTGATGACGCTCGGCCAGACGATCCGACGGGAAGACGAGGAGGTCGCGTTCATGAGCTCAGGGGTCCTAGGCTTGGAGGGCCGCAATCTCCCCGAAAAGGCAGCCGGGAGCAAGGGCAAATGGCCCAAAAAAGCCCCATCGCGTGCTATAGCTGGCCGCAACAATCGAGCCACAAATCGGGACTTGTAATGTCAGAACCCCGCCAAACTACGGACTCCGAGACCAACCCGCTGCTGAAGGCCTGGGTGACGCCGTTTGCGACCCCGCCCTTCGACGAGATCAAGCCGGAGCACTTCCTCCCGGCCTTCGAGCAGGCCTTCGCCGACCACTCCGCCGAGATCGCAGCGATCACCAACGACCCGACCGCGGCCGACTTCGCCAACACCATCACGGCGCTGGAGCGCTCGGGCAAGCTGCTCAGCAAGGTCGCGTCGGTCTTCTACGACCTCGTCTCGGCGCATTCCAACCCGGCCATTCTGGAGATCGACAAGGAGGTTTCCTTGCGGATGGCGCGGCACTGGAATCCGATCATGATGAACGCCGTGCTGTTTGGCCGCATCGCCCAGCTGCACGAGAACCGCGCCAATCTCGGTCTGACACCGGAACAGCTCCGCTTGCTCGAGCGCACCTACACCCGCTTCCACCGCTCCGGTGCCGGCCTCTCCGAAGAGGCCAAGACGCGGATGGCGGAGATCAACGAGAGATTAGCCCAGCTCGGCACCAGCTTCAGTCATCATCTGCTCGGCGACGAGCAGGAATGGTTCATGGAGCTCGGCGAAGCCGACCGCCAGGGCCTGCCGGAGAGTTTTGTCGCCAGCGCCAAGGCTGCGGCAGAAGAACGCGGCATGGCCGGCAAGGCCATCGTCACCCTGTCGCGCTCCTCGGTCGAACAGTTCCTGAAGAGCTCGGCCCGGCGTGACCTGCGCGAGAAGGTCTACAAGGCCTTCACCGCGCGGGGCGACAACGGCAATGCCAACGACAACAACGCGACCATCGTCGAGGTCCTGAAGCTGCGCGAGGAAAGCGCCAATCTCCTGGGTTACCCGACCTTCGCGGCCTACCGGCTCGAGGATTCCATGGCCAAGACGCCGGAAGCGGTGCGCGGCCTTCTGGAGCGGGTCTGGAAGCCGGCGCGGGCGCGGGCGCTCGCCGACCGCGACGACATGCAGGCGCTGATCACGGAGGAGGGCGGCAATTTCAAGCTCGCCCCCTGGGACTGGCGCTTCTACGCCGAAAAGCTGCGCCTTCAGCGCGCCAATTTCGACGACGCCGCGATCAAGCCCTATCTCGCGCTTGATCACATGATCGCGGCCGCCTTCGACTGCGCCACGCGCCTGTTCGGCGTCACCTTCGAGGAGCGCAAGGATGTGCCGGTCTGGCATCCGGACGTCCGGGTCTGGGAGATGAAGGGGCGGGACGGCAAGCACAAGGCGCTGTTCTATGGCGACTACTTCGCCCGGCCATCGAAGCGCTCCGGCGCCTGGATGACCTCGCTGCGCGACCAGCAGAAGCTCGACGGCGAGGTCGCGCCGCTGATCCTCAACATCTGCAACTTCTCCAAGGGCGCGGATGGGGAACCCTCGTTGCTGTCGCCCGACGACGCCCGCACCCTGTTCCACGAGTTCGGCCACGGCCTGCACGGGATGCTCTCAAACGTGACCTATCCGTCGTTGTCGGGCACCTCCGTGTTCACCGACTTCGTCGAATTGCCTTCGCAGCTCTATGAGCACTGGCAGGAGCGGCCCGAGGTGCTGCAGCAGTTCGCCCGCCATTACCAGACGAGCGAGCCGCTGCCGGACGATCTGCTGCAAAGGTTCATGGCCGCCCGAAAATTCAACCAGGGTTTTGCCACCGTCGAGTTCGTCTCTTCGGCGCTGATCGATCTCGAATTCCACACTCAACCGGCTTCCGCCGCGCAGGATGTCCGCGCCTTCGAGAGACGCGAGCTGGAAAAGATCGGCATGCCCGAGGAGATCTCGCTGCGTCACCGTCCGACGCAATTCGGTCACATCTTCACCGGCGATCATTATGCGGCCGGCTATTACAGCTACATGTGGTCGGAGGTGATGGACGCCGACGCCTTCGGTGCATTTGAGGAAGCCGGCGACATCTTCGATCCCGCCGTCGCAAAGCGCCTGCACGACGACATCTACTCGAGCGGCGGATCGGTCGATCCGGAAGCCGCCTATGAGGCCTTCCGCGGCCGGCCGCCGGAGCCGGACGCGCTCTTGCGCCGTCGCGGCCTGCTCGACGCCCCGAAGGCTGCCTGATGGGCATGCGGACCCTGCTGGGGCTGCTGCTCGCCGTCGCCCTGTCGCTCGCGGCAGGCGAGGCGCGGGCGCATCCGCATGTCTGGATCACCGCGACCAGCGAGCTGCTCTACGCCCCCGACGGCACCATCACCGGCGTGCGCCACGCCTGGACTTTCGACGACATGTTCTCGGCCTATGCAGTGCAGGGGCTCGAGAGCAAGACCAAGGGTGCCTATACTCGCGAGGAGCTGGGGCCGCTGGCGCAGACCAACGTCGAGTCGCTGAAGGAATACGCCTACTTCACCTTCGCGCGGGCCGACGGCAAGAAGGAGCGATTCCAGGAGCCGGTCGACTACTTCCTCGACTACAAGGATACCGTGCTGACCCTGCACTTCACGCTGCCGCTGAAGAACCCGGTCAAGCCCAGGCAATTGGTGCTCGAAGTGTTCGACCGCTCCTTCTTCATCGACTTCCAGATGGCCAAGGACAATCCGGTCAAGCTGGTTGGCGCGCCCGCCGGCTGCCAGATGAAACTTGACCGGCCGAGCGACGGCACCGCGAGTGCCCAGAAGCTCAACGAGCAGACTTTCATGAACGGCGAGAATACCAATTTCGGCATGATGTTCGCCAACAAGATCACGGTGGATTGCCCTTGAAGCCGCAACTCACGCCTCTCGGGCGCGGGCTCGCCGTCTGCGCCGGCGTTCTTCTCGTCGTGGCCGTGGCCGACGCGGCGCTCCACGATCTCCTCGCGCAAAATCCGTTCGGCGCGCCGCGTTCGCCACAAGCCGCTCAGCCTGAGGCCAGTGGCCTCATCGGCTGGCTCTTGGCAAAACAGTCGGAATTCTATCGCCAGATGTCGGCGACGATCCGCGCCGCCAAGTCCGACGGCTCGGCGGTGTGGACGCTGCTCTTCATCTCGTTCGCCTATGGCATCTTCCACGCGGCCGGCCCCGGTCACGGCAAGGCGGTGATCGCCTCCTATCTCGTCGCCAATCGCGAGACCGCGCGGCGCGGCATCGTGCTGTCGTTTGCCTCCGCGCTGATGCAGTCGCTGGTGGCGATCCTGATCGTCGGTATCTCGGCCTGGGTGCTGAATGCGACCGCCAAGACCATGTGCAAGGCGGAAGGCGCGATCGAGATCGCAAGCTACGCGCTCATCGCACTGTTCGGCCTGCGGCTGGTCTGGGTCAAGGGCGGCACCTTCATCCGTGCGCTGCAGGCGGTTCAGCCGGTGCCGGCGATCGCGGGCGTGCCGCATGACCATCATGATCACGGTGACCACCACCACGATGCGCACGATCATCATGGTCACGATCATGCCCATCATCACCACGAAGATGACCACGTCCATGACGAGCATTGCGGCCATTCCCACGGGCCCACGCCCAGCGAGCTCGCCGGCCCCGGAGGCTGGGGACGCGGCTTTGCCGCGATCCTGACCGTCGGCATTCGCCCCTGTTCAGGCGCGATCCTGGTGCTGGTGTTCGCGCTGGCCCAAGGCCTGTTCTGGGCCGGCATCGCCTCGACCTTGCTGATGGGGCTCGGCACCGCGATCACGGTCGCAGCCATTGCCGTGGTCGCCGTCTCCGCCAAGGACATCGCCGCCCGCCTGAGCGCCGGACGCGACGGCAACGGCGCACTGTTCATGCGCGGCATCGAATTCGCCGCCGCCGGCCTCGTGCTGCTGTTCGGTGCAGGCCTGTTGTTGGGTTACATCGCGGCCGAACGGACGACGTGTTTTTGAGCGGCAGGTGTTGTAGCCCGGATGGAGCGAAGCGCAATCCGGGACAGTGCCGCCGTGGAGGAATCCCGGATTACGCTTCGCTCCATCCGGGCTACGATCTCAAGCTCACACCGGCAAGAACTGCTTCAAGGCCGGCATGAAGAAGATCCCGAGATTGATTGCAAAGCCGATACTCCAGAGAATGGAGCGCAGCGTCGGGCGGTTGCCGAGATAGGTCAGCACATAGGCGATCCGTACGATCAGGAACAGCGCCGCGAGCTCGTCGATCAGGCGCTGCGGCGACTCCCTGTATTCGGCCAGCAACACCGCGAAGGCGAAGAACGGAAAGGTCTCGATGCCGTTCTGGTGCGCGCCGAGCGCGCGCTGCGCGATGGCGTCCTCGAAGAACGCTGGATCGCGCGGCCGCGAATTGTCGAAGCCACGAAATCTGATCCATTTGATCGAGACGATCGTTAAGAGATAGAGCAACAGCGCCCCGAAAACGCACCATTCCGCCAGCGTCATGGTTCTCCCCCTGTGCACTGACCCTAGCGAAACCGGCCCAATCTTGACAAGTTCGGAACAACGCGCGACGCAACGGATCATGATGACAATCGCCCCCAGCCAGACCGCGATGCCGGCGACGCAGCCGGCCCCCTCGGGGGTCGGCGTACTCCTGGTCAATCTCGGCACGCCCGATACCGCCGACGCGCGCGGCGTGCGGGTCTATCTGAAGGAGTTCCTCTCGGACGCCCGTGTCATCGAGGATCAGGGCTTGATCTGGAAGGTGGTGCTGAACGGCATCATCCTGCGCACCCGCCCCCGCGCCAAGGCGCGCGACTATCTCAAGATCTGGAACACCGAGAAGAACGAGTCGCCGCTCAAGACCATCACGCGCTCGCAGAGCGACAAGCTCGGAGCCATGCTGTCGGACCGCGACCAGATCATGGTAGAGTGGGCGATGCGCTACGGTAATCCTTCGATCAAGTCGGGCATCGATGCACTGATTGCGAAGGGCTGCGATCGCATCCTAGCCGTGCCTCTCTATCCGCAATATTCCGCTGCGACATCGGCCACCGTCTGCGACGAGGTGTTTCGCGTGCTTGCCCAGCTGCGCGCGCAGCCGACGCTGCGGGTGACGCCGCCTTATTACGAGGACGAAGCCTATATCGAGGCGCTCGCCACCTCGATCGAGACGCATCTGGCGAGCCTGCCGTTCAAGCCGGAGCTGATCGTCGCCTCCTTCCACGGCATGCCGAAGGCCTATGTCGACAAGGGCGATCCCTATCAGGGCCAATGCGTCGCGACCACCGAGGCGCTGCGCCGCCGGCTCGGGATGGACGCGACAAAGCTGCTGCTGACCTTTCAGTCGCGCTTCGGATTCGACGAGTGGCTGCAGCCCTACACCGACAAGACCATGGAGCGTCTGGCGAAAGAGGGCGTGCGCCGTATCGCGGTGATCACGCCGGGTTTTTCCGCCGACTGCCTCGAGACGCTGGAGGAGATCGCGCAGGAGAATGCCGAGATCTTCGAGCACAATGGCGGCGAGCAGTTTTCCGCGATCCCCTGCCTCAACGACAGCGACCCAGGCATGAACGTGATCCGAACGCTGGTGCTACGCGAGCTCCAGGGCTGGATCTAGTGAGCCTGGATCCGAGGAGCGCCCCATGAACCGCCGCGAGGTTCTGGCGCTTCTTGGGGTGACCGCGGCGCTGCCGGCCTCGGTGCTGGCGCAAACGAATGCGACGCGCCGGCTCGGCGTGCTCTCGGTCACTGCGGCCGACGATGCGATCGGGCAGACGCGTAGCGCAGTCCTGGTCCAGGCGCTTGCCGGCCATGGCTGGAAGGAGCGCGACAACCTCAAGATTGATTGGCGCAACGGCGGCGGCGACCGCGCACGGATCGCGCAATTCGCCGACGAACTCGTGGCGCTCAAGCCCGACATCCTGCTTGCGGTCGGCACGCCCTCGGTCGAGGAGCTGCGCCGGCGCACGGCGACGATCCCGATCGTTTTCGCCGTCGTCACCGATCCCGTCAGCCAGGGCTTTGTCCAGAATCTCGCCCATCCCGGCGGCAATGTTACCGGCTTCACCGATTACGACGGCCCGCTGGCTGGCAAATGGCTGGAGATGCTGACGCAGGTCACGCCAAAACCGTCCCGTGTGTTCGTGGTCTACAATCCCGCCACCGCGCCGTTCGCGCCCCTGATGCTGGGTACGATCGAGGACGCTGGGCGCGCGCTCGATGTGACGGTGGAGTCCACGCCGGTCCATGACACGGCCTCGATCGTCGCCCTGGCTTCGCGGAAGGATGGCGGCCTGCTGGTGCTGCCGGACTTCTTCACCATGTCCAACCGTGCGCTTCTGCTGGCGGCCATCAATGAAGCGCGCGTGCCGGCGGTGTTCTGGAGCCGCACCTTCGTCGACGAGGGTGGCTTGATGTCCTACAGCACCGACAGCGCCGAGCAGCTCCGCCGCGCCGCCTCCTATATCGATCGCATCCTGAAGGGGGCGCGGGCGGCCGACCTGCCGGTCCAAAATCCAACCACGTTCGAGCTGGCGATCAACTTGAAGACGGCCAGGGCGCTCGGCGTCACGCTTTCGCCAAGCCTGCTCGCAACCGCGAACGAAGTCATCGAGTAGGATTTGGCTGCGACCGCCGGCATGGCCGGATTCGTTAATTTCGTCGCTAGGTCTGCGCCAGCACGCTTTCAAGAGCGCCTCGCAAATACATAATCGCGACCATTCCCTCTCCCGGCGTCTTGTGTAGAATCCTGCCGATGCCGAAATCATCCACGACCGCTGAACACTGAATCCTTTACTGAACGCTTTACTGAACCCCTGGGGTCGTGATCCCGACCAATGACAGCGCGGAAAAGGGCCTTTTCCCGACAATCTTTCCCGCCTTGGAGGAAATATGAGCGGTTTCGACATTTTCGCGATTGTGCTGGTTTTGCTCGTCATCGTCACGTTGGTGGCCGGCGTAAAAACGGTGCCGCAGGGCTATGACTGGACCATCGAGCGGTTCGGCAAATACACCCAGACGCTGAGCCCGGGGCTCAATCTGATCGTGCCCTATTTCGATCGCGTCGGGCGCAAGATCAACATGATGGAGCAGGTGATCGACATTCCCGAGCAGGAGGTGATCACCAAGGACAACGCCACCGTGACGGTCGACGGCGTCGCCTTCTTTCAGGTGTTCGACGCCGCCAAGGCGAGCTACGAGGTCTCCAACCTGACCCAGGCCGTCACCGTGCTGACCATGACCAACATCCGTTCGGTGATGGGCTCGATGGATCTCGACCAGGTGTTGTCGCACCGGGACGAAATCAACGAGCGGCTGCTGCGTGTGGTCGATGCCGCCGTCTCACCCTGGGGCCTCAAGGTCAATCGTATCGAGATCAAGGACATCGTGCCGCCGGCAGACCTCGTCGAAGCGATGGGCCGACAGATGAAGGCCGAGCGCGTCAAACGCGCCGACATCCTTCAAGCTGAAGGTGCACGCCAGTCCGAGATCCTGCGCGCCGAGGGTGCCAAGCAGGGCCAGATCCTCCAGGCGGAAGGTCGCCGCGAGGCCGCCTTCCGCGACGCCGAAGCACGCGAGCGGTCGGCGGAAGCCGAGGCCAAGGCGACGCAGATGGTCAGTGAAGCCATTGCCAAGGGCGACGTCGCGGCGCTGAACTATTTCATCGCCGACAAATATATCAAGGCGTTCGGGCAGTTCGCGGACTCGCCGAACCAGAAGATCATCATGCTGCCGATCGAGGCCACCAGCATGCTCGGCTCGCTTGCCGGCATCGGCGAGATCGCGAAAGCCACGTTCGGCGAGAGTGCTGCATCCGCGGCTGCCGCCGCTCGTCGCGGTTCGGTGCCGACGACTGGGAGCACGCCGCCGGCGGTGCCTCCGCGGCAGGGGTAAAGCGCATGCCCCGGAAAAGTGGACACCGGTTTTCCGACAAGGGCATGCGTCATTTCAAAGAGGTCGTGTCATGACCGACATGTTCGTATCGCTCGGCACCTGGAACTGGCTGATCTTCGGCTTCATCCTGATGGCGTTGGAGGTGCTGGCGCCGGGCGTGTTCCTGTTCTGGCTCGGACTCGCCGCGCTGCTGGTCGGGCTGATCTCGTTCGGAGTCGCGACATCCTGGCAGATTCAGCTCGTGATGTTCGCGATCTTCGCCGCCGCCGCCGTGCCGGTATGGCGCCGCCTCGCCCGGCCGAAGCCGGATGCAATTGCCGCCAGCCCCTTCCTCAACAAGCGTGCGGATGCGCTGCTCGGCCGCGAGTTCACGCTGGAGAAGCCGATCGTCGACGGCAACGGCACCATGCGCATCGGCGACACCGTCTGGCGCGTCGCAGGTCCCGATACGCCGGCGGGCACGCGTGTGAAGGTGGTGCAAGTGGACGGTGCGAATCTGACGGTGGCGGCGACGTAGTCTTATCTTACCTCGCCCCGCTTGCGGGGAGAGGTCGGATTGCATCGAAGATGCAATCCGGGTGAGGGGGAGTCTCGGCGAAGGCAGCTGTCACTGAATTTGCGGAGGCAGCCCCTCACCTCAACCCTCTCCCCGTAAGAACGGGGAGAGGGAGATGACCGGCGTCTCAGCTCTTCTTCCACCTCTCCGCAAACCGGTGCAGCGGCATGAACGTCTCGCACAATTCCCGCCCGAGCGCCGTCAGTCCGTAACCGCCGGCTTCGCCGAGCTCCACGAACCCGGCCTCGCGCAAATCGTCCAGCCGCGCCTGCAGCACTGTGGGCGAGGCCTCGTTGCAGGCCGTTCGCAATGTGCGCGAGGTGAGGGGGGCATCGCGCAGCTCCCAGAGGATCCGCAGGCTCCAGCGGCGCCCCAGGATGTCGAGCAGCGCCATGATCGGTCGCCCGGTGCGCGAGCCTCGGACGCCGCGCGATCTCGAACTGGTCTGTTTCGCCATCGTCCCCCTCTTGCGCGCCGCTACACATAGTGTAGCGTGATGCTACAAGAAATGTAGCAAGAGAGGCGGCCAATGTCCCAAGCCACATCGCGCATTGCCCCGCTCACCCCGCCTTATCCCCCGGAAATCCAGGCGCAGTTCGACCGCATCATGCGCGGTGCGCCGCCGCTGCTGCTGTTCCGGGTGATGGCGGGCCATACCCGCGCCTGGGACAAGTTTCGCGCCGGCGGCCTGCTCGATCCCGGACCGCTGTCGCTGCGCCAGCGCGAGATCGTCATCGACCGCACCTGCGCGCTGAACCAATGTGAATATGAATGGGGTGTGCACGTCGCGGTCTTCGCCGCGCCGGCGAAATTCACCGAGGAGGAGGTGCGCGCGACCGTGCTGGGCGATGCGGCGTCGTCGTGCTGGTCCCCGGCCGAGCAGGCGCTGATCGCCGCCGTCGAGGCGCTGCATCACCGCGCGACGCTTGACGACGCCGAGTTCGCCGCGCTGTCGGCGCATTATGACGAGGCGCAGATCCTGGAGATCATGCTGCTGTGCGGCTTCTACCGCACGGTCTCGTATCTGGCGAATGGGCTGCGGCTGCCGCTGGAGGACACGGCGGCAAGATTTCCGCAGCTCTAGCCACACGTCATTGCGAGGAGCTCTTGCGACGAAGCAATCCAGGCTGTCTCCGCGGTGACAGTCTGGATTGCTTCGCTGCGCTCGCAATGACGAGCGGAGAGAGCGTGTCTTAAGCCACGCCCGCCCGCAGCAGATCGTGCAGGTGCACGATGCCCACCACCTTGTCCGCCTCGGTCACGACCAGCGTCGTGATCTTGCGGGTGTTCAGCACCTCGATCATCTCGGTGGCGAGCATCGAGGGCGGCACGGTCTTCGGCTGCCTGGTCATGATGTCGTCGACCGACGCCGTCAGCAGGTCCGGCCGCATGTGGCGGCGCAAATCGCCGTCGGTGATGATGCCGACAGCCTCGGCCGCATCGTTGACGATGCAGACGCAGCCGAGGCCCTTGGCCGACATCTCCATCACCGCGTCCGACATCTTGGTGCCGAGCGGCTTGAGGGGGATCTCCGCGCCGGTGCGCATGTAGTCGCGGACGAATTTCAGCATTGCGCCGAGCTTGCCGCCGGGGTGGAAGTGCGCGAACTCCAGCGCGGTGAAGCCGCGGCCTTCGAGCAGCGCGATCGCGAGCGCATCGCCGATCGCGGCCTGCATCAGGGTCGAGGTGGTCGGCGCCAAATTGTGCGGGCAGGCCTCGCGCGCCTTCGGCAGCTCGAGGACGATGTCGGCCGCTTGTCCCAGCGAGGACGCCGCGTTCGACGTCACCGCGATCATCGGGATCGCGAACCGCGCGGAATAGTTCACGAGAGTCTTCATCTCCGGCTGCTCGCCGGACCAGGACAGCGCCATGATGACGTCGTCGGTGGTGATCATGCCGAGGTCGCCATGGGCGGCTTCGGCGGTGTGGACGAAGAAGGCGGGCGTGCCGGTGGAGGCCAGCGTTGCCGCGATCTTGCGACCCATATGGCCCGACTTGCCGAGCCCTGTGACGATGACGCGGCCCTTCGCGTTGCGGATCAGATCGACCGCCTGGGCGAAGCTGGCGCCAAGCGAGCCGCGCAGGGCGGCGGCGAGCGCGTTGATACCGCCACTCTCCGTTTCCAGCGTGCGGAGTGCGGATTCGACGCTGTCGGGAATGGGGCCGGATGATTGGGTCATCAGCGGTTTCGAACTCGGCATGTTCTGGTCCAGGGAGGAGGGGCGTTCGCCCGTTGGCGCCTGCTTAGCACGCCACGGCCTTCGAGGCGACGAGGGCGCCCCGACCCTCAACCGGTCGTTAACCATAATTGTTTTAACTCCATTAACGATGGTTCCCGCCGATCGGTGGGGACGATCGCGAAAGTGTTTGATTTCGTTGGAGTTCTTCCATCGTGGGGTCGTCTCCAGGCACGAGCCGGAGCAAACGCGCGCATTTCCTGCGCGCGGCTTTGCCGTGCCTTGCGCTGACGGTCCTCGGAAGCGCCCCCGTGGCCGCCCAGAGCCTCACCCCCGACCTGTTCAGTCCCAACCGCGGTGGCTTCGCCTCGCCCGACACGCTGCCGACGCGCCGCACCGCGGGCGTGCCGCAGGCGCCGTCGGATGCGCTGCCGGCGCTGCCCGATCCCAACGCCGATTTGCGCAAGCGCCAGCAGACGCCGGCGCGCCCCGGCCAAAACCCGACCAACCAGAACCCGACCGGCCAGGTCCCGACCTATGGCCTGCCTGCCGCCAACGGCGCGAGCAGCTCCGGCTACGATTCGCTCAACCGCAAGCGGCAGCAGCCGAAGCTCTATCCGGGTCAGCCGAAGCCGAAGCGCCCTGCCGGTCCCGGCTCGCCGGTACCGCCTGCGACGCCTGAGCGAACGCTCGGCCCGCCGCGCATCGCGCCGCCGCCGTCCGAGACTGCGCACAAGACACCGGTGCCGCCGGCGATGGCCGGCAACGTGCCCGGCCAGCCGCTGCGCCGCCGCCTCAAGCTCGACGACGATGCGTTCGGCGCGGTCGGCGATTATGCTGGCAGCTTCCTGATCAAGGGCGGGCTCGAGCTCTCCACCGGCTACGACACCAACCCGGCGCGCCTAAACAAGCCGGTCGGCTCGCCGGTTTATGTGGTCGCGCCCGATCTCCTCGTGGCGTCCGATTGGGAGCGCCACGCGCTGGTCGCGGATCTGCGCGGCTCGTTCTCGGGCTACACCAACAACATGCCCGCGACGATCGACGGCTTTGCCTCGCCCTCGCCGGTCGAGGTCGACCGCCCCGACTTCAACGGCCACATCGACGGCCGCATCGACGTCAATCGCGATCTCAAGCTGACCACGCAGCTGCGCCTGCGGCTCGCCACCGACAATCCCGGCAGCCCGAACGTGCAGGCCGGCCTGCAAAAATATCCTGTTTACGCCGCCTATGGCACGACAGTCGGCTTCGACCAGACCTTCAACCGCTTCCAGGTCGCGGCCGGGGCCACCGTGGACCGCACTGCCTACACCAACTCAAAGCTGACCGACGGATCGATCTTCAGCAACGACGATCGCGACTTCAACCAGTATGGCGGCGTGGGGCGCTTCTCCTACGAGTTGAAGCCGGGCCTGAAGCCGTTCGTCGAGATCCAGGGCGACACCCGCGTCCACGACCGGGCCGCCGACCGCAACGGCTATTTCCGCGATTCGAACGGCGGCTACGCCAAGGTCGGCACGTCCTTCGAGTTCTCGCGCATTCTCATCGGCGAGGTCTCGGTCGGCTATTCCGCGCGCAACTATGTCGACCCGCGCCTGAGCCAGCTCGCGGGCTTCCTCACCTCGGGCTCGCTGATCTGGAGTGCAAGCGGCCTCACCACTGTGAAATTCGCCACCGACACGCAGATCGCCGAGACCACCGTCCCCGGCTCCTCCGGCGTGCTGGTGCACACCTACGGGATCGAAGTCGATCACGACTTCCGCCGCTGGCTCACGGCCGTCGGCAAATTCACCTACGGCACCTACGACTATCAGGGCCAGAACCGCAACGACAAGACCTACTCGCTTGAAGGCAATCTGATCTACAAGCTCAACCGCAACATCTGGATCAAGGGCACGCTCCGCCACGACATCCTGGATTCGAACCAGCCGGGCTCAAGCTCGCAGGGGACGGTGGTGATGGTCGGTGTGAGGCTGCAGAATTAGGGAGGCCTGACCTTAGGCTCCTGGCTAATGTAGCCAAACCTCAGGTGTCGTCCTGGCGAAAGCCAGGACGGCCCCCGTGGCACAAGAGCTTAGTGAGGTTTGATCGGATCGCTTGCATCCATATGTCCGGCCTGTTGATGCGGCTTTGTCGGACCGCTGGCCAAGATGGTTTTCGCGACACGAGTTCCAATCACCCATGCGACCTTATTCGGCCAATGGGTCCTACGGATTTGCTCGCATCTCGAACGATCGATCGCACCATCTCCTCTGCTCTTGCAGCTCCGGTTCGGCCGGTGGGGCTAACCCGCCGGTCGGCCGAATCTTTCGATCACACGGCAGCGGCCGTTTGGGCCTCGTTTTGCGCCCCTAGCCGCGCGCGATCGTATTGCTCTCCCGTCGTCATCAGCTTCCAGGCGATGCGGGCCATCTTGTTGGCCAGCGCCACCGCCGCCAGCTTCGGTGTTTTGCGCTTCAAAAGCTCGATCAGCCAGCTCGGCCCACGAGCTTTCGATTTGGCGATCTTGACCACCGAAGTTGCCCCAAGCACCAGCAGCTGACGCAAGGTCTCATCGCCTGCACGGGTTATCTTGCCGAGCCTGGTCTTTCCCGCGGTGGAATGGTCCTTTGGGGGTCAGGCCGAGCCAGGCGGCAAACAGCCGTCCCGAGCGGAAGGCGTGAGGATCGGGTGCCTTCATCACCAGTGCTGCGGCGGTGACCGGACCGATCCCCGGGATCTGAGCCAAACGACGGCTCAAGGCATTGGCACGGTGCCAGGCGAGAAGCTTCGCCTCCACTGCCTTCAGCTCGACCTGCACCTGATCATATTGGCGGGCAAGCGTCGCAAACAGTTCGCGGGCCAGCGTCGGCACCCTTTCATCGTGCTCGATTGCGGCCAGGAACGAGACCAGCTTGTCCAGCCCCTTGGCCTCGATCAGACCGAACTCCGCCGCATAGCCGCGGATCATGTTGGAAAGTTGAGTGCGTCGCACGACCAGTTGTTCGCGGATGCCCAGCAGCATCAGCGCGGCCTGTTGCTCGGCGGTTTTCACCGGCACATAGCGCATCCGCGGCCGGCTCGCCGCCTCGCACAGCCCCTCTGCATCGCGCCCATCGTTCTTGTTGCGCGCCACGTAGGGTTTCACCAGCTGCGGAGCGATCAGCTTGGCTGTGTGTCCCAGCTTACCTAGCTCTCGCGCCAGGACGTGAGCCGCCCCACACGCCTCGATCACCACCACCGTCGGCGGCAGCTTGGCAAAGAACTCCAGCATCCCCTTGCGGCCAAGCCGTTTGCGCAGCACGACCTGCTCCGAGGCATCCACCCCATGCAGTTGAAAGATATACTTCGACGTATCCATCCCAATGCGGATAATCTGGCTCACGGACGGCTCCTGTGAATGAGTTTCTGACAACCTCATTCTGGCACACTGATGCCGTAGGGGGCCGTCCACACCATCACCCCAGGGAGTAGTTTGGCGAAGACTCGTCGCTTGGTATTGCGACCGGTCAACGATCGAGGGATCACGCGGTATGGGTCCTGGCTTTCGCCAGGACGACAGCGGATTGTTTGTCTGCCTTAAGCCGCGGCGGCTCGCGCCAATTCAGCGCGGCAGATCCGTCTTCCCCATCAGGAACGTATCGATCGACCGGGCGCACAGCCGGCCCTCGCGGATCGCCCACACCACCAACGATTGCCCACGGCGCATGTCGCCGGCGGTGAACACGTTCGGACGCGAGGTCTGGTAGTCGAGCGTGTTGGCCTTGACGTTGCCGCGGGGGTCGAGCTCGACCGAGAGCATCTTGAGCAGGCCCTCGTGCACGGGATGGACGAAGCCCATCGCGAGCAGGACGAGGTCGGCGTCGAGCTCGAACTCGGTGCCGGCGATCGGCTTGAACTTGTCGTCGACGCGCACGCAATGCAGCTTCTTGACCTTGCCGTTCTCGCCCGAAAACTTCTGCGTCAGCACGGCGAATTCGCGGATCGCGCCTTCGGCCTGGCTCGAGGACGTCCGCATCTTCAGCGGCCAGTTCGGCCAGGTCAGGCCCTTGTTCTCGTGCTCCGGCGGTGCGGGCATGATCTCGAGCTGGGTCACGGAGAGCGCGCCCTGGCGCAGCGAGGTGCCGATGCAGTCGGATCCGGTGTCGCCGCCGCCGATGACGACGACATGCTTGCCGGCGGCCAGAATCTCCTGGACGCCATTCAACGGTTCATTGGACACGCGGCGGTTCTGTTGTGGCAGGAAGTCCATGGCGTAGTGGATGCCGGCGAGGTCGCGGCCGGGGATCGGCAGGTCGCGCGGGGCTTCGGCACCGCCGGTCAGCGCCACGGCGTCGTACTCGTTGAGCATCTCGCGCGGATCGACATTGCCGTCGCCACCGACATGGCTGTTATAGTGGAAGGTGACGCCTTCGCCTTCCATCTGCTTGACGCGGCGGTCGATGACGTTCTTTTCCATCTTGAAGTCGGGGATGCCGTAGCGCAGCAGGCCACCGGCCTTGGCGAACTTCTCGAACAGATGCACGTCGTGGCCGGCGCGTGCGAGCTGCTGCGCGCAGGCCATGCCGGCCGGACCCGAGCCGATCACCGCGACCTTCTTGCCGGTCTTGTGGGCGGCGATTTCGGGCTTCAGCCAGCCATTGTCCCAGGCGCGGTCGACGATCGCGCATTCGATGGTCTTGATGGTGACGGGATTGTCGTCGATGTTGAGCGTGCAGGAGGCTTCACACGGCGCCGGGCAGATGCGCCCCGTGAACTCCGGGAAATTGTTGGTCGAGTGCAGATTGCGCGAGGCTTCTTCCCAGTTGCCCTGATAGACGAGGTCGTTCCAGTCCGGGATCTGGTTGTTGACCGGGCAGCCCGGCGTGCCGGGCGAGACCGAGCCGGTGCCGTGGCAATAGGGAATGCCGCAGTTCATGCAGCGCGCCGCCTGGTCGCGCGTTTCCTTCTCGGAGAGGGGGACGACGAACTCGTGGAAATGCTTCACGCGCTCGGCGACCGGGGTGTACTTGCGGTCATGCCGTTCGATTTCGAGAAAACCCGTGATCTTGCCCATTAAACCCGAAGTCCCTGCCGTCTAATCATTTGTTGTTTCCTCACCGTCATTGCGAGGAGCTCTTGCGACGAAGCAATCCAGTCTGCTTCCGAGTAGAAAGTCTGGATTGCTTCGCTGCGCTCGCAATGACGGGTGCTGATGTCCTACGCCCCGATCGCGATTTTCGGCTCGGCGTCCGCGTTGGCGGCCATTTCGCGCAGCGCGCGCCGGTATTCGACCGGCATCACCTTGCGGAATTTGGGCAGCCAGTCCTTCCAGTTGGCCAGGATGTCGGCGGCACGCCTGGAGCCTGTCGCTTTCGCATGGCGCGTGATCAGGACGTGGAGCCGCTCGACGTCGGAGGCGAGCAGGTCCTTGAACACGTCGACCCGGCCGTGCGCTTCGAGGTCACCGGAATGGTGATAGGTGCCGGCGTTGATCAGCTCTTCCGACAGCACCGGCTCGAGCTCGACCATCGCCATGTTGCACAGCCTGTCGAAATCGCCGGTCTCGTCCAGCACATAAGCGATGCCGCCGGACATGCCGGCCGCGAAGTTGCGTCCCGTCTTGCCGAGCACGACCACGATGCCGCCGGTCATGTATTCGCAGCAATGGTCGCCCGCGCCCTCGACCACCGCCACGGCGCCGGAATTGCGCACGGCAAAACGCTCGCCGGCGATGCCGCGGAAGTAGCACTCGCCTTGAATGGCGCCGTACATCACGGTGTTGCCGACGATGATGCTCTCTTCCGGCACGATGCCGCTGTTGGCCGGCGGCTTGACGATGATCTTGCCGCCCGAGAGGCCCTTGCCGACATAGTCGTTGGCTTCGCCTTCGAGCTCGAAGGTGACGCCTTGCGCCAGCCAGGCGCCGAAGGCCTGGCCAGCGGTGCCCTTCAGGCTGACATGGATGGTCTCATGCGGCAGGCCGGCATGGCCGTAGATCTTGGCGACCGCACCCGACAGCATCGCGCCCGCGGAGCGGTTGGTGCTGTTGATCTTGGCCTCGATCTTCACCGGCGCACCGCGGTCGAGCGCAGGCGTCGCCTGCTCGATCAGCGTGCGGTCGAGCACCGCTTCCAGATGATGGTTCTGGCGCTCGGAGTGATAGATCTTCTGGCCCTTCTCTTCCTTCTGCTTGACGAACAGCTTGGAGAAGTCGAGGCCCTTGGCCTTCCAGTGCGCGACCAGCTTGGTCTGGTCGAGCAGCTGCACCTGGCCGATCATCTCGTTGAAGCTGCGGAAGCCGAGCGAGGCCATGATCTCGCGAACCTCCTCGGCGACGAAGAAGAAATAGTTGATCACATGCTCGGGCTGGCCGGTGAAGCGCTTGCGCAGGACGGGGTCCTGGGTCGCGACGCCGACCGGGCAGGTGTTGAGATGGCACTTGCGCATCATGATGCAGCCGGCCGCAATCAAGGGCGCGGTGGCGAAGCCGAACTCGTCGGCGCCGAGCAACGCGCCGATCACGACGTCGCGGCCGGTACGGAAGCCGCCGTCGACCTGGACCACGATGCGGCTGCGCAGCCGCTCGCGCACCAGCGTCTGGTGGGTTTCCGCGAGGCCGATCTCCCACGGCGAGCCGGCGTGCTTGATTGAGGTCAGCGGCGAAGCGCCGGTGCCGCCCTCGAAACCTGCGATGGTAACGTGGTCGGCGCGCGCCTTGGCGACGCCCGCCGCCACCGTGCCGACGCCGATCTCCGAGACGAGCTTGACCGAGACCGCGCCGTCCGGGTTGACGTTCTTGAGGTCGTAGATCAGCTGCGCCAGATCCTCGATCGAGTAGATGTCGTGATGCGGTGGCGGCGAGATCAGGCCGACGCCCGGCGTCGAATGCCGGACCTTCGCGATGGTCGCGTCGACCTTGTGGCCGGGTAGCTGGCCGCCTTCGCCGGGCTTGGCACCCTGCGCCATCTTGATCTGCATCATATCGGAGTTGACGAGATACTCCGTGGTGACGCCGAAGCGGCCGGAGGCGACCTGCTTGATCGCCGAGCGCATGCTGTCGCCGTTCGGCATCGGCTTGAAGCGATCGGCTTCCTCGCCGCCTTCGCCGGTGTTCGACTTGCCGCCGATCCGGTTCATGGCGATCGCGAGCGTGGTGTGCGCCTCGCGCGAGATCGAGCCGAAGCTCATCGCGCCGGTGGCGAAACGCTTGACAATGTCCTTGGCCGGCTCGACCTGGTCGAGTGGCACCGGCTTGCGCTTCTCTTCGTCCGCATTCTTGATCCGGAACAGGCCGCGCAGCGTCAGGAGACGCTCCGACTGCTCGTTGAGGATCTTCGCGAAGGCGCGGTAGCGTTCCAGCGAATTACCGCGGGCGGCGTGCTGGAGCAGCCCCACCGACTCGGCGGTCCATGCATGGTCCTCGCCGCGGCTGCGATAGGCATATTCGCCGCCGACATCGAGCGAGGTCTTGTAGACGAGCGCATCGCCGAACGCGTCGGCATGGCGGCGCACCGCCTCTTCGGCGATCTCGCCAAGACCGACGCCCTCGACGCGGGTGTGCGTGCCGGCGAAGAATTTTCCGACGAATTCCGCCTTCAGGCCGATGGCGTCAAAGATCTGCGCGCCGCAATAGGACTGGTAGGTCGAGATGCCCATCTTGGACATCACCTTGAGCAGGCCCTTGCCGATCGACTTGATGTAGCGCTTGACGATCTCGTAGTCGTCGAGCGAGCCGGGCAGGCGGTCCTTCATCGCGATGATGGTTTCGAACGCCAGATAAGGATTGATCGCTTCCGCGCCGTAGCCGGCCAGGCAGGCGAAGTGATGCACTTCGCGCGGCTCGCCGGATTCGACGACGAGGCCGACCGAGGTGCGCAATCCGGTACGGATCAGATGATGATGCACGGCGGCGCAGGCCAGCAGCGACGGGATCGGAACCCGGTCGGTGCCGACCATGCGGTCGGACAGGATGATGATGTTGACGCCCTCGCGCACCGCGCTCTCGGCGCGCGCGCAGAGCTCGTCCAGCACCTGGTCCATGCCGGCCGCGCCGAGGCCGGCGTGAAAGGTGGTGTCCAGCGTGCGCGACTTGAAGTGCGACTCGGCGACCTCGGAGATCGAGCGGATCTTTTCGAGGTCCGCGTCGGTCAGGATCGGCTGGCGCGCTTCGAGCCGCTTGGTGGTGGCAAGGCCTTGCAGGTCGAACAGGTTCGGCCGCGGTCCAATGATGGAGACGAGGCTCATCACCAGCTCCTCGCGGATCGGATCGATCGGCGGGTTGGTGACCTGCGCAAAGTTCTGCTTGAAGTAGGTGAACAGCGGCTTGGCCTTGGCCGACAGCGCGGAGATCGGTGTGTCGTTGCCCATCGAGCCTGCGGCTTCCTCGCCGGTGGAGGCCATCGGCGTCATCAGGATGGTGATGTCCTCCTGGCTGTAGCCGAACGCCTGCTGGCGATCGAGCAGCGACAGGTTGGAGCGCACGCCGGTGGTCGGCACCTTAGGCAGATCTTCCAGCACGATCTGGGTCCGCTCCAGCCACTCGGTGTAGGGATGGCTCCTGGAGAGCTCGGCCTTGATCTCGTCGTCGGGGATGAGGCGGCCCTGCTCGAGGTCGACCAGCAGCATCTTGCCGGGCTGCAAGCGCCACTTGGTGATGATCTGGTCTTCGGGAATCGTCAGCACGCCCATCTCGGACGCCATCACGATGCGGTCGTCCTTTGTGACGAGATAGCGCGCGGGACGAAGGCCGTTGCGGTCGAGCGTGGCGCCGATCCGGCGGCCGTCGGTGAAGGCGATCGCGGCGGGGCCGTCCCACGGCTCCATCAGGGCGGCATGATATTCGTAGAAGGCGCGGCGCTTCTCATCCATCAAGGGATTGCCGGCCCACGCCTCCGGAATCATCATCATGACGGCGTGCGGCAGCGAGTAGCCGCCCTGCACCAGGAATTCGAGCGCGTTGTCGAAGCAGGCGGTGTCCGACTGGCCTTCGTAGGAGATCGGCCAGAGCCGGTTGATGTCCTTGCCGTACAGCTCGGAGCTCACCGAGGCCTGGCGCGCCGCCATCCAGTTGACGTTGCCGCGCAGCGTGTTGATCTCGCCGTTATGCGCGATCATCCGGTAGGGATGCGCCAGCGACCACGCCGGGAAGGTGTTGGTCGAGAAACGCTGGTGGACGAGCGCCAGCGCGCTCTCGAAATCCTTCTCGTGCAAATCGGGATAGTACTTGCCGAGCTGGTCGGCGAGGAACATGCCCTTGTAGATCACGGTGCGGCAGGACATCGAGCACGGATAATAGCCGGCGAGGCCGCGGTCGCGGCGCTGATAGATCGCTTGCGAGATCGACTTGCGCAGGATGTAGAGCCGACGCTCGAAATCGTCCTCGGTCTTGGCGGTGCCGTTGCGGCCGATGAACACCTGCATGCAGGCGGGCTCGGTCGGCTTCACGGTGACGCCGAGCGAGGAATTGTCGGTCGGCACGTCGCGCCAGCCGAGCAGCGTCAGGCCTTCTTCCTTGATCTGGTCGGCGATGATGCTCTTGATGACGTTACGCCAGGCGGTGTCGCGCGGCATGAACAGCGCGCCGATGGCGTATTCGCCCGGATTGGGCAGTGCGAAGCCGAGCTCCTTCGCTTTGCGGCTGAAGAAAGCATGCGGGATCTGCACCAGAATGCCGGCGCCGTCACCGGCGCGCGGGTCGGCGCCGACAGCGCCGCGGTGCTCGAGATTGCAGAGGATGCTGAGCGCGTCCGCGACGATCTCGTGCGACTTCTGGCCCTTGATGTTGGCGATGAAGCCGACGCCGCAGGAATCCTTTTCCAGGCTCGGATCGTAGAGGCCTACGGCCGGCGGGCGTGAATTGTGTTCCTGAATCGGATCGGCCGTTTTCGAGGCGACCGTCGCCGACAGTTGCTCTGCCACGATGTTTCCGCGCTCGACTTGCGACCCGTTCATGTCCTCGTCCTCTCCATGCGGCAAGCTGCCTCACCGCCATCTTCGGCGCACCTTGGGCGTCCCGCGGCACCCGCTTCTGGGTCACCGCTCGTCCGCTCGCGAGCCGCATTTTCTTAAATTCAGGCCAAGGCGTTCTTCGTCCCCGAGAACGGCTTTGCCTGTTGCCTTCTTGGCGCTCGAAAGCACCGTCTTTCGTTGCAATCCCTATGCCGGAACCGCAAGCAAAATTGAGACAGTCTTCCTGTCCTAACCATCACCTTGCCAAATTTTTGTCTATCACACAAGCGCGCGCAAGTCCCGATTCCCCATGGATCAATCAATCGCTTTCCAAAAGTTGCGCAGCCCCGGTTTTGAAGCAAACGCGCCCTGATCCGGCCCCGCCGACGCCGGAATCCCCAATGAAGCTTCGGATCAACCCTTCGGAAGCCGTGCCTCGCCGCAAGAAGCAAAAGAGCGCGATCCATCCGGGGGCCTGACAGGAGCGTCTCGACCATGAAGTTTTTCACAGGATGTGTGGCCGCCGCCACGCTGGCGCTGGCCGCGACCACGGCTCAAGCCCAGGTTCCAGCGCGAGGGGCGATGATCGCGGTCTCGGATTTCGACGGCCCCTATGCGCCGCCGGAGGCCGCGCCGCCCCCGCCGCCGCGCTATGGCTACGGCTATGGCTACGAGGAACGCGGGCCGGCTCCGGTGCTGCTGCCGCCGACCGAGGTCTACGCCGTGCTGCGCGAAAATGGCTTCTCGCCGCTCGGCGTCCCGACCCTGCGCGGCAGCGTCTACACCATCGCGGCGATCGATCGCCGCGGCGAGGACGGCCGGCTGGTGATCGATGCCCGCGACGGACGGATTTTGCGCTTCATGCCGGCTGCCGACGCCTACGGCATGGCGCCGGGCTACGAGCAGCCAGCGGTTGCGCCTTACCGCTCGCAGAGCGCGCTGCCGCCGCCGACGATGGTCCGCAGCGGTCCGCCCCGCCCACCGGCCCCGATCCCGCATGTCGCCAGCCGCTCCGTGCCGCTGCCGAAGGCCGCTCCGGCGCGTGGCGCGGCGCCAGTCGCCGCCGCCAAGCCAGCCGAACCTGCGAGGCCGCAGGCTCAACCTGCAACGCAGACCGTGGCGGCGGTGCCGGCAAAGCCCGCCGAGGCCGCGCCGCAAGTCATTGCTCCAACCGTCGGTCTGGCCAAACCTGCTCCAACGATCCTGCCGACACAGGACATGCCGGCAGCGCAGGGGCTGGATTAGGACGCTGCGTGTCACACCAACGGTGTCGTCCTGGCGAAGGCCAGGACCCATACCGCGAGGTCTGTCGAGCGATTGAGGTGCGAGTACCGGACGAGTCTTCGCCAAACTCCTTCCTGGGGTAATGGGTCCTGGCCTTCGCCAGGACGACGTTGAGGAGAGAGTTAGCGCAAATAAAATAGAAGGCGCCTGAGCATTCAGGCGCCTTTGCATCATGACAAGCGCCGCTCAGCTCCGTCCATACCCCGCCGCTTCCAGGATCAAATTCGCCACCTCTTTCCGGTGTGACACCAGCGAGAGGTGTCCGGCGTCGATCTCGATCGTGGTTGCGTTCATGCGCTTGGCGAGGAAGCGTTCGAGATCGGGATTGATGGTGTAGTCGTTCTTCGACACCGCGTACCAGCTCGGCTTGGAATGCCATGCCGCCTCGGTGGTGCGACCGGCGAAGATCGAGGCGGCAGTCGGCCATTGCACGGCGTAGAGCTCCTTGGCCTGCTCCGGCTTCACGCCATTGGCGAAGTACTTCAGGAAGGCGTCTTCCGAGAGTTTTGTGTAACCGTCGCGCTCGACGACGCCGGCGCGTGCCGGTCCCGCCGGGAATTGCTTCGACAGCGCGACAAAATCCTCGTTGGCATCGGGCGCACGTGCGGCGACATAGACAAGGGCGCTGACCTTCGGGTCGGTGCCGACCTGGCTGATCACGGTGCCGCCCCAGGAATGCGCGACCAGCACGGTCGGACCGTCCTGTTCGGCCAGCACGCGCTTGGTGGCTTCGACGGAGTCCGCAAGCGACGACAGCGGATTC
The DNA here is from genome assembly GCF_000244915.1 of Bradyrhizobium sp. WSM471. Classification (NCBI taxonomy): domain Bacteria; kingdom Pseudomonadati; phylum Pseudomonadota; class Alphaproteobacteria; order Hyphomicrobiales; family Nitrobacteraceae; genus Bradyrhizobium; species Bradyrhizobium sp. WSM471. Next base: position 7,168,679 of record NZ_CM001442.1, on the reverse strand, counting down.
TGCACGGCGGTTACGTTGAGCCCTGCGGCCTGGAGAATCGGGATCACCTCCGACCAGCTTGAGCCGTCGGCCCAGGCGCCGTGCACCAGCACAACGTTCTTGGCCTTTACGGTCTGCGCGTGAGCGAGGCTGAGAGGGGCCGCCAACAGGCTCGCGGCGACGAAAAAGCTGCGCCAGAAAGTCATGATCGTTCTCCGTCTTGTTTTGGGTTCGATAGCCAAAGGACGACGCACGGGCCGACGGCGTTACGCCAATTCACCGCTGTGTGATGCGGCGCAACAGTCCAGCAGGGCCGTTCAGAAATCGGTGACGTCCCGGCGACGGCCGAGACCATCCTCTCTGGCAAGGTATGGCAGATCCGTCGTCCGGTATTTCTTCCGCGCACGATTGATCAGCCAAACAAAAAAACGCCCCGGGGCACCGGGGCGTTTTCGCAACCTGGAAGTGGCCGACGTGATTTACGCCGCTACCGAGTTCTCGATCACCTGTGCGCCCTGCGCGCCGGTGTTGATCGCGATCTGGCGGGGCTTCTTCGCTTCGGGAATCTCACGGACGAGGTCAACGTGAAGCAGCCCGTTCTCGAGCGAGGCGTTCTTCACTTGCACGAAGTCGGCAAGCTGGAAGGCGCGCTCGAAGGCACGCGCGGCGATGCCGCGGTACAGCACTTCGGCCTTCGAGTTCTCGTTGGCGACTTTCTCGCCCTTGATCGTCAGCGTGTTTTCCTTCGCGACGATGGAGAGCTCATCCTTGGCAAAGCCCGAGACCGCAACGGTGATGCGGTAGTCGTTCTCGCCGGTGCGCTCGATATTGTAGGGGGGATAACCGGGGCTGCCGTCCGAACCGGCCTGGTCAAGCAGGTTGAAGAGGCGGTCGAAGCCGACGGTGGAACGGTAGAAGGGGGTCAGGTCGTAGGTACGCATGGTCAAGTCCTCCATTGAGCGACTGTTTGAGTAACCCGCCCGCCAATCGGGCCGGGCTTTCGTCTGTGTGCAGCCTGATGTTCCGGTTCCGAAACACTGGTAGCGGCCTGCACCAAAGTGATATGGGTTGAGGAGAACGGCGTTCAAGAGGGCGGATACTCAGCCTTTTCGGCGCTCCTGCCCCCTGATTTGCAGCACTTCGTGCCCAAGCCCTCCCCATCATGACGCTGGTCTCGATACCATCCAATCCCGTTCCCGAAGACGTCGTCAGCGGCACCATCAAAACCCCTGATGGCGTCGAGCTGCGCTTTGCGCGCTGGGCGCCGCCGGCGAACCGCAAGGGCACCGTCTGCGTCTTCACCGGACGCAGCGAGCAGATCGAGAAATATTTCGAGACCGTGCGCGACCTGCGCGACCGCGGCTTCGCGGTGGCGATGATCGACTGGCGCGGGCAGGGCCACTCCTCGCGTCGCCTGCGCGATCCGCGCAAGGGCTATGTCCGCGACTTCGCCGATTTCGAGATCGACGTCGAGACCTTCGTGCAGCAGGTGGTGCTGCCGGATTGCCCGCCACCCTTCTTTGCGCTCGCCCACTCCATGGGCGGCACGGTGATGCTGCGGGTGGCGCATGCGGGCAAGCGCTGGTTCGACCGCATGGTGCTGTCTGCGCCGATGATCGACCTGCCCGGCCGCGCCACCTCGTTTCCGGCGCGGGCTCTGCTGAAGACGATGCGCGTGTTGGGGATGGGCGGCCGCTATGTCCCCGGCGGCAGCGACCAGATCACCGGGCTCAATCCCTTCATTAACAATCCGCTGACCAGCGATCCCGTGCGCTATGCGCGCAATGCCGCGATCCTGGAGGAGGATCCGACCCTCGGGCTCGCGTCACCAACGATCGCCTGGGCCGATACCGCCTTCCGCGCGATGCACACTTTCAGGGGCAAAAACTACCCGTCCGAGATCCGTCAGCCGATCCTGATGCTGGCGGCCTCCAGCGACACCGTGGTCTCGATCGCGGCGATCGAGGAGTTTGCCTATCATTTGCGCGCCGGCTCCCATCTCGTGATCGCCGGCGCCAAGCACGAGATTCTCCAGGAGCAGGACCGCTACCGTTCCCAATTCTGGGCAGCCTTCGACGCCTTCGTGCCGGGCACGCCGCTGTTCAAGTGAGGGGAAGCGAGGGTGCGCTCCCTCGCCTCGCTTGGTTCGCAAGACCCTCATGGTGAGGAGCGCGGAACGCGCGTCTCGAACCATGAAGGCCTCCGCCCTCGCCCGCGGCCATCCTTCGAGACGCCCGCTTTGTGCGGGCTCCTCGGGATGAGGGCGGCGTGCTTGGGACAGAGCTCGGCTACAGCGTCTTCAGATACTCGATCAGATCGTAGCGCTCGTTGTCGTCCTTGAACACGCGGCCGATCACGCCCGGACGTTTTTCCTCGCCCGGCTTGCGCTCGAAGGAATGGCCGAGCACGCTGTTGCCCTGGATCGGATCCTTCTCCGACCCCGCCGAGAACTCGGTTTCACCCGTCTTGCACTTCTCGTCGGCGGTGACCGCAAAGCCGACGGTCACAGGATCATAGTCACGGCGGCCCATGCAGAATTTTTGCGGGCGCTCGCTTGCAGGCCTCAGCAACCAGTAGAGAGAGGGCACCGAACCGTTGTGCAGATAGGGCGCCGTGGCCCAGATGCCGTTGAGCGGCCGTGCCCGATAGCGTGCTCCCCCCACTGGATTGAGGCAGTTCTTGCGCGCGAGATTCCACAGTTTCGCCCGCTCGGCGTCCGGAGTCTTCTCGTCGTCCATCCATTTGCGGGCGACGAGGTCCACCACCGTCATGAGCCCGAGCGCATACACCATCTCGGTCGGCGAGCTTGCGGTCGAGACGTCGCATTGCCACCATTTCTGGAGGTCGGCCGTATTCACCTTCAGGAAGCCGGGCACATCGACGATCCTGTTGCTGAGCACGAGCGACTGTTCGGGATCCGTCTTGATCTCGTCGAGGGGGATCGTCACCGCGTTCAGCACCTTGCTGTCGCCGCTCGGCTCCCAATGTCTCGACGACCAGAAAGCCGGGGTGTCGATCGCCGGCAGATGGCAGCCTGAACACATTTCGGCGTAGATCTTGCGGCCATTGTCGACCTTCTTCTGATCGAGCCTCCAATTGTCGCCGAGGATCTGCGAGGGCCATCTCGGCGCCAGCAGGCCGCCGAACTTCGGACCGGTGGAGGGATCCGCCGTCTTGAACGGATCGGGCCCCCTCAGCATGTCCTCGATCCAGCCGAGGGTGTTGATATGGACCGAGGAGCGCCACAGCCTGTCCTCAGGGTAGGCATCGGACAGATTGAGCAGCGCCGTCACGCCGAGGGCTTCGCCGGCGTTGCGGATCAGCGGCTGCTCGATCGAGGCGTCGTACTGGGCGAACTTGAACCAGGGCACGGTCCAGATCGGGGGATAGCTGACCGGGGCGTCCTGGGCGTGCAGGTTCTTCTCGAAACCCTTAAGCCCGCTCAGCGCGAGATCCTGCGAAAACACCTGATTCCCGATGCGGTTGAGAGCGTCGAGGCGACCGAACCCTTCCTCGGTGTCACTCTGCTGCCGGCCGTTCCAGGTCTTCTTGCCTTCTATCGTCTTTTGCTGGGTTTGCGCCCAGTCGATCAGGAAGTTGCCGATCGCGCTGAGCTTCTGCTTGAGCGCGGCGCGGTCAGCCCTGCTGGCATCGGGGCCGAGCACGCGATCAGCGAAGCGCTGGAAGCGGAACGGCACGTAAAGCGTGTAGGCGATCGACAGGCCGGTGGAGAGCTCGAGCTTCTTCAGATCGGTCATGGCCGGACCGCCGTCGAAACGCACGTCCACGCCCTGGTAGTGGATCTGGCCGGTATGGCAGGCCGCGCAGGTCAGCCCGATCTTGTCCTCTTCGCGACGGCCCGTCGCGGGATCGACGACACCGGTCATCCGTGCGAAGCCGACCGGCAGGCCGTCGACGTTCTCCGCCGGCGTCCACCTGGTCGACCAGTCCGGCACCTGCGTCGTCTCGTAGACATTGGCGTAGCCGAAGCGGCGCAGTGACGTCGCGTCGGTCTGGATCGACTGCGGGCTCGGGATGAATCCGAAGCGCTCGAGATAGGCGCTGTCTGTCATCATGCCCGGCCGCGAGAACAGATGCAGGCGCGGCTGCTCCAGCGCCATGAACCATTCATAAGGCACCGGGAAGGTCGCGGTGCCCTGGCTGGCATGGTGAAACCAGTGCCTGTCCTTCAGCGACCAGTTCTGTTCGAGCCAAAAGGCCGCCTTCGTCTCGGGGACCGTGGGCAACGACGGCGGCAGGAGATTCACGAGAATTCCCTTTTGCGGCAGCATGGCACGCACCTGGTCGGGGAATTCAGCGACCGCAACGAGCAAGGCAAGACCGAGGGCGACGGGCACGGCCGCAACCTTGAGGGCGCCCCGCACCACGCGCTGGCAGGTCGACAGCACCGGCTGCGATACGAGCCGCTGGTTGATGCGAGCAGGGAATTGCCGCTCGTTGAACAGAGTGCGCACGTCGGCCACGCTGAGATAGCGGTTCTCACCCGCGCCCTTGCCCACGATCTTCAGGAGGATCGGCCATTCGAACTTCATCAGCAGGGGGTAGTACCAGCGCGCGGCGCTGCCGGCGCGCTTGAGGTTGTCGCGCATGAAGACGCCGATTTCCGAGGCGTTGAGACCCGGCTCGGAGCCGCCGCCGTTCGGATCCTGGTAGTTCCGGCCGAAGCTCGCAAACCGCGCAAGCTCGTCCTCATCGACCGTGCCGTCGACGCCGAGGACGCGCGAGCCGGCACCGCGCTTGTCGAGAGGGCCGCCACGCAAGGCGTCGAGCTGCGCGCCCGAAAATATGCTCTTCAGGACGTGACCGAGACCGTTGGCGATGAGCGCGACGCCGCGGACCTGGATGCGGGCCGAGACCTTCTTCAGCCCGGTCTCGCCGCTCGCATTCGCGATCGTTTGCGACAGCGTTCCGAGCGGGACGGTTCCGCCGTCAACAAATCCCTCGCCGACGAGGCCGCGCAGGAATGGACAGGGATTGTTCGGCGAGACCTGGATCGAGGGGTCGAAGGGGGGCTTCGGAGCGGAGTCATGCATGGCCCAAAATCCTGAAAACGGCGAATCGTGAAATACAGACGCGCCGATAGAGCGCGGAAAGTCCTGACAAACCGACAACACGTTATACTACTTCAGCGTGTAGCGGAGTGTGGCTGAATTCACCGTCGTGTCAATAAAGGCGGAGGGGACATTGCCGCGTGGCCGCGGCTGGCCCTCAGGATTCGGCGACGCGTTTGACGTCGCTCGAGACCAAGGTCAGTTTGCCGAGCGGCACGCCCGCATTCAAGAGTCCGGCGCGGTAATGGGCGAGGTCCTCGGGCCGCTTCCAGTGGAAATTGCGCAAATGGCGGTCGACATTGAGAGTCGGGTAGTTAGCCATGAGCACGCGGGTCGCCTCGACCGCCTCGTCGCCCCGTCCCAATTGCGCCAGCGCCGCGGCACGGATCGCCAGCGCCTGCAAATGGTTCGGGTTGATGTAGAGCTGTTCTCGAGCCCATGACAGGGTCGCGTCATATTGGCCCAGCAGATAATGGCTGAAGGCGTTCAGTGCGGCCCATTGGTAGCGCGGATCGCTGTTGTCGCGCTGTGAGGCCATCGAGAACAGCTCGATTGCCTCGCGGTGCTCGCCGATGGCGAAATGGCAGATGCCGAGCACGCCGCGCGCGCCGTTGTCGTAGGGGTTGAGCGCGACGGCGCGTTTGGCGGCGTCCATCGCGGCCTCGTAATGCCCCTCCAGCGCGTGGGTCCAGGACAGGATCGAGAACGCAAATGACGAGCGCGGGTCGAGCCGGACGCTGGTTTCGGCAAGCTTCATCGCTTCGGCCCACATCTCGCGCGTGCCCTTGACCCAGCCGAAATGGATGCTCTGGATCTGGATCGTGGCGAGATAGGCGTGCGCAATCGACAGCTTGGGCTCGAGCCTGATGGCCTCCCGGAACAGGTCGACGGCGATGGCCAGGTCTTCCTTGGTTTGTCGATAATAGTGCGACAGCCCTTTGAGGAAGCGGTCCCAGGCAGTGACGTCGGTCGAGAGCCGCGCCGGCGCCGAGGCCTCGGCCCGGACGATCTCGGTGGCGATGGCGGCGGACAGGTTGGTGGTGATCTCGTCCTGCATCGCGAAGAGATCGCCGATGTCGCGGTCGTAGCGGCCGGTCCAGAGCTGCTCGCCGGTCTCCGGCGCGATCAACTCTGCGGTGACGCGGATCTTGGCTCCGGCGCGCCGCACCGACCCCTGGATCAGATAGGTGGCGTCGATCTCCCGCGCGATCAGGCGGTTGCTGACGTTGTTGCCCTTGAACACGAAGGTCGAGTTGCGGCTCAGCACGCGATAGAAGGATTGCAGTGACAGCGCGTGGATCAGATCCTCGGTCAGGCCGTCGGAGAAATATTCGTCCTGGGCGTCGCTGAGATTGGCAAAGGGCAGCACGCCGACGATCGCGGTGCGGTACTGCTGCGAGAGGGCGGATGCCTCTCTCAGCGCGGGCGCAAGGGCCGGTGCGCCCTCAGGCGTCCAGGTCCAGACCCCGATCGGATCCTTGATGTTCTTGAAGCGGTGGTTGCCGGCATCGGCCAGCGGCACGGCGAGATGCTTGCTGGCCTCCTTGTAGGCCTTGGCCGAGATCGCGAAGCCGCCGGGGCTCGCCACGGATTCGAGGCGGACGGCAATGTTGACATCGTCACCGAAGACCTCGCCCTCGTCGGCGATGACGTCGCCCATGTGGATGCCGAGGCGAAACTGCATGGCGCGATCGGCGGGCAGATGGTGATTGCGCTCCGCCATCAGCGTCTGCATCGCGATCGCGGCCTCGGTGGCGCCGACGATCGAGGGGAACTCCAGCAGGAAGCCGTCGCCGGTGTTTTTGACGACGCGGCCGCCGTGATTGAGGATGATGGGGTGGATCGCGCTGCGATGGGCCTTGAAGGCGGCATGAGTGCCGGCCTCGTCGGTACCCATCATGCGCGAATAGCCGGCGACATCGGCGCAGACGATGGCAGCCAGACGTCTTTCCATATTCCGGAGCTCCAAGAGACTTGCAAGAGACTTGGAAGAGATCGAGGACCGGCCACCGCGTAGCCGTCACCTCGAATCCCTGCATTAAAGAACCCGTTCCTTATAGAGCAGATGAGGCCGAGCGAAAGTATGATCCGCATTGCAAATTCGAGGTAAATCCTCGGCAATCCCGGCGGTGGACGTGGATGAGCGAACCCACTAAGCCGGGTCTGAGGGCGACGGTTGGGCGGCGGAGGCACGTCACATATGCTGGGCATTCACGAAATCTGGCTCTTCGTCCTGTCGGGCGTGCTGCTCAACATCACGCCGGGGCCTGATACGGTCTATGTGATCGGCCGCAGCATGCAGTTGGGCTGGCGAGGTGGTGCCGCGGCCGCGCTGGGCATCAGTTGCGGCTGCTTTTTCCATGTCGCGGGCGCGGCAATCGGCCTTTCGGCCCTGCTGATGGCCTCGTCGACCGCGTTCTCGATCCTGAAACTGGTCGGAGCAGCTTATCTCGTCGTGACCGGCCTCCAGATGCTGTGGTCGCGCCCGGTGCTGGCCTCGGCCGTCGACGAGCCGTTGCAGAGCTCGCTGCGGCGGGTTTTCCTCCAGGGCGTCTTCACCAACGCGCTCAATCCCAAGGTCGCGCTGTTCTTCCTGGCCTTCCTGCCGCAATTCGTCGCAGTCGACTCGGCGCACAAGCCGCTCGCCTTCCTGACGCTCGGCCTGATCTTCATCTGCACGGGAACGCTGTGGTGCCTGGTGCTGGCGGCGTTCGCGGCAAAGGCCGCCCACCGCTTGCGGAGCTCCGAAGGCGCGGTCGCCTGGGTCAACCGTGCCCTCGGCGGCCTCTTCATCTATCTCGGCATCCGCGTCGCCCTGCTGGAGACGCGGTAACTTCGTTTACGCGAATTCCTTCAGCAGCGCGCTGCCGGTGAGATAGAGGCCGAGCAGGATCATCGCGATCAGGAACCAGCGGCGAAACGCTTCCGCCGGCATCCGCGCCCGCACCGTCTGGCCGATATACATGCCGGCAAACGCGCATGCCATGCCGACCGCACCCGGCACTGCGTTGGCCGGCGTCAGCAATCCGCCCGCGGTGAGGTTGAAGGCGAGCGCCAGTGTCGCGGTCGTGAAGAACACGCCGAGCGCCTGTACCAGCTCGTCCTTCTCCATGCCGATCGCCTGCATGAACGGCATCGAGGGGATCACCTGCACGCCTGTCGAGGCCGAGATCACGCCGGTGACCACGCCGACCACGCCGCCGACCCATTTCTCGTTCTTTGGCGCAACGTGGAACTGGAATTTGTTCAGCCCGATGATCGCGTAGACGACCAGGAGTACACCGAGCACGATCGTGCCGTAGCGCGCATGCGGGCCGGTGAGCGCGCCGGCATTGAGCCAGCACCCGATTACGGTGCCGATCATCAGCGGCCACAGCCGCCTCAGGATGTCGCGCAAATGGGGGCCGACGAAAGTCTGCCAGATGTTGGTGAGGATGGCGGGCACGATCACGATGGCGATCGCGCGGCTGGGCGCCATGCTCACCGCCAGCAGGCCCATGGACACCGTCGGCAGGCCAAGCCCGACCACGCCCTTGACGAATCCGGCAATCAGGAAGACGGCGGCGATGAGAATGAGGAGCGGGTCGATCATATCTGCACATTGACCGATGCCGCGCGCCGGCACAATCTGTAGGTTACGGAGAAAGCCTTCGTCTGGAACGAAGGCTGAAGGACCCCGGATGCGCTTCGACCTTGTCGACCTCCAACTGTTCATCGCGGTCGCCGACCAGCGCAGCATCACCCGCGGCGCGGAGCGGTCGCATCTGGCCCTGGCCTCGGCCAGCGCGCGCATCAAGGGGCTGGAGGATGCGCTCGGCGTCGCGCTGCTCAAGCGCGGGCGCCGCGGCGTTGAGTTGACCTCGGCCGGCGAGAGCCTGCTCGATCACGCCCGTCTCGTCATCCACCAGATCGACGCCATGCGCGGCGATCTCGCCGGCTTTGCCAGCGGCGTGCGCGCGAGCGTGCATTTCCTCGCGAATACGTCCGGCCTCTCGGAGCATCTGCCGAAGGCGCTCGCCGGCTTCCTGCGCGAGCATCGCGACGTTGCCATCGACATCGAGGAGCGCGAGAGCACCGACATCGCGGCCGCGATCACTGCGGGCGCGGCCGATCTCGGCTTCGCAGCCGAGCACGCGCTGCCCGATCATATCGAGCGATTCGCCTTCAGCGAGGATCGCCTGACGCTGGTAACGTCCAGGCGCGGTCCGTTCGCCGGTCGCCGCGCGATCGATTTCCAGGAGGCGGGCGCTTGCGACTTCGTCGGGCTCACCAGCGCCACCGCGCTTCAGGTGCATATTTCGAAGCACGCCGCCCGGCTCGGCATGCGGCCGCATTATCGCGCCCGCCTGCGCGACTTCGATGCGATCTGCCAGATGGTCGCCGCCGATGTCGGCGTTGCCCTGGTGCCCGAAGCCGCCGCCCGCCGCTGCGCAAAACTGATGCCGCTCGCCATGGTCCGCCTGCGCGATACCTGGGCCAACCGCAAACTCGTGATCTGCGCGCGAAGCTTCAAGACGCTGCCGCGCCCAGCCAAGATGCTGGTGGAGCATTTGCGGGCGGCGGCAGTGTGAGCTCTGCGCTACTTCGCCGTCTCCACGCCAGCGTCCTTGATCACCTTCGCCCATTTCTTGGTCTCGTCCGCGATGAAGGCGCGAAAATGCTCTGGCTCATCGCCGACCAGCGTTGCCCCTTGGGCGGCGAGCTTTTCCTTCACCGCGGGATCCGCCGTCGCCTTCGTGGCGAGGGCATGCAGCGCGGTGACGATCTCCTGCGGCGTGCCCTTCGGCGCGACCATGCCGTACCAGTTCTCGATGCGCAGATCAGGAAAGCCGGCTTCCGCCGTGGTCGGCACCTCGGGCGCCGTCGGCGAACGCTCGGCGGAGCCGACTGCGATCGGCCGCAGGGCGCCCGCCTTGACCTGCGGCAGCAGCACGGGGAGATCCAGGAAGGTCATCTGCACCTGCTGGCCCAGCAGATCGTTCACGGCGGGCGCCGCGCCGCGATAGGGCACATGCACGATGTCGATCTTTGCGGTGAGCTTGAACAATTCACCGGCGAGATGCGGCAGGCTGCCGGGGCCGGAGGAGGCGAAGTTGAGTTTTCCCGGCTGCGCCTTGGCGAGCGCGATCAATTCCGCGATGTCCTTTGCGGGGACGTTGGTGGCGACAACGAGCATTTCCGGCACGGTCGCAACCAGCGTCACCGGCGTGAGGTCGTGGAGCGTATCGTAGGCGACCCTCTCCATGCTCGGACTGATCGCCAGCGCGCCGGCGCTGGAGATCGCGATGGTGTAGCCGTCAGGTACGGCCTTGGAGACGGCATCGGTGCCGAGCACGCCGCCCTGGCCGCCGCGATTGTCGATCAGCACGGGCTGTCCTGACAGCTCCGACATGCGCTGCCCGATCACCCGGGCAATGATGTCGTTCGGGCCGCCGGCCGGGAACGGCACGATCAGCTTGATCGGCTTGACCGGGAAATTCTGGGCGCAGGCCAGCGTCGGAAACAGAAGCAATGCCGCGAGAAGGAGCTTGCGCCAGTTCGTCATGCAGGCTCCTGGATCGCCTATCCGTTGAGCAGCTTCAGTGCTTCGTCGTGAACCCTGGCGTCGCCGGCCGCGATGATGCGGCCGCCGCCCTGCGCCGGCTTGCCTTCCCAGGTGGTGACGACGCCGCCGGCGCCGGTCACGATCGGGATCAGGGCTGCGATGTCGTAAGGCTTCAGCTCGGTCTCGACCACGAGATCGACGTGACCTGCCGCCAGCATGCAATAGGAGTAGCAGTCGCCGCCATAGCGCGACAGCCGCGCGCCCTTCTCGATGCGGCCGAAGATGGCGCGGTCGCGCTCGTTCATCAGCAGCGGGCTGGTGGTGTAGGTGGTCGCCTCCGACAGCGAGGCACAGCGCCGGACCTGGAGCCGGCGCTCGCCGGATGGGCCTTTATAATGAGCCGAGCCGCTGTCGCCGGAAAAGCGTTCGCCGATGAACGGCTGGTGCATCATGCCGTAGACCGGCGTGCCCTTGTGCAGCAGCGCGATCAGCGTGCCCCAGATCGGAAAGCCGCCGATGAAGGATTTGGTGCCGTCGATGGGGTCGAGCACCCAGACATAGTCCGAATCCTCGCGCTCGTTGCCGAATTCCTCCCCGACGATGCCGTGCTGGGGAAAGTTGGCCTTGATCAGACGCCGCATCACCGCCTCCGCGGCGCGGTCGGCCTCGGTCACGGGATCGAAATCCTTGGTCTTGCTCTTGTCCTCGATCGACAGCGAGGTGCGGAAGAATGGCAGGATGGTTTCGCCGGAGGCGGTGGCGAGCCGTCCGATGAAGGCGGAGAAATCGATCACCGTCACGGCGTATCCTCAAAAAGTGAAAGTCGGGTGAAGCTCACTCCTGCCTAGCTCAAATCGGAAGAATCGTGCAGCGCTGTCTTGCTTTTGCACCCTGGTATTTTGGATGCGGGAAGCGTTCGCCTGGTCAAAGCCCCTCGCTGGGCAAATATCGATCATTGAGTTGAAACCTTAGTTCCGACTTTGCCTCGTTCGTATGCAAATGACTATCAACCCATTGAATTTCCTTATCAAAGGGACTGAATCTGGGTTTCTCTGGAAGCAACCGAGCTATGTCCTCATTGCATGGGAAATCGCTCGAAAGCCCTTGCACTTTGTGCGTCGCGGCCGCATATTGTTGCGGTGCGGTAGCGCTTCTCGCGTTACTGCTGCCCTCCTTGGGCGTTTCCTCCCTAGACTTGGGCCGCTTCTTCATTAGAAGCGGCCCTTTTTTCTTTCAGCCTCTAATTTCTTTCAGCGTCGGCTTTCATTTCAATGCGCGCGGCGAAACGCGCTCGCGCTGATCGCACCCAGCCCGATCGTTCGAAGAAAAACGTCGCGCCTATTCCGCCGCGGCCTGGAACGGGCCGAGATCGCCGAACGGGACCGTGGTCGCCAGCACGTCGGCGAGCACGCCGAAGTCCGACGCCACTTGCGCAAAGCGCGGAGTGCGCTCGCGCCGCCGCTCGTCCATGTAGATCGCGCGGTTGAGCTCGAGCTGCACGGCGTGCAGGCCACTGGCCGGGTTGCCGTAATGCTCGGTGATGAAGCCGCCGGCATAAGGCTTGTTACGGCCGATCGAATAGCCGAGCCCGGCCATGGTCTCCTCGACCCGGTCGGGCAATAGCGGCGTGCAGCTCGTGCCGTAGCGGTCGCCGATGACGATGTCGGGCCGCCGTGGCTCGTCGCGGGAGACGCCGACCGAGGGCATCGAATGGCAGTCGACCAGCACGACGGTGCCGAACATCTGGTGCACCTTGTTGATCAGCCGGCGCAGCGCGCGATGATAGGGTTTGTAAAGCGTCTCGATCCGCCCCAGCGCGTCGTCGACCAGGATGCGCTCGCGATAGATCTCCTGGCCGTCGCCGACCACGCGCGGAATAGTGCCAAGGCCGCCGGCGACCCGCATCGAGCGGGTGTTGGCAAAGCTCGGCAGGCGCCCGGTGAACATCCGGGGATCGAGCTCGTAGGGCTCGCGATTGACGTCGACATAGGAGCGCGGAAAGTTGACCCGCACGGTCGGAAAGCCGCGCTCGCTGAGATGGCCGATCAACTCGTCCATGAAGGAATCTTCGGAACGCCGCAGCGTCGGCAGGTCGATCCTGGAGGCGCTGAGGAATTCGTCCGGATAGGTCGAGCCGGAATGGGGCGAGTTGAAGATAACCGGCGCGCGCCATTGCGCGGGCTCAACGATCTCGAAGGCTGGCGACTTGTCGCCGTCAAACCGGGTCATCTTCTCAGGCTTCGTCCCTTGGTGTCAGGCTTCGTCCCTTGTAATCAGGCTTCGCCCTTGGCGCCGCACGATCCAACAAGCCCGGCCCAGGCCTCAACACATTGATTCGGCCGATCGGGCGGCTCTTATGTGTCGTCATTGTCCGGAATCGCAACCATCCTGCCAAGCGAAAAGATGAGATCCGCTCTGGAACATGTCTTAACCCTGCGGGCAGCGAGGTGGGGACCGGCAGGTCCGGCTCGATTGCTTCGTACTGTATTCCGGTTCACAAGAGTCCGGCAGCGCGAGCTGCGGAGGGTAAAGATTTTCACCCCAAATTTACCCTCCGTCGGGCTTAGTGACCTCTGCTGATATCCTCTGGGGATTCGACGTTTCCGCCATGCCAAAGATCCTGCTCGCCGAAGACGACAACGACATGCGCCGTTTCCTGGTCAAGGCGCTGGAAAACGCCGGTTTTCAGGTCTCGTCCCACGATAACGGCATGGCCGCCTACCAGCGGCTGCGGGAAGAGCCGTTCGAGATGCTGCTCACCGACATCGTGATGCCGGAGATGGACGGCATCGAGCTCGCCCGCCGGGCCTCGGAACTCGACCCCGACATCAAGATCATGTTCATCACCGGCTTCGCCGCGGTCGCCCTGAACTCGGATTCGGACGCCCCCAAGAACGCCAAGGTGCTGTCCAAGCCCGTGCATTTGCGCGAATTGGTCAGCGAAGTGAACAAGATGCTGGCGGCCTAAATCGGCCCCCTTCCGTCCTTGCACCGGCTCCCCTGAGCCGTTATAGGGACCCGACCCGATCTAGACGACATCTAGGGCGCGTAGCTCAGCGGGAGAGCACTACCTTGACATGGTAGGGGTCACAGGTTCGATCCCTGTCGCGCCCACCATCCTTCGCTCGCGATAGCCGAGTGAAGGATGCCACGCCGAAGCCCAAAGGGCGCAGGCGGGCTGCCGCCGCGAGCTTCGGCTCGGCAAGCCACCAATCTCGTTGCGAGAAGCGTGTCCGGCGTAGCTCGAAGAGCGTAGACTGGCTTTTCGTCCGGACCTCGACCAGGCAAGCCACAATCTTCTATAGCAACACTGGTGTGCTACCGTCGTCTCAGACGCGAGGCCGCCCATGAACGTTTCCGTCATCGAGCAAGCAAAGATCCAGGCGCAGGTGCTGGTGCCGCTGGTCAAGGCGCTCCAGGCCGAGCTCGGCGAGGCGCGTGCCAACGCGCTGGTACGCAAGACGCTCGGCGATGTCTATCGCGGCTTCGGCGAGGAATTTTGGCAGGCCAAGAACAATGCCGAGAACGAGAGCGATCTCGGCAAGGCGGTGTCGTCGGCATTCAAAACCTACGCCCGCGACGATGCGCTCGCCTATGACGTGATCGAGCAGACCCACGATGTCTTCGCGTTCGACGTCAAGCGATGCGCCTATGCCGAGTTCTACAAGGCGCTGGGCGAACCCGAGCTCGGTTTTCTCCTGGTCTGCACCGCTGACTTTGCGACCGCCGAGGGTTTTGGCTCCGACATCAAGCTCACGCGGACGCAGACAATCATGCAAGGAGCCGCTCATTGCGACTTCCGCTACCGGCGCGATGGAGACGGGTCACAGTGAAGGGACTCCAGATGATTCGGGTGAGCTGTCTTGCGGTGGCCGCGCTTGCGCTGATTACGTCGCGCGCTGATGCCGCGGCTATTGACTGGCAGGCCGAGCTCCAGCGCTGTCGCGCGCTGCGCGAAACCGTGGCGCCACTGCTGCAGGCCGGCCAAGGAATATCCGCGGTCGGCCGCTCCAACAGATCCGTGCGTCGCTGCATATGGATCCAGCGCATGGCGGTACGCAGAAAAATCCCCGGCGCAGAGACGTGGTAGGGCGGGCGCCTCTCAGGTGGACGCCTTCTTCGGCCCGCGCCGCAGGTCCTTCAATCCGGTCGGATAGAGGCTCGGTCCTGGCCGCCGAACGCGCGGCCCGGCGCAGCCTTGATCCGTGACTCTCCGCCTGCCATTGTCCGATCCTTCGCCGCGGCGGCGAACCCGGCATTCGGCGAAACTGTGTCGCTTGGCGGGACGTGGAAAGAAGGCAGGTTACCGAAATGAAGAGCGTGAACAAGCCCGGCGGCAACTACCTGCCGGTGATCATCCATAGTGGAATTGCGTATGTCAGTGGTCAGCTGCCGCGTCGCGGCGAAGACCTGCTGTACTCAGGCAAAGTCGGCGCAGACGTCGATGTCGCCGCCGCACAGGAGGCTGCTGCACTCTGCGCTGATCTCTGCATTTCGGCCATCAACCACGCAACAGGCGGAGAGGACAAGATCGTCCAGGTCTTGCAGCTCGTTGGATACATCGCCTCGGCGCCTGGATTTACGCAGCAATCGCAAGTCATGAACGGCGCCTCCGACCGGCTGATCGAGCGCCTAGGTGATCGCGGTCGTCACACGCGTACATCTGTTGGCGTCGCCGAGTTGCCGCGAGGCGCACCGGTCGAGCTGAGTATGATTGCCGCTGTTCGGTCGTAGCTGGCATATTCGCTCGCTGATCGTCAGGTTCCGAAGTCCGCACTTTGATGCGTCGCGACGACACGCGGTCTATTGGACCAGATACTTCTTCACCGCCGCCTCGTCCCACGCGATCCCGTTGCCGGGTTCCTCGCTCGGCACCGCAAAGCCGTCCTTGATCTGCAAACGGGTCGAAAGCACCGCATCAGCCCAGTCGACATATTCCAGCCAATGCGCGGTCGGTGTCACGCACAAAAGATGCGCGCTGACTTCCGAGAACAGATGCGTCGACATCTCGATCCCGGCGGCGTGGGCCAGCGCGGCGGCGCGCAGCCAGCCGGTGACGCCACCGATGCGCTGCACGTCGGGCATCACGTAATCGCAGGCTTCCGCTGAGAGCGCGGATTGCATCGCGAACGCGCTGTCGAAATTCTCGCCGATCTGGACCGGGGTACGCAGCGCATCCGCGATACGGGCGCAGCCCTCATAATCGTCGTGACGGATCGGCTCTTCGATCCAGGTGAGCCCCTCGTCGTCGAGCATCTCGCCGCGGCTGATCGCCTCGGTGACCGTCAGCGCCTGATTGTAGTCGCACATGAGCGTCACGTCGTCGCCGACGGCCTTGCGCACCGCGCGGACCACCTTCAGGTCTTCCCGCGCATCGGGACGGCCGACGCGGATCTTCGCGGCCTGGAAGCCCTCGGCCAGCAGCTTGTGGGCTTCCTCCACCGCGGCACCCGCCGGCATGATGCCGAGCCCCTTCGAATTGTAGGCCCTGACCGGTTTCGGCGCGCCGCCGAGCAGCCGCGCCAGCGGCAGGCCGCGTGCGCGCGCCAGCGCGTCCCATGCCGCCATGTCGATGCCGGACTGTGCCAGCCGCTGCAGGCCGGCGAGCCCCAGCAGCGTGAAGCGCTGGGTCAGCTTGCGCTCGATCTCGAACGGTAGCAGCTCATCGCCCGCCAGTATCTCCGACATTTCCGCGACCGTCGCCGTCAACGGCTTCAAGGCCGAGGGGGTGATCGAGAACAAATAGGCGTGCCCGGTTGCGCCGAGGTCGGTCTCGCAGTCGATCAGCACCAAAGGTGCCCTTGCGACCGCCCCGGTCGAGGTTTTGAGCGGGAGGTTCATCGGCACGATGACGGGGCGCGCATTGAAGCGCTTGATACGGATGGTCTCGGTCATTTGGTGGATCTCCCGGCGGAGTGAATGGAAGTCAATGCCGATCTTAAACATTCGCCATGAAACGAAAAGCCGCTTGGCGCGACCACCATAAAATGGGGTTGCGCGGGAGCGCGTTTATTGGCTCTGTGCCGCAAATCGCCGGTTCAAGACAAGAACGCTCATCACGGAGCCAAAGAGTGAAGCAAGAGATCTCCGAAGAGCAGCGCAAGAGCGGCATCCTGACCGGTGCCGCGATCGCCTTCCTGCTGCTCGCGCTGCCGGTGGCCGTGTGGCTGGACCTGACGGAGCTGAGCAAGACGGCGCTGCGCCGGCAGGCCGCCGATCTCAATTCGGTCATTACCAGCGTGCGCAGCTACTACGCCTCCAACGTGGTCGGCCGCATCCTCGCCAGCCCAAATGGCTCGACAAAGGTCGTTCACAACTACGAATCCGTCCCCGGCGCGATCCCGATCCCGGCCACGCTGTCGCTGGAGCTTGGCCGAGTAATCGGGGCGCAGCAGGAGAACATCACCTACCGTTTCGTCTCGGACTTCCCGTTCCAGAACCGCGCCTCGCACCAGCTCGACAAATTCGAGAAGGACGCGCTGGAAGCCCTGCGCGCCGACCCCGAGCAGAAGATCGTCGAGACCGAGACCTCGCTGTTCAACGACAAGGTCCGGCTGATCGCGCCCGTCACGATGGGCCCGGCCTGTGTCAGCTGCCACAACAGCCATCCCGAGAGCCCGAAGAAAGACTGGAAAGTCGGTGACGTCAGAGGCATCCAGGAGGTGATCATCGCCCAGCCGATCGCCGCCAACATCTTCTCGTTCAAGTTCCTGTTGGCCTATTTCCTGATCGCCGCCGGCAGCGGCCTGTCGTTTCTCTCGCTGCAGCGCCGCCAGGCCAGCCGCATCAAGGGCATGAACAAGGAGCTCGAATCCGCCAACGACTTCCTGGCTTCGCTGTCGATGAAGATCTCGCGCTACATCCCGCCGCAGGTCTACAAGAGCATCTTCTCCGGCCAGAAGGACGTGACGATCCACACCGAGCGCAAGAAGCTCACCATCTTCTTCTCGGACATCCAGAACTTCACCGCGACGGCGGAGCGGCTCCAGCCGGAGTTGCTGACCCAGCTCCTCAACGAATATTTCACCGAGATGTCGGCGGTCGCCCACGAATTTGGCGGCACCATCGACAAGTTCATCGGCGATGCCATGCTGATCTTCTTCGGCGATCCCGAGACCAAGGGCGACCGCGCCGACGCGCAGGCCTGCCTCCAGATGGCCTGGCGCATGCAGCACCGTCTCACCGAGCTCAATGCGAAATGGCGCGCCTCCGGCATCGAGCTGCCGTTCAAGGCCCGCATGGGCATCAATTCGGGCTATTGCAATGTCGGCAATTTCGGCAGCAGCGACCGCATGGACTACACCATCATCGGTGCCGAGGCGAACCTCGCCGCGCGCCTGCAATCGATCGCCGAGCCCGGCGGCATCGTGCTGAGCTACGAGACCTTCGCGCTGGTCAGCGACGTCGTCCGCGCCCACGCGCTGCCCGCGATCACGATGAAGGGCATCAGCCGCGAAGTCATTCCCTATTCGGTCGACGCGCTGAACGATGCGGCGGCCGAAACGAGCGGGATCATCACCGAGCGAGCGCCGGGGCTGGAGCTCTATCTCGATCCCGCCGTGGTCAAATCCGGCGACGCGGCGCGGGTGCGCTCGCTGCTGGAGAACGCGCTGGCTTCGCTGAAGCCGGCGTGAGCCGGGCTATCGCATATCGCAGTTGAGAGGTTGTCGAACGTGCACGGCCTGCATGGTTCGAGACGCCCGCTCTGGCGGGCTCCTCACCATGAGGGTCGGATATCTCGCCGCGAAAACGCGACCCTCATCCTGAGGGCCCGCCGTAGGCGGGCGTCTCGAAGGATGGCCGCGGGCGAGCTCCCAGTCACGTTTTCTCCGTGCGCTACCGCTGCCAGCGTGAGTCACCTCACCGCGCGGCACCTTCCGTAAACGCCGTCTCGATCACGTCGCCGAAGGGTTGCCAGGAGCGGCCGTCGAACTGGACCAGCCGCATCTGCCTGATCGGCAGGTAGCTGTTCGGCGAGGTGTTCATCCTGATGTTGGGCAGGGCGACCGAGGGCTGATAATTCCTCAGCGAAGCCGCCTGACGCATGATGTTCTCGCGCGACAGGTCGTCGCCGCACTGCTTCAGCACTTGCGTCAGCGCCTCTGCCGCGGCGTAGCCAAACAGTGCAGCGCTGCTGTTGGTGCTTTCGTCGTGATGGTACTTGTCCATGAAAGCGAACCAGTCCTTCATGGCGGGATCGTCCTTCCATGCGGGATCGCTCGGATCCTTCAGAAAGGCCGCCGAGATCACGCCGGAGGAATTCTCCAGGCCTGCGGGCGCCATCGCATTGGCGATCGAGGCCGAGGCGTCATTGACGATGAAGACCGGGCGCCATTTCATCGCCGCCGCCAGCTTGATCACCTTGGACGCCGTCGACGGCACGCCGAGAAAGACGAAGATATCGGCGCCGGCGCGCTTGAGGATCGAGACGTGTCCGTCGAGATGCTCATCGGCAATGTCGAAGGCGATGTCGACGAGGACGAGACGGTTCAGATCGCCAAGTCCTTCCTCCATGCCCTTGAGAAGCGCACGCCCGAACTGGTCGTTCTGCCAGAGCACCACGATCTTCTTCCTGGGATAATAAGCCTGGAGATAGTTGGCGTAGATGCGCCCCTCCGACCGGTACGACGGCTGCCAGCCCATGGTCCAGGGAAACGCCTTGGCCTGGCTCAGCTCCTCGTCTCCGGAGGCGACGAACAGTTGCGGAATTTTCTTCGCGTTCAGATACCAGCGCGCGGCGAGATTGCCCGGCGTGCCGAACGAGCCGAACATCAGATGCACGTCGTCCTTCTCGACAAGATTGCGGGTCAGCTCCAGCGCGGTCGTCGGGTCGGAATTGTCGTCGCGGGTGATGAAACGGATCTTGCGGCCGTTGATGCCGCCGCGCGCGTTGACCATGTCGAAATAGGCCGCTTCCGCCTGGCCGATGGCGCCGAACTCCGAGAGCGGTCCCGAATACGGCATGACATTGCCGATGCGGATTTCGTTGCCCGCGGTGGGTTGATCGGCGCGTTGCTCGGACATCGCGCCGAGCGACGCGAACGCGATCATCGAAACGAACAGCATTCTGCCGGTGACGCCCATACTCAACACCTTGTCGTTGGCCCCCAACGAGGTCGGCTCGATCCGCAGCAAGGCGAGTTGATCTAGGTCAAGCGTTTGTCGAAGCTGTGGCTTGAACGGCCTCTTCTGCAACGCAGCTGTCTGCCCGAGGAAAGGGGCAAGCGTGCTGACGCGCCGACAATCGAGAGAGTGTGCCGTGTGGCACCCCTCTCTCTAGCCCCCCCCCACAAGGGGGGAGGGAACACACCTTGCTTGTGGCGAGTGCATTTTGACTCATTGGCTTCATAACGATGAGCGTACAGAGAAGCCACGCGCTCCGCTGCGCGCCCTCCCCCCTTGTGGGGGAGGGCGGGGGAGAGGGGTAGCCCAGCAAAAGGTCTGTGTCGTTAGCGTACCGCCACCAACCGGCCGCTACGGCAAGCCCCGCGCCTCGAGCTGATGCACCAGCAGCAGCGTCGGCTCGGCGAGGCTGTCGCCGGAGCCGTCGAGGCCGAAGGCGCTTGCGATGCCGTCGCGGCTGCGCAGCAGTGCGCTACGCGGACAATGGCCGGCGCCGCAGAGCGTCTTCTTCAGGGTTTCGCCCTGCGTCGTGATGCCGGCGGAATCATCCGCCGCCCAGGCCAGCACGATCGGGATGTCGACATTGAGGATGCCGGGGAAGACCGAACGCTTGTTGTACTGGCTGGCGTCGCTGCCGAGATAGGCCTTCTCGCTATCGCTCGCGTCCTTGCCGGCGCGGTAGACCCCGGACACCAGCACGAGCGCCGCGACGTCGGCGCGGTCGGTCTGGAGTTCGGGATGGGCCAGCAGGGTGGCGACATGGAAGGCGCCGGCGCCGTAGCCGACCGCAACGATTTCGCGGGCGTCGCCGTTGAACAGGTCGATATTGCCGTGGACCCAGGACAGCGCCGCCGCCACGTCGGTCGCACCCGCCGGCCACGTCGCCGAGGGCGCCAGCCGGTAGTTGACGCGCACGCCGATCATGTCGTTGCGTGCGGCAAAGCACATGGCCTGGTCCTGGATCTGGCGCGACAGCTCCGGCGCGGAGCGGTCGCCGGTGAAGGTGTCGCCGGTCACGAACAGCAGCACCGGCCGCGGCGTATCCGCCTTGGTCGTGGCGGTGGCGACATCGAGCACATTGGCTTCGCTCTCGCCGTAGCGCAGGCCGCGCGAGAAGGTGACCTGCTCGCACAGCCGCGCGGTGCCGCCCGCGGTGGTGTCGTTGTCGGTGAGGCCGACCCGGACAACGTCGGATGGCGCGGCCGGCCACATCGGTAGGGGGCCGTGCGCGGAGGCTGCCGTCACGCCCAGGATCAGAAACAATGCGAGGAAATTCTTCATGTCGGTGTTGGCCCTGCGTGCCCTATATGGGCTCGCGCGTTTGGCCCGTCTTTTCAATTCGCCTTATTAGTTAGCTGGTCATGAGGCGATTTCACGGCACCATGGTTCTCTCGGCGCGTCCTCCACGCGTGGATCAATTTCCCGGCTGGAAGGTGCAATCCGCCCCGCTGCCGTCCTTTCGGCGGATGGCATTGGGGTCGATCGTGCAGCTCAGCTTGGTCAGGCTCTCGAAATTCGATCCTGCGGCGCCGTCGGGCGGAATGCCGGCCAGGGCTTCGGTGGCGAAGATCTCGCTGGCCGTGGAGCCATTCACTGTCCTGGTCTTCTTGCCGAAGGTGACCTCGCAGTTCCGCACGGTGATGTCGACATTGCCGGCGCGGCAGACGATTCGATCGGCCGTCACCACGATCGGCTTCTTGTAGGGAATGTCGCTGTTGGCGGCGAACAGCATCGCCATCGCCTTCTTCTCGGCGCCGGACAGGACCGACGACAGCGGCGCGATCACCCCCGCGAGCGCCAGCGCCGTCGAGCCCGAGACTTTTGCGGGCGTCGCGTCGGAGGCATCGGCGACGCCGGAGGCGGTAGCGACAACGAGGCCGCAGGCGAGGATCAATCGACCGGCTTTCATCTTGCCTCCCTGGACCTGCTATCGCGGCTTCCCCTTCGGGCGGCGCGTGGAACCAGTTTAGCATGTAAACGCGAATTAGAAGGCAAGTTCGCCGGGCCTTGCACCTTTGCGCGGTGCGGCTGTTTTGTCCCGAGGTGTCAAACGGTTATGGCGCGCGGCCGAGCCTCGCACCGACACGGCCGTTCTACTGTGCATGGGGTTGTTTTCGCGTTTTTTGTTTTGGCCCGCCTGTCAGGCCTGCTTCATCGTCCGGAAGGTGATGGAATAGCGGCGCGCCTCGACCGGTGGGATGCTGTGCTCCCATTGCGACCGCGCCTCGCCGTCCATCACGTAAAGCGAGCGCGGCCGGGCTTCGAGCGTGTGGCGCTCCCATTTGTCGCCGCTGCGGCGGCGGAAGCGGAATTTGCAGGACGAGCCGAGCGACAGGCCGAGGATCTTGTCGAAATGCGGCTTGTCGCGGTGCCAGCCGATGCCGACGCCGGCCTCGTATTCGGTGCAGAGCACCTGCCGCACGCTGCCGCTGGCGAGGCCCGCCCATGCCTCGACCTGCCGCGCGATGGGGAGGACCCAATCCGGGATCGGCTCGGCCTCGGCCAGCCGCTGCGCTGTGTAATCATAGCGATAGCCGAAGGACGCCACCCGGCGGTTGCCCTCGAAGGCGCCGAACTGGAATCGCTGGAGCGGCAATGCCGCGATGCGGCCGATGAGCGCCTGCTCGGCGGCGGCCTCGACGAAGTCATCGGCATAGCGAAGACCGGCGGGCCCTGCGTGCGGATCGGCGAACAAACCAAGCTGCGTCATTCCTCGCATTTCCGTGATGGAACCTAATGGTGGCTGATGCGACTTACATATGACGCGGAAAGTAACGTGCGAGGCTGTCATGGCAGAGAAGCATACCGCCGATCCGGCAGAGATCATGCGGGCGACCGGTCATCCTGAGCTGGAATACGCCGCCGGCTGGACCATCGCTGGTCTGGTCACCATCGGCACCATCGTGGCCGCCTGGGTGTTCGCGATCTAGCCCATTGGAAACTGCAGCTCGAACGCCGCGCCCTGCTCGGTCGGCTTGAGCCTGATCGAGCCGCCATGGCTCGCCATCACCGCGTGTGCGATCGCGAGCCCCATCCCGGTGCCGCCCTGGTCGCGGCGGGTGGTGAAGAACGCGTCGAAGATCCTGTCGCGGTTCGGCGCCGAGATCGGCTCTCCGTCATTGCTCACAGTCAGACGCAGGGTCGTGCGCTCGTCGATCGCCTCCAGCCTGATTCTCCCAGCCTTGTGCCGCATCGCATTGTCCGCGAGGTGCGACAGCACGATCAGCGCCTTCTCGGCCGACATGCCGATCCTCAGGTCGAGGCTGCCGCTGGCCTCGATCGAGCTCGCCGGAAACCGGCTCCTGAGATCGGCAATTACCGGCGCCAATTCCGTGCGCTCGTTTTGCGGCAGGCCTTCGGCACGCGCGAGTTCGCGCAGCCGCTGCGCCATCGCTTCCAGCCGCTTTGTGTCGGACAGGATGTTGGCGATGAACATCTCCTGCTCGACCAGCGTCAGGCTGCCCGCTTTGCCCTGAACCGAATCCTGCAACAGCTCGGCGGCGCCCTTGATCGAGGTCAGCGGTGATTTCAGTTCGTGGGTGAGGTGGGCCGAGAAGGTCGCGATATAGTCCGAGCGCCGCGCGAGCTGTTCGGCCATGCCGAGGAAACTGTGCGAGAGCTGGGCGAACTCGCGCGTGCCGTAGTGCCGCAACGGCCTGAACGCCTCGCGGTCGCCGCGGCCAATTCTGGTGGCGCGATCGATCAGCTCGCGCATCGGCAGCGTGATGGTGCGCGAGAATACGAGGCCGATCGCGATCGTGCCGAGAACCACGGCAAGACCCGCCAGCACGAACTTGGCCCGCTCCTGGTAGAGATGGTCGAAGATGTTGCTCGGTGTCCGCGTCGTGTAGATCACCCCTGCGACGCGGTTGTTGACGATAACAGGCATGGCCGAAAACACGTGGACGCCGAGGCCGCGGCTGAAGGAATAGATCGACGGCGGCGGCTTGTCGGGCACTCGGTTGCGCAGGGTGGCGCGGTATTGCCCATGCAGCGCGTCGGCGACCTCCTCGATATGGGCGAGCGATTGCCCGACCTCCTGCCGCCCGGCGATCACCACGCCTTGGGGATCTAGGATGCGAAAGCCTGCCAGCGTCACCTTCTGGGTCTCGCGGATGATCGGCGTCAGTCTTGCGCCGATCTCGACATAGACGGGCTGCGCCGGCCGGGTCGCGGCTAGCGCATCCGGCCGCCGCCGCAACAAATCGTTGGCGGTGAGGTCGAGCGCGGGGCGGATCGGGGTGACCTGGTCGCCGGGGTCGGGCAGCACGCCTGATGGTACCTCCGCGCCGAGCGTGAGGCCGCTATCGAGCCTTGCTATGACTTCCTGCGCGTAGATCGTCGCGAGCACGCGGCTCTGCGCGATCAATTCGGCCTGGGTCTGGCGGATCAGCTGGTTGTCGTAGAGACGGAAGAAGAACAGGCCGACCAGCGGCAGCACGCCGACGGTCGCCAGCACCGTGAAGATCACCAGGGTAAGCGATGGCCGCCATTTGTCGGGCGCCGCGCTCATGCCTCTTTCTCGCAGCGGCCGAGCTTGAAGCCGACGCCGTGGATGGTCTCGATGACGTTGTCGCAGGCCTGCGCCGCGAGCTTGGCGCGGATGTTGCGGATGTGGCTGTCGATGGTGCGGTCGGAGACCTGGATGTTGAGCTGGTAGGCCGCTCGCATCAGCTGCTCGCGATTGAACACCGAGGTCGGCCGGGTCAGGAACGCGCGCAAGATGCCGAACTCGATCGCGGTCAGCTTCAGCGGCGTTCCGGCAAAAGACGCGACATGCTGCTCGGGATCGACCATGAGGCCGCCTTGCGCGAGTGCCGACGGCCCCGCCTTGGCCTCGCCATTGCGCGAACCGAGACGGCGCAGGATGACGTTGACCCGCGCCACCAGCTCGCGCGGGCTGAACGGCTTCGTCACGTAGTCGTCGCCGCCGATCTCGAGGCCGAGGATGCGGTCGATCTCCTCGTCGCGGGCCGACAGGAACAGGATCGGCACGTCGGAGGCTTTGCGCACCTCGCGGCAGACGTCGAGGCCGTCGAATTCGGGCATGCCGATGTCGAGTACGATCAGGTCAGGCCTATCGGCGGCAAAGCGGGTCAGCGCCTCCTTGCCGTCGCGCGCCTCGATGACGTCCATGCCGGCTTTCCTCAAAGCGACGCGGATGACCTCGCGGATATGGCCTTCGTCGTCGACGATGAGAATGCGATGCGCCAAGAATCTCTCCGCTGCTTCGTCAGCCCGCCGACCGAGCTTTCGCCAGGGCGTCCAGCCTGCGCTGGAGCCGCCAGTTCCTGAAGCTCCAGCTCCGCCAGGCCAGATCCTGACGGTGGACTTCTACAAGCCGATCGCGCCGCGACACAAGGCAGTTGTCGCCCGGGCGATGAGCGATGACCTTGTCGAGGGCAGGCAGCGCCTGCGGCCCGAGTGTGAGGAGATAGTTGGCGTCGATGCTCAAGCCCTTCCCCGACATTTCGTTGCTGTGGCTCAGATTATAGTCGGCGATGAACGCGTCGAAGTTCACCAGCGAGCAGCCATACAGCGCGATCGTTAACGCGATCAGATTGGCGCCGACGAGCCATTGGTTGGACCTGTCGAGGACGATGCGGGCGACGATCAGGATCAGCCCGAGCGCCACCAGCCCCATCCAGATGAAGGCCGCGATGCGCCAATAGGTCAGCATGTAGATGTCGACGTAAAGGTCGAGGCGAAGGATGGAGGAGGCGACGAGCAGGACGTTCTGTCCCACCCAGAGATACACCAGCGGCCGGATGATCTTCGATTTCTCCGCCGGACCGCCCGGGCGCATCGCCACCAGCACGAAGGCGGCGGCGAGGAGCGCGGTCGCGATCAGCGGATAGGCGCCGCGATGGGCATAGGCCGCATAGGTCAAATTAGTCGGCAGCGCGACATGCCCCCAGAGATAGATACCGTCGAGGATCGATTGCGCAGCGAACAGCAGGTTGAACAGGATCAGCGAGCGCAGGATGGTGGAGGGGCCCAGGAACTGAGCCGAGACTTGGGACGGCAGCGGCGGCGGCACAAAGCCATCGACGACCGTCGTGGTGGGAATCGTCCTGCGCCGCCAGCGCACATGGATGAACGGCCAGACCAGCGCCAGCATCATGGTCCAGAACAGCACGCGCGGGATGCTGACATAGTCGAGGATGAGCTTTGGATCGAGCAGGAACACCCACTGCTCGATCAGCGGATTGGCTGCGGCGAACAGTGCGATGAAGACAGTGCTCAGCACTGCAGGCAGAAGCCAGAGTGCGATGCTCCGAGTGAGTGCGGACATGTTGAAGATTTGAAGTGCTTCGGGGAAGACCCTGAAGGGACCAAACAGGACAAAGTTTCGTAGCGCCCGGGCGCGGTCCGCGAGGTCCGTCGTCTTCGAATTAGTTGCGAGCAGCAGCGCCATCAGCAGCGCCGCGACGAGGATCAGGAAGGACAGCGTGTTGAGCTCCTCTGTCGCCGGCACGAGACCGGCGACGAGAATGGCCGTGCTGGTGATGCCGCGTCGCAGGTCCAGTGCCGCATGATTGAACAGCACCGACACGCAAGCCGTCGCGATCGCAAAGAGGGTCAGCGATAGCCCGATACGCGGGCCATAGAACAGCCAGTCGGCGAGCGCAACCAGTGCCAGTGCGAGGCCAAGCTTGGCAAGAATGGAGGAAGGCCTGATCGGCTGGAGGTCCGCTGCTATCGTCGAAGCCAGGCTCGTCATGTTCAAATGGCCTTTCGTGAATGGTGGCATCACGAAGTCTGAACGTCGTTTGTGCAGAAGGCGGGATCGTCGTCTGCATGGCTTCAGGAGTCTTTTGCAGATTATGTGCAGACGCGCTTTTGGTCCTTACGCGGCGCAGATCGCTTTGATAGGTGCGATGCACACATCACCTTGGGCGTGACGCATCATGCAGCTCCTCAACCGCACCGGTCTCATCCTGCTCTGGCTTGCCGCGCCTCTCGTCGCATTTGCGGCCGCGAACAAGAACGACCCCTATCTTCTCGTGCTGCGCGGCGTCGGAAACATCGCGATTGTCGTCACAAGCATCGTAATCGTCATCGTGCTGCTGCACCGCGGCCGTTGGCGCAGCATCCCGGGCAAGCTGCTCGTCATGCTCTGGTGCGTTCCGCCACTCCTGATGTCGGCGGCGCACCTGAAATTTGAACTGCGCAAGCACGATGTTCTTGCCGCCAGTGCGGCCGAGGCGCGTCAGCTCGGACCTCACTTCATGGTCGGCTATTCCTCTTTTGCCGAGGTCGCGCGTCTTGCCGAGCAGGGCTTGATCGGCGGCGTCTACGTCACCCGGCACAACATCCGGAGCCGGTCCGTCGAGGCGCTGCGTGCCGAGATCGCGGCGCTCCAGGGCAAGCGGCGAGCCGCCGGCCTGCCGCCGCTGGTCGTGGCCGCGGACCAGGAGGGCGGCATCGTCGGGCACCTTGCGCCGCCGCTGACGAAGCTGCCGGCGCTGGCGACGCTTGCCGGGCTTGCCCCCGATGACCAACAGGCCAAAGCGGCAGAGTTCGGCCGCATCCACGGACGTGAACTCGCCGGGCTCGGTGTCAACCTCAATCTCGCGCCGGTGCTCGATCTCAAGCCGCCGGGCCGGCGCAATCGTCTCGACTTCCACACACTCATCGGTCAGCGCGCGATTGCGACCGATCCGGCCGTCGTCGGCGCGATCGCGCGCGCTTATGTGCGCGGGCTGGAGCAATCCGGCGTCGGCGCCACGCTCAAGCATTTTCCCGGCATCGGGCGCGTGCGCACCGACACGCATCATTTCAGCGCCAATCTCGACACGCCGGTGAAGGAGTTGGAAGCAACCGACTGGCTTCCGTTCCGCGAGGTGCTGTCGCATTCGCGCAGCGCGCTCATGGTCGGCCACGTCACGCTCACGGCCGTCGATCCCGATCGCGCCGCCTCGCATTCGAAGCGTGTCGTCGAGGGGATCATTCGCGACAAATGGGGCTATCAGGGCGTCGTCATGACCGACGATCTCGTGATGGGGGCGATCTACCAGCACGACGTCTGCCAGGCCGTCGTGGAAGCCATCAACGCGGGGGTCGACCTGCTGCTGGTTGCCTATGATGGCGCGCAATTCTATCGGATTTTCGCTTGCGCCCTGGATGGATCGCAGCAAGGCAAGCTCGAAACGGCGATGCTGCGCGCGAGCGAGGCGCGGCTCGCGCGGGGGTTCCCGTCCGAGCAGGCGCGCGCCGCCTCACGCACCGTCAGCGTCGCCCGCCAAAACTAGCCCTTCGCGAACTGCCGGTAGTCAGGCTCACGATGAAACCAGAACTCGTAGCCGGTGATGGCCTTCTGCATGGCGACGTCGTGGATCGGCTGGTTGAGCGGAATGACGGGAACATCGCGCATGCAGAGCGCGATGAAATCCTTCACGGCCTTGTCGTACTCGGCAGCATCCGTGGTGAACCGCGCCTTGTCGATCAGCGCGTCCATCTCCTTGTTCTGGTACGAGGAGATGTTGAAGATCGAGTTGTTGCCGTGGAAGTTCCAGTAGAAGTAATACTCGGGATAATCGAGCCAGCCGCTGAAACGATTCAGCGCGAGCGGGAGCTCCTTCTTGTTCAGCGTCGTGCGCCAGTTCGCGCCGGGGATCTTCTCGATCGCCGCCTTGATGCCGATCTTGGCGAGACTTTCCTGGATCAGGATCGCGGTCGGCTCGCCGACCGTGGCGGTGCCGGTGTCGAGCGACAGCGTCGTCTCCAGTCCCGACTCGAAGCCCGCCTCCTTCATCAGGGCTTTGGCCTTGTCGAGATCGGTGACGTACGGAAACGCCTGCGGCCAGACCGGGTTCGAGACGTCTGCTGCTCCGCCATACATGGGAACGGCACGCCCGAAGAATGCGCTGTTCTGGATTTGCTCATACGGCATCGCCCAGGCGACGGCTTGGCGCAGTTTCACATTGTCGAACGGCGGCTTTGCCGTGTTCAGCGCAAGGGACCAGAGCGCATTCGGGATCGGCACGCCCGAGACCTTGACCTTGCCCTCCTTGATGATCTGCTCGAAGTCACGCGGCGCGAAGCCGCTGGAGATATCCGCATCACCCCGCTCCAGCATGGCGCGGCGGGTGCCGGCGGAGGGGACGTCGCGCGCGATCACGCGCTTGAGCTTCGGGAGAGGTCCACACTTCCAATCGTCGAAGCGCGCCAGCACGGTCTCGCTGCCCGGCTTCCAGCTTTCGATCCTGTAAGCGCCGCCGCCGGCCTCGTTGTTCCTGAGCCACGCCAGCGCCCACGGGTCTTCCGCCGTCGCGTTCTTTTTCGCGAGCTCCGCGTTGATGATGAAGGGCACGACCACCGCGACGTTGAACAGCAGCATCTTGTCCTTGCGCACATAGTCGATGCGGAAGGTGTGGTCGTCGACCACGACGAACTGCTCGGGCTTTTCCAGCGATCCCGCCGACATCTGGAAGGTCGGAAAGCCGCCGACCTTCACCGCGCGGTCGAACGACCATTTGACGTCTTTGGCCGTGACTGGCGTACCGTCGTGGAATTTGGCGTCCTTCCGCAATTTGAAAGTGCAGGACATGCCGTCTGCGGCAACCTCCCAGCTCTCGGCGAGTTCAGGTGCGAGCTTCTCGCGGTCATAAGACAGGGTGCCGTCCGGGAGGTTCTTGGAGGCGTAGCTCAGTAGGCGATCGTAGCAATTCCAGGACAGCCCGTTCACGGTCTGGTTGGAGCCGACGCCCTGCATGTCGAGCGAGTTTGGCCCGAGCTCCTGCACCACCAGCAGCGTCTCGGCACGACCCTGCGCCCGGGCGAGACGGGGCGCAACGGCCGCTATTCCGGCGAGGCCGAAGCCACCGAGCACGCTGCGGCGGTTTAGGTCGAAAGATGATGCGCTCATGGGTGCCTCACTCTTGAGAGATTTGCACCATAAAGAGGCAAGGCGCATGCCATCGGCCGCGCTTCACGGCGTCGGATGCTGCGCGGACCTTCAATTCTACGGCGTCACCGCTCCGCGGCCGACGGCGCGCGGGGCTGTCAGCTCTTTCCAGGTGGAATTGGCGACATGCACCGGCGAGAACGCCGGGCGCTCGACATAATGGCCGTCGCCGGCCTCGGCGCGCAGATCGCCATCCTTCCAGACGATTCGGCCGCGCGACAGCGTCGCCGCCGCTCCGCCGGTGCAGGAAAAGCCCTCGAACACGTTGTAGTCGATCCGGCTCATCTGCCGCTTCGCGCTGATGGTCCTGCTCGCCTTGGGATCCCAAACTACAATATCCGCGTCCGAGCCGACGGCGACCGCGCCTTTGCGCGGATAGATGTTGAGGATGCGGGCGATATTCGCCGAGGTCACTGCGACGAATTCTTCCTTCGTCAGCCGTCCCGTGGTGACACCCGCGGTCCATAGCAGCGCGAGGCGATCTTCGAGGCCGCCGGTGCCGTTCGGGATCTTTCTGAAATCGCCGAGCCCGAACCGCTTTTGCTCGGTGGTGAAGGCGCAGTGGTCGGTCGCGACCACCTGCAGCGAGCCGGCTTGCAGGCCGGCCCAAAGACTATTCTGATGCGACCTGTCGCGGAACGGCGGCGACATCACGCGCTGCGCGGAATGATCCCAATCCTTGTTCTGATATTCATCGGCGTCGAGCAGCAAGTGCTGGATCAGCGGCTCGCCATAGACGCGTTTGCCGGTTGCGCGTGCCCGCGCGATCGCCTCATGCGCCTCGCGGCAGCTCGTGTGCACGATGTAGACCGGAGTCCCCGTCATGTCGGCGATCATGATGGCGCGGTTGGTGGCTTCGCCCTCGACCTCCGGTGGCCGCGAGTAGGCGTGTCCTTCGGGCCCGGTGACGCCGCGCGCGATCAGCGCCTCCTGCATCAGGGCGACGACGTCGCCGTTCTCCGCATGCACGACCGGCATGGCGCCGAGATGGGCGCATCGGGCGAACGAGTTGTAGAGCTCGTCGTCGTTCACCATCAGCGCACCCTTGTAGGCCATGAAGTGCTTGAAGGTGTTGATGCCGTAGGTTTTGACCACGGTCTCCATCTCGTCATGGATCTGCTTCGACCAGGATGTTACGGCCATGTGGAAGCCGTAGTCGGAGGCCGCCTTCTCGGATTTGTGTCGCCACTCCTGATAGGCCGCGAGCATCGATTGGCCGGGATCGGGCAGGCAGAAATCCACCACCATGGTGGTGCCACCGGCCAGCGCCGCCTTGGTTCCCGATTCGAAATCGTCCGCGGTGACCGTGCCCATGAACGGCATTTCGAGATGGGTGTGCGGATCGATGCCGCCTGGGATGACGTAGGCGCCGCCGGCATCGATGATCTCGCTGCCGGTGGGCGCATCGAGCGACTGCCCGACCGCGACGACGGTCGCGCCGTCGATCAGCACGTCCGCCCGGCGCGAATGATCATGATTGACGACGGTGCCGCCGCGGATGAGGAGGGGCATTGGAGCTCCGGAGAGAGGCGTAAACCTCGCGAAGCTAAGCGCGCCGCATGCGATGCGACAGGTGAAATTTTAGTCAGGCGCCGCCGACAGTTGAGCCGTGTTCTCTCGGCATCTACGCCGCCCGCGCGATCAGTCCGTCGACCATCGCGCGCACCAGGCCCGCGATTTCCTTCCGGAGCGCCGGCAGCGGTACCGCGACCAGTTTCTGCTCCAGTCCCAGCGCCACCATGCCATGCACCGCCGAGAACAGGCTGCGCGCGGTGATGCCGAGCTCCTCCCGACTGCGTTTTGGAAACAGCGCAGCCAGCGGCTGGTAGACGTGGCGGAACAGCTGCAGCTGGTCGTCGATGGACCAGTCGGGGAGGGGCTTGTCGGCTGCCGTGCGATGCTCGAACAGCGCACGCCATAGTTCGAGATTTTCCGCGGCGAAGTCGCAATAGGCGAGGGCGATCCAGACCAGGGTCTCCTGCGGCGACGGCTCGCCCGCGCTTTCCGCCGTGCTCAGGGCCTCGTCGAGCCGAAGCAGCGTGCGCGAGCCGACGCGCAGGATCAGCTCGTCCACGTCGGCGACGAGATTGTAGACCGCGCCGTTGGCGCAGCCGATCTCGCGGGCGAGATCGCGGGTTTTCAGGCCCGCCAATCCCCTGTCGGCGATCATTCGTTCCGCCGCCAGGATCAGGTCGGATCGAAGTTTCTCTCGGCGTGCCAATGCCTTGGTCATTTCTAATCAAATTTCTGAGCGTTGCTCAAAGATTTCTTGAACGATGTTCAAGTTTTCTGCTACAAACCATGTGTGAGCAACGCTCATAACAGGGAGCTTCAGATGTTCAAGACCGTAGTGACACTTTTCCGCGGCAGCGTGGCCGCCGCGGGCGAGGAGCTGGAAGACCGGACGGCCCTTCTGATCCTCGATCAACAGATGCGCGACGCGGCCGCCGCCCTCGAGCGCGGCAAACGGACCCTGGCGCTGGCGATCGCGCAGGACCAGCAAGAAGGCCGCAAGCTCGAGGCGACCGTCGCCCGCATCGCCGATCTCGAGACCCGCGCGGTTGCGGCGCTCGACGGCGGCCGCGAGGATCTCGCCAACGATGCCGCCGAAGCCATCGCGGGCCTGGAGGCCGATCGCGATGCGGCGCTGACGGCACGCGCGCTGTTCGCAACCGAGATCGCCCGGTTGAAGCGGCACGTCGCAAGCGCGCAAGCCCGCATCACCGAGCTCGACCGCGGCCGCCGTGTCGCCCGTGCCTCGGAGGCGGTGCGCTCGCTTCGCCGCAGCGGCATCGATGCGGCACGCCCCTACGAATCTACGCTGCCGGAGGCGGAGAGCACTTTGAGGCGTCTTCGTGAGCGGCAGATGGAAGCCCAGGCCGCCGACGACGCGCTGGTCGAGCTCGATGCGGCCACCGGTCCGCTCGCCACCGCCGAAAAACTCGCCGAGCAGGGTTTTGGCCCCCGGCTCAAGACGACCGCGGACGACGTGCTGGCGCGGTTGAAGTCCAAGCGCACGCCGACTGTCTGATCCCAAACCTCATCATCGTTCGAACCAGCAGGAGACCATCATGAACCAGAATGGCCAGCCCCACAGCGGCGCCTGGGTGACTTTCACTTACGTGTCCTTCGCAGCCTCCGCCTTCCTCATCGCCATCGGCATCTTCTTCCTGCCGATCGACCTCTGGATGAAGGGTTATCTCACCATGGGCATCGTCATGCTGATCCAGACCTGCATCACCCTGACCAAGACGGTCCGCGACAACCATGAAAGCAGCCGGATGGTGAACCGCATCGAGGATGCCAAGGCGGAACGTCTGCTGATGGAAGTCTCCAAGGCGGCTTGAGAGGCATGACAATACGCAAGGAAGCAGCGGAGCAATTCGCTTCGCTGCTTCGGCGCCGGCACGTATTGCGCCTGCGAAATGCAACCGAGCCATGACGGATCGCGCGGGCGCGCGCCCTTGCGCACCGGCGGCGGCCGGAGCACTCTGCGCGAGCGGCACACAAAGAATGCCGCCAAAAAGATGTGCTTATAATTACCTTGGCGAGGAACCTTATGGCAGCGATGCGGATCGACTGTGACATCCACCCGGCGGTTGGTGGCACGCGCACGACGCTGCTGCCTTATCTCAGCGATCACTGGAAAGAGCAGGTCGTGAGCCGCGCCATCGACGGGCTCGACCTGACCTCCTATCCGCCGGGCATGCCGCTGGCGGGCCGCGCCGACTGGCGGCCGAAGAATGGGGCCAAGCCCGGATCCGATCTCGCGATGGTGCAGAAGGGCGCGTTCGACCAGCTTGGCGCGAGCCACGCGATCCTCAACGTGCTTTATGGTGCGCAGGCCGTGTTCGACCCCTACATGGCGGCCGACTTCTGCAAGGCGATCAACGACTGGATCGCCACTGAGTGGCTGTCGCGCGATTCGCGCTTGCGTGCCTCGATCGTGGTGCCGATGCAGGACCCGGAACTGGCGGTCGAAGAGATCGAGCGCCGCGCCGGTGATCACCGCTTCGTCTCGATCCTCGTGCTGGCGCAAGGCGAGACGCTGCTGGGTCGGCGGCATTTCTGGCCGGTCTATCGGCTCGCGGAAAAGTACAAGCTGCCGCTCGCGATCCACGCCGGCACGCAATATCGGCAGGCGCCGAGCTCGGCCGGCTGGCCGTCGCACCGCTACGAATATTACTTCGTCGAGGCGCAGGCGTTTCAGGCGCAGATCCTGAGCCTGATCTATGAGGGCGTATTCGGCAAGTTTCCGGACCTCAAGGTCGTGCTGATGGAATCCGGCGTGAGCTGGCTGCCGGCCTTCATGTGGCGCGCCAACAAGACCTGGCGCGGGGTGCGCGTCGAGGTGCCCTGGGTCGAGCGCGAGCCGGCTGCGATCATTCGCGACAATTTTCGCGTCACCATGCAGCCGTTCGACGCACCTGGCGACGCGAAAAGCGTCGAGGAGATCATCGAGCAGATCGGTTCTGAGAAGATGTTCCTGTTCGCGTCCGACTATCCGCACTGGCAGTTCGACGGCGACGATCCGATCCCGCCGAACCTGCCGAACAGCATCATCTCGAAGATGTGTGTCGACAACCCGCTGGAGACGTTTCCGCGGCTGTCGCTCGCCAACTGACTTTGGAGGTTCGCATGAGTGAAGTCATCGACCGCCCGCTGGGGGAAGACGAGAAGCCCGCCGCCTCGCGGCTGCGCATCGTCGATTGCGACGTCCATCCGAGCCTGCATTCGCCCGACGATCTCAACGAGTTCCTGCCAAAGCGCTGGCAGCAGCATCTGGAGGAATATGGCAGCCATTTGCGCACGCCGTATCTGTTCACCACGCCTTATCCTCGCTCCTCGCCGTTGATCGCGCGCCGCGATGCCTGGCCGCCGACGGGCGGGCCGCCCGGCTCGGATCTCGCCTTCATGCAGAAGCAGCACCTCGATCCGCTCGACGTCGAGTTCGGGATTTTGCAGGTGCTCGACCTCTTCATCTTCTCGCAGCAGAATCTCGAATTCGGCGCCGCGATCCAGCGTGCGATCAATGACTGGCAGTTGGCGTTCTGGTCACATCGCGACCCGCGCTTGAAGGCTTCGATCCTGGTCGGTCAGGATGGCGTCGATCTCGCCATTGCCGAGATCGAACGCTGCGCGAAAATCGGCGAATATATCCAGATCAACGTCTCGCCGCGCGCCAATGAGCCGCTCGGCCGTCGCCGCTACTGGCCAATCTACGAGCGTGCCCAAGAACTGGACCTGCCGCTGGGCATCCATGTCGGCGGCTATGGCGGGCATGCGCCGACCGGTGGCGGCTGGCCGTCCTTTTATGTCGAGGAGCACCAGTCCAACGCGCACACGATTGCGGCGCAGCTTGCCAGTCTCGTGATCGAGGGCGTGCCGGAGCGCTTCCCAAAATTGAAGTTCGTCTTCATCGAGGGCGGCTTCGGCTGGATCCCGTCCGCGGTGTGGCGAATGGACCAGCATTTTGAGCGCTTCCGCAGCGAGGTGCCGCATCTCAAGCGCAAGCCGTCGGAATACGTCCGTGAGCATTTCTGGTTCACGACGCAACCGATCGACGAACCTGACGAGGCCCGGCACCTGCGCTCGCTGATGGAATGGGTCGGCATCGATCGTCTCTTGTTCTCGTCGGACTATCCGCACTGGGATTTCGACGATCCGCGCTTCGCCTTCAAGACGCCGCTGACAGAAGCCGAGCGAAAGAAGATCTTCAGCAGCAATGCCCGCGCGGTCTACAATTTCTGAGAGGGGTCTGAACGGTATGGCCCGTCACATCGTCGCGTCCATCTCGGAGATCCCACCCGGTGGCAACAAGGTCGTCGATGTCGCCGGCCGCGACATTGTCGTGTTCCACGTCAATGGCGAGTTCTTCGCGCTGCTGAACCGCTGCCCGCACGAAGGCGCGCCGCTGGAGAAAGCGGCCTGCGTGGCGCGGCTGACCTCGCCCGAGCCGGGTATCTATCAGCGCTCGCGCGTCGGCGAGATGCTGCGCTGTCCCTGGCACGGCTGGGAATTCGACATGCGCAACGGCCAGTCCTGGTTCGACCCGAAGCGCGTCAAGATAAGGTCATATCCGGTCGCGGTGGAGCGCGGCGAGGAACTCCAGAAAGGTCCGTATGTTGCCGAGACGTTTCCGGTGCATGTTGAGGACAGCTACGTGATTGTCGAGGTCTGACCAGCCGTTTCGGATTGTGATTTCGCCGCAGGTGGGATAAGCCACGCCCGCATTTATCGCGGAGACGAGCCTTGTCGAAACAATCCCTGCGTGAGGAGGCCGAGCGCCTGATCCGCGAATCGATGGAAAAGAAAACCGTCGTCGTCAAGCAGGGCGATACCCGCATCGAGGCCGTCTGCGGTAAATGCGGCGCCCCGAACCGTGTGCAGGCGCCAAAGGGACAGACCCGCATCAAGTTTGCCTGCAAGAATTGCGGGCACCAGCAAGAGACGCTGTAGAGCGCCCCATGTGTAACCCCTCATCCTGAGAGGGTGAGAATCTTTCGTCTAAACGGGCATTTGCCGTAGCCGCTTTGCTATGATTCGATGACGGGGCGAAGCAGGGGCAGATGATGGCTGACGATCAATTGTTCGAAGACTTGCCCGAGCAGGATAAGCCACTACCCAAGGGACGCGGCGCGGTGCGGTTGCGAGAACCGGAACGCAGCCAGATGAGCATGCAGGTCGCGGCATTGGACGATCTGGTAGGGGATGATCATCCGGTCCGCGCGGTTTGGTCGTTTGTCGAGGGGCTGGATCTGTCGGCGCTGTACGACGTCATCAAGGCGCGGGAGGGCGAGCCCGGACATCCGCCGGCCTCGCCGAAGCTGATGCTGGCGCTTTGGCTCTGGGCCACGATCGATGGAGTGGGCAGCGCTCGCCAACTGGACCGGCTGTGCCGGGATCATCTGATCTATCGTTGGTTGTGCGGCGGAGTGTCGATGAACTATCACAGCCTGTCGAACTTCCGGATCGCCCATATGGCGGTTCTGGAACGGCTGCTGACACAGGGCGTCGCGTCGATGGTGGACGCTGGATTGGTGTCGCTCGACACCTTGGCGCAGGATGGTTTGCGGGTGCGCGCGGCGGCCGGGGCGGGCTCGTTCCGCCGGCGGCCACGGCTTGATGAGTTGAAGACGGCAGCGCAGACGCGGGTGGAGCGCCTGCGCTTTGAAGTCGAGACCGATCCTGCGGCCGATGATCGGCGTCGGCGTGCGGCAAAGGAGCGTGGCGCCCGCGAGCGTGCGGAGCGGATCGCGGCGGCGCAGGAACGCATGAAGGAGCTGGAAGCCGAGCGGGAGCGGCGAGAGAAAACCAACAAGAAAGAGGTGGCCAAGCAGAAGTCGCCGCGCGCTTCCACCACCGATGCCGACGCACGGGTGATGAAGATGGCCGATGGCGGATGGCGCCCGGCCTACAACACACAGATCGTATCGGCTCCGGAACACCAGGTGATCGTTGCGGTCGATATCGATACCAGCGGCTCGGATCGGGGCTTGGCCCAGCCGGGGATCGAGATGGTGCATGCCGAAGGCTACCAACCCTCCAACTATCTGGTCGATGGCGGCTTCACCAAAAACGAAGCCATTGAGTGGGCCCATGCCAACGGTATAAAAGTGTGGTGTCCGCCAGCGCAGACAAAACACGGCACCGACCCTTATGCCCCTAAGAAAGGTGACGGTGTTGGCGTCGCGGACTGGCGTGAACGCATGAAGAGCGACGATGGCAAGGCGTTCTACCGGCTGCGTTGCGAACACGAATGCATCAACGCCCATGCCCGACGCATGGGCCTGCGCCAGTTATCCCTGCGCGGCAAGATCAAGGCCCGCATCCACCTGTTGTGGTTCGCGGTCGCTCACAACATGATGCGCTTCTTCGCCTTACACGCCAAGGCGCAAGCGGCATAAATAGGCGAGCCCGCACCAATAGGCGCCAACAAAGCCCCCATCAGCGGGCCGGTTCAGCTGAAAACCTTGGGGTCACTGCTCTCCAGGCAATGCAAAGCTCTCTCGGCGGGAGCGAAACATTCTCAAGCTCTGAGGAGCCCGCTGCAAGCGGGCGTCTCGAAGGATCGAGGCCCCAACCGGGCCTGCATGGTTCGAGACGCGCGTTCCGCGCTCCTCACCATGAGGATCAACTACTCTCCCTTCACGAACCTCGCGAATGCATCCGCATAATCCGGGTGCCAGCGTGACAGCGGCGGGCGGTTCTCCACGATGTCGCCTGCGGCCCACAGCATGCGCTTTTCGTCGAGCGCGCGCGGAACGTCGTTGTCCGGGCACAGGATGTAGAAATCGCCGTCCTCAAGGCGCGCCAGCATGAAATTCACGGTCTGCTCGGCCGTCCAGGCGCCGGCCGGCTTCTCTGTCCGGCCCTTCGCGGTAAGCCCCGTAAAGACGAAGCCGGGAATCAGCAGATGCGCGGTGATGCGGCAGTCCGCAGTGTTGCGCAGCTCGTACTGGAGCGCTTCGGTAAAAGCCTTCACGCCGGCCTTGGAGACGTTGTAGGCGGGATCGCCGGGCGGGGTGGTGATGCCCTGCTTCGAGCCGGTGTTGATGATGAGCCCGGCCCTGCCGCGCGCGATCATGTTGGGCGCGAAGATGCGCGAGCCGTTGATGATGCCCCACATGTTGACGTCGATGATGCGCTGCCAATTGTCGGGTTCGCCGAACAGCGTGCTGCCGGGCTGGATGCCCGCATTGTTCATGAGGATGTCGGTGCCGCCGAAGCGCTCGCGCACGGCGCGCTCCAGTTCCGTCACGCCCTCGGTCTTGCTGACGTCAATCGCGAAGGTCATCACATGTGTGGCGGACGTGACGGATGAGAGTCTTGTCGCGGCGTCCGCCAGCCGCACCTGATCCACATCGGCGATACACACCTTCATGCCATCGCGCGCGAACGCCAAAGCCGCGGCGAATCCGATCCCGGACGCGCCGCCGGTGATTACGGCAACATTGTCTTTGACGATGGCGGGATGCGGCATGGATCCTTCTCCGGGGGAGGGGGCTCGGTCGTGCTATAACATGGCACTCGCGCGACCCTGCACAAGTCGGCATGGGAGGTCTTCGTTCCGCGCCGACTTTATGCCTTTCCTTTACGCCTGTCCGGCATCGCAGTATTCTATCGACCCAACGATCCCGCCCAGATCGAACCAATCAATCATTTGACAGGGAGTTCAGCCATGGCTGTGTCGCAGGCTATTCCGATCACGCGCCATCCGTTCGCCAATGGGTCCTACAAGCAGATGCTGATCGACGGGAGGTGGGTCGACGCTGCCTCAGGCAAGCGCTTCGAGACCCATAACCCTGCGACCGGTGAGCTGCTCGCAACCGTGGCCGAGGGCGACAAGGAAGATATCGACCGTGCAGTTGCTGCCGCCCGCCGCGCGTTCGAAGGGCCGTGGAGCAAGGTCAAGCCGTTCGAGCGGCAGAACCTGCTCCTGAAGCTTGCAGACCTCGTCGAGAAGAATTTCGACGAATTGTCGCAGCTCGACACGCTCGACATGGGCGCGCCGCTCAGCCGTACCCGCGCCTATCGCCTGCGCGCCGTCGGCATGCTGCGCTATTATGCCGGCCAGACCACCGCGATTCACGGCGAGACCATCGAGAACTCGCTGCCCGGCGAGATCTTCTCCTACACGCTGAAGGAGCCAATCGGCGTCGTCGGCGCCATCATTCCCTGGAACGGTCCGCTGACTGCGACGATCTGGAAGATCGGTCCGGCGATCGCGACCGGCTGCACCGTCGTGCTCAAACCCGCCGAAGAAGCGCCGCTGACCTCGTTGCGCATCGCCGAGCTCGCGATGGAAGCGGGCGTGCCGCCCGGCGTCATCAACGTCGTGCCCGGCTATGGCGAGACCGCGGGCGCGGCGCTTGCCGCGCACCACGACGTCGACAAGGTTGCCTTCACCGGCTCGCATATCACCGGCCAGTCGATCATCCGCGCCTCGGCCGGCAACCTCAAGCGTGTCTCGCTCGAGCTCGGCGGCAAGTCGCCGGACATCGTGTTCGCGGATGCCGATCTCGATGCGGCCGTGCCGGGAGCCGCGATGGCGGTGTTTGCCAATTCGGGGCAAATCTGCAGCGCCGGCACCCGGTTGTTTGTCGAGCAGTCGATCTACGAGGAGTTCGTCGGCCGCGTCGCCGAGTTCGGCAAGAAACTGCAGGTCGGCAACGGCCTCGATCCTAACACCCAGATCGGACCACTGGTGTCCGAGCAACAGCTCGAGCGCGTCACCAGCTATCTCGACATCGGCCAGAAGGAAGGCGCGCGGGCGCTCGCTGGCGGTGGCCGCGTCACCGAAGGCGCGCTTGCAAAAGGCTTCTTCGTGTCGCCAACAGTGTTCGCGGGCGTTCAGGACAATATGCGGATCGCGCAGGAGGAGATTTTTGGTCCCGTCATCTCCGCGATCGCGTTCAAGGACACGGACGAGTTGGTCAAGCGCGCCAACGCCACCACGTTCGGTCTCGGCTCGGGCCTGTGGACGCGGGACGTCAGCAAGGCGCATGCGGTCGCGAAGAGTCTGCGTGCCGGCTCGGTGTGGGTGAACTGCTACCAAGCGATGGACCCGGCCGTCCCCTTCGGTGGCTACAAGATGAGCGGCTACGGCCGCGAATCCGGCAAGCAGCACGTCGAGGAATATCTCAACGTGAAGGCTGTCTGGATCAAGACGGCCTGACGCGCCATCGCGTCCGGACTTCAGTGGTCGAGTCTTGCCTGCGGCGACGCGAGTCCGCTTGCGGCGACCAGAGGTTGTTGCCCGGACGCTACAAGCGGTTTGAAAGCGCGCGTCGTCCGCGATTTTGCAAGACTTGCTATCCCATTTCGAATGTCGGCCGGTTAGTTCTGGTCACCGTCAATCTTCGGAATTGGAATATCGATGATGCTTCGCTTTGCTCCGATCGTGTTTGTGGCTTTGGGCGTCGCCTCGGCGTACCCCGCGCTCGCGGCCGACATGACCGCACGTGCGCCGGCGTACAAGGCCTCGCCACTGCCCGTCGCCTACAACTGGTCGGGCTTCTACGCCGGCGTGAATGTCGGATATGGGTGGGGCGATGGTGCGAACGATCTCGCGCCGCATGATCCGGTCTTCACCGCCGGCGTGCTCGACGTCGCACTGGCGGGCGGCCTTGTCGCTGCCTCGCTCGCAACAAACGCGCGTGGCGTGATGGGCGGCTTGCAGGCCGGCTACAATGTGCAGACGGGCTCGTTGGTGTGGGGCGTCGAAGCCGATATCGCGGCGGCCGACATCAAGGGTAGCTCAACGGTGACCCGAACCTTGCCGGTCTTCCCGACGATCATGACCACGCAAGATCAGAAGGTCGACTGGTTGGGGACCGTGCGAGGCCGGATCGGTGCCACCGTCGTGCCCGACTTGTTGCTGTACGCGACCGGCGGTCTTGCCTATGGGCACGTCAAGGCGTCGACGTCGATCGTGGATCCCACGGGTGCGAGCGGCACGCCCTGCCTCAATGTGATCTGTAGCGCCGGCGCGGTGGAAAGCTGGCGCGTGGGCTGGACGGTCGGCGGCGGTGGCGAGTACCGCTTTGCGTCGAACTGGAGCGTCAAGCTCGAATATCTCTACTACGATCTCGGCAGCGAGAAATACACCATCTTCAATCCGCTGTTCCCGTTCACGCCCGGCCCGGCACGCGGCTTTGACTCAACCGCGAGTTTCTCGGGCCACATCGCGCGCGTCGGTTTGAACTACAAGTTCGGCGCAGGCGCGGTCGTCGCAAAATACTGACCTGCAATTCTGAACAGACTACAAGCCCCGGGCTCGGCCCGGGGCTTTTTTTATTCCCCGCCTCTTTTGGCTGGCCAGCCATTCCCCCATGCAGCTTCCGAGCTGCGAGCCTTTCTCCTATGATCCTCGTCCTCTCATCGTTCATTTTGGGGCCGGCATGAAATTCGAGGCGTTGTTTCAACCGTTGCAGGTCGGGCCGTATAAGCTCGCGCACCGCGTCGCGATGGCGCCGTTGACGCGCATGCGGGCCGAGCGCGAGAGCTTTTCGCCGCGGCCGCTCAACGCCGAATATTACGGTCAGCGCGCCACCCGAGGCGGCCTGCTCATCGCCGAGGCCTCGCCCGTGCTCTCGCACGGCCGCGGCAATCCGGCGACGCCCGGCATCTATTCGGAGACGCAGATCGCGGGGTGGCGCAAGGTCGTCGACGCCGTGCACGCCAAGGGCGGCATCATCTTTCTCCAGCTCTGGCATGTGGGCCGCGTCTCGCATTCCTCCTTCCACGGCGGGGAGCCGCCGGTCTCGGCCTCGGCGATCCCGATCAGGGCCGAAGGCATGAAGGCAATGACCGCCGACGGCAAGATCTCCGACTATGAGACGCCGCGCGCGCTGGAGACGGACGAGGTCAAGGGCATCGTCGAGGCCTTCAGGCAGGGTGCGAAGAACGCGCTGGCCGCCGGCTTCGACGGCGTCGAGATCCACGGCGCCAACGGCTATCTGCTCGAGCAATTCCTGCAATCACGCAGCAACCAGCGCAACGATCAATATGGCGGTTCGATCGAGAACCGCGCGCGGCTTCTGCTCGAAGTGACCCAGGCCGCGATCGACGTCTGGGGCGCGGGCCGCGTCGGCGTGCGGCTGTCGCCCCACGGCATCGCCAATGATTCCGGCGAGCCCGATCCGATGCCGCTCTACACGCACGTGGTGAAGGCGCTCGACAAGCTCGGTCTTGCCTATTTGCATTTCATCGAGCCGCGCTCCAGCGGCTCGGGGCGCGCAGAAGTCAACTGGCAGAACGTGCCGTCGGCAATGCTGCTGTTCCGCCCGCTCTACGGCGGCGTGCTGATGACGGCAGGCGGGTTCACGGGCGAGACCGCGAACGCCGCGATCGCGGAGGGACATGCCGACCTCATCGCCTTCGGCCGCATCTTCATCTCCAACCCCGATCTGCCGCGCCGCCTGCAGCACGATTACTCTCTCACGCCGTATAACCGTGCGACGTTCTACGGTGGCGAGGAAAAGGGATATACGGACTATCCCGCGTATGACGAGCTGACGCCGGTCTGACATTGCTGTAGCCCGGATGAGCGAAGCGATATCCGGGGCCTTCACCCAAGCTCTGGTCTTCCCGGATGTCGCTTCGCTCATCCGGGCTACGGAGTTATCGTGTTGCCCCGACGGACGCCACGAATTCCGTCATTGCGACCGATGGGGGAAGCAACCATGGCCAAAGCCGCAGCCGCCGCAGGAGTTGCAACCGGCCAATGCCTCTGCGGCAAGGTTACCTTCGAGATTGACGTCCCCGCACGCTGGGCCTGGCACGATCATTCCGCCGCCAGCCGTCGCGCCCACGGCGCCGCCTATGCGACCTATGTCGGAAGCTGGAAGAAGCGGTTTCGCATCACCGCAGGCAAGACGGCGCTGACCCGCTACGAGGACAAGGCAACGAAGACCGCGCGCAGCTTCTGTGCGCATTGCGGCACGCCGATCGTATTTGAGCGCCCGCGTGGGCCGCATATGGTCAACATCCCCCGCGCGCTGTTCAGGGAACGCACCGGCCGCCAGCCGCTCTATCACATCGCGATCGAGGAGCTGCAGGAATGGACCTATACCGGCGAGCCGCTGGTACCGCTGAAAGGCTTTCCCGGTGTGGTCTGGCAACGCTCGAAAAAGAAGAAGCGTGCGGGCGGCGAGGATCCGCTCGAGCAGGGGCGGGAGGAGATGTAGCGCTTCGCCCACGCAACGCAGCCATGACCGCGCTTCCTTGCGCGCCTCCCGCGATTTCGGTCATCATGCGCCCGTCCTTGCGGCAACGTCCGCCTCTGGAGGAAACATGAAGAACAAGATCACCGGCCGCTCCGCCTTTCTCGCGCTGCTCAAGGACGAGGGCATCACGCATCTGTTCGGCAACCCCGGCACCACCGAGCTGCCGATCATGCACGCGCTGAAGGACCATCCTGATCTCACCTATGTGATGGCGATGCAGGAGAGCCTGGTGGTGGCGATCGCGGATGGCTACAGCCGCGCCTCCGGAAAGCTCGTCGCCTGCAACGTCCATGTCGCGCCCGGCCTCGGCAACGCGATGGGCTCGCTCTACAACGCCCAGTTCACAGGCACGCCGATGATCCTGACCGCGGGCCAGCAGGAGCAAGGCCACGGCCTGATGGAGCCGGTGCTGTACGGACCGCTGGTGCGCATGGCCGAGCCGCTGGTGAAATGGGCGGTCGAGGTGACGCGGCTCGAGGATCTGCCGCGCATCGTGCGCCGCGCCGCAAAAGTCGCGACCACGCCCCCGACCGGGCCGGTGTTCATTTCGTTGCCCGGCGACATCCTCAACAGCGAGGCCGGGATCGATCTCGGCCGCTCCACTCGCAT
The DNA here is from genome assembly GCF_000244915.1 of Bradyrhizobium sp. WSM471. Taxonomy (NCBI): domain Bacteria; kingdom Pseudomonadati; phylum Pseudomonadota; class Alphaproteobacteria; order Hyphomicrobiales; family Nitrobacteraceae; genus Bradyrhizobium; species Bradyrhizobium sp. WSM471. The sequence goes on along the minus strand of NZ_CM001442.1, from coordinate 7,124,711 downwards.
CGACGCCCGCACAAGGCCGTCGGATGAGGCACTCCAGGCGTTCGCCGCACGTCTGCTGAGGGCTGAGCGTCCCGTGATCGTCACCATGGACGAGGTGGTCAAAAGCGATGCGCTCAAGGAGGCCGCTGAGCTTGCCGAGCTATTGGGTGCATCTGCCTACCAATCCTCGACGCCCTATGGCTCGCACTTCCTCTCGGAGAGCCCGAGCTTCGTCGGCACGCTGGCACGTGTCCAGAAAGTCGCGCGCGAGACGCTTGCGCCGTACGACCTCTTGATCGCGCTCGGCGGCGATCCCTTGCGGATGTCGGTCTACAGCGAGGTCGATGCGCTGCCGGAGGGCCTTGGCATCGTGCAGATCGGTCTCGGCGATTGGGAGATCGCCAAGAACTACGGTGCCGAGATCGCGCTGAAGGCGGATTTGAAGGAAACGCTGCGTGCGCTGATCCCGGTGCTGAAGGAGATCGGCGGCGCTGCCCTGGCGAACCGCGCGAAGCAACGTCTCGCCGAGCTCGCGCCGAAGAACTGGACTGCGCGGCGCACCACGCTGGTCGAGCAGATCGGCAAGGCCGCCGACCGCAGCCCCATCGATCCGGACTGGCTGGTGCTGCAAATGGTCGAGGCCATGCCCGCCAATGCCATCCTCGTGGACGAAGGCCTCACCTCGAGCCGCCAGATCACGGCGCTCCGCGCGCACCGCGACCGCTTCGGCTATCACGGCCTTGCTTCCGGCGGCATCGGCTGGGGCCTGCCGGCTTCCGTCGGCGCCAGCATCGCTAATCCCGATCGCCCCGTGGTCTGCTTCTCCGGCGACGGCAGCGCGATGTATTCGATCCAGTCGCTGTGGACGGCAGCGCATCACAAGCTGCCGCTCAATGTGGTCATTGCCAACAATGGCGGCTACCGCATCATCAAGCAGCGTCTGCTCGCCTTCCATGGCGACGACAATTACGTCGGTATGGATTTTGTCGATCCGCCGGTGGATTTCGCGGGCGTGGCGAAGGCGTTGGGATGCGAGGCGATCAAGGTCAGCGACCCCCGCGAGTTGAAGGCGACGCTGGCGTCGGCGTTTGGCCGGCCCGGGACGAAGCTGATCGAGGTGATGGTGGACGGGAAGGTGTAGCCCTACTGTCGTCCTGGCGAAGGCCAGGACCCATACCGCGTGATCTATCGACTGCGGGTGGTGCCGGTCCCGAACGACCCGTCTTCGCCAAATTGCTTCCCGGGGTTATGGGTCCTGGCTTTCGCCAGGACGACTGCGGTGGCGCTACCCCTTTCTCCCCACCCTGAACCCCGCTGCCGGATGCGGCGCGCCCAGCCTTGCACGTCCGTCACCGAACAGCTTTTCCCGCAGCGTGCCCTTGGCATATTCCGCCTTGTACCGCCCGCGCCGCGTCAGCTCCGGCACCAGCATGTCGGCGATGTCCTCGAAATCGCCGGGCGAGATCGCGAAGGCGACGTTGAGGCCGTCGACATCGGTTGCCTCGAACCACGCCTCGATCTTGTCCGCGACCATCTCCGGCGTGCCGACCACGACGGGACCGGCGCCGCCGACGCCGACATGCTCGATGACATCGCGCACGGTCCAGACGCGATCGGGATCGGCGCGGGTGACGTTATCGAGTGCGCTGCGACCGGCGTCGTTCTGGACATGGCGCACCTGCTGATCGAGCTCGTAGCCGGAGAAGTCGATTCCGGTCCATCCCGACATCAGCGCGAGCGCGCCTTCCGGGCTGATGTGGCGGCGATAGTCGGTGTATTTTTCGTTCGCCTCGGCCTCGGTCCGCCCGAGGATGATCGTCATCATCGAGAACATCAGGATTTCCGCCGGATTGCGGCCGAACGCGGCGGCCTCCTGACGGATCGCCGACACGCGCGGCGCGATCACCTTGGCCGACGGCCCCGACATGAACACGCATTCGGCGTGCCGTGCCGCGAACTGCCGTCCGCGCGGCGAGGTGCCGGCCTGGTACAGCACGGGTGTCCGCTGCGGCGACGGCTCGCTCAGGTGGATGGTGTTGTTGATGCGGTAGTTCGCGCCCTCGTGGTTGACGCGATGGACCTTTGCGGGGTCGGTGAAGATGCCGCGCTTGCGGTCGCGCAGCACGGCGTCGTCCTCCCAGCTCCCTTCCCAGAGCTTGTAGACGACCTCCATATATTCGTCCGCGATCTCGTAGCGGTCGTCGTGCCCGATCTGCTTGTCCTTGCCGGCGCCGCGCGCGGCGCTGTCGAGATAGCCGGTGACAACGTTCCAGCCGATCCGTCCCTCGGTGAGATGATCGAGCGTCGACATCCGCCGCGCGAACGGATAGGGCGGCTCGAAGGAGAGATTGCTGGTGACGCCGAAGCCGAGATTCTGCGTGACCGCGGCCATTGCCGACAGCAGCAGCAGCGGATCGTTCGAGGGCGACTGGGCTGCATTGCGCAAGGCTGCGTCAGGACTGTTGCCGTAGACGTCATAGACGCCGAGCACGTCGGCCAGGAACAGGCCATCGAAACGGCCGCGCTCCAGCGTTTTGGCAAGATCGATCCAGTAGGGCAGGCGATTATATTTGGCAGTGCGGTCGCGCGGATGGGTCCACAATCCCGGTGATTGGTGTGCGACGCAATTCATCGCAAATGCATTGAGCCTGATCTGCTTGGCCATCATGGTCCCCCGGCGCCCTGTACCGGGCACTCTTCGAATGATAGAGCTGCGCCCGAACTTGGCGAAGTTCTTGCATATAGCGCGACGTTGGCAAGGCCAAAATCAGCGGCGCTGCCGCGCTTGGCAAGCCAATCTCAAGAGAGCAAGGACGAAATCCCAAGACTATCGAAGTCCCCGCCACTTTCGGAGGCCTCCCCGTATCGGGTATGCTCCTTCGCCTCGCAACCTAAAAAGAAAATAATGACCAGAGCCGATGCCATCGCCCGCGCCCGCGACGATTTCAAGTCCGGCGCGTTCCTCGCCGAACTCGACCGCCGCGTCGCCTACCGGACCGAGAGCCAGAATCCGAACCGGAGTGTCGAGCTGCGCGCCTATCTGGAACAGGAGATGGTGCCCGCTTTTGCCGCGCTCGATTTCGAAAGCCGGATGATCGAATCTCCCAGCGGCAAGGCGCCGTTCCTGTTCGCCGAGCACCACGAGAGCGAGACGGCGCCGACCGTGCTGATCTACGGCCATGGCGATGTCGTCGACGGCATGGAAAGCGAGTGGCGCGACGGCCGCGATCCCTGGCGCACCACGGTTTCGGGCACGCGTGTCTACGGCCGCGGCACCGCCGACAACAAGGGCCAGCACAGCATCAACATGGCCGCGCTTCGCGCGGTGCGCGAGGCCCGCGGCGGCAGGCTCGGCTTCAACGCCAAGTTCATCCTTGAGATGGGCGAGGAGATCGGCTCGCCGGATCTTGGCAAGATCTGCGATCTCAATCGCGATGCGCTCAAGTCCGATCTGTTCATGGCCTCCGACGGGCCGCGCCTGTCCGCCGACCGTCCGACCCTGTTCCTCGGCTGCCGTGGCGGCATCCGCATTCATCTCGATGTGAACCTTCGCGACGGCGGCCATCACTCCGGCAATTGGGGCGGCGTGCTCGCCAACCCCGCGACCATTCTGGTCAACGCGATCTCGACACTGGTCGACGGCCACGGCCGCCTTCAGCTGGACGCGCTGAAGCCGCCGCGCCTCACCAACCAGATCCGCAGCTATCTTGCGGACGTGCAGGTGGTGCCGACCGAGGACGAGCCGGCGTTGGCCGAGAATTGGGGCGAGGAGGGTCTTTCGGCGGCCGAGCGGCTCTATGCCTGGAACACGCTCGAAGTGCTGGCGATGTCGTCGGGCAATATCGAGAAGCCGGCCAACGCCATTCCCGGCCACGCCAATGCCGTGCTGCAACTGCGTTTCGTGGTCGGCACCAAGGTCGACGGCCTGATCGAAGCCGTCCGTGCGCACCTGGTCGAAAGGGGTTTTCCGATGGTCGAAGTGCGGGCCGCACAGAGCTTCGCGGCATCGCGCACCGATTTCGATAGCCCCTGGATCACATGGGCGGCGAATTCGGTGAAGGAGACCACAGGCAAGCCGCCGGCCGTGCTGCCGAATTTCGGCGGCTCGCTGCCCAATGACGTGTTTTCCGAGATATTGGGCCTGCCGACGATCTGGGTGCCGCACTCCTATCCCGGCTGCTCCCAGCATGCGCCCAATGAGCACATCCTGCTGCCATTGACCGAAGAGGCCTTGACGGTGATGGCCGGCCTGTTCTGGGATCTCGGGGAATTGCCAAGCGCGCTAACAAGCCCGCTAACGCGCCCGCCGGCCTGAGCCGTTAACCGGAGCCGTGATCCAGCCAAAAGTCACATTCTATTCCAATCCAATTTGTGCTTGCATCCCGCCGGCATCATCCTGAAAGGGGACCAAAAAGTGAAACATTTCCGTAGCATCGGCCTCGCGCTCGCCGCGACCTTCGCCGTCAGCCAGGCCGGGGCCGAGGAGCTGACCGGTACGCTGAAGAACATCAAGGACACCGGCGCCATTACGCTCGGCTTCCGCGACTCCTCGATCCCGTTCTCTTATCTCGACGACAACCAGAAGCCCATCGGCTTCGCGATGGACATCTGCTACAAGATCGTCGACGCCGTGAAGAAGGAGCTCAAGCTCGACAAGCTCGAGGTCAAGCTCAACCCGGTGACCTCGGCGACGCGTATTCCGCTGATGGCGAACGGCACCATCGACCTCGAATGCGGCTCGACCACCAACAATGCCGAGCGCCAGAAGCAGGTCGCCTTCACCAACACCCATTATTTGACCGCCAGCCGCTACGTGTTCAAGAAGTCGAGCGGCCTGAAGGCGATCGACGATCTCAAGGGCAAGACGGTGGTCTCGACCGCCGGCACCACCAACATCAAGCAGCTCACCGAGGCCAATGTTGCAAAAAGCCTCGGCGCAAACATCATCCCGGCCAAGGACCACGCCGAAGCCTTCCTGATGGTCGAGACCGACCGCGCTGTGGCTTTCGTGATGGATGACATCCTGCTCGCGAGCCTCGTTGCCGGCTCGAAGTCGCCCGCTGACTACGTCATCTCCAAGGACGCGTTCTCCAAGCCTGAGCCCTACGGCATCATGCTGCGCAAGGACGACGCGGCCTTCAAGAAGGTTGTCGACGCGGCGACAGCTGCGCTCTACACCTCCGGCGAGGGCCAGAAGATCTACGACAAGTGGTTCACGCAGAAGATCCCGCCGAAGGGCCTGAATCTCAACACGCCGATCTCGGCCGAGCTGAAGAACGAATTTGCCAAGCCGACGGACTCGCCGAACCCGGACGATTATAAGTAAGCTACAACCGCGATCTTTCGATCCGGATCGTGTCCGGCCATCTTGACTCCAAGGTGGCCGGACATTTGCATAGGCGCTGGGACATCGATGGCTGGCGCGTTCGCGCGGGGGACACGTGAACTATAACTGGAACTGGGGAATCTTTTTCCAGCCGAACCCGATGGGGACCGGCACCTATCTCGACATGCTGTTGTCGGGCTTGGTGCTGACCCTCAAGACGGGTGCGCTCGCCTGGATCATTGCACTGATCACCGGATCGATCGTCGGCGTGATGCGCACGCTGCCGTCGAAGGGGGCGTACTGGTTCGGCTTTGCCTATGTCGAATTCTTCCGCAACATGCCGCTGCTGGTGCAGCTCTTCCTGTGGTTCTTCGTGCTGCCGGAACTGCTGCCGAGAGCTGCCGGCCTCTGGCTGAAGCAGCTGCCGAATGCGCCGTTCTGGACGGCCGCGATCGGCATCGGGTTCTTCATGTCGGCGCGCGTCGCCGTGCAGTTGCAGGCCGGCATCGGATCGCTCCCGCGCGGGCAGAAGATGGCGGCGACCGCGCTCGGCCTGACGACTTTGCAGGCTTATCGCTACATTTTGCTGCCGATGGCGTTCCGCATCATCCTGCCGCCGCTGACGTCCGAGTTCCTCAACACCATCAAGAACACGGCTGTGGCCATCACCATCGGCTTGCTTGAGTTGACCGGACAGGCGCGCTCGATGCAGGAATTCTCGTTCCAGGTGTTCGAGGCCTTCACGGCCGCGACCCTTCTCTATCTCCTCGTCAACGCCGTCGTCGTGACCGCAATGCGCTTTCTCGAGCGCTACGTCGCGATCCCCGGCTACATCACGGGGAAATAGCACCATGTTCAGCAATTTCGATTTCGAGGTTATCCGTCGCGCACTGCCCTATCTGTTTTACGAGGGCATGACGTTCACGCTGATGCTCACGGGGCTTGCGGCGCTCGGCGGCCTGATCTTCGGCACGGCCATCGCGCTGATGCGGCTGTCGGGCTTCAAGATCCTGGGCCGCATCGCCGGGATCTATGTCGACTTCATGCGATCGCTGCCGCTGGTGCTGGTGATCTTCTGGTTCTACTTCCTGGTGCCCTATATCGGGCAGTGGGTGACCGGCGCGTCGCGCCCGATCAGCGTCGGCGCGTTCGCATCCTCGCTCATCACCTTCATCATGTTCGAGGCCGCATACTTCTCCGAGATCATGCGTGCCGGCATCCAGTCGATCTCGCGCGGCCAGCCGGCCGCAGCCAATGCGCTTGGCCTGACCTACGCCCAGACCATGCGCTACGTTGTGCTGCCGCAGGCCTTCCGCAACATGCTGCCGGTCCTGATCACGCAGACCATCGTGCTGTTCCAGGACACCTCCCTGGTCTACGTGCTGTCGATCACCGATTTCCTCGGTGCGGCAAGCAAGGTCGCGCAGCGCGACGGCCGTCTGGTCGAAATGTATCTGTTCGCAGCAATCGTCTACTTCACCATTTCCTGTGTTGCGTCCTTCGGCGTTCGCCGCCTGCAGGCGCGCATCGCCATCATTCGATAGAGTCTGTCATGATCGAGATCAGCCACGTCGACAAATGGTACAGCCCGAGCTTCCAGGTGCTGACCGACTGCACCACGAGCGTCTCCAAGGGCGAGGTGGTCGTGGTCTGCGGCCCGTCGGGATCAGGCAAGTCGACCCTGATCAAATGCGTCAACGCGCTGGAACCGTTCCAGAAAGGCGACATCAGCGTCGATGGCACCAAGGTCAACGATCCCAAGACCAATCTGCCCAAGCTGCGCTCGCGTGTCGGCATGGTGTTTCAGCACTTCGAGCTGTTTCCGCATCTGAAGATCATCGATAATCTCTGTCTCGCACAGCAGAAGGTGCTCGACCGGTCGCGCGACAAGGCGCTGGCAAAAGGCATGCAACTGCTGGAGCGCGTCGGCCTGAAGGAACAGGCGCAAAAGTATCCCGCGAACCTGTCCGGTGGCCAGCAACAGCGGGTGGCGATCGCTCGCGCGCTCGCAATGGATCCCATTGTCATGCTGTTCGACGAGCCGACCTCGGCGCTCGACCCCGAAATGGTGAGCGAGGTGCTCGACGTCATGGTGGACCTCGCCCATGAGGGCATGACCATGATGGTAGTCACCCACGAGATGGGCTTTGCCCGCAAGGTCGCAAACCGCGTGATCTTCATGGACCGCGGCGAGATCGTCGAGGACGCCCCCAAGGACGATTTCTTCGGCAAGCCCCGCAGCGACCGCGCGCAGAAGTTCTTATCGAAAATTCTGTCGCATTAATCCTGTCGTCACTCCGGGACGCGCCTCTTGGCGCGGTCCGGGAATCCATATCCCCGACTGGTGGTTATGGATTCTCAGATGCGCAATTGCGCATCAAAGCTCGTCGCTTCGCGCCGCCCCGGAATGACGAATAGAGGGGTGATCGGCCGCGGCAACTGGCGTATAAGCGCACAAAATCTTTTCCCCCAGGAGACCTGCCTTGGATCCGATCGCCTATGTCAACGGCTCATTCGTCCCGCTCTCGGACGCCAAAATTTCGGTCCTCGATCGCGGCTTCCTGTTTGCCGACGGTATCTATGAGGTCTCGGCCGTGCTCGACGGCAAGCTGATCGACAATGCCTCGCATTTGACGCGGTTGGAGCGCTCGGTCGGCGAGATCCGGCTGAAGCTGCCCGAGACGGTCGAGCGCATCACCGAACTCCAGAAGGAGCTGATCGCGCGCAACAAGGTCGAGAACGGCCTCGTCTATCTCCAGGTCACCCGCGGCGCCGACAAGGGCCGCGACTTCGCCTTTCCCAAGGGCGACGTCAAGTCGAGCCTGGTGATGTTCACGTCGGAGAAGGACATCATCAACGCAGCCTCGGCCAAGACCGGTATCAACGTGATCACCGTGCCCGACATCCGCTGGGAGCGGCGCGACATCAAGAGCGTGGCACTGCTCGCGCAAGTGCTGGCGAAGCAGGCCGCGGCCGAGGCCGGCGCGGGCGAAGCCTGGATGCTGGAAGACGGCTACGTCACCGAAGGCGGCTCGTCCTCGGCGTTCATTCTCACCAAGGACGACGTCATCGTGACCCGCAAGAATTCCAACGCGATCCTGCCGGGCTGCACCCGCAAGGCGGTGGTGGCGCTGGCGGAAGAGCGTCAGCTCCGCATCGAGGAGCGTTCCTTCACGGTCGCCGAGGCGCTCGCCGCCAAGGAAGCCTTTGCCACCTCGGCATCGCTGTTCGTCCAGCCGGTGGTTGCGATCGACGGCAAGAAGGTCGGCGATGGCAAGCCCGGCCCGATGGCGATGCGGCTGCGCGAGATCTACGTGGAGTTCGCCAAGGCGACGGCGGTTTAAGCCACACGCTCGGTGTCATCGCCCGGCTTGACCGGGCGATCCAGTACTCCGTGACGGGAGTGCTGGACTTGAGAAGCCGCGGCGTACTGGATGCCCCGGTCGAGCCGGGGCATGACAGTCGAATGTATTGAGGCAGTTTGGCCTCATGCGTCAGCACCTCACGCCACCGATGCCTTCACCTTCACCGGATGAACCGCACGGAACGCGATCGCGATTCTGTTCCAGGCATTGATGGCGCCGATCAGCATGGTCAGGTTCACCGTCTCCGCATCGGAGAATTGCGCGCGGACCTGCTCGTAGACGTCATCAGGTGCATGCGTCTCGGAGATCAGCGTCACTGATTCGGTCCAGGCCAGCGCCGCGCGCTCGCGGTCGGTGTAGAGCGGAGACTCGCGCCAGGCGTTGAGCAGATAGATGCGCTGCTCGGTCTCGCCGCGCTTGCGGGCGTCCTCGGTGTGCATATTGATGCAGAAGGCGCAGCCGTTGATCTGCGACGCGCGGATCTTGACGAGCTCGATCAGCGATTTCTCCAGGCCGGTCGACTGGATCTGCTCTTCCAGTGCCATCAGCGCTTTCATCGTGTCGGGTGCGGCCTGATAGAAATTCATGCGGGGTTTCATGGTCGTTCTCCTTGCTTGCTGGGTTGACGTCAGTGGGCGCCGCCGGCCGAGGCGTGGCCGGCCTTCTTCAGGAAGAGGGTGGCGAACAGCGCGACGATCAGTGCCACGCCGAGCAGATAGAAGGTGTCGCTGAAGGCAAGGATATAGGCCTGCTTCTGCACGATGTGGCCGATCGCGACATAGGCGCGATGCGATGCATCCGCCCGGTCGAGAATGCCGTGATTGACGAAGTATTGGGTGAGCTGTTCCAGCCGTGTCCGCGTCGCCTGCTCGAACAGCGAGACCGACTGCATCAGAACGTTTGAGTGATACTGCTCGCGCTTGGTTAGCAAGGTCTGTAACAACGCGATCCCGACGGCACCGCCGAGATTGCGCATCATGTTGAAGAGGCCGGAGGCTGAGCCCGCGTTCTCCGGCTCGATGCCCGCGGTCGCCACCGCAGATAGCGGCGCCATCACCAGCGCCTGGCCGATCGCACGAACCACGTTGGGCCAGAGCAATTGATCGGCGGCATAGTTGCCGGTCATGGTGATGTTCATGAAGTTGGAGGCCGCGAACAGGACGAAGCCGACGCCGATGATGAGCCGCGCATCGAGCTTCTGCATCAGCCGCGGCACCATGGGGATCAGCAGGAGCTGCGGCAGGCCGGTCCATGCCAGCACCATGCCGATCTGCTCGGCATTGTAACCCTGGATGCGGGCCAGATATTGCGGCAGGATGAACACCGAGCCGTAGAGCGCGATTCCCAGCAGGAAATTCGCGAGCATGCCGAAGCCGAAATTGCGGCGGACCAGCAGTCGCAGATTCAGGAGTGGCTTCTTCACGGTCAGCTCGATGATCAGGAAGGCGGTCAGCGCCACGGCCGCGATGACGGACAGCTTGACGATGAAGGGCGAGCCGAACCAGTCGTCCTTGTTGCCTTCCTCGAGCACGGTCTGCAGTGCCGACAGTCCGATCGCCATGGTGATGATGCCGGCCCAGTCACCGTCGCGCAGCAGCGACAGCTTCATGGGCTTTGCATCCAGCGCGTACCAGAGCATGCCGATCATGATCGCGCCGGGGACAACGTTGACGTAGAAGATGTATTGCCAGCCAAAATTCTCGGTGAGATAGCCGCCGATGGTCGGGCCGATCGCGGGCGCGAACGTCGCCGACAGCGCGAACAGCGCAAGGCCCACGGGTTGCTTGGCGCGCGGCAAGAGCGTGATAATCAGCGTGAACGCCATCGGAATCAGCACGCCGCCGGTAAAACCTTGCACTGCGCGCAGCACGATCATCTGCGGCAGATCCTGCGCCAGAGCACAGGCGGCCGACAGGACCAGGAACAGGACCGCGTTGGTGAGGAGATAGATGCGGATCGAGAACACCTGCGCCAGCCAGCCCGAGAGCGGGATCACCACGATCTCCGCGATCAGATAGGAGGTCGAGATCCAGCCGCCGTCATCGATGCCGGCGCCTATCGCGCCCTGGATATCGGCGAGCGAGGCATTGACGATCTGGATGTTCAGCACCGCCATGAAGGCGCCGAGCGTCGCGCCGATCACGGCGATCCAGGTCTTGGCCGAGACGGCGGGCGTTGCGGGGGCCGCGACTGGAGCGGGGATATTGGCCGGGGAGGCGGTATTGACGGTCCGTTGGAGCGTGCTCATGGAAGCCTCGTCTCGGTTACGGAGACAGGATGCATTAGGCGGACGGTTTCGATAATCGACGAAGTTTGGGAAGGATCATCCGGCCTGATTTGATAATCCCGCCGGACCTTTCCGGCTTCAACCGCCGTTCGGACGGGCCGCGTTGTCGGCGAGATGCTTCGCCGTCTCACGCTCGGCCAGCACGGTCTGCTTGGTGTCGACGGTCGGCACCGCGGACATGCCGGGGCGCAGCAGGCCGGTCAGGCTGCGGTCGTCGAGCACGATCTTCACCGGCACCCGTTGAACGATCTTGGTGAAATTGCCGGTGGCGTTGTCGGGCGGCAGCAGTGCGAATTCGAGCCCGCTCGCCGGCGACAGGCTATCGACGTGGCCGCGCAGGGTCTGGTTATGGAAGCTGTCGACGTGCAACTCGACCGGCTGGCCGGCGCGGACATGGGTGAGCTGCGTTTCCTTGAAATTCGCCACGACATAGACCGCATCGAGCGGCACCACTGCCATCAATTGCGTGCCGGCCTGCACGAACTGTCCCACGCGCAGTGAGCGGGCGCCGACCGTGCCGTCGACCGGCGCAGTGATCTCGGTGTAGGAGAGATTCAGGGTCGCCTGCTCCGCGACCGCGCGCGCGTGTTCGAGCTGGGCTGTAGCCTGCGCGCGCTGGGTGGTGAGCACGTCGACCTTGCGTTGCGCGGCCACGAGGCCCGACCTGGCATGTTGCAGCTGCGCGTTGCTGGCGCGCAACGCAGCGTCAGTCTGTTGTGCGCGCTGAATCGTGCCGGAGCCCGACTTCATCAAATCGTCGTAGCGGGCGCGCTCCTCCTGCGCAAATTTCAGATTCGCGTCCGCAGCAGCGACATCGGCCATGCTCTGCTCGATGAGCGGCTGCTGGAGTTCGAGCTGGGCGTCGAGGTTGCGCACCGATGCTTCCGCCGCAGCGACATCGGCGCGGGCCTGGTCGAGCGCCGCTTTGAAGTCGCGGTCGTCGATCTTCGCCAGCACCTGGCCCGCTTTGACCTTTTCGTTGTCGCTGACCAGCACCTTGGCGATGTAGCCCGAGACTTTTGGCGCCACGATCGTGGAGTCGGCCTTCACATAGGCGTCGTCCGTTGTCTCGAGATAACGGCCGTTGACCCAGTAGTCGTGTCCGTAATGGACAATCGCTGCCGTGCCCGCGAGGAACGCGAGTACCAACGCCGCCCGCCGGACCATATTCCGAGCCTGACCACGCACCGGCGCCGTGAGGGAAGCTTGAGTTATCTCAGTCGCTTGCTGGAAGTTTTCGGTGCGGGGCATCTCGGACATGGCAGTCTCCTATCGGCTGGCTGAGACTATCGGTCTTCTTCGCTCGATCGATAATCGGCGAAATACCGGAAGGATTATCCGTTGGGAGTGGATGGTCCGGCCATCTCGCCTTCGCCTAGGGTTTAAGGAGCCGGAGGTCCGGCTGCCCCAGAGCAATTGCCGCGTCTGTCGAGGAATTGCGGCTAACCCATCCGCCATGCGCGGATCAGATGATCTGATGGATAATCCGAGGGAAATCCTTGCGATTGTCGATCAAGAGCGGATAATCAGTCGGCATGGACCGATTGACCAGTCTCGAAGTCTTCAGCCGGGTGGTCGAGACCGGCGGCTTCTCTGCAGCAGCCCGCAAGCTCAACATGTCGACCACCATGGTGAGTAATCACGTCCAGGCGCTGGAAGACCGGCTCGGGGTGAGGCTGCTTCAGCGCACCACGCGCAAGGTCAGCCTCACCGACATCGGCAAGGCCTATTACGACCGCTGCGTCCAGATACTTGCCGAGCTCAAACAGGCCGACGATATCGCGAGCGAATTGCAGTCGGTGCCGCGTGGCACGCTACGAATCCACGTCGCCACGCACATGGTGCCATTCGTCGCGCCGGTGGTGGCGAAACTTCTGTCGGCCTATCCGGAGCTCAAGATCGATCTGCGCATGGGCGAGGCCGACATCGACCTCATCGAAGAAGGCTATGACGTTGCTCTGCGCATGACCTCGCCACCGGATTCGAGCCTGATCGTCCGCAGCCTTGCCACCTGGCGTCACGTGCTGTGCTGCTCGCACGACTATCTCGACAAGCACGGTCGCGTGCAGAAGCTCGGTGAGCTCACCACACACAATTGCGGGCGCCATTTGAATTATCCGTTCGGCGACGATTGGCGCTTCTTCGATCGCAAGGGCGCACCGGCATCGGTGCGCATCTCCGGTAGCTTCATCACCAACAGCGGTGAGGCCTTGCGAAAGGTGGCGCTGGAAGGCGCTGCCGTCTGCCTGATGGCCGGATTTCTGATCCGCAACGATCTCGAGGCCGGTCGGCTGGTGCGCCTCTTGCCCGAATATCGTCCAGTCGAGATGTCGATGAACGCCGTCTATCCACACCGCCATCATCTGTCGGCCAAGGTCAGGACCTTCATCGACATGCTGGTGGAGTACAGCGCCGAACAGCAGAAGCTGATCAATCCGTATTCATGACGGGCGCGGCGGCGGCAATCGCCCGAACACGGCGTCGAGCGCCAAGCCGATCGCAAGCAGCCGGCGATCGCTTCCGGCCGGGCCGTCCAGCTCGAGGCCGACAGGCAATTTGCTGGTGGCGCCGAGCGTGATCGGAATCTGGATGCCGGGAATGCCGGCATTGCTGCCGGGATCGGTGTTCTGGATGAACAGGCCGAAATTATCCAGGCTGCTGGAATCGGGATTGGAGGCAATAGCGACGCGCGGCGTGGTCGGGAAGGCGATGGCATCGAGCCGGTTGTCGGCGAAAGTCCTGCTGTAGAGCGCCTGCAGGGCGGGACGCGCGGACCTGATGGCAGCGTCATAGATCGGCTCGGCATCGACCAGCGTATTGTCTGGACCAGGCAGCTTGCGCGGGATCACGAGGCCGTCATAGGTGCCCTTGACGTCGGGGCTAGCGATCTCCCGCGCCAGTGCGTCGATGGTGATGCCGGTGCCGGTGTGAGCGAGATAGGCCACCATGTCGTCATAGGCCTCGTACAGCGCGACGGGAAAGCCGACCTGGCCGTTGAGTTCGGCCAATTGCGGCATTTCGATCTCGACCACCGTGACGCCCTGCGCCTTCAGTTTCGCGACCGCCGCCTGGAAGGCGGTCTCGGTGTCGGTATCGAGATTGATCAGCATCGACCGCACGATGCCAATTCGCATCTGCTTCAGATCGGCTGCCTGAACGGCTTCGGCACCCGCAATGACGCGGTCGAGCAGCTCGACATCCGCCATGGTCGCTGCCATGGGCCCCGCGGTGTCGCGGGTGTGCGAGATCGGCGCGATGCCGGCTTGCGGGTAGCGTCCGACCGTCGGGCGCAGCGACGCGCATCCGTTCAGTGCGGCGGGGACCCTGACCGATCCGCCAGTGTCGGTGCCGAGCCCGCCCGCGACGATCCGCGCGCCAATCGCCGCGCCCGTTCCGGAGGAGGAGCCGCCCGCGATCAAGGCGCGGTCATAGGCGTTGCGCACGCCGAATTCCGCGCCGGTCTTGAACGCGGTGTTGTAGCCGGAGATGCCGAAGGCGAGCTCGTGCATGCTGGTCTTGCCGATGATGACCGCGCCCGCCGCGCGCAGCTTTGCGACCACCGGCGCGTCCGCCTTCGGAACGTAGTGCTGCAGCGCTGGCGTTCCTGCGCTGCAGGGGAGCCTCGCGACCTCAATATTGTCCTTGATCACGATAGGAACGCCGCCGAGCAGCTTGTCCTTGTTGTCGGCCGCGTCGAATGCGGCCGCAGCCTTCAGGGCACCGGCCTCGTCCAGGGCGATGAAGGCATTCAGATCGGCATTGGCCTCGGCGCGAGCGAGAGCTTCCGTCGTGAGCGCGGTGCTCGTGATTTTTCCGGCGCGGAGGTCGGCCACAGCCTGGGTCAGGGTCAACTGGTCGAAATCCATGAGGCGTCACCCGGTTGCAGGAGCGCCATCAGGGCGCGCCTCGGCTCCAGAGGCTGAAGCCTCGTCGGCGCCCCGTCAACCGTAGGCGCGCATCTTTGCAGGTGATGGCGCATCGAGCTCGGCGAACAGCCGTTCGACCTCCGCCTTCACCTTCCCGATCGCGGCGTCCTTAACCGGCCCGTAGCCCCGGATATCCATCGGCGCTTTTGCAATGGCGACCAGACTTGGCAGATGCGCCGCGTCGAGCCTCCGGAGCAGCCGCTCGACGACGCCATCATACCAGGTGATCAGTTCCCGCTCGGCGCGCCGTTCCGCCGTGTAGCCGAACGGATCGAACGGCGTCCCGCGCAATCCCTTCAATCGCGCCAGCAGCGCAAGCGGCATCTGGATCCACTGCCCGAAGCTGCGTTTGCGCGGACGGCCGCGGGCGTCGCGCTTCGACGGCAGGAACGGAGGGGCAAGGTGATATTGGATGCTGAAGTCGCCTTCGAATTCGTCTTTCAACTCGTCGAGGAACCCACCCTGCATGTGCAGCCGCGCCACCTCGTACTCGTCCTTGTAAGCCATCAGCTTGAACAGCGCGCGCGCGACCGCCTCGGTCAACGCCTCGCTATTCAGTTTGGCTTCGGCATTGCGAACATTTGCAACGAGCGCTCGATAGCGCGCTGCATAGGCATCGTTCTGATAGGCCGTGAGGAAGTCGGCGCGGCGGTCGATCAGCTGGTCGAGGGTCTCGGCCTTCGGCGCTCCGTCCACCTTCGGCAAGAAGTCAGGATCGGCGGCCGCAATCCGGCCCCAGGCAAAAGCCTGCTTGTTGCTGCCAACCGCGACACCGTTGAGCTCGATCGCGCGCAACAGCGCCGACAGCGAGACCGGCAGCAGCCCGTGCTGCCAGGCAAAGCCCAGCATGACGATGTTGGCATAGACGGCATCGCCGAGCAGGCGCTCGGCCAGCGCATTGGCGTTGATGGTGTCGAGATTGCCGTCGCCGATAACCTGGCCGATCGCGCGCAGGCGGGCGGGTGAGGCGAGATCTGCATCGCGGAAGCGGACGACGTCGCCGGTCGGCATCTCTGCGGTGTTGACCGCGGCGCGCGTGCCTTTCCGATAGGTGCCGGACGCCTTCGGCGAGGAGCTGACGACGAGGTCGCAACCGATCAGCGCATCGGCCGCGCCCTGGTCGATACGGACCTGATGCAACGCTTCGGGCGAGGCGGCCAACCGGATGTAGCTCAGCACCGGCCCGAATTTTTGCGCAAAGCCGGTAAAATCCAGCACCGAGACACCGTTTCGTTCGATGTGCGCCGCCATGCCAATCAGCGCGCCGACCGTGATCACGCCGGTGCCGCCGACGCCCGTGATGAGCAGATCATAGGGACGGTCGAGCGTTGCGGGCGCGGGCAAGGGAAGCGTGGCCGCGTGGCCGACCGCGTCGATCCGGCTCGCGCCCTTCTTCCGGCGCTTCGCGCCCTCGATGGTGACGAAGCTCGGGCAGAACCCGTTGAGGCAGGAGAAGTCCTTGTTGCAGGATGAGAGGTTGATCCGGCGCTTCCGGCCAAAGGGCGTCTCCTTGGGCTCGACACTGAGGCAGTTGGATTCGACCGAGCAGTCGCCGCAGCCCTCGCAGACGAGATCGTTGATATAGGCGAAGCGTTTGGGGTCGGCCATCTGTCCACGCTTGCGGCGCCGCCGTTTCTCCGTCGCGCAGGTCTGCTGATAGATAAGCACGGAGACGCCGGGGATATCGCGCAGCTCGCGCTGCACGCTGTCCATCTCTTCGCGCGGATGGATGGACACGCCGACCGGAAGATCGCCTGGCGAAAATTGCGCTGGATCGTCCGACACCAGCGCGACGCGCGCAACGCCCTCGGCGCGGACGCTGTGCGCGATAGCGTGGACGCTGATCGGGCCGTCGACGGGTTGGCCGCCGGTCATCGCGACGGCATCGTTGAACAGAATTTTGTAGGTGATGTTGGCTTTGGCCGCGATCGCCTGCCGGATCGCCATCGAACCCGAATGATAATAGGTGCCTTCGCCGAGATTCTGGAAGACGTGCTTGTTGCCGGTGAAGCGTGACGAGGCGGCCCAGTTCACGCCTTCGCCGCCCATCTGGATCAGGGACGATGTCTCGCGGTCCATCCAGCTCGCCATGAAATGGCAGCCGATGCCGGCCAGCGCCTTCGATCCCTCCGGCACTTTCGTCGATGTGTTGTGCGGGCATCCCGAACAGAAATAGGGCGTGCGCGTTGCACCAGAGACGTTGATCGTGCGCGCGGCCTCGGGCATCAAACCGGCTGCGCGTGCGGCGAGATTAAGGCCTGGGAACATCGGATCGAGCCGGCGTGCGAGTACCCCGGCGAGCGCACGCGGCGACAATTCCCCGATCCAGGAGATCAGCCGTGCGCCGGTCTCGTCGTGCTTGCCGACCATGCGCTCGGGCTTTTCGCCCGGATAATCGTAAAAATATTCCTTGAACTGGCTTTCGATGATGCCGCGCTTCTCCTCGACCACGAGGATCTCGCGCTTGCCCTTCACGAACGCCATCGCGTCATGCAGCGCCAGCGGCCAGACCATGCCGACCTTGTAGATGTCGATGCCGATGCTGCGGCAGGCCGCTTCGTCAAGACCCATCAGCCGCAGTGCTTCCATCAGATCGAGATGTGCCTTGCCTGTGGTGACGATGCCGTAGGTGGCGCCCGGGATGTCGTAGATGTGACGATCGATCGGATTGGCCTTTGCGAAGGCATAGACCGCATGCTTCTTCGCCTCCAACCGCTCTTCGATCTGTGGGCCCGGCAGATCGGGCCAGCGATAGTGCAGGCCGCCTGGCGGCGGCGCGAAGTCCGGCGTGTGGAAGACGCGCGGCGGGCGCAGCGCGACGGAGGCGCCGGATTCCACGATCTCCGAGATCGCCTTGAAGCCGACCCACATGCCGGTGAAGCGGCTCAGAGCGTAGCCATATTCACCGAATTCGAGGTACTCGCTGACGCTTGCGGGGTGGAGTGTCGGCATGAACCAGCTCATGAAGGCGACGTCGGACTGGTGCGGCATCGAGGACGAGACGCAGCCATGGTCGTCGCCGGCAACCACCAGAACGCCGCCATGCGGCGAGGAGCCGTAGGCGTTGCCGTGTTTCAGCGCATCGCCGGAGCGATCGACGCCGGGGCCCTTGCCGTACCAGAGCCCGAACACGCCATCGACCTCGCGGTCAGCCTGCGTCTCGACCTGTTGCGAGCCGAGCACGGCGGTTGCGGCAAGGTCTTCGTTCACTGCGGGGATGAATTCAATGCGGTCCCGCTTCAGTCGCTCCTGGATGCGCCACAGTTCGAGGTCGATGCCGCCGAGCGGCGAGCCGCGATAGCCCGAGATGAAGCCCGCCGTGTTCAGTCCGGCGGCACGGTCGCGCCGCACCTGGTCGAGCGCGATGCGAACGATGGCCTGCGTGCCCGTGAGGAAAACGCGGCCTTCTTGGCGATCGTAGCGGTCGGAAAGCTCATAGGCGTCGAGTGACGATTTGGCGTCCATGCGGACCTCCCGCGGCATCCTTGCCGGATGGGAGAAGGGTAGGCCTGGGCGATTGGTAGGTCTTACCTATCTTTCCGAACATTGCGCCAATTATGGTAGAATTATCCGATCTAATATATATTCAGGTTGAATAATCCATTTTGGTGGTTTCCATGATCGAAGACCAGGATGCGCGGATTCTCGCCTTCCTTCAGAAGGACGGCCGCGCCACCAACCAGCAGCTCGCCGACGCGGTCGGCATGTCCACCTCGGCATGCTGGCGCCGGGTGCGCGCGCTGGAGGAGAGCGGTGCCATCCGGGGCTATGCGGCCCTGGTCGCGCGCGAGCAGGCCGGCTTTGCGATGTCCGCGATCCTCCATGTTTCGCTGGAACGGCACGACGCAAAATTCGTCGACGAGTTCGTCGGGCGGGTGACCACGCGGCGTGAGGTGCTGGAGTGCTTTGCGACCACGGGCGATGCCGATTACCATTTGCGCGTCGTCGTGCAGGACATGGCGGCCTACAACAGATTCCTCGACGACTTCATGTTCCGCATTCCCGGCATTCGTTATGTGAGAAGCAATGTCGTGCTGAAAGAGATCAAGACGGGCGTGGCCCTGCCGTTTTGAGCTGCGACGTGTTCAAATCTGCCGCCTCACCCTGAGGAGGCCGAGTAGCGGCCGTCTTGAAGGGGGAGGCCACAACCGGGCCTTCATCCTTCGAGACGCTTGCTTCGCAAGCTCCTCGGGATGAGGATTACCGCTCTTCCCGCACGAACCTGTTCCGCAGCGTCCCGATACCGGTGATGTCGATCTCCACGACGTCGCCGTGCTTGATGTCAGGCGAGGCTCCGTCCGTGCCCATCCAGATCACATCGCCCGGCCATAGCGTAAAGTATTTGGTCAGCTCGACCAGGAAGGGCACCACGCCAAAGATCATGTCGTTGGTGTGGAAGCGGTTGGTCTCCTTGCCGTTGACCCGGACGATCGTTTCCATCTTGTCGAGGTCGGCTTCGGTCTCGATCCACGGGCCCATCGGCTTGAACGTGTCGGCGTTCTTCGAGCGCCACAGGCTGCGGTCGGCCTTCTGCCAGCTGCGTTCGCTGACGTCGTTGCCGATGGTGTAGCCGAACACGCAATCCATGGCATTCTGTTTGGTGAGATGCTTGACCTTCTTGCCGATGACGACGACGAGTTCGCCTTCGTAGTGGATCTTGTCCGTCGCAAAGGACGGGATCACGACCTCCTCGTCATGTGCGATCAGCGCATTCTGGGCGCGATAGCCGATCTCGGGTCTGTCCGGCACCGCTGGCACCTCGCCGCGCTTGTCGGCGGCCTCCTTCAGGTGCTTCAGATAGTTCAGGCCGACGCAGTAGAAGGTGCGCGGAATCAGCGGCAGCTCGATTCTAACCTGCGACAGCGGATGCGTGCGCGAGGTGCGCTGCCATTCGCCTAAGGGATCGCCATCGACGGCGATGACCTGGTCACTCTCGACGATTCCCCAGGACATCTTGTCCGCGGCGGTGAATTTCAGCCAGCGCATGCCGTGTCTCCGTTGTTATTCCACGGCATCGCGCGGCTCCACTTTCCAGTCGCCGGCAGCCGGCCGCTTGAGCCCGAGATTTTCCCGCAGTGTCTTGCCGCGATATTCCTTCTGGAACAATCCGCGCCGCTGCAATTCCGGGACGATATGTTGCACGAAATCGGCATAGGAGCCGGGCACATAGGTCGCGGCGATGACAAAGCCGTCGCAGCCGCGCTCGACGAACATTTCTTCGAGCTTGTCCGCGATCTCCTTGGGGCCGCCGACCATCGCATCCTGGACCTGGCCGCGGCCGGAGAAGGTGACGAAATCGCGCGCGCTCGGATTGCTCTTGCCGGAGTTCTTGAGCACGCCGTCGCGGATGCCCAGAATGCCCTGCATGCTCTTCAACTCTTCCGTCGTCAGCGGCTCGTCGAGATCCTTGGAGGCGAAATCGTAATTGAGCGCTTCGGCCAGTAGCGACAGCGCGTCGATCTGCAGCGGCAGCTTGTTGACCAGCGCCATCTTGTCTTCGGCCTCGGCCTTGGTCGCGGCGCAGACCGGTGTCGTGAGGTTGCAGAGGAACATCGCCTCCGGATCCCGGCCGGCTTTCGCGGCCTCATTACGCACGGACGCATAGCCTTCCTTGGCGGCGGCGAGGTTGCGTGCGGCGGTAAAGATCACCTCGCCCCATCGTCCTGCAAAGCGTTGCCCGCGGCCGGACGCACCCGCCTGGATGATCACGGGATGGCCCTGATCCGAGCGCGGCACGGTGAAGGGACCGCGCGACTTGTAGAATGGGCCCTTGTGATCGAGCCGCTTCACCTTGGCTGGATCGGCGAAGCGGCCGCTCGTCTTGTCCATTATGAGCGCGCCGTCTTCCCAGGTGTCCCAATGGCCGAGCACGACCTCCATGAACTCGTCGGCACGGTCATAGCGGGCGTCGTGCTCGGGATGAGAATCCCGGCCCATGTTAAAGGCCTCGCCGTCGTTGAGCGAGGTGACGACATTCCACCCGGCGCGTCCGCCGGACATCAGGTCGAGCGTTGCGAAGCGGCGGGCGATGTCGAAAGGTTCGAAATAAGTCGTCGAGCCGGTCGCCCCCAACCCGAGCTTCTCTGTAACCATGCCCATCGTTGTCAGCACGATCAGCGGGTCCATCTTCACGCAGCGGATACCGTATTCGACGGTGTGGGCGTGATCGTTGCCGTAGCGGTCCGGCATCGCCAGCCGGTCGTCGAAGAAGGCCATGTGGAACTTGCCGGCTTCGAGGATTTTGGCGATCTCCTGATAGTAGTCCGCCGACATCGAATCGTCGCGCGAGTCCGGATGGCGCCATGAACTCGGCAAATTCGTGCAGTTCTGGGCCTGAAGGAAGCCGACCAGTACCATCTGCCGCGTCATGCTGCTGTTCTCCGAATTGCGTCAGGCCAGATCAAGGACCGTATCCAGCCTGTACTCGCGCGCCAGCGCGCGCAGTTTTTCCCACGTCGCATCCTCGATCTCGATGCCGTCGCGCCGGCGCTGCTGCTCGCGCACGCCCTCGATCTCTCCGGGATAGAACACGCCTTTGCTGCCCTCGGAGGGCGGGGTCGATTTGAGATAGTGCGCGAACTCGGCAACCTCGCGCTTGAAGTCTTGCAACGGGCGAAATGCGGCGACGTTGAACACGGCCATGAAGCAGCCGTCATTGTGCCGGCCCGTGGGCTCGACGCCGAAACCAAGGCCGGTGAGCAGGCCGCACAGGACCTCGACCATGGCGGCGAGGCCGCTGCCCTTGTAGCCCTCGGTTCCGCCGAGCGGCAGCAGCGCGCCGCCCTTGCGGTATTGGGTCGGATCGGTGGTGTGTCGTCCTTCGGCATCGATGATCCATCCTGTCGGAATCTCCTCGTCGCGGGCGACCGCGAGCTGGATCTTGCCGGCCGCGACCGCAGAGGTCGCCATGTCCAGATAGAACGGCGCATCGAGATCGGACGGCACCGCTATCGAGATCGGATTGGTGCCGAGCCGAGCCTCCTTGCCGCCGAACGGCGCCACGTGCTTCGGCGAGCGGCCGGAATCCGCCGTTGCGATCCCGATCATGCCTTCGCGCATCGCCATCAGCGGATAGGCGGCGAGGCGGCCGACATGGCTTTGCCGGAACACGGTGCAGGCGGCGACATTCGCTGTCTTCGCTTTCTCGATCGTCAGCGCCATCGCCTTGGCGTTGACGTGGAAGCCAAAACCCCACTGGCCGTCAATCACGGTCGTCGTCGGGGATTCCCGGACGATGCTCCATTTGGCGCCGGGCACGATATGGCCGGCCTTGATGCGGTCGATGTAGGTGGGTACGGCGATCACGCCGTGGGAATCGTGGCCGGCGAGATTGGCTTTGACGCAGCCGCCTGCGACCGCGTCGGCCTCTTCCTCGGAAGCTCCGGCGGCACGAAGCAGCGCGGCGCTGATGCGCGTGAGGCGGTCGGCCTGGACGATCGGCATGGCGTTTCCCCGGCTGGTACCCTTAACAGGCTGCTTGTTGGGAGCCATGGTCTCAAAGCGCGGCTGCGATATCAATCTCCCGTAAACCAATACAGGGCTGCAAATTCGTAAACAGAACGCGTGGTCGGTCGAAACTGCCATCCCGTACAGCGGGATTTCGCGCCGGTTGTTCGCAGCTCGTTCACTTTGATTGACGGTTTGCGGGAACCAATAACCCCCACTTAGGCCATCCGCCCTCATAAGCTATCCGGGATAAAATGGCAGAGATGCCGGGGGAGTGAGATCGTGCAGAGGACCCTCGCGCGCACACTTGCAGCGTTGAGCGACATCAACGAAGCGATCCTTTACGCGAAGTCGCCGGACGAGCTGTACCAGAAGGTCTGCGACGCCGGGTTTTCGAGTGGGGACTTCATGGCCGTCGCCGTCTTCCTGGCGGAGCCGGATGGCCAGCGGCTGCGGTTTGCGGCCGGCTGCGGCGACGACGTTGCGCGGCTGCGTGCGATCAAGATCACCACGGCGGCCGGCACGCCGGAGGGATCGGGCGTCGGCGGCGAAGCCTTTCGCAGCCAGGGGATCTGCATCAGCAACGATTACCTGAACGATCCGCGCTCGCTCGCGTGGCGCGAGGGCGCGGCCGGGGCGGGTGTCGGCGCAGCCGCGGCGCTTCCCCTGATCTGCGGCGGTCGCAGTATCGGCGTGTTGTATGTGACCCGCTCGGGGGCAGGCACGCTCGACGAGGCGATGGTCTCGCTGTTCGAGCGGATGTCGAGCAATATCTCACATGCGCTGGAGAATTTCGCGCGCGAGACAGCGCGCGTGGATGGCGAGCGGGCAGTGCGGCGGCTCAACCGCATGTTCGGCGCCCTCACCGCGACCAATGAAGCAATCCTTCACGCGGGCACCGAGCAGGATCTGTACCAGCGGGTCTGCGATGCCGCTGTGTACAGTGGCAAGTCGCTTGCAACTTTCGTTCTGCTGCGCGAGCCGGATTCCGAATGGCTGACGCCGGTGGCAGCGACCGGACAAAATCTGGATCTGATCAGACAGTCGCGCTACTCGATCGATCCGGAGAGTCCCTACGGCAAAGGCATGTCCGGCGAGGTGTTCCGGACGCAGAAAGCGGTCGTCGAGGACGACCTCGTCAATCGTACCAAGGGGACCACCTGGGAGCAGGCCAACGTCAATGCCGGCGCCGTCGCCTGCGTGGCTGCTCCCCTGATCAAGCGTGGTACCAGCATCGGCGTGCTGTTTTTCTTCGTGAGCAAAGCCTGGGCGAAAGACGAAGGCATCGTCGCACTGTTGCTGCGCATGACTGAAACCGTATGCTTTGCGCTCGAGAATTTTGACCGCGACAAGGAGAAGGCCCAGATCGCGCTGGAGGAGGAACGGCTGGCGCGCATGTACGCGGCGCTAAGCGCGACCAACGAGGCCATTCTGCGGGCAAGATCCCGCAGCGAACTGTTTGATCTAGTTTGCGAAGCCACGGTGCAGGGCGCGAAGTTCGCCTCGACCTCGATCGCATTGCTCGACCGCGACACGGGACTGCTTCGCATCGTCGCATCGTTCGGACCGAACGCCGCTGAGGTACGAACCTTCAGGTTGCCGGTCAGCGACGAGGTGCCGGAGGGACGCGGGCTGACCGGCACTGCGTTCCGGACGCGACAGCCTTGTATCAGCAACGACATCCTGGCCGACACTCGCCTCGAGCCTTGGCACGCCAGCGCGCGTCGCAACGGTATTGGGTCGTCAACCGCGCTGCCGCTGTTCAACGGTGACAGGGTCGAGGGCGTATTCCTGTTCAACTCGCGCGAGCGCGGCACTTTCACGGACGAGTTCGTCGAGCTCCTGCGCAAGCTCCAGGCCAACGTCGCCTTCGCGCTGGAGAATTTCGATCGGGCCGACGAAAAAGCGCGGGCCGACAAGCAGCGTGATCGCCTGAGTGGCATGTTCGAGGCGCTGAGCGCCACCAATGAGGCCATCATGCGCGCCAAGACGCGCGAGGAGCTGTTCGAGGTCGCGTGCCAGGCCGCCGTGCTCGGCGGGGTGTTCGCCTCCGCGACAATCGGCACTTTGGACGACAAACGTGAGCTTGTCCGGGTGGTCGCCGTGAAGGGACGCCTGCAGGAACGAATGGTGGGACGCACCTGCCTCGTTTCCGCCGACCATCCTGAGGGCCAGGGGATCATAGGGATATCGCTGCGGACCCGCCGGGCCAGTGTCATCAACGATTATCTGAATGATCCGCGATCGGTGCACTGGCATTCCAAGGCGATCGAGGATGGAACCCGGGCTGCTGCCAGCTTCCCACTGCTGAGGGCCGGCCAGGAGCCGATTGGCATCCTGCTTTTCCTCGCACCAGAAGAGAATACGTTCACACCCGATCTGGTCGAACTGCTCGGACGCCTCGCTGAAAACGTCTCTTTCGCCCTCGACAATTTCGATCGTGCCGAGGAGAAGGCCCGCACCGAGGCGCAGAAGGAACGCCTGACGCGGATGTTTGCGTCGCTGAGCGCCACCAACGAGGCGATCATGCGGGCGAAGTCGCGCGCCGAACTGTTCGACCTCGTCTGCCTTGCCGCCTCGAATGGCGCAAAATTCACCTCGACCACCATTGCACTGTCGAGGGCCGACAGCGACCAGCTGGAGATCGTGTCCAGTGCCGGACCATCGTCTGACACCACGCGCAATGTCCGCCTGTCAATCGACCCCGAACGTCCCGAGGGGCGCGGAATGAGCGGCACGGCGTTCCGCACCCGCCAGCCCTGCATCAGCAACGACTATCTCAACGACGATCGCGTTCGCGCCTTCCATGCAATTGTCCGCAACGACGGCGCGCGGTCGGGCGCGGCTTTTCCGCTCGTCGCGCACGATCAGGCCGTCGGCGTCATGATCTACATGTCCACCGAGCCGGGCACCTTCACGGCCGAGTTCGTTGAGCTGTTGCAGCGCCTCGCCGACAACGTCTCCTTCGCGATGGAGAATTTCGACCGGGCCGACGAGAAAAACGAGGCCGACGAGCGGATCGAATACCTCGCTTCGCACGACAGTCTGACCGACCTGCCGAACCGCGAGACCTTCAACGCGCTGCTGCATGAGGCGATCGACGAAGCGCAGCGCCACGACCACCGCTTTGCGGTGCTGTTCATCGACCTCGACCGTTTCAAGGTCATCAACGATTCGCTGGGCCACGAGGCCGGCGATCTGCTCCTGCTCGAAGTGGCCAACCGGTTGCGTGGTGCGCTGCGCGCAAGCGACGTGGTGGCGCGGCTCGGCGGAGACGAGTTCGTGGTGATCCTCGACCAATGTGGCGAGATCGATGACGTGCAGCGCATCGCGAACGAGCTGTTGACGGCGCTTGCCGAACCGATGGAGCTGGCGGGGCATGAGTGCCACACCACGGCCTCGATCGGCATCGCGATGTATCCGACCAACGGCTCCGACGCACAGACACTGACCAAGAACGCCGACATGGCGATGTATCTCGCCAAGGAAGACGGCAAGAACGGCTACCGCTTCTTCTCCAAGGAAGTGAAGACGCAGTCGATCGAGCGGCTGTCGCTGGAGAGCGCGCTGCGCCGGGCGCTGGAGCGCGATCAATTCACTTTGAACTACCAGCCCAAGGTGGACATGGAGACCGGCCAGATCACGGGCGTGGAAGCCCTGCTGCGCTGGACGCACCCGGATCTCGGCAGCATCTCGCCGGCGCAGTTCATTCCGCTTGCGGAAGAGACCGGATTGATCGTGCCGATCGGCCGCTGGGTGGTGAAGGAGGCCTGCGCGCAGGCCATGGCCTGGCAGCGCCGCGGCCTCTTGCCGGTGTCGATGGCGGTCAACCTGTCACCGCGGCAGTTTGTGGACGAGCATCTGTTGCAGGACGTCGACGAGGCGCTGGCCGCCAGCGGCATGTCACCCGTGCTGCTCCAGTTGGAGGTCACTGAGAGCATGATGATGCGCAACGTCGGGCGCGCGCTCAAGGTGCTCGACGCCATCCAGAGCCGCGGCATTCGCTTGGCGATCGACGATTTCGGCACCGGTTATTCGTCGATGTCACTGATGAAGCATTTTCCGATCGACACTATCAAGATCGACCGCTCTTTCGTGCGCGACTTGCCGCAGGACGCAGAGGATCAGGCGATCGCGCAGGCGATCATCAGCATGGGCAAGGCGCTCGGCATGACCGTGGTTGCGGAAGGCGTCGAAAACGCCGAGCAGGAGGCGTTCCTGCGCACCCATGGCTGCGACGAGATGCAGGGTTTCCTGATCTCCATGCCGCTGCCGGCGCGGGAGATGGCCGAGCTGCTGCGGCCGATGGAGCTGCCCGTCGCGCCGCCGCTCCAGCCGGGGCCGGACCATGTCGCCACCGAGGCCGCGGCGCTACGCTTGAAAAGCGCTGTCGTCTGATGGCTGCGGGTGCAGTTCGCGGACGTCGTCTTCCTTGATTTGCACCTTGCGCGGAAAATCATCCGGCCAGGTCAGCGAGGTTTGCTTGGCGAACAGGGCGAGCAGGGCGTGCGCGCCTTCGGCAAAGCTCGAGTCCTGGCTCAGACCGAGTTCAGAACACCAGGCCTGTCGCATCGGCTCGTGCGTGTCGAGCACCGCCATCGCCGGACCCCACCACCAGGCAGGCGCCGGCGATCGTTCGTCCTCCGGCACGGCATGCCAGAGGACGAGCTCGTCCATCATGCGCTCGAATTGCAGGCTTGCGGCCTGATGCATTCGTTCCGTGCTCCCTTGGGTCGCGCCTGAAAGCAGGCCGATGCGCGGACTCGATCGTGGCCTTCGCTGTGAAAAGCTGGCTCGCACTACTGGCTGAGCCGATTGTGCCGCTTGTGTCAGCGGCCATACAAAACATACGGCGGCCGGGAAAGTTGCCGGCGCCGACCGTGACAGTCTCTTTAGCCGCTTATGAGCCCGACCCGCAAGGCGCAATACCGGCGCCGCTGGCGTTGAGATGGCGCAGTCGGGGCTGATGACCGGCGGGGGTCATGTCGTTCTCTACTCAGCGATTGAAGGGCCGGTTGCGGCTGAACAGCAGATAGATCGCGCGTGGGTTGGTGGTCAAATAGCGCCAGAACAGGCGGCGGGGCTCGAGCAAGGTGCGCCAGGCCCATTCGAGCCCGACCTTCTGCATCCATCGCGGCGCGCGGGCGCGGCTGCCCGACAAAAAGTTGAACAGGCCGCCGGATGTCTTGATGACGCCGACATTGGTGAGATGCGGGGTGAATTCCTCGACGAACGCCTGCTCGTTTGGCACGCCCAGCGCAACCCAGAGATAATCCGGCGCTAGCGCGTTGATCTCGTCGACCTTCGCGCGCAGCGCATCGCCACGGAGATAACCATGGCTGTAGCCGACGATCTTGAGGTTTGGATACATCTTCCGAACGTTCTCGACCGCAGCGGCGTTCTCGTCCTCGCTGGCGCCGAACATATAGAAGGTGCGGCCGACCGCCTCAGCCTTGCGCGCGACGACGTGAAACAGGTCCGTCGTGGCGACGCGCTCGGGCAACGGAAACCAGGATTGCAGCCTGGACGCCGCGACCAGCGGCTGGCCATCGGCGTTGATGAGGTCGGCGCCGCGGAACAGGCGCTCGGTCTCCGGTTCGGTCGAGCACCGCGCCAGCACCTCGCCATTGGCCGAGGTCAGGTGCAGCGGACGGCCGATGCGATGGCGCGGATCGGTCGCCTCGATCATGAAATCTGCGGTCGCTTCCAGGTCGATCGCAGCCATGCGGAGGCCGCCAATGGTGATCCGCGGCACGTCGGCGGTTGCGGCCCGGCCATCGAGATTGATGCGGCGCTCAAGCATATTGTCTGCCTCGTTGGCGAGCTTGGGCCATAGGGGTGAGTTCGTCGAGCACGACGCCGACGAGCTTGCGCTCGGCGCGGCCGAGTGTGCTCAATATCTCTTCCAGGCCGTCGTTGATGTCGAGGCTGGTCGGCAGCACCGCCACCAGCGCGTCGGCATCATCGAGCAGCTTACGGCTGCCGGCCGTGAGTGACGCCGCGGGGCCGTCGAGGACCACAAGGTCATAACCGCCGGCGGAGCGCGCCTGCGCGATGGCCTTGCGGATGGCGTCAGTGGCCTTGGTTGCGTCGCCGTCGACGGCCGGCAATACCGAGATGCCGTTGAGTGTCTTGATCTCGCGTGCGGCCTTGCTGCCGATCGAAAGCCATCCGACCTTGCTCGGCTCGCTCTTGCCGGGACGGTTGACCTTGTTCGAGAGCGGGTGCGCCTGATGGTCGGCATCGATTATCAGCACCCGGGCGCCGTCGCGCGCGGCCGCGAGCGCGAAATTCAGCGCCGTCACGCTGCGCCCGGTGGTCTCGCTGGCACCGACGAGCGCGATGACCGGCATTGTCTTTCCGCCGGCGCGCCGGGCCGCCGTAGCGCGCATGTCGCGCCAGGCGTTGAGCAGCGTCGTCAGTGGAAAGCCGGGGCGCAGCGTCGGCCAGCCCAGCCGGGTGAGGTCGATGCCGCCGCCGCTGGCGAGAATGGCACCGAGCGTGTGGATGACGTCGGCCTCCTGGAGGCGCGCGATCAGCGGCTTTTCGATCAGGGGCTTCTCGACCATCGAAGGTTGCAGCGGCGGGGCGGCGAGTTCCGGCAGTGCCTCCGCGACTTCCGGGGCTCGCGAAACTGGCTGAGGCCGGGGAGTTTCCGGCGCCCTCGAAGGCTCTGGAGCTCGCGGAGCTTGCGGCAACGGAGTGCGATTGGCACGGGCCGGCGCCGGCGCGAACGCACCGGCGAGCAGCAGTTCGGCCGCGACGAACCAGCTCGATGCAGCGATTGCGCCGAAGATGAAACCGATCATGGCGAACAGGCTCATCGCCGGCGGGAACGAGCGCCGCTGCGGCACCGTCGCCTCGCCGATGATTCGGGCCGCCGAGGTGTTCAGCGTCTCCTGCTCCTCGGTCTCGCGCGAGCGCTTGAGGAAGGATTGATAGACGTCACGGCTGGCATCGGCTTCACGCTCGAGCTCGCGCAAGCGCACGGCGGCCTGGCTGAGCTGGACACTCTGCCGCTTCTGCGCCTCCAGCGCCCGGCTGAGCGAGGCTTCAAAGTCGCGGGCGCGCGTCAAATCGTTCTTGGCGGACTGGGCGAAGCGGTCGATCTCTTCGTTGATGGTGCGCTTGAGATCCTCGACCTGCTTCTCGGTCTGGCGCAGCGCCGGATGACGCGGACCGAGCTCGCCGGCCTGCTCCGCATATTTCTTGCGCGCGTCGGCATATTGGGCGCGCAGGTTCGCGATGGTCGGCGATTGCAGCGCCTCGGAGTTCGCGCCTGCATCTGCCGTCGTGCGTCGGCTCGCCTCGATCTGGTCGAGGCGCGCCTGCGCGTCCATCGTCGCGGCGCGGGCGGCGGAAAGCCGCTGGTTGCTGGCGGAAAGCTGCTGGTCGCTGATCAGCGCATCTTGCGTGCCGACGAAATTGTTCTGGGCCTTGTAGGTCGCGAGCACGGTCTCGGCGCTGCGCAGCCGCTCGCGCAGCTCCTTCAGGCGACCGGAGAGGTCGTTGGTGGCGCGCCGGGCGGCGGACGCCTGCGAGTTGCGGGATTCCGCGAGGTAGGCGCTGGTCAGCGTGTTGGCGAGCATCGCCGCTTTCGCCGGATCGGTGGACCAGACCTCGATGTCGACGATGAAGCTCTTCTCGGTCTTGCGGATCGTGATGTGCCGGTTCAGCGCCTCGAGAGCGGCGAGCTGAACTTCCTTTTTCTCCGTGGCGGAGGGCGCGTGGGGCTGAAGGCCGATCAGGCCGAGCAGCGACGACATCACGCCTTTGCCGTCGGCGCCGCCGCCGAATTCGGGATCCTTGTCCAGATCAGCCTGCTGGATCACCTGGAGCAGCACGCTGTTGGAGGTGATCAGGCGCGCCTGGCTCTCGACCACCATCGACATGCCGGAGACGTCCTGCGCGCGGGGCGTTAGCTCGCGGTCGACGAGCTGAAGCTCGCGCGGGTCGACATAGAGCTGGGCGGTGGCGGTGTAGCGGGGCGTCAGGCTCTTGCCCACGGTGACGGCAAGCGTCGCACCGAGCAGCGCGGCAACGGCAATCGCGATCTTCCGCCGCCAGAGCAGGTTGACCAGCTCCAGCACGTTGAAGCCGGCCTGAGGCCGCTGCTGCGGGGCCTCCGGTCTGGCCCGATCTATCGGGTGGTTATAGTCAAGCATGATCCCCAGCTTTCATTCCAAGTGCCGCGTGCTGAGGGGGTACTCTTCGCTCTACGCCACGCACCTCACATATAGGTGCCCACTCAACGCAACAGGGAAAATTAACCATACTCATTGAGGGACTATTCACCGAAATGGCAAACAAAGCGTTTAAGCGCATGCCGCTCTTCGACGCGTCGCCGTGACGCGTGCGATGGCGCGGTCCCTCAGAGATTAACGGTTCGTTACCCCGTGCGGCGTGGCCGCGAGGCTTCGCCGGTCTTGCGATCGGCCGCGCGCGCACCATGGCCGTCAGCTTTTCCGCAGGATGACGTGATAATCGCCGCGGCGGACGTCCGTCCCGCGCGGGAGCACGGCGTTGAGCACGGCGGCAGCGGCGTCGACCAGGGCTGCGAACAGCGGCTTGCGCCGGCGCATCTCGGGATAGCGCGGGCTCTCGACCTCACGGCGGTAGATCATCTCGAGGCCATTGGCGCCGGCGAACGCTTCGAGCCTCGGCAGCGACACCAGGGGATGGAAGAAGGTCGGGAACGGCGGCTCGCCCGGCAAGCCGGCATCCTTGATGCCTCGAATGTGCCGGTAGAACCAGACGTGGAACCAGTGCGGCGAGTATTTGGTGACGACTCCGGACAACGAGCGCGGATTGGGCGCGCCGATCAGGATCATCCCGCCCCGCTTGAGCGCATCGCGGAAATTCAGGAGTGCGGCGTCGACGTTGGGAAGATGTTCGATCACGTTGTAGCAGATCACCAGATCGAAGGTCTCGCGCCCGAAGCGGTAGGTCTGGACGTCACCGAGGATCGCTTCGTCGGCATAGCTGTTGTTGCGAACCTGATCTTCGTCGATGTCGACGACGGTGACCTTGCTGCGGCTCAGCAATTCCGGTGGCAGGACGCTGCACGAGCCGCCTCCGGCTTCGTAGGTGGCAAGCTGGCCTTGCGGCAGTTCGCGACGCAGTACGTCGTGGACGGCGAGCAGGCTGTCGCGGGCTTCACCGGGGACGAGATCGTGCAGCGCCTGAGTGTGTGCAATGGCCGCGGGAATTTGGACCGCCGTGGCTGTCGCGAAATCGATCGTGGCTGGCTTGTTCATTTTTTTCCGACCGCGCTTGTTCGACTTAAATTTACAGGAAAAATCTCGTGTACCCGTAGAGCAAATCCGATGCCGCGACGCTTCACCCGTCGCAGTGCTTACGGTCGGGTTAATGAGCATGTGCGTTAACTACGGTATCTTCCGCGCCAGCCGCCGTCGGCACGGTGGACCGCGAATTGCAGTATCACGCGCGCAAGGTTTGGCAGCAGAAACACCCGAAAGCAGTTAAGTGCATGGATGGCGGAAAATCGGCGGCGTTGTGCCGTCGCGAGGCTCAAACCGGCCGTTCATTTTGGGACGTGCCTGTCCCGCGGCGATGTGCCGTCGCGGGACGACGCTGATCCCCGGGATCGAAGCAGGGCTTTTTCAATCTATCTCGGACATCTAGAACGTCATGACATTGATGCTGACAGACCTGTCCGCCATGCGTATCTCGGATGCCGTGCGCGATCCCAACCGGGAGATCGCGGCCAGCTCCCGGATCATCGACCTGTCGGTTGGTATCGTCGTCTGCATCCCCTGCTTCCGCCGCCCGCAGCATCTGCGGTTGACGCTGGACTCGCTCGCGAGCCAGCGCACCCCGCGCTCCTTCGCCGTCGTCATGGTCGAGAACGATGCGGTCCGGCGCGAAAGCGCGCCCGTTGCCGCGGAATATCTCGCCGATGGCAGGCTTCAGGGTGTCTGCCTGGTCGAGAAACGGCAAGGCAACGTCCAGGCGATCAACGCCGCGTTCGAGACCGCGCTGGCGCTGTTTCCCGCCGCGACCCGGTTCCTGATGATCGACGACGACGAGATCGCCTCGCCCGATTGGCTCGAACTGATGGTCCGCACCGCGGAGGCCACCGGCGCCGATCTGGTCGGCGGGCCGGTGCTGCCGGTCTTCGAGGACCACAGCATGCCCTGGCTTTCGCGCCACCCCGTTTTTTGTCCCGCCTATGATTACAGCGGCGCTGTGCCCCTGATCTACGGCTGCGGCAATTGCCTGATCACGCGTGCGGCATTCGAGAGCTTCGCCCGTCCCGCCTTCGACCCCCGCTTCAACTTCCTCGGCGGCGGTGACTGCGATTTCTTCGTGCGCTGCCGCGATGCCGGCATGACGTTCCACTGGACGGCGGAGGCAGTCATCACCGAGACGGTGCCGCAAAGCCGCACCAGTTTCGGCTGGATCGTGAAGCGCGGCCTGCGCATCGGCGCGATCAATTATCGTGTGCAGTCCAAGGCCGCGCAGGGGGCAGCGGCGCGAGTGTGGGTCTTTGCGCAGATGCTCGCAAGGTTGCCGCTGGCGCTGGTGCGCGCGGCCGGTCTGCTGAAATCGTCGAAGGCCGTCGTCGCGATGCATCCCGTGATGGTCGCGCTCGGCTCGCTGCTCGCCGCGTTCGGCATCGAGCCGAAACCCTATGAGGCCTCGAAAATCGCGTCCTGACGCCGAAGCGGCGGGCTAAATACCAAAGCAGGCGAGGGCGACCCTGACCGCGGAGCGCGGCAGCGATTTGAGCGAGCGGCGCCCGACCATCCCGAGATAGGCCAAGGCCTGGCGATATCTGCCGAAGCGGACCGCTTGCATCGCCGAATACGTGACGAGATGAACCTCGGCGGCCTGGCGCAGTGCGGCCGCCATGCCCGCGGGCAGTCGTGCCATGATCAGCCCGTCGTCGAACACCCGCGCGATGGCCGGAAAGAAATCCTGTGGCGTCCGCACCGCAGCGTTCATGGTGTTGGCCGTATGCAGGCGGTAGTCGAGCAGAAGGTTTGGCGCGAACTCGAATTCGCCGATCGCGGCAAGGCGGCACCAGCAGTGCCAGTCCTCGCAATATCTGAGCGCGACGTCGAAGCCACCGATGGCGCGGAAGGCCTCTGCACGTGCCAGCGCAATGCCGCCATTGACGATGAAGTTGCCGGCCGCGAGGCGCGCCAGTACGTCGCCGGACGGTTTGCGGCGTCCCTTCAGCAGATCCCGACGGCCGATCTGCCGTCCCTCGCTGTCGATCGTGTTGTAGTCGCCGTAGACGAGAACCGCTCGCGGCGCACCCCTCGCAGCCGCCAGCAGCGCCGCGACCGCGCCGGGCCGCAGGCGATCGTCGGCGTCGAGGAAGAGCAGCCATTGGCCGCTCGCATGCTCCGCGCCGAGATTGCGCGCTGCCGATACGCCGGCTGCGCCGTTGGTCATCAGGCGCAGTCGCGGGTCACGAATGGCATGGACGATGGCGGTGGTGCCGTCGGTCGAGCCATCGTCCACGACGATCACTTCGCTGACCTCGGCCTGCGCCAGTGCGCTGGCGAGGGTTTCGCCAATATAGGCCGCAACATTCTTGGCCGGAATGACGACGGACACTGATGTGGTTGAGCCGACCTGCAGCGGGAGGCGCGCCGCTGGAACGACGCGCGATGTGGCGGGCAATTCGAGAATGTCTTCCGCGGTGATCAAGATACGACTGGCCTTTAACCGTCTGTTAACCAGGGCGCGTCTGCGAGTTGGCAATGCGATCGAGCGCAACCTTGGCCGTCGCGAATAATACTCGCATTGGGAAAAAAGCGTCGCCACGAAGGCTGCCGCAGCGTTGGTTTCGTCAATTAGCGTTAAGCCGCCGGCATTAAGCCTGTGGCAAATTTGGAAGAGTGCGACAGCGGGTCCCATGCGAGAATGCGCAACCTGGCTGCCGCGGATGGACTCAGTGCCCGCAAAGACATTCGACTACGATCCCGACGACATGGTCCTCAACCTGTTCTACGAGGACAAGGACGATCGCTGGTTTCCCGGCGATCGGCATCTGCGGCGCATGGCGCGTCGCATGCTGCTCGGCGAGCCGCGCATGAGCGGGCAGCTCCGCGTGTTCCTCAATCTCTGTGCGGGCCTCGATCGGCTCGGTATCCGCTATCGCGTCAACGACTACGGCTACATCGCGCGGCATCCGGGCGAACTCGCCTGCATCATCGGCCGCACCTTCCTGCTCGACAAGTTCGCCTGGAAAAATCCGATCCTGCTCGGCGTCGCCGCCCACAATCATCCGCTCGACGATCCCGACCTGTTCAGGCGCCTACCGGTCAAGAAGGTCGTGGTGCCAGGTCCATGGTACGCCGAGATGTATCGGCCGCATTGGCCCGACACGGAGGCCTGGCCGATCGGCATCGACACGGATCTCTGGGCACCGTCGCCGACGTCGCAAAAGAGCGTCGACGTCCTGATCTACGACAAGGTGCACTGGGACCGCGATCGCTACGCGGCGGAGCTGATCGAACCCGTCCGCGCCCGGCTCACGAGGGAAGGCCGCTCGTTCACCGAGCTGCGTTACGGCAGCTACAAGGAAGAAGACTATCGGGCCGCGCTCGCGCATTCGCGTGCGATGATCTTCCTGTGCCAGAACGAGAGCCAGGGCATCGCCTATCAGCAGGCATTGTCTTGCGGCGTGCCGGTGCTCGCCTGGGATCCCGGCGGCCCCTGGCGGGACCCCGATTATTATCCACATCGCGTCCAGTTCGCACCGGTGTCGTCCGTGCCGTACTGGGACGATCGTTGCGGCGCCAAGTTTGCCGATATCGCGGGATTCGAGGCGGGTTGGAACGAGTTCTGGGCCGGGTGCGCCGCCGACACGTTCGACCCACGCGGTTTCGTGCTCGAAAATCTCACGCTGGAACAGCGCGCGCTTCAATATTACGAGATCGCGCGGAGCATCGTGCGGGAGCAGGCGGTGCCGCAGAGCCCCGCCGGACTGGTTGACGAATGCTTAACAGGGATCGGCTAAGAGTTGGAGCCTCCCCCGGCTTCACCACAGCCTCGAGCCATGGATCGCAGCGGCACTGACATGACCGACGTCGAGGCCCGATCGTTCGGCGACGTCCTGCGCGATGGGTTTGCGGGGGTCAACGCCGTGCGGGCGGCGCGCTGCCTCGTCGCAGTCGCAGCCCTGCTCCTCGTGCTGGTGACGCTCGATCCGTTTCCTGACCTGCGCAACGAGGATGTCACCACCGTCGTCGGCGGACGGATGGCGCTCACTTATGTCTCCTGGGGCCTGCTGGCCGCGATCGCGGTGCTGTTGGTCGCCGCAACGGATGCGCCTGCGCTGAAGACCCTGGTGACGCCGCTGCATCTCTGTTTGGTCGGCTGGCTATTGATCAACATCGCCTTCTCCGAAAATCGCGGAGTTTCGATGCAGCGCTTCGTGCTCGCGGCCAGCGTGATGTCGCTTGCGGTGCTGTTGCCGTTGCTGCCGCCGACGCAGCGCAGCTTCAATCTGTGTCTTGGCGGCGCCGCGCTCGTATTGCTCGCACTCTGCTATCTCGGCGTCATCATGGCCCCGCAATACTCGATGCACACTGCACTCGACGTCACCGAGCCGCAGTTGGCCGGCGACTGGCGCGGCAGCTTTGGCCACAAGAACATCGCCTCGCCGGTGATGACCATCCTGGTCTATGTCGGCATCTACCTGTCCGCCGTCGGTTCGTTCGTGATGGGCCCGGCCATCGCCGCGCTGGCCGGAATCTTCCTGATCTTCACCGGCGGCAAGACGTCGTCGGTGCTGTGTCTTGCAGTCTACGCGCTCGCCTCACTGGTCTGCGTCACGCCGAGCGTGTGGCTGAAGCGGATCATCTGCTTCGTGCCGCTGATCGTGATGAACCTGCTGACGGTCGGCAGCGTCCTGAGCCCGGCGCTCGGGGCGATGACGCGGCTGCTTCCGCTCGATCCCACTTTCACCGGCCGTTCCGCCATCTGGGAGTTCGCGCTTGCAGCTGTCGCCGACAAGCCGATCATCGGCCACGGCTACGCCGCGTTCTGGGACGACGTGACCGCGCGGCAGACCGCGCAGGGCGCCGAATGGGCGACGAGCGCGGCGCACAGCCACAACAGCTATCTCGACCTCGCGGTGACCATCGGCGTGCCGGGGCTGTTGCTGGTGATCCTCATCTTCGTGCTCGCGCCGCTCGGCAATTTCCAGACGGCCCGAACTCACAACCGCAGCGGTGCGTTGGCAAAGCTGTTCCTGACCGTATGGCTGTTCGGCCTGTACTACGGGGCCACCGAGACCTTCCTGCTCGAACGGCAGAATCCGATCTGGTTCATGTTCGCCGTTGCCGTGGCCGGCCTGTACTTCCTGGCCAGGTTCCAATGCGTCGCGGAAACGGAACCGGATGACATGTCGCAGCCGGTGCCGCCGCAGTGGCATCGGCTTAACGATAAGCGGTGAGGTCAGTTGTGGCCGCGACCAAACATAATCTATCCGGAAGCACCCAGTAATCGTATGTCCCGCGGATGACGATCCTCAGCGTCGAGCAACCAGATGGTCTTGCGTCCAGCACGTCGGGAATCGCGGTCGATTTCGTGCGTGACTGGCAGCGGGCCGCATCGCGCCTGAACGCAGGCCATCGCACTGTATTCCAGCATGGCTGCTGGCTCGGCGCCTGGTACGAGGCGTTCCACGATCTCTCGCCGCTGATTGCATTGATCTCCGATGCCACGACCGGCAGGGACATCGCAATGGTGCCGATGATCAGCCACCTCAGGCGCGGCATCCGCATCGTCGAATTCGCCGATTTCGGCGTCTCCGACAACAACGCGCCGATCCTGGCGCTCGATGCCGCGTTGGACGCGGCGGCGGCGGATGCGATCGGTAAGGCGCTGATCGACGCATTGCGCGCATTGCCGGACCGCTTCGATCTGCTCCGCCTGAAGAAGATGCCAGCCCAGATCGGCGGCAGGCCGAACCCGCTGGTGTCGCTCGGCCGGATCGGATCCTGCTCGCTCAACGGCAACCTCGTGCTGACCGGCGACGACTATGAAGATTACCAGGCCTCGATCAAGCGCATGCAGATGCCACGCTGCTGGCGCGTCTTCAATCGTCACGCCGGCGCGCGATTCGAGATCGCCACCGGTGTCGCGCGTGCGCGCGAGCTGCTGGACGTGATGGATGTCCAGCAGCAGGCGCGCATGCGAAAGCTCGGCTCGCGCTTCGTCCTCAACGACGAAACCCATGCGCAGTTTTATCGCGAGGTCGCGCGTCGGGGCGTCGCGAACGGTTACGCCGTCATTTCGGCGCTGGTCTGCGACGAGGCCGTCGTCGCCACCACGCTTGGCGTCAGGTTCGGTGCGACCTATTTTCTCCTGCGCATCAGCCACGCCGGCGATTCATGGTCGAGCTGCTCGCCGGGACTGCTCGTGACCGAGCGCACCATGGCGGCCCTGCATGCGGACGGCGTGCGCCGTTTCGACCTCAGCATCGGCAACCAGGATTACAAGCGCCGCTTCGGCGCCGAGCCGCTGCCGCTGACCGATGTCAGCGTCGCGCTCTCCTGGCGCGGCATGCCCTTCGCGTGGCGTGACCATGTCGCGCAGGGCCTGCGCCGTCACCCCAGGCTTGCCGCCTTTGCGGCGCAGGCGATGGGCAAGAGGGCGCGCTGACGCGCTGCCCTGGATTGTAGGGTCACTCGATTATCGCAATCGCTGTGTTATCGTCGCCTGTTTCCCGGAGGCGACATGGAAGATCGTTCGGCAAAATATCGCGCATTCTATGCGCAATTGATCTGCGCCGCGGCGAGGGCCGCGGACCCCCGTATCGAGGAAGCCTTTCGCACCGTCAGGCGCGAGCCGTTCGTCGGACCTGGACCGTGGTCGATCTCTCTCGGCGGTCACCCCTATGTCGTGACGCCCGATGATGATCCCGCCTACCTCTATCAGAACACGCTGCTTGCGCTCGACAGCACGCGGAGTCTCAACATCGGGATGCCCGGCGCGCACGCCTATTGGCTCAGCGGTTGCGCGGTAAAGGAAGGCGAGACCGTGATCCAGATCGGCGCGGGGAGCGGCTATTACACCGCGATCCTCGCGCATCTCGTCGGCCCCGGCGGCCACGTCCATGCCTACGAGATCGACGAACGTCTGGCGGGACTCGCGCGCGAGAATCTGAAGGAGATCGTTCATGTGGATGTGCGGGAACGTTCGGGCGTGGCGTCCGTTCTGCCCAAAGCCGACGTGGTCTATGTCTGCGCGGGCGCGGCGCAGCCGGCCACCGAATGGCTCGATGCCTTGCTGCCCGGTGGGCGGCTGGTGTTTCCGCTCGCGCCCGAAGGCATGCTCGGCGGCATGCTGATGATCACGCGCCCGGACGACGGTGCGGTCTGGCCCGCCAAATTCCTCGGGCGTGCCCAATTCATCGGCTGCGCGGGGTTGCAGGATGCGGATGCTGCCCGGCGACTGGCCGAGGCGTTCGCAAGGGAATGGGAGGGCGTGCAGTCGTTGCGGAGAGAGGGCGCTCCCGACGAGACGTGCTGGTTCGCCGGTGAAGGCTGGTGGCTGTCGACGGTACCGGCGCCTGTCGCGACTGCGCCCATCAAGCCCAACGCGGACATCACGCAGGCCTAGTGGCTAGAACATCATGACTTCGCGCAGCCGGCACAGTGAAAGCGGCCGCGTGAGGCCCTGAACAGGCTGCGGCAATACCAGCGCCGCGCCAGCGCCTGAGCGGGCCTGCGGATCATCTGCGCGATCAACAAGAGTTCGAAAGCCATTCGTATCGCTTGTCGTGAAATATCCTGGCCACAGAGATGGGCCGGCATCCCCAGAAGAGAGTGCCGCCCAGATCGCACCTGCCATGCAGTGGTTCGGACGTAAAGCTTAACCGCGCTCAGCCGTGCAGCTTCTTGGCTGTCTCCGCGATCTGGCGGCCCTGATAGCGCGCACCGGCGAGCTCGTTGGCGCTGGGCTGGCGGCTGCCGTCGCCGCCGGTGATGGTGGTGGCGCCGTAAGGCGCGCCGCCGGTGACCTCGTCGAGCTTCATCTGGCCGGCAAAACCGTAGTTCAGGCCGACCACGATCATGCCGAAATGCAACAGGTTGGTGATGATCGAGAACAGCGTCGTCTCCTGGCCGCCATGCTGGGTCGCGGTCGCCGTGAAGGCGCCGCCCACCTTGCCGTGCAGCGCGCCTTTGGCCCAGAGCCCACCGGCCTGGTCCAGAAAGTTCGCCATCTGCGAGGCCATGCGGCCGAAGCGGGTGCCGGTACCGACGATGATCGCGTCGTAGTTTGCGAGGTCCTCGATCTTGGCGACGGGGGCGGCCTGGTCGAGCTTGTAATAGGACGCCTTGGCGACCTCGGCCGGCACTAGCTCGGGCACGCGCTTGATGTCGACGGTGGCACCGGCTTCGCGGGCGCCTTCGGCAACGGCATTGGCCATCGCTTCGATGTGGCCATACGCGGAATAATACAGGACGAGAACTTTGGTCATGATGGTCTCCGTTGGATCCAGATTTGATGCGTCGGTGTCGGGAGCGTCATGCCGGGGCAAGCCCGCCATGACGAAGGTGTTGCTAAGCCGCGTCGACGAGCACGATCTCGGAATCTTCCAGTGCCGTGATCTTCAACCTGTCCTCGTCGCGGATCGCGGCGCCGTCGCGGGCGTTGACGCGCACACCGTTGATCTCGACTGACCCCGCCGCGGGCACCAGATAGAGGTGCCGTGACTTGTGCGGCACGTATTCCGCGCTCTCGCCCGCCTTCAATGTGGTGGCGAGCACCCGCGCATCGGCGCGGATCGGCAGCGCGTCCGTATCATGCTCGAAGCCGCTCGCGATGGTGACGAGCTTGCCGGAGCGATCTCCTTTCGGAAACGGCTTCGAGCCCCAGGTCGGCTGTCCCCCGCGTGCGGTCGGCTCGATCCAGATCTGGAAGATGCGTGTCTTGGTCGGCTCGAGATTGTACTCGGAGTGGCGGATGCCGCTGCCGGCGCTCATCACTTGCACGTCGCCCGCTTCGGTGCGTCCCTCGTTCCCGAGGCTGTCCTGATGGGTGATCGCGCCCTCGCGCACATAGGTGATGATTTCCATGTTGGCGTGGGGATGGGCTGGAAAGCCGGTGTTCGGCGCGATCTCGTCGTCGTTCCACACCCGCAAGGCGCCGTGACCCATGTTGTCGGGGTCATAATGGCTTGCGAAGGAGAAATGATGCTTGGCGTTGAGCCAACCGTGATCGGCGCCGCCGAGCTTTGCGAAAGGTCTAAGTTCGATCATCTGCGTGATTCCTTATATTGGGACGGTTGCGCCTAGGCGCCGAAACCGCCGTCGACGTTGAGCACCGTGCCGGTGACGAAGGAGGCTTCCGGGCTTGCGAGGAAGACGATTCCGGCGGCGACTTCCTCGGGGCGACCGAAGCGCTGCAACGCGTGCTGCTTGCGCTGGGTCTCGGCGAACTCGCCGCCGTCCTTCGGGTTCATGTCGGTGTCGATCGAGCCGGGCTGCACCACATTCACTGTGATGCCGCGCGGGCCGAGGTCGCGCGCTGCGCCCTTGGTGTAACCGACCACGGCCGCCTTGGTGGCGACGTAGTCCGCAAGGCCGGGGAACGAGGCGCGGTCGGCGAGCATCGAGCCGACGGTGACGATGCGGCCGCCTTCGCCCATCAATTGCGAAGCGGCACGGATCGCTGCGATCACGCCATGCACGTTGACGGCGTCCTGGCGGGCGAGCGCCTCGGTGTCGGCCTTGGCATCGTCGATCGCGCCGCCGCTCGCGACGCCGGCATTGTTGACGAGGATGTCGAGATGGCCGAACTCCTTTGCGACATCGTTGACGAGCTGCGTCACGTCCTTGGCCGAAGCCTGGTCCGCCCTGAAGGCGCGGGCCTTGACGCCCCGGGCCTTCAACTCGGTGACGACCGCTTCCGCCTTTTCGGGAGAGGCGACATAGCTGATGGCGACATCAGCACCTTCATCGGCGAGGGCGCGGGCAGAGGCCGCGCCGATACCGCGCGAGCCGCCGGTGACGAGGGCAACCTTGCCTGAGAGCTTCTTGGTCATTGGATTTCTCCAGTCCTGAATTTCTGATGACCCTTGGATAAGCCTTCGCCTGTGGTATAGAAATAGAAACTGTCGAAACGCATTGTTTCCTTAAGCAGCCCAATTGGATCCGCTTTCATGGCCAAGCTCCCCGATTTCGAGGCACTCGCGATTTTCGCAAAAGTCGTGGAATTACGGTCGTTTGCGGGGGCCGCGGGCGAGCTCGCGATGTCGAAGGCGACGGTGTCCAAGGCGGT
Source organism: Bradyrhizobium sp. WSM471 (assembly GCF_000244915.1). Lineage (NCBI taxonomy): Bacteria > Pseudomonadati > Pseudomonadota > Alphaproteobacteria > Hyphomicrobiales > Nitrobacteraceae > Bradyrhizobium > Bradyrhizobium sp. WSM471. The sequence continues at coordinate 7,083,110 of NZ_CM001442.1, read as the reverse complement.
TACGCGCCTCGAAGAGCGGCTCGGCGCCCGGCTGTTCAACCGCACCTCACGCCGGCTCGCGCTGACCGACGCCGGGCACAAGCTCGCCGAGCGTGCGACGCGACTGCTGTCCGACGGCGAGGCGGCGGAGAACGAGGCGCTGGCGCAGTCGGTCGCGCCGCGGGGCCTGGTGCGGCTCGCTGTGCCCATGTCGTTCGGGATCAAGGCGGTGGCGCCGTTGCTGCCGGGGTTCTTCGAGGCTTATCCAGAGGTCTCGGTCGATCTGCATCTGAGCGACGCGACCATCGATTTGATCGGCGAGGGCTTTGACATGGCAGTGCGGATCGCACGGCTACCGGACTCCTCGTTGATTGCGCGGCGGCTCTTCACGATGCCGCGCTTTACGGTAGCTGCGCCGTCCTATCTGAAGCGCGAGGGACGACCGACGCATCCGATGCATCTGGCCGCGCACAAATGCTTCAGCTATACCTATCTCTCTACGCCGAACGTCTGGCACTACACCAATGCGGCCGGCGAGCAGGCGAGTGTACGCCCAGGCGGCCAGCTCCGCGTCAACAACGGCGAAGCGGTGATGCCGGCGCTGATCGCCGGCTTCGGCATCGCAGACCTTCCGGAATTCATCGTCGGTGACGCCATCTCCTCCGGCGACGTCGAGGTGATCCTGAAGGACTGGAAGCAGGCCGAAGGCGCCGTGCATCTGGTGACGCCACCTGGCGGCCCGCGCCCCGCACGCGTCGAGGCGCTCGGCGATTTTCTTGCGGCGAAGCTGCCCGGTACGTGCAAGCAGCGGGCAAAGAAGAGCGAGCGAACAGCGTAGGTGCCGTAGGGTGGGCAAAGCGAAGCGTGCCCACCAATTCATGCGAGGGACCGCAAGTGCCTCAGTATCGCCGAGCGCAAGGCAACATGTTCTTCTTCACCGTCGTGCTAGCCGATCGGTCAAGTACGCTACTCGTCGACCAGGTTGATCGCCTACGCCAGATTTACCGAACGGTCGTGCAACGCCGGCCGTTCGAGACCGTCGCTATCTGTATCTTGCCGGACCACCTCCATGCGATCTGGGCGTTGCCTGAGGATGACGCCGACTTTTCGTCGCGATGGAATCTGATCAAGGGCAGCTTTTCGCGAGGCTTGGAGATCGGCGAGCGTTCAATCAGTAAATCGAGGAAGCGAGAGAAGGGCATTTGGCAACGCCGGTTCTGGGAGCACGCAATTCGCGACGATGCTGACTTGGAGCGGCACGTTGATTACATACATTTCAATCCTGTGAAGCATGGCCTCGTCGCGCGTGTGCGCGATTGGTCTTTCAGCAGCTTCCATCGCTATGTTGATCAAGGCGCCCTTCCTATGGATTGGGGAGGGGATGCGCGTGACATCGCAGGACACTTCGGCGAATGATTGGTGGGCACGGCGCTTTGCGCCTTTGCCCACCCTACGGCATATCGCCCAGTAGTACGACTAAGACACCTTCACGCCATCCTTCGCGACCACGCGCAAGCTCGGCTTCAACGTCTCTTCCAGTTGCGACTTCAATTCATGAACACGCGGGTCGCTCGATCTCTTCGCGCAGACCGCGTATTGATGCACGGATTGCGCCAAGGCGCGGCGCGCTTCCGGCGTTCGCGTCAATTCGGGCTTTGAAAGCCGCAACACGATAGCGGCGAGATTCACCAGCATCTCGTCCAGCGCCACGTCAATGGTCTGAAGTCTATTCATCGCTTCACTCCCTGGGAGGCAACGGTAGAGTCCGGGGGGCGTTCCTGACCGGGCGGAACATGGCTAATGCTTGGTTAATCCCGCCGCGCGGCTTGTTCTTGTGGACGGTCACGCTAGGCTGGCAGCGACACAAGAAAAAACAGGGGGAGGAAGTCTGCCATGGATCGACGCGATGTCCTGCGCGCCGCTGCCGCATTGCCGTTGTTGCCTGTGTTGTCGAGTGCGGCTTTCGCGCAAACCTATCCCTCTCGCAACGTCACCATGATCGTGCCGTTTCCGGCCGGCGGCCAGGCGGACCTCGCGGCCCGCCCCGTCGCACAGGCGCTGGAGCGAATCCTCGGCAAGGCGGTCATCGTCGACAACCGCGCCGGCGGTGGCGGTGGATCCGTCGGCAATGCCGCGGCGGCGCGCGCCGAGCCTGACGGCTACACGCTGCTGATGACGCTGTCCTCTCTTGCAGTGCTGCCCGAGGCCGACCGGCTGTTCGACCGTCCGGTCGCCTACGAGCTCTCGCAGTTCATGCCGATCGCACGGGTGCTGGCCGATCCCACGCTGCTCGCTGTGCCGGCCTCGGCGCCGTGGAAGACGGCGCAGGATTTCGTCGAGGACGCCAGGAAGCGCCCCGGCCAGATCACCTATGGCTCGTCGGGGCCTTACGGCACGCTGCATGTGGCGATGGAGATGTTCGCAAACAGCGCCGACATCAAGCTGCTGCATGTGCCATTTCGCGGCGCAGGTCCCGCACTGACCGCGCTGCTCGGCGGCACCGTGCAGGCGATCGCCGCCGCACCGGGAACGCTGAAGCCGCAAGTGGAGGACGGCAAGCTGCGCGTGCTCGGCAATTGCGGCGCCAAGCGAATCGCAAGCTTCCCCGATGTGCCGACGTTCCAGGAGCTCGGCTACAAGGACGTCGAGATGTACATCTGGGCCGGACTCTTTGCACAGAATGCTCTTCCTGCACCGATCGCGACTCGCCTGCGCGAGGCGATGGCGCAGGTGATGACGAGCCCGGACGTGCTCAAGGCCTTCGAAACGTCGGGCAGTCTCGTCGCTTATCAGGACGCGCCGGCGTTCGCCGAGTTCGTGGCGGTCGACAGCGCGCGGCTGATTACGGCGGTCAAGAAGATCGGCAAGGTCCAATAGGTTCCTGGCCCGTTTTCACAATTTTTTGTTGGTCCAGAACCTCTCCGCGTCTCATTGATTGAACAGAATTTGAGAGACTCGCGAAGGAATCGGACATGCGAACAGAGCGGATTGCGCTGGGTGTGGCGCTTGCGATTGGGGGCATCGTCGCGCAGGGCGTTGCATCCGCTGAAGAGTATCGCGGAACCATGGAGCAGCAGATGGCCTGCACGCCGGATGTGTGGCGGCTGTGTAGCGACCAGATTCCTGACGTGAGCCGCATCACGGCCTGCTTGCGGCAGAACACGCCGCAGCTCTCCAGCGGTTGTCGCGCGGTGTTCCAGTCCAACAACCAGATGCCCTCGCAGCAGCAGGTTCCGGGCAACCGCGTGGCGCCGGCGCCGCGATACAACAATGTGCCGCCACCACCTCCGCAGGCGCAGCCGCGGCCTTATGACGATAGCGACGATTAGTGCTGCCCAAGGCATGATCCGGGCGCCCGCACAGCAGTGGGCGCGAAGATGCGGCCGTGCCGCCTAGTTCAGCGCTCGCCCTTGCCGCCCGACTCAGGTCGATCCCGGAGCGCCGTCCGCATGATGGCGCCGAAGAGCAAAGCTGCCACCGGCCAATGGAACCAGATCTTGTGCATGCCGGTGAAAATATTGATCAGAATCAGAAAGGCCGACACCGTGAGGGCCCCCGCAATCGGGCGGGGCAGCTTCGCCAGCCCGTCTGAAACGAAGCCCATCCAATTGGATGACTCGGATCTGTCGCGGCGCGCGGCGTCAGTTTGCGACCCCGCCATTGCGGTCTGAGACGTCGGGCGTTCGCCAGGCGGAAAGCTCCGTGCTTGAGCGGTTTGGCCGCTCATGGTCACACGATAGCTGGTCACGGGCGCAATGTTTTTCATTGGACGCTGGCCGAGGCAGTCGAAGCCAACAGATAATTTGTTGTGCACCTGATCATAGGCGGAGCTGGAGATCACGATGCCGCCGGGCTCGGCAAGTTCCTGCAGACGCGCCGCGATATTGACCCCGTCTCCGTAGAGTTCGGAACCATCCACCATCACATCGCCGAGATTGATGCCGATGCGAAACCGCATCGGGGGAGGTGGGCCCGCATCCTGGTTGGAAATTTCCTGCTGAATCTCGACCGCACACTGCACGGCTTCGACGACGCTAGCGAATTCGGCGATGACAGCATCGCCCCAGGTATTCACGATCCGGCCGTCATGGCGCTCCACCAATCGCGCGATGGCCGTGCGGTAGCGGCGGAGTGTCTCCAGCGTTCCCGCCTCGTCTGCTTCCATGAGACGAGAATAGCCGTGCACATCAGCGCATAGCACGGTGGTCAGCCGCCGTTTGACCTTATCGTCGGGCATGGTCCGTACATTAGCCTCCCTGACCGGCAAATGCATCAGGCATCCCGCAGCTGCCTTACGGCCTGACCTCGCAGACATCGACCCATTCCGCTGCGGTCAGCTCGGCCATCCGTTCCGGCGTGATGCGCACCGCGCTATGGGTCGAGCCGGCGGCCGGCACCACCACGTCGAAGGCTTTCAGCGAGACGTCGCAATAGACCGGCAGCGGCGCCTTCAGTCCGAACGGACAGACACCGCCGACCTCGTGGCCGGTGACCGCCGCGACCTCTTCCAGCCCCAGCATCTTCGGCTTGCCGCCGAACGCCGCCTTCACCTTCTTGTTGTCCATGCGCGAGGTGCCGGCCGCGACGATCAGGATGACGCGCTCGCCGATCCGCAACGACAGCGTCTTGGCGATCATCCCGGGTTCGACGCCATAGGCTTCGGCGGCCAGCGCCACGGTGGCGGAGCTGATCGGGGATTCGATGACTGATATGTCGGGGGCTTTTTCGGCGAAGAAATCGCGAACGGATTGAAGGCTCATTCAGATCGGCTCATTCCAGACTTATGGGCGGGCGGCGATGCCTAAGCAATCTCTGGCAGCTCCGAGAGCGCCCGGACACGATGATCCGGCGTAAAGCCGAGCTCGTCCATCTGGGTGCGGATCGCCTTGAACATCGTCAGCGGTGCCACGAGTTCGTTCTCGACGCAAGCCAGCGCCATCGCTTCCGGCGTCACCCGTTCGATCCAGGCAACGTTCAGTCCGAATGCTTTCGCGCCCGCGACATCCCAGGGATTGGAGGAGACGAACAGCACTTCATCAGGCGCGGTGCCCAGCACCTCGCCGATCAGCATGTAAGCTTCCGGGCTCGGCTTGAAGATCTTCTTCGCGTCGACGCTGATCGTGGCGTCGAGCAGGGCGTCGAGACCGGAGTTGCGCACGAGCGCATTCAGCATGTCGGGACTTCCGTTGGAGAGGATAGCGAGTTTTCGCGGTTTCAGAGCCGTGAGCGCTGCTGTCGCATCCGGATAGAGATCGAGATGCAGATATTTTTCGATCACGCGCTCGAATGCCTCGTTCTCGTAAGCAAGCCCGAGCACGCGCAGCGTATAGGCAAGCGAGTCGCGCGTGACGGCGGCAAAATCCTGGTAGCGCCCCATCAGCGAGCGCAACCAGGTGTATTCAAGCTGCTTGATCCGCCAGACCTGCGTGATGATCTCGCCATAGCCCGGAAACGCATCCTCGGTGGTCTCGGCGACCGACTGGATGTCGTAGAGCGTTCCGTAGGCGTCGAAGACAACGGCTTTGAGGCTCAATTGACCTGTCCTCCGGGATCGTTGCGGTCCACGGACTATACAAGGCGCCGCGAAATCGGTCCAAGACGCAATAGCGACTTGGGCCTCTGTTTTCTAGAATCTGATCACGATCTTGCCGAAATGTGAGCCGGTCCGCAGGTGCGCATATGCTTCGGGGACGTCGTCGAATTCGTAGATCCGATCGACGATCGGGTGGATCGCATGTTCGGTCAGGAAGCGATTCATCGCGGCAAAGTGTTCCACCGATCCGACGGTGACGCCGATGATGTCGGCATTCTCCCACTGAAGGCGCGCGAGGTCGGGCTTGGGGCCGAAACCCGTCAAAACCCCGATCTGGACGATCTTGCCACCTGAAGCGACCGATCGCAGCGATCGGTCGTAAGTGCCGGGACCGCCGAGTTCGAGGATATGACTGGCCCCTGCGCCATCCGTTGCCTTCATCAGGGCGACATCCCAGTCAGGCGTATCGCGGTAGTTGATGAGGATCGAGCCGCCCAGCGTCTTGGCGCGGGCGAGTTTTTCGTCCGAGGAGGATATCACGATCGCACGCGCTCCCAGGGCGGATGCGAATTGAAGACCGAACAGCGCAACGCCGCCTGTTCCCTGGACCAGCAGCGTGTCGCCTTTGCGCATCCCGCCGCGTGCGATCAGGCCGTGGAAAGCCGTGACGCCGGCGCAGGGCAGGGTCGCGGCCTCCACCGCAGACAAATGTGCCGGCACCGAGACCAGCGCGGTTGCCGGCAGCACGACATACTCAGCCAGCATTCCGTCCATCGTGTTGCCACCGAGGGATGACGGAATATAGCTGGACTTGAACGGCCCCGAGATCCAGTCGCGGAAGAACGATGCAGCGACGCGGTCTCCGAGCCGCCATTGCGCGACGTCGGCGCCGATGGCGTCAACGACACCCGCACCGTCGGAGAGTGGCACGCGGCCGTTGAACTCGCCTTGGCCTGCGCGGTCGAGGATCAGGAGGTCGCGGTAATTCAGACTTGCCGCTTCGACCCGCATGCGGACCTCGCCATTGGCGGGTTCAGGTTTGCTGATTTCGGCGCGCGCAAGGCGGCCAGCACCAGCATTCAAATGGTAGGCTTTCATCGTTGGCTCCCTTCACAAGTGGATTCACTTGGACGAGCAAAGTCTGTAAGGTCTGACAGTGCTGTCAGGGTCAAGAGGCTTCAGATGAAAATCGGCGAACTCTCCCGGCGGACGGGGGTCAGCGTCCGAATGCTGCGCTACTACGAAGGCGACGGACTGCTTGCGCCGCTGCGGACGAACTCCGGCTATCGCGACTATGGCCCGGCCGAAGAGGAAACCGTACGGCGCATCAAGATGCTCGGCGGCGCGGGGATGACACTCGAAACCATCAAGCGCTTGCTTCCCTGCGTCAGGAACAACGATCCAGCTTTCACGCCATGCAACGAGCTGCGAAAAATACTCACGCAGCAGGTCGGCCTGATCGATGAACGTATCGAGACGCTCAGCGAAAGCCGGACAATCTTGGCGGGCTATCTGGCAAGCGTGAACTGATCGCATAACGCGGCCGTCGGATTCAGCGCGTCAAGGCCGCCATCCGCGATTTGGCCCGCAGCTAGGTGCTAGACCTGCGCGGCGGCATCCGCTCAAGTCTTAGGCCTTGAGGGCCTGAGCGTGAGGGCTTCGATAGCAGCGTCGAAGCCCTCGATGCGCTGACGGGATCGCCCCTAGATCCCCAGCAGCTTCCGCGCGTTGGCCTTCAGCACCTTCGGTCGAATTTCGTCGCGGATGTCGATCTTGGCGAAGTCCGACAGCCAGCGGTCCGGTGTGATCACCGGCCAGTCCGAGCCGAACAGCATCTTGTCCTGCAGGATCGAGTTGATGTAGCGCACCAGGATCGGCGGGAAATATTTCGGAGACCAGCCAGAGAGGTCGATATAGACGTTCGGCTTGTGGGTCGCGACCGACAGTGCTTCCTCCTGCCAGGGGAAGGAGGGATGGGCGAGGATGATCTTGAGGTCGGGGAAGTCGGCCGCGACGTCGTCCATGTACATCGGGTTGGAATATTTCAGCCGCATGCCCATGCCGCCGGGCATGCCCGAGCCAACGCCGGTCTGGCCGGTGTGGAACAGCGCGATCGCGCCGCCATTGTTGATTTCTTCGTAGAGCGGATAGGCCATGCGGTCGTTGGCGTAGAAGCCCTGCATGGTCGGGTGGAATTTGAAGCCGCGCACGCCGTATTCCTCGATCAGCTTGCGCGCCTCGCGCACCCCGAGCTTGCCCTTGTGCGGATCGATCGAGACGAAGGGGATGAGGACGTCGAGATGGTCGGAGGCGATCTCCAGCATCTCCTCATTCTTGTAGCGGCGGAAGCCGGTCTCGCGTTCGGCATCGACCGGGAAGATCACGGCGGCGATGTTCTTGGATCGATAGTAGGCGGCGGTCTCCGGCACGGTCGGCGGATGCTTGTGCGGCGACTTGAAATAGTCCGCCATCTGCGCCTGGAAGTCGTCATAGCCGTCGTCGGGGTGGGTGCCGCAGGGCTCCTCGGCGTGGGTGTGGATATCGATGGCGACGACGTCGTCGATATTGGGCAGCTTCAGCTTCGGCATGGGTTTCCTCCCGACGGGTTGTCGAATTGATTATATGATATAACGAACTTGGCAAGGCATTGTGGGATAAGGCGTTGTAGGACCGGCGTCGTCCGAGCCAGATTGGGCCGATCCGGCCGTTTCTACTTTGCATGGGGTTGTTTTCCAGAATTTGGTGGGTGGGATCGGGCCAGTTAACATTGACATCCGGTCCTCCCATGCCTTAAGAACCGCCCCGTCCCGGGCGGTCGGTCCGCCAGCGGGAAAATCTCATTTTGCCTCATTCGCGCGTGCCGAAACGGTAGTGCCGAACACGGCCTTTCGAACGTTCAGGATTCTGCCATGAAGGTCCGTAACTCGCTGAAATCACTGCGCGGTCGCCATCGCGCCAACCGCCTGGTCCGCCGCAAGGGCCGGGTCTATGTGATCAACAAGGTGCAGCGCCGATTCAAGGCGCGTCAGGGCTGATATCGCCCTGCCGGACGCCCGCGCGCGCTCCGCAAGACCACGGTCTCACACGAGTTTGACGCCGCCCTGCTTTGCAAGGGCGGCTTTGCGCGTTTAGACTTCGACCATGGCAGTGAGATTCCTCGTCGCGCGCACCCTGTGTCTGGCCCTTGTGCTGGGAGCCGCCGGCCTCGCTCCGGCGCTGGCGCAGGCTGATCCGCCGGCCCCGCCCGGCAAGCAGAAGAAACTTCCGGAAGCGCCGGCCAAGCTGCCCAAGGTCGATCGCACCAAGAATCTCGATTTCCTGTTCGGCGCGCTGAAAGCTGCGCCCGACGAGGCCAGCGCCAAGCACGTCGAGGCGCGGATCTGGGCGATCTGGATCCAGACCCCGAGCGACACCGCGGCGCTGCTGATGGCGCGGGCCAAGACCGCGGTCGACGCAAAGAAGATCGAGGTTGCGATCAAGCTGCTGGATTCGGTCGTGAAGCTCAGGCCCGATTACATCGAAGCTTGGAATCGTCGCGCGACGCTCTACTACATGCAGAACGACTATGGCCGCTCGCTCGCCGACATTCGCGAGGTGTTGATCCGCGAGCCCCGCCATTTCGGCGCGCTCGCAGGCCTCGGCATGATCATGCAGGAAGTCGGCGACGAAAAGCGTGCGCTTGAGGCCTACCGCAAGGCGCTCGCCGTCAATCCGCACCTCGAGAAGATCCCCGATCAGGTCAAGGCGCTGACCGAGAAGGTCGAAGGCCGCGACATTTAGCGGACAAGTCGATCATTGCTCGAGCGAATGCGGCGCTAGCCGATTAACCACGATGACACGCGCCGCGTTACGAGGGGTATGGGTGGCCCCGCCGCAGGCCTACCTTCATCGCGGGAGCACAGCCATGAAGCGTTTGATCTTTGCAGGTATGTTGCTGTTGGCATCGAGCACGGCGAGCCTTGCCGACGGACTGTTCTGGGTGGTCGGCAATCGCGCCACCGGAAAATGCAACATCGTGACCAGCAATCCCGTGATCATCGGCGACGTCTGGTTCGGTGACGGTCCTTACAAATCGAAGGCCGACGCCAAGCTTGCCCGTTCGACCATCCGCGCCTGTCCCGCACCCACGCCTGACGAGGAAAAGGACGAGGACAGCACGAACTAGGTCGACAGCACCTAGTGCAAAACGCTGCCTTCACGCTCGGCGAGGCCGCGATCGACCGCTGCGGCGTAGGCCTTTGCCAGCTCCGTCTCGAGGTGCTCGTTGATCAGCAGCAGCGCGCGCACGGCACCGCGCAGGTCGCCGTGGCAGCTTGCCACGATCTCGTCGATCGCAGTGTCTTTGGATCTCAGGCTCATCGAAATTCTCCGGTTCAAATCAGGATAAATCCTGCCGGTCTTTCCCGCATCCCCGAGGGTTGCGAGCACGATCGGCGCCCACCCGCGTCTAAATGGCGGAACCGACCGTGGCGATTATAAGGAAGCCGCGATGACGACGGCATGAAGCTGTTTCGAAGCCTGCGTGCTTCGGGGAGCGGTATTGATTTCGTTGCGTTTTTCCCGCTTGAATTATGCACATATCCACAGCCCCGCCATTTCAAGTGGAGCGCGGGGGCTCCCCGGGCGAAACTGCCGCCCGTAAGCCGCGTAACTGCCCTGTGCCCTGGATCGCCCGGATTCCATCCATGATCGTGATGTCAGTCGTGACCGCGCTGGTTGTGCTGGCGCTGGTCACGCAGGCCGGCGTCCTCGCCGTGCAACGCGCCTTTCCACCGCAGGGCCGGATGATCGAGGTCGATGGCGCCGTGCTTCACCTCGTCGATATCGGCCCGCACGATCCGGGCCTGCCGATCGTGATGCTGCACGGCGCGAGCTCCAACCTCGAAGCGATGCGGCGGCCGCTCGGCGACCTCCTTGCCAGGGATCATCGCGTCATCCTGATCGACCGTCCCGGCCACGGCTGGAGCACGCGGGCGCGGCGGCAGGATTCGACGCCGGAGGTGCAGGCGCGGATGATCGATGAGGCGCTTGGCAAGCTCGGGATCGATCGCGCGGTCTTCGTGGTGCATTCCTGGAGCGGCGCGCTCGGCGCGCGGCTGGCGCTCGATCATCCCGGCCGCGTCGCGGGCCTTGTGATGCTCGCGCCCGTCACCCATCCCTGGCGCGGCGGCGTCGGCCGCTACAACGAGATCATCGCAACGCCCGTGATCGGCCCGCTGCTCGCCTACACCATAACCCTGCCGCTGGGCTACTTCCTGAGCGAGCCTGGCGCGCGCAACGTCTTCCTGCCGCAAATGATGCCGGATGGTTTCGTGCAGGACTCCGCGACGCCGCTACTGCTGCGCCCGCGCGAGTTCATCGCCAATGCCTATGATCTGGTGACGCTGAAGGAAGCGGTCGCCGCGCAGGTCGCGCGCTACGGCGAGATATCGGCGCCGGTCACGATCATCGCCGGCGAGCCCGACAAGACGGTGAAGACCGCCATTCACGCGCGCCCGTTCGCCGCCGCCGTGCAGAATGCCAAGCTGATCGTGCTGCCCGATCTCGGCCACATGGTGCAGAACGCGGTGCCGGATCTCGTGAAGACGGAGATCGAGATGATGATCGGGAAAATCGCGCCGGCGCAGGCGGCCGCCGATTAGCGGCCGCCCGTCGCGCGCTTACTGCTTGACCTTCCCGTCCTTGTCGAACTGCGACACGTAGGCCCAGAGATTGTTGATCTCGGTTTCGTTCTTGATGCCGGCGAATGCCATCTTGGTGCCGGGGATCTTGGCCTTGGGGTCCTTGATGTATTCCTTGAACTGCGCCTCGTTCCAGGTGATGCCGGAATTCTTGTTGGCGTCGGAGTAATTGTAGTCCGGCGCGGTGCCGGACTTGCGGCCGTCGAGGCCGTTGAGCTCGGGGCCGACCTTGTTCTTGGCGCCTTCGCCGATCGCGTGACAGGCCAGGCATTTGTTGAACGAAGACTTGCCGGCCGCGGCATCCTGCGCCATCGCGGCAGGTGCGGTGGCAATCGCGGTGAGGATGGTCAAGGCGCCAAAAATCAGTTTTGTCATCGGGTGCTCTTCGTCTCTTCCCTGGGGGCTGGTCAGTTGCATGCCTGATCGGCAATGGTCGGACCTGCCGGTTTTGGCAGGCCTGCTCGGATTGGACAAGCCGCCAAACCATGGCAGGTTTCACGATTTCCTACTTGTCCCAGAGCGAACTCGCGCAAGATCGTCGATCCGACTTTCGGATGGCCTACCCAAACCACCGCGGACGTGGTTGATTTATCGCGACAAATCGATCGTGCGGCCTTGGCCGGAAGGATATGCCATGAAGGAAATGTTATGGCCATCATGATGCCCGCGAGCGACCAGGCCGTGCTTGCGCGCCGCGCTGAGATCGTGGCTGCATTGCGCGCAATCGTGCCGGGCGAAGGCGTGATCGATACGCCTGCCGAGATGCGGGCCTATGAATCCGACGGATTGACGGCCTATCGGCAGCCGCCGATGGTCGTGGTGCTGCCCGACACGACCGAGCAGGTTTCGCTCGTCCTGAAATATTGTGCAGGGCAGGGCATCAAGGTGGTGCCGCGCGGCTCCGGCACCTCGCTGTCCGGCGGCGCGCTGCCGCTGGAAGACGGCGTGCTCCTGGGCCTCGGCAAGTTCAAGCGCATCCGCGAGATCGATTTCGACAACCGCGCCGTCGTCACCGAGCCCGGCGTCACCAACCTCGCGATCAGCCAGGCGGTTGCGCATGCCGGGTTCTACTACGCGCCGGATCCGTCCTCGCAGATCGCCTGCTCGATCGGCGGCAATGTCGCGGAGAATTCCGGCGGCGTGCACTGCCTGAAATACGGCATGACCACCAACAACGTGCTCGGCTGCGAGATCGTGCTGATGAGCGGCGAGATCCTGCGCATCGGCGGCAAATCGACGGAGAATTCCGGCTACGACCTGATGGGCGTCATCACCGGCTCCGAAGGTCTGCTCGGCGTCATCACCGAGATCACGGTGCGCATCCTGCAAAAGCCGGAGACGGCGCGCGCGCTGATGGTCGGCTTCGCGCAAGTCGAGGCGGCCGGCGAATGCGTGGCGCGCATCATCGGCGCCGGCATCATTCCCGGCGGCATGGAGATGATGGACAAGCCGGCAATCCATGCCGCGGAAGCCTTCGTCCACGCCGGCTATCCGCTCGACGTCGAGGCGCTGCTCATCATCGAGCTCGACGGTCCCAAGATCGAGGTCGACGAGCTGATCACGCGGGTCGAGACGATTGCGAACGCTTGCGGCTCGACCACCTGCCAGATCTCGGCCTCGGAGGCCGAGCGCAACCTGTTCTGGGCCGGCCGCAAGGCCGCGTTCCCCGCGGTCGGCCGCATCTCGCCCGACTATCTCTGCATGGACGGTACGATTCCGCGCGGCGCGCTGCCGAAGGCGCTGGCGCGCATCCGCGAGCTATCGGAAAAATACCAGCTCGGCTGCGCCAACGTGTTCCATGCCGGCGACGGCAATCTGCATCCGCTGATCCTCTATGACGCCAACAAGCCCGGCGAGATCGAGCGCGCCGAAGCCTTCGGCGCCGACATCCTGCGCGCCTGCGTCGAGTTCGGCGGCGTGCTCACCGGCGAGCACGGCGTTGGCATCGAGAAGCGGGATCTGATGCCGGAGATGTTCAGCGAGATCGACCTCAATCAGCAGCAGCGCCTGAAATGCGCCTTCGATGCCCAGGGCCTGCTCAATCCCGGAAAGGTGTTTCCGACCCTGCACCGCTGTGCCGAGCTCGGGCGCATGCATGTGCACGCGGGGAGGGTGGCGTTTCCCGACATCCCGCGATTTTAACGTCGCCTCGCTGCAACGCGCCAAATTTGATTTTCGCTGCAAACTTCGTTACCCGCTACAGGCGTGGATACGCTCAAGGTACGAGACGCCAAAGACGTCGAAGAGGTGGTGCGCGCGGCGATTGCCAATGAGCAGCCGCTCGAGATCATCGGCCATGGCTCCAAGCGCGGCATCGGCCATGCGATGGCAACCAACGCCGTGCTCGACGTCTCCGCGCTGAACGCCATCATCGCCTACGAGCCCAACGAACTCATTGTCACGCTCCAGGCCGGGGCGCCGCTGGCCGACGTGCTGTCGCTGATCGATGCCAAGAACCAGCAATTCGCCTTCGAGCCGATGAACACCGCGCCGCTGCTCGGCACGCCCGCGCTCGGCACCATCGGCGGCATGATCGCGGCTGGCCTGGCCGGTCCGCGCCGGATCAAGGCGGGTGGGGCGCGCGACCATCTGCTTGGGGCGCATGCCGTCTCCGGTTTCGGCGACAGCTTCAAGACCGGCGGCAAGGTGGTGAAGAACGTCACCGGCTACGACCTCTGCAAGCTTCTCGCCGGTTCCTGGGGCACGCTGTCGGTCATGACCGAGGTCACGCTGAAGGTGATGCCGAAGCCGGAGGCCGAGCGGACGCTGTTGCTGCGCGGGCTCGACGATGCCGCCGCCAACAAGGCGATGACGGCGGCGCTCGGCTCGCCCTTCGACGTCTCCGGGGCCGCGCACCTGCCGACATCGGCGTTCCGGACCAAGATCGAAGGCCTCGGCGATATCGCAGGTCAAAGCGAGGCGTTGACCATGCTGCGGCTCGAGGGCATTACCGCCTCGGCCGCCCACCGTGCCGGCTCGCTGCGCGAATTGCTGGCGCCGTTCGGAACCGCGACGCTGGTCGAGGACGTCGCGTCAGCGGCGCTGTGGACTACGATCCGCGATGTCCTGCCGTTCGCGGCTGACGGCGCGCTGGGGGCCTGGCCGGTCTGGCGGATCGTCTGTCCGCCGGCGTCGGGCGCGGCGCTCGGGACGCTGCTGGCGCGCGAGACCGGTGGCGAATTGATCTACGATTGGGGTGGTGGACTGGTCTGGGCGGCTTTGCCACCGACGCCGGACGCGCATGCCCCGGCCGTGCGCGAACGTGTCAATGCGGCCGGCGGGCACGCCACGCTGATCCGGGCGGCCGAGGACATCAGGCGCACGATCGATGTATTCCCCCCGCAGGCCCCTGGCCTTGCCGCGTTGAGCGAGCGGGTCCGCGCCAGTTTCGATCCGAAGACCATCCTCAACCGGGGCCGGCTGACGCGGGGCGTTGCGGCATGAAGACCGAATTCTCACTCGCGCAGCTCGCCGATCCCGACATCGCGGAAGCCGACAAGATCCTGCGCGCCTGCGTCCATTGCGGCTTCTGCACCGCAACCTGCCCGACCTATGTGCTGCTTGGCGACGAGCTCGATAGCCCGCGCGGCCGCATCTATCTGATCAAGGAGATGCTGGAGAAGGACCAGACGCCGACGGCCGAAGTTGTCAAACATGTCGACCGCTGCCTGTCGTGCCTGGCCTGTATGACGACCTGCCCCTCGGGGGTGAACTACATGCATCTGGTCGATCAGGCCCGGGTCAGGATCGAGCAGCGTTACGAGCGGCCGCTTGCCGAGCGGTTGCTGCGCCGGGTGCTGGCCTTCGTCCTGCCGGACCCGCAGCGTTTCCGCGCCAGCATGTGGCTGGCGCGGCTGGCCCGCCCGCTGGCCGCGTTCCTGCCGACGCCCCGGCCGTCGGCGACACCCGGCCTGATCCTGCGCCTCAAGGCGATGCTGGCGCTGGCGCCGGACCGGCTGCCGCCACCGGGGCCCGCCGCCGGCAGTGTGTTCGCGGCACTCGGCAAGAAGCGCGGCCGGGTCGCGCTGCTCCAGGGCTGCGCCCAGCAGGTGCTGGCGCCGCGCATCAACCAGGCCGCCATCAGTCTCCTCACGCGCCACGGCATCGAGGTCGTCCTCGTCAGGGACGAGCAGTGCTGCGGCGCGCTGACCCATCACCTCGGCAACGACCAGGACGCATTGGGGCGGGCTCGCGCCAATGTCGCGGCGTGGCGCGCGGAAGCGGCCGGCGAGGGGCTCGACGCCATCCTGGTGACGGCGTCAGGCTGCGGCACCGTGATCAAGGACTACGGCTATCTTCTGCGAGAGGACGCTGCGTTTGCCGCCGATGCGGCGAAGGTCTCTGCGCTCGCCAAGGACATCACTGAATACGTCGCCGGCCTTGGACTCGCGGCCACCGCGCGACAGGACAACATCGTCGTCGCCTATCACTCTGCGTGTTCGTTGCAGCACGGGCAGAAAATCACGGGCCTTCCGAAAGAATTGCTTTCCAATAATGGATTCGTGGTGAAAGATGTGCCGGAGAGCCATTTGTGTTGCGGTTCGGCGGGGACTTACAACATTCTCCAGCCCGAGCTTGCGGGCCGGTTGCGCGATCGCAAGGTCGCCAACATCGCGAGCGTCAAGCCGGACATGATTGCCGCAGGCAATATCGGCTGCATGGTGCAGATTGCCAGTGGCACGTCAGTTCCGGTCGTACACACGATTGAGCTTCTCGATTGGGCTACGGGCGGATCGCGGCCGGCATTGAACGCGCAAGACTGAGCTTTCGAAGACTGAGCTTTCGAGGGCTGAGCTTTCGTCCGGAGGTGACGGTTGAAGACACCCGATCGACCATTGTTCGGCGGCAACAGGAGGACCACGATGGCGAAAGCGAAGAAGAAAAAAAGCAAGAAGGCCAAAAAGGCCAAGAAGGCGGTAGCGGCGAAGAAGACCTCAAAGAAGGCAGCCAAGAAGTCCGCGAAGAAGTCTGCCAAGAAAGCCACAAAGAAATCTGCCAAGAAGGCCGCGCCGAAGAAGGCCGCCAAGAAGTCGGCCAAGAAAGCCGCTAAGCAGGCTGCCCCTAAGAAGGCCGCCAAGAAGGCTGCGAAGAAAGCGACGCCGAAGAAGGCGAAGGCAGCTCCCGCGCCGAAGCCGTCAACGCCGGCAGCTCCGGCTCCCGAGGCCGCCGCCGAGACAAGCTGGGCGATGCCTTCGTCTTCTGCGGACACGACACCGGCCGAAGGACAAGGGTAAGCCCAAGGTCAGGCCGAAGGCTGGATCCCATCCGACGACCACGATCGACAACAGGAAGGCCGCAGCGGTGATGCTGCGGCCTTTTTTGCATCGGCGCGCCGGCGGGCGGAGGATGGTCTTGTCCGAAAGCAGCCTGATTCGTGGTGGGGGCAGCACGGTACCGCAGGACCCGTACTAACCCGGGCCTCCCAGTGCACTTTGGAATGCAAATAATGTGTTCGAGAAGACACACAGGCTGACAACCTTCCGTGGAATCGTCAGAACGCCCAAAAAGTCGGCAGATGCCCGCGTTTTTTGCTTCTCGGTTTACGCCACTGCATCCAGATTGCCGCAGTTACGAAATTTGCAATCAGGTCGTGCGTTCCGGGGGGCTTCCGGGATCCGGCTGGGGTCTTAGAACTGGTGATGGGGATCGAAATGAAAAAAGTGGCTTTGTTGGCAACGGCGCTGGCAATGGTGACGGGCTCGGCTTTCGCGGCAGACATGCATGTGAAGGCACTGAAGGCGCCGCCGCCGCCCGCCTTTGACCCCTGGGATGTCGCCTTCGGTGGCGCGATCATGAGCGACTACGTCTTCCGCGGCATCACCCAGTCGAATCACAAGCCGTCGGTCGCCGCCTATTTCGAGCCGCGCTACAACCTCACCAAGGACCTCCAGCTCTACGTTGGCGTGGCCGGTGAGAGCATCTCGTTCCCGAACCGTGCTGCCGGCGAAATCGACATCTACGGCGGTATCCGCCCGACCTTCGGCGCCTTCGCCTTCGACATCGGCGTCTGGGGCTACTTGTATCCGGGTGGCACCTGCTACTTCGGCGGCACCGGTATCGACAACGCCGGCGTGTTCCAGGGCGCTGGCTGCGCCGAGAAGGCCCTTCTGAACACCAACGTGATCAAGAAGGACCTGAGCTTCTTCGAAGTTTACGGCAAGGCCACCTACACGGTGAACGACAACTGGACGTTCGGCATCACCGAATACTACACCCCGAGCTATCTGAACTCGGGTGCCTGGGGCAACTACGCTTCGGTCACCGGCAAGTACACCGCGCCGTCCACCGTCTTCGGCCCCAGCGGCGTCGGCATGTACGTCTCGGGTGAGTTCGGTCGTCAATGGCTCGGCACCTCCGACAGTTTCTACGGCACTGTCGCTTTCCCGAACGGCATCAAGTATGCCGACTACAACACCTGGAATCTCGGCATCGGCTTCACCTATAAGGTGGCGACGCTGGACCTGCGCTACTCCGACACCAATCTCTCCAAGGGTGATTGCAACGCCTTCACCAGCGACTACGCGGCTCGCGGCAACCTGACCGCTTCGACCGGCACCTTCGTGACCGCGATCAATCCGTCAGGCGTCGGCTCCAACTGGTGCGGCGCGGCCGGCATTGCCAAGCTGTCGTTCGACCTGACGGCGATGAGCAACCTGAAGTAAGCTTCTTCCCGAAGCGACTTGATGAGGGCGGCAGGGCAACCTGCCGCCCTTTTGCTTTTGGGGCTTTGGGGCTTTGGGGCCAGGCCACGGGCCTGCATGGTTCGAGAAGCCCGCCCGGCGGGCTCCTCACCACGAGGGCTCACAGATTTCACCCCGACGACAGACCTCCTCCTGAGAGCCTGCCAAAGGCGGACGTCTCGAAAGATGGCCGCAACGAAGGGCCATAACGTCAGGCTATTCGAGCCGCCTCAACGTGCCGCGCTCGGCTCCTTCTCAACCGGCACGCCAGCGTCACCGAGGACGTGAATCGCGCCGTGCTTCACCATCGTCACCTTGCGGGTATGGAAGGCTTCCAGCGTCGAGCGGTGGCCGATCGAGACGAGGGTGGCCTGTGGCAGCTTCTCCGCCAGCAACCGGTACAGGCGGGCCTCGGACGGCTCGTCCAGCGAGGCCGTGGCCTCGTCCAGGAACAGATAGTCCGGCGCGTGCAGCAGCGCGCGGGCGAGCCCGAGGCGCTGCTGCTCGCCGAGCGACAGCATCCGGTTCCAATGACCGTCCTCCTCAAGCCGCTCGGCGAGGTCGGGCAGCCCGACCGCGATCAACGCATCCCTGACGCGTGAGGTTTCGAACGCGCCCGGCGCGGCCGGGTAGACCACCGCGTCGCGCAGCACGCCGACCGGGAAATAGGGGCGCTGGGGCAGCATCATCAGCTTCGCCTTTTCCGGGACGAAGATGCTGCCGGTGCCGAACGGCCAGATGCCGGCGATGGCCCGGAACAGCGTCGACTTGCCGGAGCCCGATGGTCCGGTCACCAGCACGCGCTCCGGCGTCTGGACGGAGAAGGCGTCGGCGGCGACCAGCGGCGTGCCGCTCGGCAGGTTCACGCAGAGCTGCTCGAGCGCGATATTGCGATTGCCGCCGGCGGCCTTGAGGGCAATCGCAGGCTCGTGCGGCGGCAGGTGCGCGGCCGCATCGACCGACATCTCGAAGCCGTCGAGGCGGGCGACGATCGAGCGCCATTCCGCCAGCGACCGGTAGGCCGTGACGAAGAACGACAATGCGCCCTGTACGCTCGAGAAGGCGGAGGCGGTCTGCATCATGTCGCCAAGCTGGATCTTCTTGGCGAAGAAGGCCGGCGCCACCAGCACGTAGGGAAAGATCACGGCGGCCTGCTGATAGCTCGCGGTGAACGCGGTGAGGCGCTTGGTACGGCTCATGATGGCGTACCAATTGCCAATCACGAAGCCGAAGCGGTCCAGCAGGCGGCCGCGCTCGGCGCCTTCGCCCTTGAGCAGCGCGATCTGCTCGGAATTTTCGCGGACGCGGACGAGGTTGAAGCGGAAGTCGGCTTCATAGCGCTGCTGCTCGAAATTGAGATTGACCAGCGGGGCACCGATCCAGTGCGTCAGCGCGGTGCCGAAGATCGCATAGACCAGCGCGCCCCAGCACAGGTAGCCGGGGATCATGAGATCGGCGCCGAACAGGTGCAACGGCGCGGCGTTGGAAAGGCCCCAGAGGATGATCACGAAGGAGAACAGCGTCACGATCGACGAGAGCAGGCCGAGCCCGATGGTCAGGGTCTGCTCGACGAAATTCTTGACGTCCTCGGTGATGCGCTGGTCCGGGTTGTCGGCCGCATCGCCCTTGAGCTGCATGCGGTAGTGGGTGGCGCCTTGCAGCCATTCGCCCAAATAGTGCCGGGTCAGCCATTGCCGCCAGCGGATCTGGAGCCACTGGTTCAGGTACAGCTTGTAGACCGCCAGCGCGATGAAGGCGGAGGCGAGGCCGATGAAGATCCAGATCTCCCTGACGAAGCTATCCCAGTCACTTGCCTGCAGCGAGCTGTAGAACCGGTTCTGCCATTGATTGACCAGGACGTCGATCGCGACCAGCGCCAGCTCCATTGCGATGACAGCGGCGAGCAGGCCGCGGCCGGCCCATTTGTCCTCCGACCGGAAATACGGGGCGGCGATTCGCCAGACGATCGCGAGCGTGGCGCTGATGTTCTTCACAGAGCTCTGTCTCCTGAGGGGATGTGCACAACTGCCCGGGCCAAAGACCTGGGACGATGGCGGAAATCGGCGCACTTAGACTAAAGTCGCAAGTCCTGCAATTTGCGTTGGCTTGTCGCAGCTTGCAACCCTAGCATGGGCCCATCGGCGCGGGGTGGGGGCCTCCGGGATTTCGCGAGCTTGTGAGCGGACGGGAACCGCTGCATTCGCGAGGAATTCGCGTCCAGCTCGGGGGTTATCGCTTCAGCGTCAAGCAGGATCGGCTGTCCACGCGGGCCGCCTGCAGCACACATGCGTGGGGAGGAAGATCATGTGGAATCAAGTTTATGACCCGTTGCACAGCCCTGTGCTGTCGACGATCGCGGCGGCAGTCCCTGTCGTCACATTGCTGGTCCTGATCGCGAGCGGCCGCGTCCAGGCTCATATCGCGGCGGTCATTGCCGTGATCGTGGCCAATTTGATCACGATCTTCGTCTTCACCATGCCGGCGAACATGTCGATCCGCGCCTCGGTGCTGGGCATCGTCACCGGCTTCTTCCCGATCGGCTGGATCGTTCTCAACGTCATCTTCCTCTACCAGGTGACGGTGACCACCGGACGCTTCGAATTGCTCAAGCGCGCGGTCGGCGGCGTCACCGAGGACCGGCGGTTGCAATTGCTGCTGATCGCATTCTCGTTCGGCGCCTTCTTCGAAGGCGCCTCGGGCTTCGGGACGCCGGTCGCGATCACGGGCGCCGTCCTGATCGGCCTCGGCTTCTCGCCGCTTGCAGCAAGCGGCCTGTCGCTGATCGCCAACACCGCGCCGGTCGCCTATGGCGCGCTGGGTACGCCGATCCAGGGCCTTGCCTCGGTCACCGGGCTTGATCCCTACATCCTCGGCGCGATGGTCGGCCGGCAATTGCCGTTCTTCTCGCTGATCGTGCCGTTCTGGGTGGTGTGGGCGTTCGCGGGCTGGAGGGGCATGAAGGACGTGTGGCCGGCCATCCTGGTCACCGGCGTGTCGTTCGCGGTCCCACAATTCGTGATCTCCAACTACGTCAATCCCTGGATCGTCGACATCGGTGCGTCGCTGATCTCGATGGGGGCGCTGATCCTGTTCCTGAAGGTCTGGCAACCCAGGCAGCTCTGGCTGTCCCCGGCGCTGCGCGGCCGCGATGAATCGGCCGCCACCATGGCCGCGGCAAAACCGATGGACAAGACGCCGCTGACGCAAAGCGAGCTGTTCAGCGCGCTGCTGCCGTGGATCATCGTCTGTATCGTGATGCTGATCTGGGGCAATGGTGGATTCAAGACCTGGGCGAACTCGATCTTCACCTGGAGCTATCCCGTTCCCGAGCTGCATCAGATGATCAACAAGATGCCGCCGGTTGCGCCAGGGCCGACGAAAGAGAGCGCGGTGTTCGGCTTCACCTATCTCTCGTTCACCGGCACGGGCATGCTGATCGCCGCGATCATCTCCGGCTTCCTGATGGGCGTCGGGCCCGGCAAGCTCTTGATCCAGTACGGGCGCACCATCCGGCTGTGTGCGATTTCGCTGATCACGATCTCGGCGATGCTTGCCATCGGCACGCTGACGCGGCTCTCCGGCGTCGACGCGACGCTCGGCCTGGCCTTCGCTGCAACCGGCGTGCTGTATCCCTTCTTCGGCACGCTGCTCGGCTGGTTGGGCGTGGCGCTGACGGGATCGGACACCGCCTCCAACGTGCTGTTCGGAAACCTGCAGAAGATCACCTCCGAGCAACTCGGCCTGTCGCCGATCCTGATGGGCGCGGCGAACTCGTCCGGCGGTGTGATGGGCAAGATGATCGACGCGCAATCGATCGTGGTCGCATCCACGGCCACCAACTGGTACGGCCACGAGGGCACCATCCTGCGCTTCGTGTTCTGGCACTCGATCGTGCTGGCCTGCCTCGTCGGCGTGCTCGTGACGCTACAGGCCTATGTCTATCCGTTCACGGCGATGGTGCTGAAGTAGCACGCCACGCCCGGCTTCAACGCAAATCCCCGCGAGTTGCTGCTCGCGGGGATTTCTGCGTGACGCATGGCGAACCTTCTCAACGGCGCCGCCGTCTTATAGAAGGTGCCGCAAATCAGGTCGGTCGAGAGGTCTCATGGTTTCGTTCAGGCAGACGGTGTGTGCGGCGGTTGCAATGCTCGCGATGTCCACGCTCGCGCGTGCGGAGGACGGTTTTCCGTTCGGCACCGAGATGACGCTGGAGGCGCTGCCGCAGCCGGGCTCGAAGCGGATTCCGAACATCGAGATCGGCGACAATGGCGAGGTCGTGCTGGAGCTCTGGTGCAAGGGCGGCAAGGGCCAGTTCTCGGTCGCCGGCAACACCGTGATCTTCGTCCCCGGCCAGATCCAGGACCGATCCTGCCCACCGGCAAGGGCCCAGGCCGACGACGATCTCGTTGCAGCGCTGGGCAGCGTCGAGACCTGGAAGCGCCAGGGCGACGTGCTCACGCTCGTCGGCCCCAAGCCGCTGCGCTTCCGCGTCAACGGGAATTAGGTCTCGCTCTCGTGTCCCGGACGCGCTGCAGCGTGCACGCTGCTGCGCAGAGCCGGGACCCAGGTATCTGTCGTCGATCTCGTGCGCGGCATCTGGGCCCCGGCTCAGCAGCGCATCACTGACGTGCTGCGCTGCGTCCGGGGCACGAGGGTCTACTTCCACACCGACTTGTCGGCGTCCCAGCGCTGGCCTTTCAGCTCCTTGGCCAGCGCGTCGACCGAACCGTTGTCGTCGGGCTGATCGCCTTCCTCGTCGGCGGTCGCTTCGTCCGAGAGATTGAGCTTGGCGCCGTTGCTCTCGTCGGTGGTCGTGGTCGCGGGACTCCCGACCCAGAGCATGAGCTTGTCGGTCGTGCCGGGCTTGTCGGGCGAGACGAGGCCCGCGACCTCGATCGTGTCGGTGAGCTCGAGCGCGGGAAAGTCCTGGTTCGGCCGCTTGAACACCAGCTTGAGCTTGCCGGTCGCCGGGTTGAAGCTCTGCGAGACCGGCTTTGCAGCGAGCGTCCTGCTCAGCACGCCAGCTACCGCGGCCGCGAGCTTGTCGCGGTTGATCTTGTCGCCGTCGCTCCAGTCGGCGGCGGCAATGCGGATGGTGCGGTCCATCTCGGTCATGCCCGCGGTCCAGCCCGCGGCGGTGACGCCGGGCGTCGCCTTGAATTTTGCCAGCAGCGCGCCGGCGCGCTCCGGATCGACCGACATGTTGATGGTCTGCTCGCCCGCGCGCAGCGCGTCGCAGCCGACGGTGAGGCTCGCCAGCGTCACCTCGACATCCTGGCCCTTCAGGCTCTTGAGGAACTCGGTTGCTGCATCCAGCTTGACCTTGACCGCGATCGCTTCCGGCGAGACGTCGGTGAAATCCTTCGGCTGCGGCGTGATGCCGTCGTCGGAAGTCTGGTTGTCGAGGAATTCCTTCTCGCTGAGATCGGAATTGTCGGGCGAGGTGACCTCGGTCACGGCCTGGCCAATGCTGATCTGGCCGCGGAATTCGAACGTGTCTCCGGCCTGTTTGCGCAGCAGCTTGACGGTGACCGGCGCCTTCGCGCCGAGGCTCTGCGTCGTACCCGTCAGGTTCTGGCCCGCGACTTGGAGATTGACGACGAAGCGGTCCTTGCGGTCGGAATTCTTCGCGACGGGATAACAGACGTCGAGCACGGCTGCGGTGACGGTCTTGCCCTGGCGTGTCTCCTTCAGGATCACATCGGCATTGCCGTCCATCAGCCCGTCGATCGAGGTGAAATAGCGCGTCTCGACGCCGCCGGGCGCCGTGGCCTTCGGCGCCAGCTTCATCTGGGCGGATGCGACCTCAGGCGAAACTGCAAGCAGAGCCGCCAGAACGGCCGTGGAGCAAAACAGAAGCGCGCGCATCGATGAAATCCCCGAGGCAATGGGGCATGATCCGGAAAAATGTGAAGCGGTTTTCCGATCAGATCAGGCCCAAACAATTCGAATCGGGCGTCACCGTAGTGGGTTTTGGCCGCCGGTTGAATTGGAAAGCACGGGCCATGATCGGCAAAAAGAAGGCCGCCCGGAGGCGGCCTTCGCAACACTGTCAGGCGAGGACGGCCTTAGAAGCCGCCCATACCGCCACCGGCCGGCATGCCGGAGGCGGCTTCCTTCTTCGGCGACTCCGCGACCATGGCCTCGGTGGTCACCAGCAGGCCGGCGATCGAGGCGGCGTCCTGGAGCGCGGTGCGCACCACCTTGGCAGGGTCGATGATGCCCTTCTCGACCATGTCGACATACTCCTCGGTCTGGGCGTCGAAGCCGAAGGTCTCGGACTTGTTCTCCAGGATCTTGCCGACGACGATCGAGCCTTCCACGCCCGCGTTCTCGGAGATCTGGCGGATCGGGGCTTCCAGCGCCTTCAGCACGATGTTGATGCCGGCCTGGACGTCGGCATTGGCGTTGGTCAGACGGCCAACCGCCTTCTTGGCGCGGAGCAGCGCGACGCCGCCGCCGGGGACGATGCCTTCCTGCACCGCGGCGCGGGTAGCGTTCAGCGCGTCCTCGACGCGGTCCTTCTTCTCCTTGACCTCGATCTCGGTGGCGCCGCCGACGCGGATCACCGCGACGCCGCCTGCGAGCTTGGCGAGGCGCTCCTGGAGCTTCTCACGGTCGTAATCCGAGGTGGTTTCCTCGATCTGGGCCTTGATCTGGCCGACGCGGGCCTCGATCTCCGGCTTCTTGCCGGCGCCCTTGACGATCGTGGTGTTCTCCTTGTCGATCACCACCTTGCCCGCGCGCCCAAGCATCTTCACCGTGACGTTCTCGAGCTTCATGCCGAGGTCTTCGGAGATCAGCTGGCCGCCGGTGAGGATCGCGAGGTCCTCGAGCATGGCCTTGCGGCGGTCCCCGAAGCCCGGCGCCTTGACGGCGGCGACCTTCAGGCCGCCGCGGAGGCGGTTGACGACCAGGGTGGCCAGCGCCTCGCCCTCGACGTCCTCGGCGATGATGACGAGCGGCTTGCCCGACTGCACCACGGCTTCCAGCACCGGCAGCATGGCCTGCAGGCCGGACAGCTTCTTCTCGTGCAGGAGGATGTAGGCGTCCTCGAGCTCGGCGGTCATCTTCTCGGGGTTGGTGACGAAATAGGGTGACAGATAGCCGCGGTCGAACTTCATGCCCTCGACGATGTCCACCTCGGTGTCGAGCGACTTGTTCTCCTCGACGGTGATGACGCCCTCGTTGCCGACCTTCTGCATCGCCTGCGCGATCATCTTGCCGATGGCGGCGTCGCCGTTGGCCGAGATGGTGCCGACCTGGGCGACCTCGGAAGAGGCGGCGACCGGCTTGGCGCGCTTCTCGATGTCCTTGACGACGGCCGCAACCGCGATGTCGATGCCGCGCTTGAGGTCCATCGGGTTCATGCCGGCGGCAACCGACTTGGCGCCTTCGCGCACGATGGACTGGGCCAGCACGGTCGCGGTGGTGGTGCCGTCGCCGGCGAGATCGTTGGTCTTGGAAGCGACCTCACGCACCATCTGGGCGCCCATGTTCTCGAACTTGTCCTCGAGCTCGATCTCCTTGGCGACGGTGACGCCGTCCTTGGTGATGCGGGGCGCGCCGAACGACTTCTCGATGAGCACGTTGCGGCCCTTCGGGCCGAGCGTCACCTTGACGGCATTGGCGAGAATGTCGACGCCGCGCAGCATGCGATCGCGCGCGTCTCCGGAAAACTTGACGTCTTTGGCAGCCATGGTCTGCAATTCCTCTTCTTTTTCGTGATGTGTCTTGCTTATTGGGTCGCCTCATTCCGGAGTCCGCGATCGAACCCGGCGGAATGATGCATGCCCGGATCGAGTGACCCGGGCATGCATTCAGCGGCCGTTCAGGCGTCTGGCTTTAGGCCATCACGCCCATAATGTCCGACTCCTTCATGATCAGGAGCTCATCGTTGTCGATCTTGACCTCGGTGCCCGACCACTTGCCAAACAGCACACGGTCGCCGACCTTGAGGTCGATCGGGATCAGCTTGCCGGCCTCGTCGCGGCCACCGGGGCCGACGGCGACGACTTCGCCCTGGGACGGCTTTTCCTTGGCCGTGTCCGGAATGATGATGCCGCCCTTGGTCTTTGACTCGGCGTCGATACGTTTGACCACGACACGGTCATGCAGCGGACGAAATTTGGATTTAGTCATGAGGTTTCCCTTTGGAGGCTCGCTTCGGAAGGAGTGAAAGTGGGCGGGCGGCGCTTCCGTCCACCCTTCCCGAGGATCGATCGGCGCGCGTTAGCAATCCATCTTTCAGAGTGCTAATGGTGCGTCCGGGAATATGGCTTGGCCGCGATCCTGTCAAGCAAAGGTGGTTAAGCGATTGGTGAGACGGATATAGGATGGTGACATTGGAAACTTGTTCGGGGCGCCGGCGTATTAAAGGACGTCATTGCTCCGGCAGCGGTTTTGCGCTTGGCTGCGTCAGGGGTGCGGCCATGGTTTTGTCCGGGGGAATGCCATGATCAGTTCAGCTCACGCGCGCACGGTCGCCAATCTGGCGGCGGCTTCTTGCCTGGCGCTGCTGCTTGGCGCCTGCGGCGGCGGCATGAGCCTGCCGTCCTTTTCTTCGTCCTCACCGCCCCCCGAGGCCGAGCCCGGCACCGGTCCGGAAATGCCCGCGTCGATCCGCGCCGACGAGATCGTCGGGCGCTGGGGCCTCGCCTCGTTCCAGAACCCGGCCGACCGCGCCCGCACCGAGGCTGCCGCCCGGGCCCAATGCAAAAATCCTTATGTGATCACCGCCGGCTCCTCCGGCGGCGTGATCATGCATCTGGCGGACCAGGCAACACCGCAGGAGCTGCGGCTGAAGGGTTCGCCCAGCGGAAAGAACTATATCGGACCGGCGGGTCCGACGCCCGGCGAGCAGGACCGCGAGATCGTCTCCTTCGACGGCCGCGTCCTCATCACCCGCTTCATCGACAAGGACGCCGCCACCCGCTACGGCAACATGGTCTACGTCCGCTGCGCGCCGAGGGCGTGATCGCGGCGCCGGCCTAGCCACTCGTCATTGCGAGAAGCGAAGCGACGAAGCAATCCAGGCTGCCTCCGCGGATACAGTCTGGATTGCTTCGCTTCGCTCGCAATGACGAAAAAAACGCCGGCTCTCGCCGGCGTTTTGTTTTTCCGTAGTGTCGCGTCCGCTCAGTCGAACAGCGCGTCGATGTCGTCCTGCGAGGCGTGGCCGACGTCGCCGGCGAGCTTCGGGCCGTTGAGAAGCTTGTCGTCATCGCTGCGGGTGTCGACCTGCGGCACGACGTGGGACTTGATCGCGTCGACGCCGCCCCAGATCTCCATCATGGAATTGATGTGCTGCTCGATGAACTTCATCGTGCTCATGACCTTGCTGATGCGCTGGCCGGTCAGGTCCTGGAAGTTGCAGGCTTCGAAGATCGAGATGACGCGTTCCTGGATATCGTCGGCGAGCCGCTTCTGCTGATCGGCCGATTGCACCTTGGCCATCGCGCTGGCCGCCTGGTCGATCGACTCGGCGGCTTCGAGGATCTGCTGGGTTGCCTGTTCGGTGCCGCCGACGACCGCGCCGAGCTCGCCATTGACCTTGGCCATTTCGCCGCCGTCGAAGCTCTTGCCATGCAGTGTCGCGATCTCGCGCTTGGTACGGTCGATGGCGTCGTGGATGAGGTCGAGCTCGACCTTCAGCTTCTCGCACTGCTCGATCTGCGCCCGGTAGGTATCGAGCATGGTGCGGGCTTCGGAGAGCTCGTGGGCCGTGGAGGCGTCGATCGCCGCCATGGCGGCGCTGCCGGACAAGGGCGCGGTGCCCTTCGCCATCTGTGCACGGATCGCACGCAACTCGGCCATGATCTCGCTATGCATCGGCGCAGCCTCCTCAATCATTTCGGGGCTGGGCATCTCGCCGACAATAGCCTCCTCGACACGAAAACGTTTGCGGTGAATAGCCATCAAGAACTCCCCCCACCTCACTCACGCGTCTTTGTAGGCAGAAGCGATTTAACACGAAGTTCACAGCCGGAACTATCGTCCCGGTTGTGCGCGACAGCTTGCAAACGAGCGATTAACCATGCGTGCGCGGCGTTCATCGAAAATAAACGCTGATCGCCAAATTGCACCGCTGCCGACGACGTGGTGAATCGAAACGGCGTTTCCGTTTACCAAACAAAACGGCTTTTGCTCTTTATTGACCACGTCGCGGGTGCGGATCAGCCATCACCTCGCCACGACGCATGTGATCTAGACGAAACAGTACAGAGTACGTCGATGTTCAAGAAAATGTCTGTTGCGCTGCTTGGCAGCGCTTGCACCTTCATTGCCGGCGCCAACAGCGCCAGCGCCTTCGACAATAGCGTGCCGAACGATCCGCCCGCGGTGCTCTACCAGCCGCAGGTGCCGCCTGCGCCGGTGCGCGTCGCCTCCAATTCGAATATGGGCGGCGGCTTCATCGAGTTCATCTTCGGCGACGGGCCCGGTCGCGGTCCGGCCTACGCTCCGCAGCAGCCGGTGTATCAGCAGCAGCCAGGTTATTACGACCAGCGTCGCCTGCCGCCGATGGGCGAGCCGCAGATGCAGGGCGCAGATCTCCAGCAGGAGGCGGTGGATCCGCGGCAGCGTCAGTTTGACCCGAGATTCGAGAAACAACTCGTTGACTATAGCGGCAACGAAAGCGCCGGCACGATCGTGGTCGATACGCCGAACAAATTCCTCTACCTCGTCGAGGGCAATGGCCGCGCGATGCGCTACGGCATCGGCGTCGGCCGCCCCGGCTTCACCTGGTCCGGCGTGAAGTCGATCACGGCGAAGCGCGAATGGCCGGCGTGGACCCCGCCGGCGGAAATGATCGCGCGCCGTCCTGACCTGCCGAGGCACATGGAAGGCGGCCCGGAAAATCCGCTTGGCGCGCGCGCGATGTATCTGGGCTCCACGCTCTACCGCATCCACGGCTCCAACGAGCCCTGGACCATCGGCACCAACGTCTCCTCAGGCTGCATCCGCATGCGCAACGAGGACGTCATCGACCTCTACGGCCGCGTCAATGTCGGCACCAAGGTCGTGGTGATGTGAGACCTGACGGCATGCTTTGATGCCGGGGAAGTGAACGATCGTGAAGGGATGGCGGACTGGTGCGGCAAGGGCCGAAGCCTAGCTACGCATGGCAAATCAATAGGAGCAATTGCGATGCGTACGATCTTGGCGTTGGGTATCCTTGTCGCCCTGACCGCCTCGGCCAGTGCCGGGACGGCAAATCATAAGCGGCATGTCGCGCCTGCCACACAAAGTTTCGCCCCCCATGTCACGCCGCGTGCGGCTGCGGGCTTTGCCTATGTTCCCTACGCGGCCCCGTACTCGTCATCGGGCGGATACAGCGATCCTTACCAAAGCCAGCACTGGGGCGGCTGACCTCAATTACCCTTTGAAACAAGACGGCCGCTCGATGGGCGGCCGTTTCGCTTTGGAGCAAGAATAAGAAGCGTCAGGCGTAATCGCTGCCGCCATCATCTCCGCCGCCGAAGTCGCTGTCGTCGGCGAAGTCGCCATTGTCGTTCTGATCGCTGTAATTCTGGTCGTCGTTCGAAGCGTGGTCGGCGAAGCCCTGCCGGGACGCATCACCACGGTCGCGGTTCGAGCCGATGTCGTCGAGGCCGGCATCGCGCGCGAGCGAGCCGCCGGACTGATCGCTGCCGCTCCAGGGACCTCCACCAGCGCTGCGATCGCCCAGAGCATTGGTGTCGCCGAAGGCCTGCTGATGCGATCCGCCCATCATGCCGCGAATGCTGGAGAGCAGCAGCGAGCCGCCGACGACGCCGGCCGCGGCTGCCGCCGCCGTGCCGAGGAACGAGCCGCCTCCACCGCCGACCGGCGGCGGCGCGCCATAGCCCTGGCCTGGGCCCTGACCGTATGCCTGCCCATAAGGCGGCTGGCCGTAACCGGGCTGGGTCTGCTGCATCGCCTGGCCGCTGTTCCACACCGGCCGCGAATCACGCGGCGGCACGTTCGGAACCGAGCCGCGCGACGGGGCCCCGCCGAACAGCGTGTCGCGCATGGTGTCCAGGAAACCGCCGGACTGCGCCTGCTCGGGCGCCTGCGCCGCCTCCAGCTCCTGGATGCGATTGTGAGCACGCTTCAGCGCCTCGTCCTGCAACAGCACGGTCTGCACCAGCGCATAGATCGCGCCGGGCGCCTTGCGCAGGCCGTCGGAGATCGCGGCGATCGCGTCGGGATCGCGCGGTGCATTTTCCAGTTTCGAAAGCCGGTCGAAAAGCTCGTCGACGAGTTGGCGTTCCTGCGGCGTCATGGTCAGTCTCCCTCGCGCAAAACAAGCGCGAGGCAGATGTAGGGTTCCATTGTGGCCCCAACAGTGCCGGCTGGATTAAATTTCGGTATGCGACAAGCTGCCTCGCCGGCGGCGTTCTCGCAAACTTCGCCGGTTTCATCCCAGCGTGACGCCGTTGTCCGTCAGCAGGCGCGCGAAGGCATCGCCGGCGAGATAGGCGTGCTCGCGTTCGCGGACATCCGTCATCGGGTCGAGCCCGGTGAGGATGTCGTCGACGAAGCCGGGATGGCACATGATGAGGCCGCCATCCGGCAGGCCTTCGAGGAATTGCCGCATCAGCGCGCCGAAATCGGCCGCCTGCGTGAAATCATAGGCGCCGGCGAAACCGGGATTGAAGCGGAGGCCCGCGCTGCCGGCGCGTCGGCGGAATTGCGCGCTGAGGATATCGAGCACCATGGCTTTCGGTGAGGCCAGCCGCTGCATCAGCGGCAGGTCGCGGCCGCCCTGGCGCACCCAGGCTTTTGGCGCGACTTCGGCGACTGCGTCGACAAAGCCGTCGCGCACCTGCGGGTAGAGCTGCACATGCTGATGACCGTCGACGAAGTCAGGCGCGCGTCCGAACGCTTTCGCGAAGGCTGCCAGCTGCGCCTTGACCTCGTTGCGAAAGAACTCGCGGTCGAGCCTTCGCGCAAGACCCGCGCGCAGCAGCTTCGAAAACGGGAGAAACATGTCGCCGTCGAGCGGGCGGAAATGCATGGTGAGCGGCCGGAACGGTGCCGACAACGTCACGTGCAATCCGATCGCGCAGCGCGGGCTCGCTTGCGCCGCCGTCTGGAGCGCCTCGATCTCGCTGCGCTCGACCGCAGGTCCCACCATCATCACCGAGGTGGCGTTGAGACGGCCGCGTTCGATCAGGTCGCGGATGGCGCGATTGACGCCCGGGCTGATGCCGTAATCGTCGGCGCAGAGCCAGATCCGCCGCGGCGGCGCGGCCGCGCTCATTCGGCCGCCGTCCTCTTCGAGGCGTCCAGGCTTGAAGCGTCCTGGCTTGAAGCGTCCTGGCTTGAAGCATCCTGGGCCTTGTCGGTCTCGAAATGCTTTTCACTGTGCTCGGCGACGAAGTAGATCGGCCGCGCCTTCAGCTCGGACAGGATCTTGCCGATATATTCGCCGACGATGCCGATCATGATGAGCTGCACGCCGCCGATCGTCATCAGGCCGATCACGAGTGAGGGATAGCCGGGCACCTGCTTGCCGGTGGTCAAGACCTCCCACAGGATCGACAGACCGAACAGGAACGCTCCGCCTGCGAGGATCACGCCGAGCAGGCTGGCGAAGCGCAGCGGGGCCACCGAGAACGAGGTGACGCCTTCGATCGAAAGACCAAGCAGACGCGCGGCGCTGAAGGTCGTCACGCCATGGGTGCGCGGCGCGGGCTCGTAATCGACGCGGATCTGGCGGAAGCCGATCCAGCTCGCGAGGCCCTTGAAGAAGCGGTTGCGCTCCGGCAACTGCCTCAGCGCTGCGACCGCGCGCGGCGACAGCAGGCGGAAGTCGCCGGCGTCTTCGGGAATCTTCTGGCGTGCGCCCCAATTGATCAGCGCATAGAAGCCGCGGCCGGCAAGCCGCCGCAGGAACGGTTCGTTGTCGCGATGCGCCTTGGCAGTATAGACGACGTCGTAGCCGTCCTCGATCCAGTGCCGCACCAGTCGCTCGACCAGCGACGGCGGATGCTGGCCGTCGCCGTCCATGAATAGCACCGCGCCGAGCTTGGCATGGTCGAGGCCGGCCATCAGCGCGGCCTCCTTGCCGAAATTACGCGACAGCGACACCACCTGGACGTCGACCGCGTCGGCCGGCAGTGAGCGGGCGATCGACAGCGTCGCGTCCGCACTGCCGTCGTCGACATAGACGATCTCGCAAGCCAAGCGATAGCGCTGCCGCAAGGTCTTTGCGAGATCGCAGATGCGCTGGTGCAAGGCGGCGAGACCGGCCGCTTCGTTGTAGAGCGGGACGACAATCGACAGTCCCTTCGCGGCGGCGCTTGCCGCGGTGGTCGTCATGCCGGAAACGTCAGAGCCCAGCGTCATCGATCAAGGTTCCAGAGGCGATCAGGTTTTCTTGCAAGGTCATCTCAACAGCATATGGTAGCTGCCGTTTGCTGTCGCTACGCTGAACGGAATTGCTCAACAAGCTTTGGGCTCACTGCCGCAGGAACGCCTCGAGCCTGGCGAACAGCGGGTTCTCCCGGTCGAACACGTAATCCAGCGAAACCACCGAGACGGTCTCGGCGCCATGCCCGCGCAGGAAGCTCGCGAGTGCATAGAGCTGGCCCGGCGGGCAGTGCAGCGTGAGCATGCCTGACGAGGTCGGCCCGCCGAACGGGGCTTCGACGCCGAAGCGCTCGTGGGCCTCGGTGAGCATGGCCGCGTCGCACTGGCGGAAGCGGGTGCGGACTTCCCGGTATTTGTTGGCCCGCGCCCGCGCCGCGATGTGATCGAGGATGATTCGCGCGGTCTCCCGCGCTTGCGGCGACCAATCGGCGTCCCTTGAGGCGACCAGATTGGCCTGGCTGCGCAGGATCACGCCGTCGTCGAGCACCCGCAATCCGTTGGCGGCGAGCGTCGCGCCGGTCGTGGTGATGTCGACGATCAACTCTGCACTGCCGGCGGCCGGTGCGCCTTCGGTCGCGCCCGTGCTTTCGACGATGCGGTAATCGGTGATGCCCTGGCTCTGGAAGAAGGCGCGGGTGAGATTGATGAACTTGGTCGCGACCCGCATCCGCATGTGATGCTGCTCGCGGAAGCCGGTGGTGACATCGTCGAGGTCGGCCATGGTGCGGACGTCGATCCACGCCTGCGGCACCGCGACGACGACGTCGGCATAGCCGAAGCCGAGGCCTTCGATCAGGGAGACGCGCTTGTCGGCGTCCGCGATGGTCTCGCGCACCAGATCCTCGCCGGTGACGCCGAGATGCGCCGAGCCGCGGGACAGTTGCGAGGCGATCTCGCTCGCCGAGAGATAGGCGACCTCGACATTGTCGAGGCCCGCGAGCGTGCCGCGATAGTCGCGGGCGCCGCCCGCCTTCGCCAGCTTGAGCCCGGCGCGGGCGAAGAAGGCCTCGGTGTTTTCCTGCAGGCGGCCCTTGGAGGGAACGGCCAGAACGAATGGCGCGCTCATGACTTAAGCTCCCACCTTGCGGCCGATCCGGGTCAGCGCATCCACCCAGACCGAAAAACCGACCGCGGGAATCGGCTCGGCCGATCCAAGCTGGGTCATCAGCCCGTCATAGCGGCCGCCGGCAACCAGCGGCTCGGCGCCGTTGCCGCGATGATGCAGCTCGAATTCGAAGCCGGTGTAGTAGTCGAGCCCGCGTCCGAACGCGGTCGAAAAGCGCGTCGCCTTCACATCGATGCCGCGCGCCGCCATGAAGCCGACCCGGCTTTCGAACTGGTCGACCGCAGCACTGAGGTCGAGCTTCGCGTCATTGGTGAGCGCGCGCAGCTCGGCGACGGCGTCATCGGGGTTACCCGATATCGACAGGAAACGCTTGAGCACGGCGATGGCCTCGCGCGGCAGCGCGCCGCCCTTCAGCGTCGACTGCTCGAGGAAGCGGTCGGCAATCTCGGCGGTGGTGCGGCCGCCGACATTGGTGGTGCCGGCGATCGACATCAGATCGGTAACGAAAGCGAGCGCCGCCTTGCGGTCGGAGCCGGCGAGCGCCGCAAGCACGCCCTCATATTCGCTGCGGGTCGCGGTGGTCGCGGCTGCCAGCCGCTCCAGATCCTGCTCTAGGCTGATCTTGCGGTTGAAATCCTTGACCAGGCGGCGGCGCCAGACTGGATAGAGGTCGAGCGCGTCGAGCAGCGCGTTGAACAGCGCCACGTCGCCGGTGCGGATCTCGACGTCGCGGACCCCGAAGGCGGCGGTCGCCTCCAGCGCCAGTGCCAGCATCTCGGCATCGGCCGCGGCGCGGTCCTGGCGGCCGAACGATTCGATGCCGGCCTGCAGGAATTCGCTGCTCTGGCCGTTGCGGTAGCGGAACACCGGACCGAGATAACTGAACCCGGCCGGCTGCCCGGCACGGCCAGAGCTGAGGTAATCGCGGGCCACCGGAATGGTCAGATCCGGGCGCAGGCAGAGCTCCTCGCCGGAGAGGTCCGTGGTCAGGTACAGGCTCTTGCGGATGTCCTCGCCGGAGAGATCAAGGAACGGTTCGGCCGGCTGCAGGATGGCAGGCTCGGCCCTGACATAGCCGGCCTGCGCGAACGACAGCAGCAGCGTGTCCGCCCAGGCGGCGGAGCCGGCAGCATTTGAGGTGGCAGTCGGAGTCATCTCGGGGTCCATCATCCCGGTGGAACCGGGCAGGGCAAGCAAGGGAAGCGAATTGCCGCAGGCCTTAGCATGGCCCGAAAGCGGTTTCGACCTCCAAAGGATCAATCGCTTAACAGTGTCGGAGCGACGCGCAGTCATCACAGGAGGCGAAGCTTAAATTAGGTCTCGCGCCAACTCAGGTAATATAATACCTTATTATCCCGCTGCATCGACCCAGATGGACAGGGAGGCCTCACCCTCATTCATTTCGGGGCAGGGACGTCTCCGGGGCGCTTCCATGGGTCGCCTGGGGCGGAAAGCTCGGCCGCCTCCTCCGCAACTCATCCGCGAGCTGCTCGGCCCGTTTGAGAACGCTCCACAGGTCGCATACTCAATTTGGGTAGGGGGACGATCCGTTCGCGGAACCTTCGTTTACAATGCGAAAGTTGGTTTCCGATTCATACGCAACGCAACAGATGTTATCCGTTCGGTCTCGTGACACGCGCTGGCCGCTGATTTCGATCTGCAAGACGTTCCGGCACTACGACGAATTCGATCCGCTCGACCTTCTGATCGTTCATGCCACTCTCAATGCCGCGCGACCTGCGGCGCGCCGGCGTCAACGAGCCGAATGATTTGCGTGGCCCTAAGTCGCCGTTTCCAAGAAGAAGCCTAGGTAAGCAGCAGAACATGGATCAAAGCCGTCTAGTCCCTGCTCGCGAGGGAATGCAAAAGAGTGCGGCGGATCGCTTGATGTCGTTCCAGGATCTCAAGCCGTCCTCGGCGCTCGAGCTCAAATCGTATGACATTGATCATTTCGGCGAGACCGAGAAATACGCCGGCGCATCGAGCATGCCGTTGTCGGCCGGGGCGACCGCGATCATGCGTGCCCGGCTCACCTTGCCGACCCTGACCCTGTCGCTGTTGAAAACCTTCCCCCGCATCATTCGCGGCTATCAGCTCACCAATGCTGCCGCAGTGGTGGTCCCGATGGATCACGTGACCTCTGCCCGCATCAACGGGCATGCGATCGGCGGCTCTGTCATCATTCTAAAAGGAGGTTCAGATTGCCTGGTGCATGAGCCGGAGGGGCGTCTGCTGGCTGTCGTCTACTTCAGCCCATCCGGGCGTGAGCCATTGCCTGAATTAGGCGATGGATGCCATTTGCTGAATCCGGCGCCGGACGTGCTTGCCTCGCTGCGCCGTCTGATCTCGATATCGCTTGAAACCGCAGCAAATGACCCAGACTTCCTGAACGAGCCGGCTTCGCAAACGATTGTCGAACAGTCACTGCTCAGCACGATGGATGCGGCGATCTGGTCCAGCGTCGCAAGCGGACCTGTGTCATCCACCACCGAGCATTATCGGCGGATCGTAGCCGATATGGAGAAACTGATCCGGCGCGATCTGATGATCTGGCACAAGACGACCGAACTGGCGGAACAGGCGGGCGTGTCGGTCCGGACTCTCCAGAGTGCGACACGGGCCATCTGCGGCATGAGCCCACATCGCTATAGCCGAGTCTTACGCCTCTGGTCGGTGCGCAAGCAACTGCGCACCGGTCGAGTAGGCCGGAGTGTGAAGTCCTGTGCGCTTGCGCATGGTTTCTGGCATCTCAGCGAGTTCGCAGCCAGCTACAGAGAGGCTTTCGGAGAGTTGCCTTCCGAGACTCTGAACCGATCGCTACGAGGCGAATAGCAAGGTGCGGTCGCCCTCTACCTGGTTCGGTGGCCTTGGGCTGCTCGGATGATCGGCAGCTGAAGGCCAACCAAATATTGCCTTAGCCGCGTTCACCACCCCAGTCGCCCAGCACCGCCTGCACCAGCGCCAGCGCGGCCACCGCGGCCGTGTCGGCCCGCATAATCCGGGGTCCCAGCGCCAGCCGCAGGATTTTCGGCTGCCGCAGCAGCAGCGCCCGCTCTTCCTCGGCAAAGCCGCCTTCGGGGCCGATCAGCACGTCGATGCCCTCCGCCGTGCCTGCGCCTTGCAGGCTTCGAACGGGGTTTTCGAGCTCCGCCGCCTCGTCGCAGAAGATCAGCAGCCTGCCGACGGCGCGCTGGCTGAGGAAGCGCTCCAGCGGCATCGGTTCGGCAACGGTGGCGATGCTGAGAATGCCGCATTGCTCGGCCGCCTCGACGACATTGGCGCGCATCCGCTCGGTATTGACGCGGGAAGCCTGGGTAAACCGGGTCAGCACCGGCTGAAGGCTGGCGGCGCCCATCTCGATGGCCTTCTGCACCATGTAGTCGAGCCGGGCATGCTTGAGCGGGGCGAAGACGTAGGCGAGGTCGGGCAGCCGGTCCTGCGGCCGGGTCTGCTGGAGGATGACGAGGCCGTCCGGCCGCTTGCGGCCTTCAATGGCGGCCTGCCATTCGCCGTCGCGGCCGTTGAACGCCAAAACCTCGGCCCCGGCGGTAAGCCGCAGTACATTGCCGAGATAATTGCTCTGGTCGCGGTCGAGCTCGACCCTGCCGTCCTGGGCCAGGGGGGCATCAACGAACAGGCGGGGGCCGCGGAAATCGTAGGAAGGCATTGTCAAAGGTCCGATTTGCCGCCGTTCTTAACCGAAAGCAGTACTTTCGGGGTAAATTTTGCCAAAACGGTGCGTCGGCGCGCCGCGCTCTCGCCCTATTCAACGGGTTGTTAAGGGCCGGCGGGAATCGTAAAATCGCGAGCACGCTGGTTGCGCTTCTATTGGGAAGACGCCGAACCCCGCAAGCTCCTGCCGGAGAGACTGCCTTGATGATCCGTCATTTGATGGTTCCGATCACTGCCGCCATGGTCACGATGGGCGCCGTTGGTGCCTATGCGCAGGGTTTCCCCGCGCCGCTGCCGAGCCAGGCCCAAACGAGTTCCGCCTTCCCGCCCGTGAATGGCTCGGCGCCCGTCGCCTCTGTCGGCGGCGCGCCGCAATCGTCCTTTCCCGTGAACGGCGCCGCACCGGTCGGTGGCGCCGGCGCCTTCAGCGCGGCCCCGCCGACGCAAGCCGGTCCCAGCGAGGACTGCATGAAGGCCTTCATGCCTCTGCGCGAGGATGCCGAAAAGCGCGGCAAGCTGATCAAGGCCGCGAGCGACCGTCACGCCCCGCCCGACGAGGCCTGCAAGCTGATCCGCAATTTCAGCCACGCTGAGACCAAGATGATCAAGTTCATCGAGGCCAACGCCTCGAAGTGCGGGATTCCGGCGCAGGTCGGCGCGCAGATGAAGGACGGCCACAAGAACACCGAAACCATGGCGGCGAAGGTCTGCAATGTTGCGCAGCAGATGCAGAACCAGCCGCGCGGTCCGGCCGGTCCGTCGCTGAGCGAAGTGCTGGGTTCGGGCTCGGCGCCCGAGGCCAATGCGGGCAAGAAGGGCGGCAGCACCTTCGATACACTCAACGGCAACGTCCTGACCCGATGATACACGTGCCGCCGATTTGAAGTTCCTACGGTGCCTGCCGCGAGATCCTCTTAGGAACTTCAAATCGATAAGCGGCACGTGAATTATAATTTCTTGCTAGTGCCCTTGTAGTTTTCGAAGTTCGTACCGGAATACGCCGCGATGGAATACGAACTTCGAAAACTGGGCACTAGCACATCCGCCCGCGTTGCCGATTCTACCGGCAACTGGGTTGATACGCGCGCACCGCAATGGGCGCGACCTTATCTGCGCTTGTCCCGCTTCGATCGTCCGATCGGCTCCTGGCTTCTGTTGATGCCGTGCTGGTGGTCGGCGGCGCTCGCCGCCGGAATGGCGCATGACGTCCGCGGCCTGCCGCTCACCATCATCCTTTTCTTCATCGGCGCCTTCGTGATGCGAGGGGCAGGCTGTACCTGGAACGACATCACCGACCGTGACCTCGACGACAAGGTCGAGCGCACCCGCTCGCGGCCGCTGCCGTCGGGCCAGGTGAGCGCGAAGCAGGCGCTGGCCTTCATGGTCGCGCAAGCGCTGATCGGGCTCGTGGTGTTGCTGCAGTTCAACCGCTTTGCGATCCTGACCGGCATTGCCTCGCTGCTGATCGTCGCGATCTACCCGTTCATGAAGCGCATCACCTGGTGGCCGCAGATCGTGCTCGGGCTCGCGTTCTCCTGGGGCGCCCTGATGGGATTTGCCGTCACCTTCGGACGGATCGACGTCACCGCGCTCGTGCTCTATGCCGGCGCGATTTCCTGGGTGATCGGTTACGACACGATCTACGCGCATCAGGACGCCGAGGACGATGCGCTGATCGGCATCAAGTCCACCGCGCGCCTGTTCGGCACGCATACGCACCAGGCGCTGATCCTGTTCTACGGCCTGGCGGTGCTGCTGATCGGCGTGGCGCTGGCGTCGGGCGATGCGCGCTGGCCGGCCTGGCTCGGACTTGGGGCCTTCGCCGTGCATCTGGCCTCGCAGATCGCGCGGCTGAATATCAGCGACGGCGATCTCTGCAAGCGCCTGTTCTATTCGAACCGAGATGCGGGATTTCTGCTGTTTGCGGGTTTGCTGGCCGACGCGGTGATACGGGCGGCTTAAGTCCGGGCGATGATCTCGTGCTCATCGCGATGCACCGACAACTCCCGTGCGACACCGGTGCGGCGACGCATCAGAAATTTTGGACGGCGGTCGCGGATCGCGTTGGCGCGGCGACGGCGCGGCGCGGGTTTGCGTGCGCCTTCGTCGAGCTGCGGAAGCGCGAACAGCTCGCTCCAGATCGCCCAGGCTTCAACGAGTTCGTCACCATCGGCGCTGACCAGCAGCGGAATGGAGAGCGAGGGATCGCGATGCACGAGGACGAGGGTCTGGGCCTCGTCGTTGCCGCGCAGCGCGACGCCGGTGAAGTCGCTGACGCGGACGTTGATCGCCATCCGCATGCCGCGGACGGCACGGTGCAGCACGACACGTTCGCGATGAAGTTCGATCTGCCGGACATATCCGTCGGCGCGCGGATCATGCGCATCGAAGCGGACCGGAAGGGAAAGGGGGTCGAGCCGCAGGGAGCGGCTCGACCCGGCGGGAGCGATCCCGCTTGTTGCTGTTTGACGCCTCACGGCTTTCGTTCTCCCCGCCGGGATTATGTTCCCGGTCGATGTGAGGACCTTAGCGCGCGCCTTTCCGAAACCGCTTAAAAAGGCTGGTTAATCCAACCTCACCGCCGCGCATGATTGACAAGACCTTGGCGCGCATGATTGACGAGACGTTGCGCGCAAGGTGCGAATCTGAGCTTTTGGTGGGCTGAAAATGCTTGAAGTCCGCGCGATCAGGGCACATCTGTGGGTTCCGGTCCCGCAGCCCGCCCCAACAGGATTTCGTTTGTGAACCCTTCACCAAGCTCGACGCTTTCGCCCAAGGATTCGTCCACAGCCAGCCGCGACCTGTTCGACCAGTCTGCGCTCTCCGATCTCGCGCAGCGGCTGGTGGAGGCTGCCAGGCGCGCCGGCGCGGATGCGGCCGATGCGGTCGCCGTGCGTGGCGTCTCGCAAGGTGTCGAGGTGCGCGACGGCCGGGTCGAGGAATCCGAACGTTCCGAGGGCGATGATGTCGGCTTGCGCGTGCTGGTCGGCCGGCGCCAGGCGGTGGTCTCGACCAACGACGCCAGCGGCGATGCCGTGACCAAGCTTGCCGAGCGAGCGGTTGCGATGGCGCGCGTTGCGCCCGACGACAAATATGTCGGCCTTGCCGATCCCGCACTGCTCGCGCGCGACTTCCCCGATCTCGATCTGCTCGACCCCGACGTGCCCGCGACCTCGGAGCTCGAGCGCCGCGCGCTCGAAGCCGAGGCTGCGGCGCTCGGTGTGAAGGGCGTGACCAAATCCGGCGGCGCCTCGGCCTCCGCCGGCATGGGCGGCATGGTGCTCGTCACCAGCACCGGCTTCCACGGCTCGTATCTGCGTTCCAGCCAGGGCATCTCCGCCACCGCCATTGTCGGCGACGGCACCGGCATGGAGCGCGACTACGACTTCACCTCGGCGCCGCATGGTGCCGACCTCTTGTCGCCGGAGATCGTCGGCCGATCCGCGGGCGAGCGCACCGTCGCTCGCGCCAATCCACGCAAGGTCGAGACCTGCAAGGTGCCCGTGGTGTTCGATCCGCGCGTCGCGGGCTCGCTGGTCGGCCACGTCGTCGGCGCCATCAATGGCGCTTCGATCGCGCGCAAGACCAGCTTCCTGAAGGACAAGCTCGGCCAGCAGCTGTTCGCCAAGAACATCCGCATCATCGACGATCCCCTGCGCAAACGCGGCCTGCGCTCGCAGACGTTCGACGCGGAAGGTGTTGCCGTGAAGAAGATCGCGCTGATCGACGAAGGCGTGCTGACGACCTGGCTGCTCGATTGCGCCACCGCGCGTGAGCTCGGTCTCACCACCACCGGCCATGCCCATCGCGGCGTCTCCTCCTCGCCGTCGCCCGGGCCGTATAATCTGCATCTCGAACCCGGCACGCCGACCCCGGCCGAGCTGATCTCCGACATCAAGCAGGGGTTCTACGTCACCGATCTGATCGGCTCGGGCGTCAACGGCGTGACCGGCGATTACAGCCGCGGCGCCTCCGGCTTCTGGATCGAGAACGGTGAACTCACCTATCCCGTGAGCGAGGTGACGATCGCCGGCCATCTGTTCGAGATATTCAAGTCGATGCAGCCGGCGAACAATCTCGAGTTCCGCTACGGCGTCAATGCACCGACGGTGCGCATCGAGGGTTTGACGCTTGGCGGACGTTGACGCGAACGCGACAGGTGAAGCCATCCTGACGCGCGACGCGGCGCTGCTGCAAGACACGGTGCGGGAGGCGGGCGCACTCGCGCAGTCGATGTTCCGCACCGAGCTGAAGAAGTGGACCAAGGGCGCGTCCTCGCCGGTCTCGGAAGCCGACATTGCCGTCAACGATCTCCTGGAAGCGCGCCTGCGCGCGGCGACGCCCGACTATGGCTGGCTGTCGGAGGAGAGCGCCGACGACGAGGTGCGGCTGACGCGGCGCCTGACCTGGATCGTCGATCCCATCGACGGCACCCGCAACTACCTCAACGGCCACGACGAATGGTGTGTCAGCGTCGCGCTGGTCGAGGATGCCTCGCCTGTTCTCGCCGCGGTGTTCGCGCCGACGAGCGACGAGTTCTTCTTCGCCGCCCGCGGCCAGGGCACGACCCTCAACGATGTGCCGGTGTGGGCGACGGCTGGGTCCGAGCTCGACTTCTCGCGTGTCGCGGGTCCCAAGCCCCTGGTCGAGCGCCTGAAGCCGTCACTGGGCGAGATCAAGCTGCATCCGCGAATCGGTTCGCTCGCGCTGCGTCTGTGCCGGGTCGCCCATGGCGCGCTGGATGCGGCTTTTGCGGGCGGCAACAGTCATGATTGGGACCTTGCGGCGGCCGATT
This sequence comes from Bradyrhizobium sp. WSM471, assembly GCF_000244915.1. Lineage (NCBI taxonomy): Bacteria > Pseudomonadati > Pseudomonadota > Alphaproteobacteria > Hyphomicrobiales > Nitrobacteraceae > Bradyrhizobium > Bradyrhizobium sp. WSM471. The sequence goes on along the minus strand of NZ_CM001442.1, from coordinate 7,041,346 downwards.
TGATCGTGCAGGAAGCCGATGGTAGGATGAGCGATCTCTCCGGAGATCCCATCCTCTATAACCGCCGGCAAGTCACGCATGGGGTGCTGGTGGCAGCGGGTCGCGATCGTCATGCGAGCATTGTCTCGCATTTTCGAAACCGCCCCTTGCCGTGAAGCGCTTTCTCGTGCTTGTCGAACACTGCTTTGCCGGGCAGCCCGTTAGGAACAGAACCGATGCCAGATAGTGCCCCGCAACAACTGCTCCACCTCGTCGTCGGCGGCGAGCTCGTCGATCTCGAGCACAACACCTTCAAGAATCTCGACGACGTCGAGATCGTCGGCCTGTATCCGAACTATGCGACCGCGCACGCCGCCTGGCGGGCCAAGGCGCAGAGCACGGTCGACAACGCGCAGATGCGCTATTTCATCGTCCATCTCCACCGGCTGCTCGACCCGAATCAAGAACCGGCGCGTTGAAAAAGCTGCTTCGCAATACGCTGAGGAGCAGCTTCGTTCAGCGTGCCGTCGGAATCCTGGCGGCGGAATATCTGCGTCTGGTCTGGTGGACGAACAAATTCACGTTCGATCCACCTGACGTCTATGACCGCGTCGAGCCGCAGATCCCGGCGATCTTCGCCTTTTGGCACGGCCAGCATTTCCTCACCCCCTTCATCAAGAACAAGGACTGGTACAAGGCCAGGGTCCTGATCTCCCGTCACCGCGACGGCGAGTTCAACGCGATTGCCGCCGAGCGGCTCGGCATCGGCACCATCCGCGGGTCCGGCGACCATGGCGGCGCGTTTCATCGCAAAGGCGGGGTCGGTGCCTTCAAGGAAATGGTGCGGACGCTCCAGGACGGTTGTAATGTCGCGCTGACCGCCGACGTCCCCAAGCGCTCGCGCGTGGCCGGGCTCGGCATCATCATGCTGGCACGGGAATCGGGGCGGCCGATCATGCCTTTTGCGATGGCGACCAGCCGCTTCGTCCGGCTCAAGAACTGGGACCGCACCACCATCAACCTGCCGTTCGGGCGGGGCGCATTGGTCGGCATCAAGGAAATCCACGTTCCGCCGGATGCGAACGCCGCCACCATGGAAGCGCTGCGGCTCGAGCTGGAAGAGACCTTGAACGAGGCGACCCGCCGCGCCTATGCGCAACTCGGCCGGCCGGGACCTGCAGATGCCTAAATCGCTGCCCGGCTCGCTGCCGTTGACGCTGCGGATGTACCGGCGCCTGGCGCGCGGCCTGGTGCCGCTCGCGCCTGTGCTAATCAAGCGGCGCCTGAAGCAGGGCAAGGAAGATCCCGCGCGCGTCGGCGAACGACGCGGCCTGTCCCGGGACGTGCGGCCGCACGGTCCGCTGGTCTGGATTCACGGCGCCAGCGTCGGCGAGGTCCTCGCCGCGGCGGCACTGATCGAGCGCCTGCGCGATCTGAACCTGCGCATTCTGCTCACCTCGGGCACCGTCACGTCGGCCGCAATTGTCGCAAAGCGCTTTCCACCCGACGTCATCCATCAATACGTGCCGTATGATTCCCCGCGTTATGTCGCGCGCTTCCTCGACCATTGGAAGCCGTCGCTGGCGCTGTTCATCGAATCCGATCTGTGGCCGAACCTGATCCTGGCCGGCGCCGCGCGCCGCGTGCCGATGGTGCTGATCAACGGGCGGATGTCGCCGCGCTCGTTCCCGCGCTGGCGCCGCATGCAAGGCACCATCTCGGCGCTGCTGTCGCGTTTCGACATTTGTCTGGCGCAGTCGAAGACCGATGCCGCGCGATTCTCGGCGCTCGGCGGCCGCGACGTCGTCACCACGGGCAATCTCAAGCTCGACGTGCCGGCGCCCCCGGCCGATCCCGCCAAGCTCGAACGGCTGATGGCGATGACGCGCGGGCGTCCGATCATCGTCGCGGCCTCGACCCATCCGGGCGAGGAGGAGATGCTGGTGGCGGCGCATCGCAGCCTCAGCGGTTTCTTCCCGCAGCTCCTGACCGTGATCGTGCCGCGCCATCCGGATCGCGGCTCCTCGATCACGGGCCTGATCACGGCGTCGGGCCTGAAGCCGGCCCTGCGCTCGCGCGACGAATTGCCGACGGCGACCACCGACGTTTATATCGCCGACACCATGGGCGAGCTCGGCCTGTTCTACCGCCTCTCGGAGATCGTGTTCATGGGCGGATCGCTGATCCACCATGGCGGCCAGAATCCGATCGAAGCGATCAAGCTCGGCGCGGCCATTGTCCATGGTCCGCACGTCTTCAATTTCGCCGATGTCTACGAGGCGCTCGATCACAGCGGCGGCGCGCGCCAGGCCGACACGCAGGAACTGCTGATCAAGCAGCTCGGCCAGCTGCTGGCCGATCCTGCCCTGCGCCAGAAGATCCACCAGTCGGGCGCCGGCGTGGTCGAGGATCTCGGTGGCGCACTCAACCGCACCATGACCGCGCTCGAGCCTTATCTTCTGCAGTTGCGGATTGAGATGGGGGCCGCCAATGCGTGAGCCGGCCTTCTGGTACCGGCCACGTTCCCTCGAATCCTACGCATTGGGGCCACTGGGTGCGCTCTATGGCGCGATCACGGAACGGCGGATGCTGCGCGAGGGCGTCGACGCCGGCATCCCCGTGATCTGCGTCGGCAACTACCATGTCGGCGGCGCCGGCAAGACGCCGACCGTGCTGGCGCTGACCAAGCTCTTGCGCGAGCTCGGCGAGACGCCGGTGGTGCTCAGCCGCGGCTATGGCGGCAGCCTCAAGGGCCCGGTGATGGTCGACCGGATGCGTCACACCGCGTCCGATATCGGCGACGAGCCGCTGATGATGGCGCGCGACGTCTCTGTCACGGTCGCGCGCGACCGCCTCGACGGCGTCGTGCTGGCGAAGTCGCAAGGCGCCACCGTGATCCTGATGGACGACGGTTTCCAGAACCCGCGCCTTCTCAAGGACACCTCGCTGATCGTGATCGACAGCGAACGCGGCCTCGGCAACGGCAAGGTGTTTCCGGCCGGCCCGCTGCGTGCGCCGCTGAAGGCGCAGCTCGCGCGCACCGACGCGCTGGTGATCATCGGCGGCGGCCGCGCCGCCGATGATGTCGCGGCCGAGCTTGCCGGGCGCAACAAGCCGGCGCTGCGCGCGCGGCTGAAACCGGATGCCGGGTCGGTTGCGAGACTGTTGGGCAAGCCGGTGTTCGCGTTCGCCGGCATCGGCGATCCCGAGCGGTTCTTCCGCAGCTTGCGCGCCGGCGGCATCGATGTCGCGGCTACGCGTGCCTTCGCCGATCATCACATGTTTTCGAACGACGAGATCGCAGCCCTCGCCGCGGAGGCGCGGCGCGAGCAGCTGATGCTGGTGACCACGGAAAAAGATCTCGCGCGCCTGCACGGCCGCGAAGGCGTGCCGGACGACATCGTGCCGTTCGCCGTCCAGCTCGAGTTCGACGACCCGGCTGCGCTCAAGCAACTGATCAGCGATCATCTCTACAAGGCGCGGGAACGGCGGTTCTCAAGGCGCTGAAACCCACTGTCGTCCTGGCGAACGCCAGGACCCATTGCCACCGAATTTAGTTTTGCGATTCACTGTGGCTCCCGCTTTGCCTCACACGCGCTCGCGGGGTAATGGGCCCTGGCTTTCGCCAGGGCGACGAGGACATTCACGCGACGTTCATCGCAAAACGCCTACCGGTTTGAACCGCTCAGGAGAATGCGATGAAGTTGTTGCCCCCGGCCTCACGCTTGCGGCTTGGGCGCGCCCGGGTAATGCCGCTCGAGCACGGCGGCGGGCGTGGCGTAGGCTTCCTGCAAATCCACGCTCCAGTATTTCAACTCGTCGAGCGGGATGCGCGTATCGGTGATCGCGCAACGCACGAAGGTCCCCGGCGAGATCACGCGGAAATCGCCGTCGAGATACTGCACCTGCGCTTCGCCATGGCCCGAGGGGCCGAACTTGTTCAGCACGGTCGAAAGTCTCCGTGGAAGGCCGCTCCGGAATCACATGGGAGGGCGCGATGTGTTGGACGGGATGTAGCATAGATAGGGTGGCTTGTCCGCCCGGTAAACCCACCGGTTTGTGATGTTTTGGCGCCATTTCCGCATGATAGTGCTTGAGCGAAGGATCCAACGGCAAAGTTCGATGCGCCTTCCGTTCACCGCCCTGTTCCTGACGCTCCTGATGTCGGCCGCGCAAGGCTCGCCGGCGCCGCAGCCGGTCGAGATTCCGCTTGTCTCCGGCGTGCTGCATGCGCAGCTCTACAAGCCCGAGGGCACGGGGCCGTTTCCGACCGTGATCGCGCTGCACGGCTGCGGCGGCCTCGGTGGCCATTCCGATTCTGTCCTGCCGCGCTATCGCGAATGGGCCGAGCGGCTGCTCAGATCCGGCAACGCCGTCCTGCTCCCTGACAGCTACGGCTCGCGCGAGCTCGGGCCGCAATGCCGCGTCAAGGAGATGCACGTCAAGGCGCGGCGCGAACGCGTCACCGACATCGCAGCGTCGCGCGCCTGGTTGATGCGGCAGAGTTGGGTTGCGCGCGACCGCGTCAGCCTGATGGGCTGGGCCAATGGCGCCAGCGCGCTGCTCTGGGCCGTGCGTCCGCAGAGCCTTGCGCGCGATGTCGGCCCGGATTTCCGCGCCGCGATCGCGTTCTATCCGGACTGCAGGATTTCCGCAGGCCTTGGCTGGAGCACACGGGTGCCGACGCTGGTGCTGATCGGCGGCAATGACGACGTCTCGTCGCCGCCGGCCTGCCGCCAGATGGTCGATGGTGCGCATGGCCGCAGCGCGCTCGCGCGGATCGTGGTCTATCCCGGCGCCTATCACGATTTCGACCGCGCCAACACGCCGGTGCATGCCGCGAGCGGCAGCCTTGATGCCGCCGCACCCGAGCACGGCCATCTCGGGACGGATGCGCAGGCGCGCGCGGAGTCGCAGAAAGAGGTCGTCGAGTGGCTGGCGCGGTAATGGCAGTGCCGTAGCCCGGATGGAGCGAAGCGCAATCCGGGGAGGTCGGTTGTGTGTGGCGCGAACCCCGGATTACGCTCCGCTCCATCCGGGCTACACGCTCCACCGCAGCGGGGCCGACCGTGAATCTACGGATCGCACGCCCTGATGGTTTCAACCCGTGGCAACGCCATCATTCGACCACGATGTCGATTAAACGCAATCCCATGCGCAACCGCTTCGCCCTGTTCTCCTCCGCCCTGATCGTCTTCACCGTCGCGGTCTTCCTGTTCGAAGCCCATTCCTTCGAAGCCCATGCCGGCGCGCCGGAGCATTGCGGCTTCTGGACCACGATCGACGCGGGATTGTCCTGCCGCTGAGACGCGCAGTCTGGTAGCCCGGATGAGCGTAGCGATATCCGGGGCCGCTGGTCCCGCATGTCGCTACGCTCATGCGGGCTACGACGGCTGAGCACAACGACGGACGTGTGAGGCGCACTCTCTTCCAGCGTCGTCCTGGCGAAAGCCAGGACCCATTACCCCAGGGAGTGGTTTTGCGAAGACTGGTCGTTCGGGATTGGCACCGCGCGTACCCGATAGACCTCGCGGTATGGGTCCTGGCTTTCGCCAGGACGACGGCGAGAATGTTGCGCCTCTCCCCGCCTCAGAACAAATTCCCCTGATCCACCGGCTTGCCGACGCGCTTCGGCGCGGGCTTTGCCTCTTGCGCCGCCGCCTTGGCTTGCGATGGCGCGCGCTTCGCCGCAGTCGCAGGCCGATCCGCATCCGCGGTCGCACCCACGCGGCCATCCGCAAATTCGATCTCGACCCGTGCACCAGGCCCGATCGCGTCCGCCGCATGTACGGGATGGCCGGCTTCGTCCCGCACCAGCGCAAAGCCGCGCGCGAGCACGCCGCGATAGGACAGAGCGGAGAGCAGCTTGCCGCTGTTCTCGACGCGGGCATCGAGCCGCTGCAACAGCGTCACCAGCGCGCGGCCCGCGCGCTCGGCAAGGCGATGCGTGCGCTCGCGCTGGCGCGCGATCGCGTTGCGCTGCGCCTGCGCATTGGAGAGTCTTGAGGCGCGCAAGCGCACTTCCAGCCCGGCGAAACGATCGCGCCGCCGCCGCAGCAGCGAGCGCGTGGACAGCCCGAGCCGCTCGCCGCACACGGTGAGGCGATGATCGGCCTGCGCGATCTGGCCGTGCAGCACCCGCAGCGTCAGCTTGGCACTCGCCGCGGTAAACCTTCGGAAATGCGCGTGGGTGTTGGCCTTGAGGCAGCGGGGCAGGGACGCCCCCGCCGAATCCAGCCGCTGCCGCGGGATCGCCAGCAGATCGCCGGCCGCCGGCAGCGCGCGCGCGGCCGCACGCAGCTCGCTGCGACGGCTCTCCTGGCCGCGTTGCCAGCAGGACCGGGTGCGTCGCCCGAGATCGCCGACCTCGACAAAGAGATCGCTGCGCACCGGCACGGCCATCTCGGCCGCCGCCGTCGGCGTCGGCGCGCGCTTGTCGGCGACGAAATCGATCAGCGTGATGTCGGTCTCATGCCCCACCGCCGAGATCAGCGGGATCATGCTCTCGGCCGCGGCGCGCACCACGATCTCCTCGTTGAACGACCACAGGTCCTCCAGCGAGCCGCCGCCGCGCGCGACGATCAGCACGTCGGGGCGCGGAATCTTGCCGCCCGGGGCAATCGCGTTGAAGCCGCGGATGGCTGCCGCGACCTGCTCGGCCGAGCCTTCGCCCTGAACTTTCACCGGCCACACCAGCACGTGGCGGGGAAAGCGGTCCTCCAGCCGATGCAGGATGTCGCGGATCACGGCGCCGGTCGGCGATGTCACCACGCCGATCACCTCGGGCAGCCACGGCAGCAGCTGCTTGCGCGCCTCGTCAAACAGGCCTTCGGCGGCGAGCTTCCTCTTGCGCTCCTCCATCAGCGCCATCAGCGCGCCGATGCCGGCCGGCTCCAGCGCCTCGATCACGATCTGGTATTTCGAGGAGCCCGGATAGGTCGTGAGCTTGCCGGTGGCGATGACCTCGAGCCCCTCCTGGGGCTTGAAGCGCATGCGGCCGTGCACGCCCTTCCAGATCACCGCCTCGATCTTGGCGCTCTCGTCCTTGAGCGCGAAATAGCAATGGCCGGAGGAATGGGCGCCGCGGAAGCCCGAGATCTCGCCGCGGACCCGGACATGGCCATAGGTGTCCTCGACCGTCCGCTTCAGGGACTGCGAGAGCTCGGAAACGGTGAATTCGGGTGTGTTGAGCAGGGGTTCCGCTGAAGGCATCGGCAAACGATTCGGCATGTGGGGATCAGACCCGACGTTAAGGATTTTTGCAGCGCCGCGCCAATCCGGGGATTGATCAGAAGAGTACTCTGCACTATAGAGTTCTCTATATTTGATCAGTTTGAGGGGAGTGGATCATGGCAATTCGACTGTTGCGCGGCGTCTTGAGCGGGCTGAAATGGGCCCTGTGTGCGGTTGGCGGCGTGGCGCTGATCTTGGCCGCCATGATCGCGACCCCGCTCGAGCGCCCACCGGAGATGAAATCGGTCTCCGACTCCGCCAAGGGCATCGACTGGACCACCCTCCCGCCCCTGGAGCGCTTCCAGGCCCGCGACGGCACCTGGATCGGCTTCCGCCACTACGCTGCCAAAGCGTTTTCAAGCGAAGTGGAAGCCGGTTCGCGTGAAGAAAACGCGTCAAAACAAGAATCCGGAGCCCCGTTCCGATCCCATCGGAACGGAAATGGCTCCGGTCCTGTGACCGGCCGCGGCGCGATCTTCATCCACGGCTCGTCCGGCTCCAGCGGCACCGTCAATCATGCCCTGACCCATGCGATCGCCTCGCGCGGGGTGGAGACCTGGGCGCTCGACATCCGCGGCCATGGCGGCTCTGGCACGCGCGGCGATATCGGCTATGTCGGCCAGCTCGAGGACGACCTCGTCGATTTCGTCGCTCAAATCCGCAAGACCGCACCGGAACTGCCGCTCACCTTGATCGGCCATTCCGCCGGCGCCGGCTTCTCGCTGCGCGTCGCCGCGACGCCGATCATGCAGGACATGTTCGTGCGCACCGTGCTGCTCGCGCCCTATCTCGGCTATGACGCGCCGACCAACAAGCCGCATTCCGGCGGCTGGGCCAATGCCGACCTGCCGCGCCTCTTCGCGCTCGCCGCACTGCGCAAGCTCGGCATCGACTGCTGTTCGCAGCTTCCGGTGCTCGCGCTCGCCGTGCCGGCGACGTCGGCAAAGTACCTCGTCGCCACCTATTCCGACCGCCTGACGCGCAATTTCGCGACGCGCGGCTATCGTATCGATCTTCCGGCGACGACCCGTCCGGTCACGATCTTCGGCGGCGCCGAGGACGAGATGATGATCTCGGATAAGTATGCGGAGACCGTGCAGGCCATCAAACCCGCGGTCGACGTCAAGGTCATCGACGGCATCAACCACATGGGCATCGTCACCAACCCGAAGGCAATCTCGGTCATCGCCGACGATGTGGCGACGCGCGGGGCAGGGCAGTCATGATGCGCCCCGCTGATGACAGGGTAACCGCATATGAGAGCGAACGATGGAGCGGCATCGGCGGTAGGTTTCCTCCCCCGCTTGCGGGGGAGGGCTGGGGAGAGGGCTGTCGCCGCAATGGGATCGTCGAGAATTGCGGAAAAAATCCCCAAGTGGAGAGAGCCCTCACCCGCCGCGCGCGGGACGATGCTGGCGCATCGCCCGGGTCGCGTCGGCCTCTCCCGCAAGCGGGAGAGGCCGGAGCAAGCCGCCCAGTCCGCCTGTCGTCTCGAAGGACGAGGCGCTTGCTCAGCTGTCACCGAGCGTCATACGAGATAGCCCAAGGACAGAAAGGGACGACATGATCGACAGCAAGGAAGCCTCCGCCGCGCTGGCCGATATCGACGACATCGTCCAGCGCGTGAAGCAATCGCAGCTCTACGAGCTGGCGAGCCACGCCGCCGTCTGGTGGGGCGTCCTGGTGTTCGCGGCCAATCTCGTGACCTGGCTTTGGCCGGTCTATGCGGTCTACGCCTGGGTTGCCGCGGACGCTTTGGGCGCCGGCGGCCTGGTGGCGCTGCGCATTTTCAATCCGCCGCACCACTCCCATGGCGCCGGCTTCAATGTCAGACTGCTTCTGGTGTTCGTGCTGTTCTTCGCCTTCGGTTATCTCTGCACCAATTTGCTCGGTCATTTCGGTCCGCGCCAGCTGGGCACGTTCTGGCCGCTGTACTTCATGCTGTTCTATTCGCTGGCGGGTCTCTGGTTCGGCTATGCCTTCATCGCGATCGGCCTCGGCATCTCCGCGCTGACGCTGATCGGTTATTTCTACATCGGCGAGGCGTTTCCGCTCTGGATGGCCTTCGTCAATGGCGGAGGCCTGATCCTCGGCGGCCTCTGGATGCGGCGGATCTGATGGCCGAGCTCGACGACATCATCCACCAGCCGTTGCGGCTGAAGATCATGGCGGCGCTGAACGCGCTGCCGCAGTCGGCCGGCCTGGAGTTCTCGCGGCTGAAAAAGCTCACCGGCGCCACCGACGGCAATCTCGGCGCGCATATCGAGACGCTGGCCAAGGCCGGCTATGTCTCGGTGGACAAAGCGTTCGTGGGGAAGAAGCCGCAGACCACGGTCACCGCGACCGCAGCGGGCCGCGGCGCCTTTGCGCGGCATGTTGCGACATTGCAGGAGATCATTGCGGGGAAGCAGGGGTAGCGGTCGCCGTCGTGACAAGGCGCGCCCATCTCTCCTCCGTTATTCCGGGGCGGTGCGAAGCGACCAGCTCGGAATCCACTCATCCACCGACGACTTAGCCCGAGGGATTCTCAGGTGCCCAATTGCGCACAATAGCTCGCGCTATGCGCGCCCCGGAATGACGGGGAGGGAGGCACCAGCCCCCAAATTTCGAAAGCAACCTTCGCAAGACAAGGCGCGGCAACGAACCCCGCCGTCACTGCAATTATCGTGTCTCACTTCAGGCGTGCAGTCCAGCAATGTCACCGTAATTTGCGCGATCTTAGCTTAGCTCCCGATGTCATACTGCACGCATCGATGCCTCAAGCACTGCCTCAGCACGACCGAGTGCCGCCCCAAGCCGTGGATCGCGCGCTTTCATGACTTCCATGACCTTACGCATCTCCAGCAAATTATTGGTCGGCATTGCGTAAGCGAAGCGCGCAGCAAGCGCGGCAATCTCACGGTAGTAGGTTGCTGGTTCGCGGTACGCACCGTATGCACGCATTGATATGAGGAGAAGCCGCAGGTTGATATCGGGGGACAGCCGTGACGATAGGAGGCGCAGGCATCGTGTTCCAACCGCCTTCGCGAGATCGTCATTGCGAGTTGTCGATGCGACATAAGCACAACAGCGTAGAATATGGTCAGCCGTCTTGGCCTTCGCCAGTTGCTCGTCAGAGGCGTTTAGAAGACGAAAGATTTCTTCAGTAAGGCGATCATCAATCGCCCCAGCGTAGGCCAGAATGATTAGGCCTGGCGCCCGCTTAAAGGAAGATTGACGCTTCAGCAGAGATCGCACCTGCTCAATTTCGTGCTCCGCCTGGATCGGAGAGGCGAAAGGAAAAAATCCATCCATGGGACCAGGGAAAAAAGCCTCAAGGGGTGTGTTGAGCTTCTTCAAAGCGGTAATGACGAGCTTTTCCCAAGTTTTCGGCCGCTTTTTGGGCGGAAGTTGCACTACGGCATTTTGGCAGCGGCCCAAGATCTCCGCTTTGAGCGCCTGCGGCGAAATCCAATCGCACTCCCACCGTGGCTCTTCGCGAACGTCGACGACGTTGTGCCATAGATAACTGCTACCATACTCGGTTGCGGCCCATCGATGAAAGTCGGAAGTTTTCTTTATGCCTCGAAGAGCATCGGTTAGAACACCTGCGTGGGTGAGAATCGCTAGCCGATACCAATATAGCGGTGGAGCAGGGTCATTTACCTCTGGCCGGAAGCTCACGCTAGCGATGACGGCACAAGCTGAGTAGATTTCAAGAATGCGTTGTAACCAATCTGCGTCTCCCAGAAGACGCTTGAGAAAACGGGCACCCAACGCTACCGCAGCCTTTTCTCCTCGCTTTACCCCGTCTTGGCAAAGTTCAAGGCCGAACAGGAGGCTGAACGGATCTTCACAAGAGATAAGCTGCTCAATCTCTGAAAGAGGCAAGTTGGCGAATTCTTCAAAGCAGATGGTCGAACGCGAAATGGCGGCGTAGGCGAGCCGTCTCAGGCCAATTTGACCGCGGGAGAGAAGAAGAGAACGGTGAGCCTGCTGCTCATGTTCAATATAGTCTCCAAAGCTTGAGCACTTCGGCACTGGACCAACGAGCCGGACGTAGTACGAGCTTTCCTTAGGAACCAGCTTGTCTGCGTTAAGGGTTTGAGGTGCTCCCAGATACCCCTTCATATGTTCAGGCGTACCGCGTAGCTGCCTAAGTAAATCAGCGAAATCCTCTGCTGAGAAGGAAGAGCAAGCAGCTTTGGCAAACCAATCCTTTTCCTCACCACCTGACAACGGTCTCTGTGAGAACAACCGAGTAAGCGCTCGCTTGCGTCCGCTCTTTGTCCCACTAAGCAGGTCAGATTCCGCGATCGGAAAGGCAGCATCTGGGAACTGAATCGTCACAGTACCAGGTGCCGCATACTTCAACCGTACGTCCGCCTTTGCCCCATCGGCCATTGCCAAAGTGGCAGTGCTCTTTTTTGCCAGACCGAGCCTAAGGGTCTCGACCAGGCTGTCTAGAACAATTGCGTGGGTGTTGTTGAGCGTTAGTACCGGCGTCGATTTTAGTCCGACAGCCGGGCCGAGTTGGCTGGTATCCAGGACTCGGGTTTCAACTTCGGGAGGAAGATTCCTTATCAGTTCACCCACAATCGCCCTGCGCAACTTCGCTGGTATATCGTCTTTAACCTGAACGAGCTTCGCAAAGAAATCTGATAGCGAGTTGATTGACTGTCGGAAAAGAGCAGGTTGGTTCACTCGTAGCGAGGCGCCAAGACGCCCTTCAACCCAGTTAGAATATTCTCGCAGACGTTCCCTGGGGGCAAAGGGCGGTGCCAGCATAAGGCTCATGAAAGAGGCCGCTTTTTGCGACGCCGAATCCCATTGCGCATCGTCTGATGGTGCTCGGAGCAGTCCGATGGGACTAGGAAGACTTGCCAGCAACCAGTCAGCCCGCGGGATGATCGAAGCTGCGGGTGCGCTGTCAGTCCAGAGCTGTCGAAGCGAGTGCATAATGGTCGCGCGAGTATAGTCAACCCACGGCATTTCGAGAGCGGAGTGCATGCGAGAGCGTAAGGCGATAGTTGTGTTCGTCCTTATGGCGGACAACTCCCGCGATTCTACGAGTCGGCCATCTTCTACGGTTGATCGGTTTAGCTCACGCAGCAGCTCCGCGGTGTCAGTCGGAACGGTGTAGTAGCCACCTTCACGCAGTTCGTGGAGAAGGCCGTACTTCTGGGACTCCGAGATGACGCCACGACTGTTAAGCGCGACGATGATTTCCAGAGTGCTTATGCAAGGGATGCGGTGGTTACCGTCGGTCCAAAATCCCTCTTTGTTCAGAAACCTGTCATCGATGGCTATGGCATCTGCCCCTGACAAATCGGACAGGATGTCCATGGTCGGAAACTCGACATTAAGTTCATCTTCGGCGGAGCCTTCGCTGTCCGATTGCGGTCTGCGGCGCGCAGAGAACGTGACTGTGCCTTTCTCAAGTGCGGTGCTTAGGGTTGAGCGGACGCGCTCAACCGCATTGACCAGATCAGCCGCGAAATCGTCTCCTCGAAGCACCGCATCCGCATGCGTCTCGACGTCTTGGGCAACGTAGACGTTCGCCACTGAGTCAACGAATGCTTCTAGAACTCCGACGTGATGCAGGTAGGTGACAGCTAGCTGATCGATGTAGACGGTTGAACTCTTGGTCAGGTTCGCTTGCTTTGGCCACCCCTTGTCGACCTGAGAAAGATACGTGGAAGCGCTGGCTTCCATCTGTGCGGTAATCTTGTTGCGGACCAGCGACAGGACTGCCCGCGTGTCTGACAAGACGTTCTCATAAGACCTAAGATCGACCTCCTCCTCCATGAAGGAGCGCAGCTTGTAAACCGGCGCGCTTCGCACGACGACGCCCTTCTTGGCCTTGGCTGCGTCTAGAAGCGTTTGGAGGTCGGGATCAATATCTAGAGCAGCCACCTCCGCATCAGTTCTAAGGGCCTTCAAAACGGATAGCTTGCCGTTTCCCAGGAGCTTCTTTATCGCTTTGGCCTTCGTCACCTCAGAAGGCTGCTGAAACCGGATAAATTGGCGGTCCGCAAATAAGGAGCTTAGGGTCGATGGAGAGATGATTACTTGGTCGAAGGCGTCAATGGTTTTTTGGAGCAGTCCGAGGAATTCAAGCGTAAGAAGCGTAGTTATGTCGAGCGCCAATCTGCGCACGCCGCTGAGGTCGAACAACGGTCTTGAGCCGGAGAAGGCGAGTACGGGAAATTGCTGAGCGGGTTGAGTGGACCTAGAATTGCGAATGGCCGTTCCTAGAAAGAAGTCTAGGGGTTGACGGTTTAGGGCGCGGGCCGCGAGGTAGAGCGGTATCTTTACCTCCGCGAGCATACTATCGATATTATCAACTCTCTGATTCCAGCCGCTGGTTCTGTCGATGACGTCCTTAAGCTTGACAGTTTGAACAGGCCCGTCGGTGCCGGAAAGTACTACCGCCTTCTGGAACCATTCATGAGCTCGGCTTTCTTGATACTCTTCGCCTCTCTCAAGGGACATATGATAGGCCGCTAGGAAGATCTCGGGGGAATCAGGAGCGCGCTCGATGGCAGCATCCCGAAATCTGTCGACGTAGAGGCTCCCGCTTTCAAAGGCGATGCGCGCGAGCCGGATTAGGACCTTGGCATCAAGTTTGTCGAGCCTCGTGACCTCCCTGGCGACAATCGCCTGAAGATGACTCCAATCCCCGGACTCGATCGCGGTGTTTATGTCGAGTTCACGGTCACTGGACTCATCACGTCGCGCAACTAGGGTTCGGGCGATTGTGCGAGCCTGCATGACCTTACCGAGATGGAAATGCGCCCATCCTTCCATCGCTAAGAAGTCATCCCTTAGTCTATGAAGTTCCGGGTATTCGGTAGCGAGTTCGATAAGCTCAGAGTACTTTCCGCTGGCATAGAGAGCCTTCTGCGACAGATCGTAATCTTCGACCCTCTGACTCTCCTTCAACAGTTTAGGTGCATAGATCGAAAGCTGGCGGTGGTCCCCCTTCTTGACCAAAGCGCCAATCAATAGGCGGAGGTGCGGAAGCTCGGCGTCGGTTTCGTAGAGCTTGCGGAGGCGTTCGGCCTCGTCCCCTTGTTCAAGAGAAGCGATAAGCTCTTCCATCTGAACGGCCGTTTTTTCGTCAATGATGGTGCCGCGGCCTGATGCCAATCTTTTTCGGGCATCCTCAAAACGTCCGGCGCGGCTAAGTGCTTCAACTTCGATGCCGAGAAGACTTGCCCGATCCAATTGACCCTGACTGGCGAGCTCTTCGCCGTAAGTGTCAAAGAAATTTGCTAGCTCGCCTAGGTTATTGCCGTGCCACGCTAGGAGAAACGCTGCAAATTGCTCCTCTGTAGTCCATTTGCCGACTCTCCTGTCTGCTTCGAGCTTGCGCTTGAGTGCGTCACGGTTGAAGGGAACATCGTAAGCAAGAGCCAAACGAACACGTCGCAGAGTATGCTTGGCATCGTTTATTTCATCTGCGATCTGTCGCTTCGCGGACTCTCGTGTCGTTTGATCCTCAAGCCGCAGCCACAGAATTTGCTCTTCTAGCAGCTGAGCGACTTTCGTAAGCGCCAAACTGCAGACGATCGGGAGGGTTGCTTCCAGCTCGGTGCGGGCTCTTCCAAGTTTGGCGGGGGTTGTTCCTAAGCTATTGAACTGGAGCACACGAGGCGTGATCGGCAATCCCTGGAAGGGCACGCTCTTTTGATCTTTGGGAAGCAATGAGGCAAGTAGCAGGCCGGATTTCACCAGTCGCAAGGCAGGTAGCGCCGCAAACTGAGCGTCAGTCAGAGTTTCCGCATCTTTGAGGGCATTTTCGTATTCCCCATTCTCAATCCTTTGAAGCAATAGGTTTAAGGCGCCTGGAGGATCTAAGTCTAAGATCTCAATACCAGTCGTTTTCACCCAATCGAGAGCTTTCTCCTTTCCATCCTTTTGGATCAGGTGCCGGAATATCGCACCTCTTGCCTCAGGGGAGCTGAGCCGTCGTAGTAAACGTAAGGTCTGATCGATATCTCCCTCGGCAGCCGGCAGAAGGGCGTCATAGAGTGACGTATCGAGCTTCGAGTCCCGCTTCAACGCTTCCGCATGAAAGAATTTGGCAGAGCGTAGCGTTTCCGGCGCCACGTGTGAGCGTGCTGCGCGTTCGAGCGCGCTCGCTTGCGAACCTCCTGAGGCCCTCCGCAGGTCACCTTTGAGGATACGATCGGCGAGGGCCGCGAATTCTTCGGGCGGCTTAGCTTCAAGAAAGCCGCGCCGTTTGTTGATCCTCTCAACTTCCAGTGCCAATTCTCGGTCGGCTGCAGCTGGTGG
This sequence comes from Bradyrhizobium sp. WSM471, assembly GCF_000244915.1. Lineage (NCBI taxonomy): Bacteria > Pseudomonadati > Pseudomonadota > Alphaproteobacteria > Hyphomicrobiales > Nitrobacteraceae > Bradyrhizobium > Bradyrhizobium sp. WSM471. The sequence continues at coordinate 7,025,854 of NZ_CM001442.1, read as the reverse complement.
CAGGCTGTCAGCCGCGACGACATTACTCACTTGGTCACTGAGTGCAGCAATGTCCGCAGTTGTCGCCTGTTGCGCCTGTCTCTTTGTGATGTGGTCGAGTCTGCCCCTTATTTCTTTGACCGCTGGGCTCGCGCCCGGATCAAAGGCTTCCTTTGCCCCTGGATGGCTGTCAATCAGATCCTCAAGGGTATCCCATCCCCAGACCTGGATCTTTATTCTTCTGCCTTTGTCCCGCTGCTGTTTCGTCAGCTGGCTTGCGAGCTGATCTAGATTGGTGTCGTCTTCGGCGGTCGTTACTATGATGTATTCTGTCAGACGAGGATTGTATTTTAGGGCCTTGCGTACTTCGGTTCGGACCTCGGTCGTCGTGAGCTTGCTGTTCGGCTTCTTTTTCTTGCATTGAATTCCGACGAGCTTCTTTGTGTCGGCTTTGCGGTATCCAAGCAGATCGATGCCGTATTGTTTTTGGCCAGAGCGGCCTAAACGTTTGACAGTCGGGTCTTGCAAAAGCTCCTCAAAGAGAATGACGCATTTGCGCTCGAAATCGGCGTGGTTCTTGGGAATAGCAATATGAGTGGGCGAGTATCCTGACATTGGGCGCAGCTTCCCGATCTAGGAGAATGGGCCCCCGTGAGAGGGAGACCTTCTGCTCACGATTCCTCCATTTGATCTTTTGACGAAGGGTCTCACAACCTGAAGTTAATCACTAGGCTGTTGATATCCATCGGTAATTGGTGCGGGCGGCCGGACTCGAACGGGAACAGGCCTTTCGGCCCCACGGATTTTCTCACCACTTCCGCTTTCGCCGCCGCTCATCCGGCGTTCGTGGTCAGGACTATCCCTTCACCTTGGCGCTTTCCGCTGTAGGTGCTGCCCGTCTAGTCCTCTGAGTTCGCCACAGGATGCATGCGGACCATCAAAGCACAGCGCAAGCTATTACGAAACGCCCTCTCCAAGGGAGGGGATATGATTGCGGACATGGGGCTTCGCCAGTCTAGCATGGTTGAGAAGCTCACCCTCCTCCCCCTTCACACCCGCCCCGATTTATGCGACCTCGGCGCCATCCAAACCCCCTCATCCCCGAGCCCCTTATGCACATTCTCCTCCTTGGTTCCGGCGGCCGCGAACATGCTCTGGCGTGGAAGATCGCAGCCTCTCCCCTGGTGACCAAATTCTGGTGCGCGCCGGGCAATGCCGGGATCGCGCGCGAGGCGGAATGCGTGGCGCTCGACGTTACCGACCATGCCGCCGTGATCGCCTTCTGCAAGACGAATGCGGTCGAGCTCGTGGTGGTCGGCCCGGAGACGCCGCTGGCCGCCGGCATCGTCGATGACCTCACCGCCGCCGGCATCAAGGCGTTCGGGCCGGACAGGATCCCCGCCCAGCTCGAAAGCTCGAAGGGCTTTACCAAGGCGCTGTGCACCGAATTCGGCATTCCGACCGGCGCCTACAAGCGATTCACCAACGCCGCCGATGCGCGTGCTTACGTCCAGAGCCAGGGCGCGCCGATCGTGGTCAAGGCCGACGGTCTTGCCGCCGGCAAGGGCGTCGTCGTCGCCAAGTCGGTGCGCGAGGCGGAGGACGCCATCGCCATGATGTTCGAGGGCGCCTTTGGCGAGGCCGGCGCCGAGGTCGTCATCGAGGAGTTTTTGCCGGGCCGCGAGATCAGCTTCTTCGCGCTGTGCGACGGCGAGACCGCCATTCCGCTGGCGTCCGCGCAGGACCACAAGCGCGTGTTCGACCATGACGTCGGCCCGAACACCGGCGGCATGGGCGCCTATTCGCCGACGCCGCTGGTGACGCCGGCGATCCATGACGCGATCATGGCCAAGATCGTCAGGCCTACGGTATCAGGCATGAAGCAGCGCGGCACGCCGTTTCGCGGCATCCTCTACGCCGGCATCATGCTGACGACGCAGGGCCCGAAACTGTTCGAGTTCAACGTGCGCTTCGGCGATCCCGAGTGCCAGGTGCTGATGCTCAGGATGATGTCGGACATCGTGCCGGCCTTCCTCGCCGCCTGCGACGGGCAGCTGAAGAATTTTGACCTGCGCTGGCATCCGGAGGCCGCGCTCACGGTGGTGATGGCGGCGAAGGGCTATCCCGGCGACTATCAGAAAGGCACGCGGATCGAGGGGCTCGACGACGCGGCGAAGGTCGAGACCGCCGAGATCTTCCACGCCGGCACGGTCGAGAAGGACGGCGCCATCCTCGCCAATGGCGGCCGCGTGCTCAATGTCTGCGCGCTCGGCAAGACCGTGACGGAAGCGCAGGTGCGCGCTTACCAGGCCGTCGACCGCATCAACTGGCCGGAAGGTTTCTGCCGCCGCGACATCGGCTGGCAGGCGGTGGACGCCGAGAAGGCCAAGGGCTGACAGGCTTTTTTCGCGCGCCCGCGCAATTTCGGTCCTGCCCGTCGGCACTTCGAAATTATGTAGGCGCCAGTTGAACTTAGCTACTGTGCATGGGGTTGTTTTTCGACTTTTTGTTTTGGGGCACCTCAAGACCGAGCAGATCCCGCGCTGACAGATAAGGATGCAGAAGATGTCCGATCTCGCCGACCTCTATCCCGGCTTCGCCTCCGAATGGATCAACACCTCGTTCGGCCGCATCTTCGCCCGCGTCGGCGGCAAGGGACCGCCGCTGTTGCTGCTGCACGGCTTCTCCGAGACCAACGTGATGTGGCACCGCGTCGCGCCGCAGCTGGCCGACCGGTTCACGCTGATCATCGCCGACCTGCCCGGCTATGGCTGGTCCGACATGCCCGAGAGCGATGCGCTGCACATGCCCTACAGCAAGCGCGCAATGGCGAAGGCGATGGTCGAGGCGATGGAGCAACTCGGCCACGTGCACTTCGCGCTCGCCGGCCACGATCGCGGCGGCCGCGTCTCCTATCGCCTGGCGCTCGATCATCCCGGCCGGCTGTCGAAGCTTGCGGTGCTCGATATCCTGCCGACCTATAGTTACTGGGAGCGGATGAACCGCGCCTACGCGCTGAAGATCTATCACTGGACTTTTCTGGCGCAGCCCGCGCCGTTGCCGGAGACGCTGATTGCGAGCAACGGCGAGTTCTTCCTGCGCTTCAAGATGGCGAGCCAGACCAAATCGAAGACGCTGGACGCCATCGACGCGCGCGCGCTCGAACACTACATCGCCCCGTTCCGCGATCCCGCCCGCGTCCACGCGATGTGCGAGGATTACCGCGCCGGCGCCTATGTCGACTACGATCTCGACAAGGCCGATTTCGAGGCCGGCAACAAGATCACCATTCCGATGCTGGCGCTGTGGGGCAATGCCGGCATCGCGCAAGCCGCCGCCACCCCGCTCGACATCTGGAAGCAATGGGCGACCAACGTCGTGGGCCAGCCCGTGGACTCCGGCCACTTCCTCACCGAGGAGAACCCCGACGTCACCGCAAAAGCGCTGCGCGCGTTCTTCTCGGTCTAGGCCACGCTGTTCGCCACACACTCAACTGTCATCGCCCGGCTTGACCGGGCGATCCAGTACGCCGAGACGGTCATGATTGAGTTGGCAGGCCTCGGCGTACTGGATGCCCCGGTCAAGCCGGGGCATGACAGCGGAGTGTGGAGCAATCAGCGCCGCTCCCGGAAGAAGTCCTTGAGCAGCCGCGCCGCCTCGCTTTCGCCGACCCCGGAATAGACATCCGGCACGTGATGGCAGGTCGGCGAGGTGAAGAACCGCACGCCTGATTCAACCGCGCCGCCCTTGGGGTCGGCGGCGCCGTAATACAGGCGCCTCACCCTTGCAAACGAGATCGCGCCCGCACACATGGTGCAGGGCTCCAGCGTCACGTAGAGGTCGCAGTCGACCAGGCGCTCGCTGCCGATTTTTTTGGCCGCCTCGCGCAGCGCAACGATCTCGGCATGCGCTGTGGGGTCGTAATCGGTTAACGTCCGGTTCGCCGCGGTGGCGATCACCTCGTAATTGCGGACCACGACGCATCCGATCGGAACTTCGCCCGCCTTTCCGGCGTTTTCGGCCGTTTTGAGCGCCAAATCCATGAAAGAGGGGGCTTTCAAGCCTCGTATCATCGCCAGAAACCTGCTAGTAGCTGCGCCTTCAGCAGAAGTGCTTACCGAATTTGCCTGAGCATGCGGCTCGAGACGAGCGCGCACAATGCTTTCTGGCCACCCCCTGAGTGAGATTATTCATGCCTCGCGACAGCGACAAAGACAACGATTCCCGCGGCCGGCGTGATCGCGGCCCGGCCAAGGGCGGCCCGGCCAAGGGCCGCTCCGGCAAGCCCCGCGGGCCCGGCAAGAAGTTCGCCAAGCGCGGCTTCGAGGGCAAGGGCGATGCCCGCCCGCCCCGAGGCGACCGCGACAGCCGTCCGGTCCGCCGCCGCGAGGAGGGTGATGCGCCCCGCCGCGACTTCAGCGACCGCCCGAAGTTCAATCGCGAAGACCGGCCGCGCCAAGACCGGCCGCGCGAAGACCGGCCGCGCGGCGAGGATCGTGGCGAGCGCAGCTTCAAGCCGCGTGGCGATCGGCCCTTCAAGCCGCGTGAAGACCGTCCGTTTTCCGATCGTCCGTCGCGCGACGGCGAGAAGCGGCCGTTCAAGCCGCGTGGCGACCGCCCATTTTCTGATCGCTCCTCGCGCGATGGCGAGAAGCGGCCGTTCAAGCCGCGCGGTGATCGCCCGTCCTATGGGCGTGATGACCGTCCGCCGCGCAGGGATCGCGACGAGTCCCGTCCGGCCGGCCGAACCGGTGACGCGAAGTTTGGCGACAAGCGAGCTTACGCGCCGCGTGGCGACCGTCCGGAACGCAAGTTCGACGGCGAGCGGAAGTTTTCGCGCGGCGCACCGGACCGCAATCGCAGCGAGCGCAGCGATTCAAATCCCTGGCAGAAGCGCGATGCGGCTCCGCGCGGCGACCGGCCGCCGCGCAAGGACTTCAGCAAGGGTCCGCGCAAGGATTTTGGCGGCAGCGACCGCGGTCAGGACAAGCCCTGGCAGAAGCGTGAGGATCGGCAAGGCGGCGGCGAAGACCGTCCGCGCTTTTCGCGTTCGCGCGACGATCGTCCATCGGGTGATCGTCCGTTCCGCGAGCGGCCCAAATTCGATCGGCCCAAGTTCGATCGTCCACGCGATGATCGTCCGAGGTTCGATCGCGGCGGCGACCGCCCGAAATTCGATCGTCCGCGCGAGCGCTCCGAGGGCCGCTCCGACTGGCACGAGCATCCCCGCAGCGAAGCTCGCTCCGGTGATCGTCCACGCCGCGAAAACGAGGATGACAGCAGGATCTTCGAGAAGCGTCCGGCCTTCGGTGGCCGCGGCGCTTATCGCGAGCGCGATCGTGATTCCGAGCGGCGGCCGCGCCGCGAGGAAGAGGTCAAGCCGAAGAAAGCCGGCGAGCGTATCGCCAAGGTGCTGTCGCGCGCGGGCCTCGCCTCGCGCCGCGATGCCGAGGAGATGGTCACGCAGGGCCGCGTCAGCGTCAACGGCCGGGTGATCAATTCGCCGGCGCTCGACATCACCTCGAACGATGTCGTCACCATCGACGGCAAGCCGTTGCCGGAGCGCGAGCGCACGCGGCTGTTCCTCTATCACAAGCCGCGCGGTCTGATGACGACGCATGACGATCCCGAGGGGCGTCCGACCGTGTTCGACAATCTGCCCGAAGGCCTGCCGCGGCTGATCTCGATCGGCCGGCTCGACTTCAACACCGAAGGCCTGCTGCTGCTCACCAATGATGGCGGGCTCGCGCGCACGCTCGAGCTGCCGGACACCGGCTGGCTGCGCCGCTACCGTGTCCGCGCCCATGGCGAGGTCACGCAGGCGCAGCTCGACGAGCTGAAGAATGGTATCGAGATCGAGGGCGTCAAATATGGTCCGATCGACGCCACGCTGGAGCGTGACCAGGGCGCCAATGTCTGGCTGGTGTTCGCGATTCGGGAGGGCAAGAACCGCGAAGTGCGCAACGTCTGCGCCCATCTCGGACTCGAGGTGAACCGGCTGATCCGGGTGTCCTACGGCCCGTTCCAGCTCGGCGAGGTCCCCGAAGGTCAGGTCGAGGAGATCAAGTCCCGCGTGCTGCGCGACCAGCTCGGCGAAAAGATCATCGAGAAATCGGGCGCGCAGTTCGACGTGCCGCAGAAATCGGCCTCGCATGAGGGGGACGACGCGCCGCGCGAGAAGAAGCCGGCGAGCAAGCGCGGCGTGATCAATGACCGCAAGGGCCGTCGCGTACTGGTGCAACGCACCGGCAGCGAGGAAGCGCGCGAGCGTAACGAGGCTGAGGCGAGCGGCTACGGTCCGCCGCGCCGTCCCAAGCGCGGCTATCACGGCAAGCGCGATCTGGCGCCGAAGGAGGACTGACGTTGCGCGTCGTCGGCGGTCGATTGAAGGGGCGCAATCTGGCCTCACCGTCCTCGCGCGACATCCGCCCCACGGCGGACCGCCTGCGCGAGTCCGTGTTCAACATCCTCGTGCACGCCTATGACGATCCGATTGCGGATGCGCGCGTGCTCGATCTCTTCGCCGGCACCGGCGCGCTCGGCATCGAGGCGTCGTCTCGCGGCGCGAAATTCGTGCTGTTCGTCGACAACTGCGCGGAAGCGCGCGCCCTGCTGCGGAATAATGTCGAGACGCTGGGCCTGGGCGGCGTGACAAAAGTCTATCGTCGTGATGCCACCGATCTCGGCCCTGCCCATCCGGTCGAGCCTTTCTCGCTGGTGTTCCTCGATCCGCCCTATGGCAAGGGGTTTGCGGAGAAGGCGCTCGCGAGCTTGCGCGACGGCAGCTGGCTGACGCCGGGCGCGCTGCTCGTGGTGGAAGAGGCGAAGGCTGCGCAATTCGTCACGCCGGAAGGCTTCGAGGAATTGGAGCGGCGCGCTTATGACGACACGGAGTTCGTGTTTTTGAGGCGGCCGTAGTCTCGCTGCCGTAGGGTGGGCAAAGCGAAGCGTGCCCACCAACTCTGTTGGGATCGTGGATAGATGGTGGGCACGTTGCTGCGCGCCTTTGCCCACCCTACGGCACTGTCACCTCCGCCCGAACAGCTTCTCCACGTCGCTCAGCTTCAGCTCGACATAGGTCGGGCGGCCGTGATTGCACTGGCCGGAGTTCGGGGTGTCCTCCATCTCGCGGAGCAGGGCGTTCATCTCCTCCGGCCGCAGCCTTCGGCCGGCGCGCACCGAGCCGTGGCAGGCCATGGTGGCGGCGACGTGCATCAGGCGGCGCTCCAGCGGCAGCGCCTCGTCCCACTCGGCCATGTGCTCGGAAAGATCGCGCAACAGCCCGCCGGCGTCGGCCTTGCCCAGCAGCGACGGCGTCTCGCGCACCGCGACCGCGCCGGGGCCGAAGGACTCGATCGCAAGGCCAAACGACGCCAGCTCCTCGCTGCGCTCGAGCAGGCGCTCCACCGTGGCCTCGTCCATATCGACGATCTCGGGGATCAGCAGGATCTGCCGCTGCACGCCGTTGGCAGCCAGCGAGGCCTTCAGCCGCTCGTAGACGATGCGTTCATGCGCGGCATGCTGGTCGACGATGATCAAGCCGTCGCGGGTCTGCGAGACGATATAGGTCTCGTGGATCTGGGTGCGTGCCGCGCCGAGCGGACGGTCGACCAGGTCGCCGACGGGCTGGCTCTCGATCCGCACGTCCGCACTGGGCGCGCCGACGTCGAACGCGGACTGTGCGCGCTCGGCGAAGGCGGGCGCAGCGGAGCCTTCGAATGATGGCATCGGCGCCACCGGGGCGGATGGCGACGCCCGCCAGTCCCAGCTTGCCGGGCGCGGCGTGAATGCGGGTCGGAACGAAGACAGCGCGCTTTCGCCGCTGTTGGCGGCGGTGCGCCGGCCCTCCCGCGCAAGCCCTTCCTTCAATCCGTGCACGATCAGCGCGCGTACCAGGCCGGCGTTGCGAAACCGCACCTCGGTCTTGGCCGGATGCACATTGGCGTCGACCTCGCGCGGATCGAGCGTGACGAACAGCGCCAGCACCGGATGACGGTCGCGCGGCAGATAGTCGGCATAGGCACCGCGCACCGCCCCGAGGATCAGCTTGTCGCGCACTGGGCGGCCGTTGACGAAGAGATATTGCCCGAGCGCGTTGGCTTTAGTCAGCGCGGGTCCTGCGGCATAGCCGGCGACCACCACGCCCTCGCGCTCGGCGTGGACCTCGATGGCATGGCTGCGGAACTCTGCCCCCAGGATGTCGCCGAGACGCGTGAGGCGACCGGCGACGCCGGGCAGTGCCGCAGCCCAGGTCACCGGCGCGCGCTCTTCGCCCGCCAGCGTGAAGGCGATTTCGGGCCGCGCCATCGCGAGGCGCCGCACCACCTCACGGATCGCTTCCGCCTCGGTCCGGTCGGTCTTCAAGAACTTCAGCCGCGCCGGCGTCGCGTAGAAGAGGTCGTTGACCTCGACCCGCGTGCCGTGCGCGAGCGCGGCCGGCATGATCTCGGACTTCTCGCCGCCCTCGACATTGAGCGCCCAGGCGTGCGGCTCGCTGGCATGCCGCGTGGTGATGGAGAGCCGCGCCACAGAGCCGATCGAGGGCAGCGCCTCGCCGCGGAATCCAAGCGTTCGGATCTGCAGCAAGTCCTCATCATCGAGCTTGGAGGTGGCGTGACGCTCGACCGCCAGTGACAGGTCCCTGGCGGTCATGCCGCCGCCGTCGTCGGTGATGCCGATCCGCCGACGCCCGCCGCCATCGGTAAAGACGTCGATCCGGCTTGCGCCGGCATCGATGGCGTTCTCGACCAGTTCCTTGACTACGCTCGCGGGACGTTCGACCACCTCGCCGGCGGCGATGCGGTTGACGACCTGTTCGGGCAATTGGCGGACGGGCATGAAGGAACTCAAGGCGGTGTTCAGGCGCCCAATCTAGCCGCTCAAGCCGCCAAATGCATGGGCCAGGTCCGGACTACCCACATGACACACCGCGCCCACCGAGCAGGCTCTCTCAGTCGTCGATGCCACGGCCGCCGCCCCGTTTGGACTTGATGTCGCTGCGGCGCTTCTTGCCCTCGAGCCGGCGCTGCTTGGAGCCAAAGGTCGGCTTTGTCGCGCGCCGCGGCTTGGGCCGGATCATGGCCTCGCCAAGCATCTCCGTAAGCCGGTCGATGGCGTCCTGGCGGTTGCGCTCCTGGGTGCGGAAGCGTTGGGCCTGGATCACGATCACGCCGTCCTTGGTCATGCGTTGCCCTGCGAGCCGGGCGAGGCGCAACGCGGCATCCTCCGGCAGCGTCAGCTTGCGGGTGTCGAAGCGCAATTGCGCAGAGGTCGCGACCTTGTTGACGTTCTGCCCGCCCGGGCCGGAGGCGCGGACAAAGCCGATCTCGATGTCGTCCTCGTCGATGACGAGATCGCGGGATATCCGCAGCATGGTGGCACCAGGAAAAGGATTCGCGCGCGCAACATTATCTGCTTTGAGCGAAATTTGCCGCGCTCTATCCGTTCCCTCCCCCCTTGTGGGGGAGGGGCAGGGAGGGGGGTAGCCACCGGCGAGAGCAGAGTTCGTGGCTACCCCTCTCCCCAACCCTCCCCCACAAGGGGGGAGGGAGCGCAGCCGTGCCCTGTGCGAGAATGGTCGCTACGGCCAGTCAGTTCGACTTCGTCGCCGGTGCGGCTACCGGTTGTGCCGCGGCCTGTGGGGCGCGGCCGACGACGACGGTCAGGAGGCCCTGGCCCCAGAGGCGCCTTGCGGCCGCCTTGGCGTCGTCCATGGTGACCGCATCGACGACGGCGTTGCGCTTCTCGATATAGTCGATCGGCAGCTTGTCCTGTTGATATTGCAGCAGCGCCTGCGCGAGCTTCGAGGAGGTGTCGAGCGCCAGCATCTGCGAGCCCTTGAGGTAGGACTTGGCCTCGTCGAGCTCCTTCTGCGTCGGGCCTTCTTCGGCGATCCGGCGCACTTCCTTGTCGATGGCGTCGATGGTGTCGCCTGCGCGGTCGGCGCGGGTGCCGGTATTGCCGATGAAGACCGCCGAATGCTCCATCCAGAGCAGCGATTCGAACACAGAATAGGCCAGCCCGCGCTTCTCGCGCACCTCGCGATAGAGCCGCGAGGACAACCCGCCGCCGCCGAGGATGTGGTTGACGACATAGGCTGCCATGAAGTTCGGATCGCTGCGCTTCACCCCGGGGCCGCCAAAGGTGATCACGGTCTGGGGCACGTCGAGCGTCACGAAGGCGCGTTGCGGCGGCTTGGCGGCCTCGACGTCGGGGACCGGCACGAGGTTGGCCTTGGCGGGCAGGCTGCCAAATGTGTGGTCGAGCAGCTTGCCGAGCGTATCGGGATCCACGTCGCCAACCACCGCGATCTTGAGCGTGTCCTTGGCGAGCACGCGGCCAACATAGTCCTTCATATCGGCAACCGTGATGGTCGGAACGCTGTCGAGGTTGCCGTTGGACTGCCGACCGTAGGGATGACCGCCGAAGGCAACCTCGAGGAATTTGCGGCTCGCCAGCGAGGTCGGGTTGGTGGTCTCACGGCGCAGGGCCGAGATTACCTGCGAGCGAATGCGTTCGACGTCGGCAGTTTCGAAATGCGGCGAGGTCAGCGCGCTTCGCAGCAGGTCGAAGGCCTCGTCCTTGTTGTCGCGCAGCATGCGCAGGCTGCCGCGGAAGGTGTCGCGGGTTGCGCTGAAAGAGAGCTCGATGGCGCGGCGATCGAGTCGCTCATGGAAGGTCTTGGAATCGAGATCGCCGGAGCCTTCGTCGAGGAGATCGCCGACCAGATTGGCGACGCCCGACTTGTCCTTGGGATCCTGGGCCGAGCCGCCGGCAAAGGAATATTCCATGGCGATCAACGGAACGGTCGCATCCTGCACGAACCAGGCCTCGATGCCACCCGGCGAGGTCAAGTGCTGGATCTTTGCGGCCGCCTGCGACGGCGAAACGGTAGCGAGCGCGAGTGCTGCGCCGGTGGCAAAGGAGAATGCAACGCGTCGAAGGAAGGGATGGGTCACGAACGCTTCTCCTCGCGCTTGGCGGCGCCGGTGTCCTTGATCAGATAGCCCGTCACCGAGCGCTTCTTCTCGAGCCATTTCTGCGCGACGGTGCGGACCTGCTCGGCGGTGACGGCGCGGATGCGATCTGGCCAGCTCCGGATGTCCTCGATCGACAGGCCCGTGGTCAATGCACCGCCATACCAGCGCGCCAGCACCGCCTGGTTGTCCTGAGCGTAGATCGCCTCGGCGATGAGCTGGGTCTTGACCCGCTCGAGATCCTCGGCACGGATCGGATTCTGCGCGATGTCGGCAATGACGCCGTCGATCACCTGCTCGACCTCGGCGAAGCTGACGCCGGATTTGGGGGAAGCCGAGATCGCGAACTGGGTCGGGTCGAGCGAGATGCTCGAATAGCTGGCGCTGGCGGAGACCGCGAGCGGCTTGTCGACCACGAGCGCGCGGTAGAGATAGGAATTGCTGCCGCTGCCCATCAGCTGCGCCAGCACGTCGAGGGCCGCGCTTTCGCCGGCCGCGGCCGTGGTCGCCGAGGGCACCAGGTAATAGCGTCGCAAGCCGGGTTGCTCGACGCGCGGATCGGCCAGGGTCACGGAGCGCGGCGCCGCGGGCTCCGGCTCCTGCGGGCGGACGCGGCGCGCCGGGATTGCGGGCTGGGCCGGGATGGAGCCGAAATTGCGCTCGACCAGCGGGCGGATGTCGGCGGGCTCGACGTCGCCGGCGATCACCAGGGTCGCGTTGTTCGGCGCATAGAAGCGGCGGTAGAAGGCGAGCGCATCCTCGCGGTCGAGCTTCTCGATCTCCTGATGCCAGCCGATCACCGGCCGGCCGTAGGGATGATTGAGATAGAGCGCCGCCATGATCTGCTCGTTCAGCCGCGCGTCCGGATTGTTGGCGACGCGCATGTTGTATTCTTCGAGCACGACGTCACGCTCGGGCAGCACGTTCTCGTCCTTGAGGATCAGGCCGGTCATCCGATCGGCCTCGAACTCCATCATCTTCGGCAGCTGCTCTTTCGGTACCCGCTGGTAATAGTTGGTGTAGTCCACCGAGGTCGAGGCGTTCTCGTTGCCGCCGACGCGGAGCACGGTCTGGGAGAATTCGCCGACCGGATGCTTCGATGTGCCCTTGAACATCAGGTGCTCGAGGAAGTGCGCGAGCCCGGACTTGCCCGGCGTCTCGTCCGCCGAGCCGACCTTGTACCAGATCATCTCCGTGACCACGGGCGTGCGATGGTCGGGGATCACCACGACCTGGAGACCGTTGCTGAGCGTGAAACTGGCGGGCGGCGCAGACGTGACGGTCGTCTGGGCGAGTGCGCTGCCGACGTCGAGGGCAGATGTCGAGAGCAGCGCGGCGAAGAGGCAGGCAACCGATCGGTGTGAGGACATCACGATCCTTGTGAAAGCCCGGACTCCGATGTCCGGGCGTGAAAACGCGGCATGCTACACCGCGCGACTTTGAGCTTCGGGTCACGAAGCAGAGAACGCGGTCAAGTTGTACTTAAAAATAGGTCATCTGCCGTGTCCGGCCTACACCGTACGATTGCGGCGGGTCTACGCCTGGTTGCGACGGGCAAGGAGCCTATTGCTCCCTTTCCTTACCCGACCTGACGTCGAAATAGGTCCGCCGCGACTTATCCTCGCCGGTACCATAGGCATAGCTCGACGAAGGCGTCTGATATCCCGGCGGCGGCTCGGTCAGAGACTGACGCGGCGGCTCGGACGTAAATGGCTTGTTCTCGCTCTTGTTGTTCGAAAGCATGTTCCACAGACCGCCGGTATAACCGAGCTCGGCCGGGCTCATCGTCGGGTGGTTGACATCGCCGCCCGGCGCGACCGGATCCCTGCTGGTCTTTTCGGCGGCGGCCGTCTTGCTGGCGCTCAACTCGGCGGGCGACAGCGGCTGGGCGTTTTTCCAGTACTCCTCTGCCCCGTTGCGGCCGCCCTTTTTCCGCTGAGCGATGGCCTCCTTGCGGCGCCTCACGTCCGGATCCTTCGGCCAGTTCGGTGCGTTGGCGGCGTCGGCGCTGGCGGGCGGCGGCAAATCGAGCTTCGGCGGCACCACCAGCGGCGACCGCTCGCGGTACTCGATGCCCTTCTTTTCCATGCCCTTGGCGCCAATACCGGACATCAGATTGTCGATGAGCTTCTCTTCGAAGGTCATGTCGTCGTCGTCCTCGCCGTCGTCACCGGCGCGGGCGGCGCCAGCCGACATGACGAGACCGATGCCGAGCGCGACAGCGGACAATTTCAACGCCCGCCAGAACCCCTGCCGGAGGTCTCCAACCATCGAACTGCTGGTCTTCGAGCTGCGCATCACTGTACCTGTTCCAAATTGTGGCAGTTTGCCGCTCTCGCGCGGCATAATCCCTCGCAAAAGCAAGGTTCCGCCTGCCGGTCCGTATCGGCCGGGATCAGGGCGCTTTTGCGGCGGGTACCCCCAGGAAGGAATCATACAATAGCGCCGCCACGCCAGCAACGATGGCCACGTCCGCGAGGTTGAACACGTACCAATTATAGGTCTTTCCGCCGATCTCGATGTGGAACAGGGCGAAATCGACCACCGCGCCATAGGCCAGGCGGTCGATGCCATTGCCGATCGCGCCGCCGATGATCAGGCCGAGCGCGATGGTTGCCAGCAGGGTGTGCGAGCGGGCCATCCAGATCGCCAGCGCGACCACGGCGAGGACCTTGACTGCCATCAGCGCCATTTGCGCGGCCTGACCGTCGTTCTGGAGCCAGCCGAAGCTGATGCCGATGTTCCAGGCCAGCACCAGGTCGAAGAACGGGGTCACGGTCACCGCGCCGCGACGGGCGAGGTCGAACATGTTCAGCAGCCAGAGCTTTGAGGCCTGGTCGGCCACGAGCGTGACCACGGCCGTGAGGATGCCGGCGCGAAGCGGGGTCATGGGCGGGTGATCTCTGTCGCCACCACAAGCACCGCCGTCGTCCCGGCGAACGCCGGGACCCATACTCCGAGGCGATCATTGTTTGAAAGACTCGTGGTCATCAGCCTTCGCTGCAATCGGCGGTGGTGGTTATGGGTCCCGGCCTTCGCCGGGACGACGCAGAGTTAAACGCTGACCCCCAGCGCTTTCCATTCGCGCAGCGCCTTGGCGTCGCGCGGGGTGACGTCGGGGTATTCGGGGTCTTCACCCACCGTCGGCGAAATCTTCCAGGAACGGGCGCATTTGGTGCCGACCGCCTTTTCCACCACAACCGCCACGCCTGGAACCGCATCGAGACGGAAGGCGGAAGCCGGCGCCTCGCCCTCGCGCACCTCGTAGTTCGAGGTGATACAGATCTCGGCGAGGTCGGTGTCGAACAGGGTTGCAAGCATGTCGCGGTCGGCGACATAGATGACCGGCGATGCCTCCAGCGACGAGCCGATGTTCTTGGCGGCGCGTTCGAGCTCCAGCGCACCGGTGACGACGCGGCGGACGTTGCGGATCGCTTCCCACTTCGCGGCGAGCTTGTCGTCGCGCAGGCTTTCGAGGTCGTCGGGAAACTGCGTCAGGTGAACCGAGGGCTCGGCGTTGGGCCTGTACATGCGCCAGGCTTCCTCCGCGGTGAAGCTGAGGATCGGCGCCAGCCATTTCAGGATCGAGCTGCACAACAGATCGATCGTGGTCAGCGCCGCCTTGCGCGTCGGCGAGGACGGCGGATCGCAATACAGCGTGTCCTTGCGGATGTCGAAATAGAACGCGGAGAGCTCACTGTTCAGGAAGGCGGACAAGGTTGCGACCACGGTCTTGTAGTCGAACTCCTGATAGGCCTTGCGGACGACGGCAGCACGGACCGCGAGCTCGTGCAGCATCAGCCGTTCGAGCTCGGGCATGTCGGCGGGCGCGACTGCGTCGGCCGGCTTGTAGTGATCCAGCGTTCCCAGCATCCAGCGCACGGTGTTGCGCAGCTTGCGATAGGTCTCGATGGTGTTCTTCAGGATCTCCGGACCGATGCGCTGGTCGTCGGCATAATCGGTGGCGCAGACCCACAGGCGCAGGATATCCGCGCCCGAATCCTTGATCACCTTTTGCGGCTCGACGGTGTTGCCGATCGACTTCGACATCTTGCGGCCATTCTCGTCGAGCGTGAAGCCGTGGGTGAGCACGATGTCGTAGGGCGCGCGGCCGCGCGTGCCCGCGCTTTCCAGCAGCGAGGAATGAAACCAGCCGCGATGCTGGTCGCTGCCTTCCAGATACATCACGGTGTCGTCGCCGCCATCGACCTTGCGGACGATATTGCCGAGCTGCGGGAAGTTCTGGCGATCCTCGAGCACGAAGGCATGTGTGGAGCCGGAATCGAACCAGACGTCGCAGATGTCGTCGATCTTCTTCCAGTCTTCCTTCGCGCGCGATCCAAGGAAGCGCTCGCGGGCGCCTTCCATGTACCAGGCGTCGGCGCCTTCCTCCATGAAAGCCTCGGTGATGCGCTGATTGACGATCTCGTCCTGCAGGATCTCGGCCGAGCCGTCGCTCTTCTCGCGCACGAACACGGCGATCGGAACGCCCCAGGCGCGCTGGCGCGAGATCACCCAGTCCGGACGGTTGGCGATCATGCCGTTGATGCGGTTCTCACCCGACGGCGGCACCCATTGCGTGACCGAGATCGCATGCAGCGCGCGGGCCCGCAGTGTATCGCCCTTCTTGGCGTGGCCATCTTCGCTGATGTCCTTGTCCATCGCGATGAACCATTGCGGCGTGTTGCGGAAGATCACCGGCTTCTTCGAGCGCCATGAATGCGGATATTGGTGCTTGAGGCGGCCGCGCGCGAGCAGCTTGCCGGCCTCGACCAGCGCCTTGATCACGGCCTCATTGGCATCGCCCTTCTCGCCCTTGTCGTTGAGCACGCGCTTGCCGGTGAAGCCGGGGGCCTGCCCGGTATAGGCGCCGTTCTCATCGACAGTGTAGGGGATAGCGGTCGAGATGCCGCGCTCATCGAGCTCGCGGGTGTTGGCCATCCAGACGTCGAAGTCCTCGCGGCCGTGGCTCGGCGCGGTGTGCACGAAGCCGGTGCCGGTATCGTCGGTGACATGCTCGCCGGCGAGCAGCGGCACGATGAATTCGTAGCCGCCATCGAGGCCGCGCAAGGGATGGGCGCACTCCACGGCGTCCAAGGTGTCGCCGGGAATGTCGCGCAGCTTCTCATAGGCCGTGACGCGCGCCTGCTTGAATACCTCTGCGGCGAGCGCATCGGCCAGGATCAGGAGATCGCCGGTCTTCGCCCAATTGTCTGCGGCCGCATCCGTCACCTTGTAGAGGCCGTAGGCGATCTTCGGCGAGAACGAGATCGCGCGGTTGCCGGGCAGTGTCCAGGGCGTGGTGGTCCAGATCACGACCGAAGCATTGGCGAGCGCACCATGTGCCGGGGACGTGACGGGAAACTTCACCCACACCATGTCGGAGGTGTAGTCCTCGTACTCGACCTCGGCCTCGGCGAGCGCGGTCTTCTCGACCACGCTCCACATCACCGGCTTGGAGCCGCGATACAGCGTGCCGTTGGCGGCAAACTTCATCAGCTCGCGGGCGATCTGCGCTTCGGCCGGATAGCTCATCGTCTGATAAGGATGATTCCAGTCGCCGATGATGCCGAGCCGCTTGAACTCCTCGCGCTGCACGTTGATCCAGTGTGTCGCATAGGCGCGGCATTCCTTGCGGAATGCCACCATCGCGGCGGAGTCGCGGAAGTCGGGCTTCTGCTTGCCCTTGGAGCGGTAGTTCTCCTCCTCGATCTTCCATTCGATCGGCAGGCCGTGGCAGTCCCAGCCGGGCACATAGTTGGAGTCGAAGCCGAGCATCTGCTGGCTCTTGGTCACGACGTCCTTGAGGATCTTGTTCAGCGCGTGCCCGATATGGATGTTGCCGTTGGCGTAGGGCGGGCCGTCATGCAGCACGAATTTGGCGCGGCCCTGGGCTTCCTGGCGCAGCTTGTCGTAAAGGCCGATGTCGTTCCAGTATTTCAGCAGCTCCGGCTCGCGCTGCGGCAGTCCGGCGCGCATCGGGAATTCGGTCTGCGGCAGGAACAGGGTTTTCGAATAGTCTTTGGCTTCGGATTTTTGGGACTTTTGTGGCTTGTCGGACATGAGGCTGACTGGCTCGGAAGGGCGCGGGAACGGATGGCGATGCGGAATCGCGGGTGAAACGACAACATCCCGGTCTTGCGCCGAGCCGAATGCTCAGGCGGAAGCCGGGCCGCTAATCCCTATGATGCGCCGCGCAAACATGGGCTCTCCATAGCAGGGGGCCAAGGGAAGCGCAAAAGGTTCGGCGCGCCCGTTTTCGGCCTCAGTCGATCGTCCCAAGCCTCGGAAACGCGTCCGGGGCGGCGGCGAGCATGGCGCGGGCACGGGCGGAATCGTCGTCCATCTGGCGGATCAGGGCCTCCAGGCTGTCGAATTTCAGCTCCTCGCGGATGAAGCCGATAAAGGCGCAGTCGAGCGTCTGTCCGTAAAGATCGCCCTTGAAGTCGAACAGGAAGATTTCCAGCAGCGGCGCACCATTATCAAACGTCGGGCGGCGGCCGAAGCTTGCCACCCCGTCCAGCCGCTCCGCGCCGCGGCCGACCCGCACCGCGTAGATGCCGTGCTTGAGGCCACAATTGGCATCGAGGCGGATATTGGCGGTGGGATAACCGAGGTCGCGGCCGCGCTTCTCGCCGTGGATGACCTCGCCGGTGATGAACCAGGGCGCGCCGAGCATGGCCGTGGCCTCGTCGAGTTGGCCTTCGGCGAGCGCGATCCGGATCGCGCTGGACGAGACCGGCCGCTCGTCGATATCGACATGCGGCTGCACGTCGACCTCGATGCCGAGCCGGGGCGCCTCGTTGACGAGGAGGCTCGGCGAGCCGACCCGACCCTTGCCGAAATGGAAGTCGTAGCCGACGGCGATTCCGCCGATGCCCAGGCGCCCGATCAGGTCGTGGTGAATGAAGTCTTGCGCGCTGGTCCCGGCGCGGGACTTGTCGAAGGTCATGACCACGGCGCCGTCAAGTCCGGTGCCGGCCAGAAGCCGTAGCTTGGCACGCTCGTCCGTCAGGCGGAATTGCGGGGTGTTGGGGCTGAAAAACCGGCGCGGATGCGGCTCGAAGGTCAATGCCAGCGCAGGGCGGCCATGTATCCGGCCCATTTCCAGGGCTGCGGCGATCACGGCGCGATGGCCGAGATGAACGCCGTCGAAATTGCCCATGGCGACCACGGCCCCCCTTGCAATGGCGGAGTCCGGCGTGGTGTCGCGGATAACGGTAAAATGCGGAGCCATCAGGGGAATCTCGAGCCGGCGGGACCGGCCGGGACCGTGGCGCGACGGGCCGGATGAAGTCAAGCGGGAGGGGGCGGCCGCATCGAATGCGATTTCAGTCCATCGGGGGCGATCCCAGTTAACGCGCTGTTTAACGCCTTGGTGCTAGTCCTTGGGCATGGAACCGCGGGGCTCCGGCCCGGCTGGTCCGATCGTAATATTTCCTGGTTTGCGTTTGGGGGAGTCGAGATGGCGGTTGATTTGTCGATGTCGGTTCTGGTGGTTGACGACTACAGCACCATGATCCGTATCATCAGGAACCTCCTGAAGCAGCTTGGCTTCGAGAATATCGATGATGCAAGCGACGGTTCGGCAGCGCTGAACAAGATGCGCGGCAAGAAGTACGGGCTCGTGATTTCCGACTGGAACATGGAGCCGATGACGGGTTACGACCTGCTGCGCGAAGTGCGCGCGGATCCGAACCTCGCCACCACGCCCTTCATCATGATCACGGCCGAATCGAAGACCGAGAACGTGATCGCGGCCAAGAAGGCCGGTGTGAACAACTACATCGTCAAGCCGTTCAACGCGGCGACGCTGAAGACCAAGATCGAGGCGGTCTTCCCGGACATGGCGAGCGCGTAAGGCGCGATCGAAGCCATCGGTTGAATTCGGAAGGCCCGGGCGATTGTCCCGGGCTTTCTGCGTCGGGTTCGTCGTTCCGGATTCGATGCCCCAAATCAACCGGGAACGACGATCAGCCTCGCTACCACTTCAGTTCGCGCATCAGCGCCTTCGGTGGATGGCCGAACAATTCCAGCACCGAAGCCGGGTCGAGCTGGTCGAGACCCTCGAACTCCTCGGCATGGATGCCGCGGGTCACGAACAGGCAATCGATGCCGAACGCGCGCGCGCCGGTGAGGTCGGTCCGGACGGAATCGCCGATCGCGAGCACCTTTTTGCGGTCGATCTGGTGGCCCTGGCGTTCGCCGGCGAGCGCCATCGCGCGCTCGTAGATCGGCCGGTGCGGCTTGCCGTAGAAGATCACCTCGCCGCCGAGCTCGCGATAGAGCTCCGCGATCGCGCCGGCGCAATAGATCAGCCGGTCGCCGCGTTCCACCACGATGTCGGGGTTGGCACAAACCAGCGTCAGCTTGCGCTCGCGCGCCTTCAGCATCATGCCGCGATAGTCTTCCGCCGTCTCGGTCTCGTCGTCATAGAGGCCGGTGCAGACGATGTAATCGGCTTCCTCCAGCGGCGCGGTCGCCGCATCGAGGCCGCGATAGATCGAGTTGTCGCGCTCGGGGCCAAGCCAGAACATCTTGCGGCCGGGATGGTCGGCGACATAGAGCCGCGTCAGGTCGCCCGAGGACACGATCGCGTCATAGGTCTCGTCGGCGACGCCGAGCTTGCGCAATTGCCGCTGCACGGAGTCGGCCGGGCGCGGCGCGTTGGTGATCAGGATGACCGTACCGCCGTGGCTGCGGTAGGTGTGCAGCGCCTCGCAGGCTTCGGGGAAGGATTCGAGACCGTTATGGACCACGCCCCAGATGTCGCTGAGCACGACGTCCACGCCAGCCACGAGTTCACGCAGGCTTTCGGCGAAATGCAGCGTGGTCATGATGCGCGCGGCCGATCAGATGCGGCGCGCGAGCGCGGCGTTGCCGGTGACGCGCTGTGGTGCGGACGCAGCCGACGTCGCGCCTGAGCTGGGTGTGCCGGAGCCATTGGATCCCTGAGTGTCCTGTGCCTGGTTCGGCGCGGCGGTAGCAGATGACCCCTCCGGCCGCAATGGCCGGGGCGGCGCGAACAGGAATCCCTGGCCGAACCGCACGTCATAGTCGAGCAGGTCGATCACGGCGCGCTCGCCCTCGATCCGCTCGGCGATCAGATCGATGCCGAAGCGGCCGAGCAGGTCGGAGAGATCGGACGGGTGGATGTCCGAGGCCGAAGCCTGCCTGGGGTCGAGCAGGAGCGAGGCCGGCACCTTGATGAAGCGCACGCCGCGATCGGCGAGCTCGCGCGGTTCGATACGCAAATCGGTGACATGGTCGATCGAGAAACGGAAGCCGCGCTGGGCGAGCGCGGCGAGATTCTCGGTCTCGGCCGGGCCGAGATTGCGGAAGGTCGATTGCTTGAATTCCAGCACCAGCGAGGGCGCCAGCGCCCGATTGGCTTCGAGGAAATCGAGGTATTGCGCGAAGGTCGTGGAATTGCCGAGCGTGGAAGCCGCGACGTTGCAGAACACGCCGACCTCCTTGTTGCGTACCATCAGGCGTCGCAGCACCTGCACGCAGCGCAGCATCACCATGTTGTCGATGCGCCCGATCAGGCCGGACGCCTCCGCGATGCTGATGAACTCCTCGGCCGCCACCAGCTGGTCGCGCTCGTCGCGCAGGCGCGTCACGGCCTCGTAGAAGCGGACCTTGCGCTGCGGCAGCGTCACCATCGGCTGGAGGAAGATGTCGATGCGGTTCTCGTCGATCGCGTTGCGGAGCGTCGGGTTGCGGCCGTTGGCGGTCTGAACCGGATTGGCGTTCTGGGTCTGGATTGACGGTGGTGCCGGCCGTGGCGGCGGCGCGGGCGCCGGGGGAGGGGTGGCCGGCCGCTCCTCCTCGAATGAAGCCATCAGGTCGAGCGGCGCGTCCGGCTCCAGCCTCGCGACCGGAGCGGGGGCCGTCGCCGGCGCGTTGCCGGCCATCAGATCCTCATGCGCCGATACGGTGGTGGCGAGCTGCCTGACCAATCCGCCGAGCTCGTTGATCTCTCCGACCACCGACTGGATGCGGTCGGAGTTGGTTGAATTGGAGGAGGCGATGCGTGCTTCGATCGTGGCAAGCCGGCGGCCGAACTCGGCGACCTGGCGGGCGAGGTCGGCGGTGCCGCGCGAAAGATCGGTGATCTGGCCGCCGACGTCGCTGCGGTCGCGCAGTCGCATCGACACTGCATTGTAGAGGATCAGGAAGGTCAGCGCCGTCAGCGCCACGATCGCGGATTCAGTTCCGCTGATGCCGGCGACCGCGTAGAGCACGAGCCCGAGCGAGGCGGCGACCAGAACCATGCAGATGGCGATGAAGATCGTCGAGATACGAATCATGCCGCGCGTTACGCCTCAAGAGCTGACTGCCTGACCGGGAAAACACGGGTGGCGTCTCGAACCCGTCACGCCGCATGCTCCCCCAAGCGGCATGAGCTTAACATCATTGTTGATTCGAGGGGATAGCGGCTCTCTTGCGGCTCAAGTCAGGCCGGCCCGGCGAAAACCTTCCAGATAGCGCTCGCAGTCGGGGTTGAGCTTGATCGGCATGAACTCTGCGATCCAGGCGAGCGAGACGTTCGGCTGGGCGCGGCGGAGTTCCTTCAGCGCCGCACGGGCAATCTCACCGTGACCCGCCATGCCGGCGGCCGCAGTCAGCACCCGGTGCGCGCCGACGAAGTCGCTACGCTGGCGCAAGGCCTCCTGGGCGAGCCGGATGGCCTCCTCGTCGTCGCCGCCAAGAAAACGGGCATAGGCGGCGATGCCGAAATAGACGGGAGCATAGGGGTCGCGCGGACTGAGACGGATGGCGCGGCGCGCGGCCTCGTCGGCATCCTGCCAGCGCCCGCAATAGCTCAGCGCCAGGCCATAATAGCCCTGCGCCAGCGCAAAGTTTGGATTGAGCCGCAGCGCGGTCTCGAATTCGGCAAGCGAATCGTCGAATCGCCGCGCGAACAGATCGACATGGCCGAGCGCATTATGGGCCCAGGCATCCTCGTCGTCGGCGCGAATCGCGGCCCGCGCCGCACGCTCGGCGGCCGGCATTGCCGTGGTCATATCCATCCAGCCCATATGCGCCGTGAACATGTAGCTGGTGCCGAGCAGTCCGAGCGCCTTGCCGTAGTTGGGGTCGAGTGCGATGGCCTTTTCGAGCAGGGCCTGTGCGACCAGGTGGTCCTGCCGTGTCACGCGCCAATAGTGGGAGAGCGCGCGCATCAGCAGATCCCAGGCATCCATGCTCTCGGGCGCCTTGCGCTGGGCGCGAAAATTTTCCGCAGCGTAGAGCTGCGGCTCGATCGCGGCGACGATGTGTTCGGTGATCTCGTCCTGCACGGCGAAGACATCGGCGAGCTGGCGGTCGTAGCGTTCGGCCCAGAGATGGCTGCCGGTGGCGGTGTCGTTGAGCTGCGCGGTGATGCGGACGCGGTCGCCCTCCTTGCGAACGCTGCCCTCCACGACATAACGCACGCCGAGCTCCTCGGCGATTTGTCGCAGGTGAACCGTGCGGCCCTTGTAGATGAACGAGGAGTTGCGCGCGATGACGAAGAACCATCGCAGCTTGGACAGCGCCGTGATGACGTCCTCGCTGATGCCGTCGGAAAAATAATCCTGCTCGGCCTCGCCGCTCATATTGGTGAAGGGCAGGACGGCGATCGCGGGGCGGTCGGGCAGCGGCAAGCCCGCCGGTGTCGGAGCAGCCGGCTTGATCGCACCAGCCGGGTTTGTCGCCCCGGTGAGCTCAGTCACCTCGCCGACGAACCGCACGCCCTTGCGCGCAATGGTGCGGATCAACCGCTGCTGCTCGCCAGTGTCGTCGACCGCGCGCCGCGCAGCGTTGATCCGGCTGGTCAGTGTCGATTCCGAGACGACGCGGCCGTTCCAAATCGCATCGAGCAGATTGTCCCGCGTCACCACGCGCTCGCGGTTGCGGACCAGATAGAGCAGAAGGTCGAACACCTGGGGCTCAAGGGAGACGAGCGCACCCGACCGCCGCAGCTCGCGGCGCTCGGGATCGAGCATGAAATCCTCAAATTGAAACGCCACGCTGCGCCCCGGTCCACAATCGGAAATCAAGGTGCTCTCAGCCTAAAATAACGCCGGTCTCAAGGCCAGAAGGCCACATCCGCCCTATCGTCCCGGCGTTTTCAACCGCAGGAGATTGCCATGTCGACATCCGCCGCCCTCAAGCCGACCGCCGTCCAACCCGATCTTGCTGCCGTCAAGCAGCGTCAGCATGTTGCGTGGTCGTCCGGCGACTATGCCATCGTCGGCACCACCTTGCAGATCGTCGGCGAGCAGCTCTGTGAAGCCTTGGATTTGCGTGCCGGCAGCAAGGTGCTGGACGTCGCCGCCGGCAATGGCAATGCGACGCTGGCCGCCGCACGACGCTGGTGCGACGTTACATCCACCGATTACGTGCCAGCGCTGCTCGAGCGTGGACAGGAGCGGGCGGCGGCGGACCATCTGACGGTCGAATTTCGCGAAGCGGACGCCGAAGCGCTCCCCTTTGCCGATGCGAGCTACGATGTCGTGCTCTCGACCTTCGGAGTGATGTTCACGCCTGACCAGGACCAGGCGGCCTCCGAGCTCGCGCGGGTCTGCAAATCCGGCGGCAAGATCGGCCTTGCCAACTGGACGCCGCAGGGCTTCATCGGCCAGCTGTTCAAGATCATCGGCAAGCACTTGCCGCCGCCGGCCGGTGTGAAGTCTCCGGCGCTGTGGGGCACGCAGGCTCGACTTGAGGAAATGTTCGGCGGCGCGGCCTCGGAGATCTCAGCCGAGCCGCGCATGTTCGTGTTCCGCTATCGCTCGCCCGACCACTGGCTCGACGTCTTCAAATCCTACTATGGCCCGATGCTGAAGGCCTTTGCGGCGCTCGACGAGACCAGCCAGGCCGCGCTGCGGCACGATCTCATGACCCTGCTCGGTGAGTTCAATCATGCCGATGACGGCACGGTGGTCGTGCACAGCGAATATCTGGAGGCGGTGATCACCAAGCGTTGATTGTGGTCGAGACATGGTCAGGCCGGCTCCGGCCTGACCATCGCGTCAGGATGGCACTGCGGCGCCGACCGTGTCGGCCGAGACGGCCTGGCGGGTGCCAAGCGGCTTGGGCGCCCCCGTGGTCGTGTCGCGCAGGGTCTGCCGTTCGATCTCCGAATTCAGCTCGGCCCCGAACATGATGACGATGGCCGACATCCACATCCACATCATCAAACCGATCGCAGCGCCGAGCGAGCCGTAGGTCGCATTGTAATTGGCGAATTCCGAGAGATACCATGACAGCAGTGCCGAGCCGGCGATCCAGAGGATCGCGGCCGCCACCGCGCCGACGCTCAGCCATTGCCAGCGCGGGGCGTCGCGGCTGGGCGCGAAGCGGTAGAGGACGGCGAGCGCCGCAAGAAGAATGACGAAGAGCACCGGCCATCGCGCCAGCGCCACGATCGTCTTGCTTTCGGGCGCCATGCCGAGGTGATTGAGCGCGAGCGGGAAGGCAACGACGGCGCCCACCATCAGCAGCAGGGCAACGATGCCACCGACCGTGAAAGCCAGTGAGACTGAGTTCAGCCGGATGAAGCTGCGCTTTTCACGCTCTTCATAGGCGACGTTGATGGCGTCGAAGATGGCCTTGACGCCGGCATTGGCGCTCCAGATCGCGAGTACGAGGCCAAACAGGAAAGTGAAACCAAGGGTCGCGCCGCCGTTCGACACGACCCGGGCGACCTGGTCCTCGACGATCTGGAACGCGCCTTCGGGCAGCATCATCGCGAGCGACTGCAGGTTGGAACTGATCGTCGAGGGGTCGGCGAAGAGGCCATAGAACGAAACCAGAGCCGTGATCGCGGGAAAGATCGCGAGCAGCCCGAAAAAGACGACGCCGCCGGCGGTCGCGAGCAGGCGATCGTCGTCGATGCGCTGATAGGTGCGCCAGAAGACGTCCTTCCAGCCTGCCCAAGGGATCGCGAACGGGCTTTTCGCGCGGCGGCCGCGGCCGGGCTGCGAGGCGGCACCCGTCGGGCTCGTTTCCGGCGAATTCGCCTCGCCTTTGCGGTGGTCTTGCGGAGGTCCCGGCCGGACCATGCCGGAATCCTGGAAATACCGTTCCGCGGTGAGCACGAACACGGTCGTGGCTGCCACTAACAGCCAGCTGTCAAATTGTTCGGCGCGCCGCATAGGCATTCAGGTCTCCGCTCCGTGGCCGTGACGCCGCCGGCGCGCGGCCGTGAGCCCGACCAGCCCAACGGCCGCGAGCATCAGCCCGAGTTGCACGGGCCGGTTGGACCGAGCCGGCCACGTGCTGCCGCCATGTCCTGGTTGATGTCCTCGTTCGCCCGGCGCGAGCGGCGCCAGGGGAATTGTCGTGGCGACCTCTTTCACCGCCTGTTTCACCGTTCCGCGCGGGATGCGCGGGGTGGCGATCGCCACGCGCAGGCGGCTGGCGAGCGGCACGATCGGCTTGGTCTTGCGCTTCATCTGGGCCATGGCCACGCCGGCGCAGGAGGCGGCCAGGATCAGAAGCACGCCGCCAACGGCGCCGAACCCCCAGAATTGCCCGTAATGGATTGCAACCCAGCGGTACAGCGCGATCAGGCCGACGAAGAAGGCTGCGACGACGAACAAGCCCGCAACCGCGAGAAGTCCGGCCGCAGTCGCGTACGACGTCATGCGCCCTGTGGCTTGATTGCTCCGGTCACGGGCATAGGATTGGGCGGCGCGCTTGAGATGGTTGAGCTTGAGCGCGACGCCGGCGCGCAGCAATTCGCCCGATGGCGCAAGCATGCGGTTATCCTCCGAGTGCGAGAAAATTCGTCGGGGGATGAACGTGGCGGTATTTGACTTGTTCCGAACGAGGTCGGCCGCCGCAATGGATCAGCCGAGATCGGCTGCCGCGATCCAGAACACTTCGCCCTCGGAGTCCTCGGTGTCGAGCCAGAGCAGCGGCAGTTCGGGAAAGGCCTCGTCGACCAGTTCGCGGCCGCGGCCGATCTCGCAGATCAGCCCGCCATCCGGCGTCAGGTGGTCGGGCGTGTCGCGCAGGATCCGGCGCACCACGTCGAGACCGTCGGCGCCGCCGTCAAAGGCGAGCTTCGGCTCGGCCCGGCACTCCGGCGGCAGCGCCGCCATGCCTTCGGCATCGACATAAGGCGGGTTGGTGATGATCAGGTCGTATTTGGCGTCACCGAGCGTGGCGAACAGGTCGCCGCGATGCAGGCTGATGCGGTCATCGAGCCCGTATTCGCCGACATTTCGTCTGGCGACGTCGATCGCGCCCTTCGAGATATCGACGGCGTCGATCGTAGCGTTCGGAAAATGATGCGCGGCCAGAATCGCGAGGCATCCCGATCCCGTGCAGAGATCGAGCACCCGCTCGACCGCGCTGGGGTCGTCGATCAGCGAGCCGGCCTCGCCGTCGCCGCCGAAATGGGACTCCAGCAACTCGCCGATGAAGGAGCGGGGAACGATGACGCGCTCGTCGACATAGAACGGCAGGCCGCGCATGTAGATCTTGTTGACGAGATACGCGGCCGGTCTGCGGGTGGTGACGCGCTGATGGATGAGATCGACAATGGTCCTGCCCTCGGCGGCCGTGACGCGCGCTTTGGCAAAGATCTCGAACTGCTCGGGATGCAGATGCAGGGCTTCACAGACCAGGAAGGCCGCTTCCGCGACCGGATCGGGCGTGCCATGGGCAAAGGCGAGCTTGGCCTCATTGAAGCGGCTGACCGCATAGCGGACGAAATCAATCAGCGTGAGAAGCTCGCCGCGGCCCACTTTCGCGAGCTTTGGCGCGGCGCGGCCGCGCACGGTCTTTTTGGATGTTGTTGCCATCAGGATCGGGTCCAGCGTGCGGCGGCTTCGTCGTCGCGGGCCTGGGCCTCGACCCAGCCGGTGCCGGTGGCGCTCTCTTCCTTCTTCCAGAACGGCGCGTTGGTCTTGAGATAATCCATCAGGAACTCGGCTGCCTGGAACGCTGCCTGGCGGTGCTGCGAGGCGGTCAGCACCAGCACGATGTTCTGGCCGGGCATGAAACGGCCGACGCGATGGATCACCGTGACCCCGTTGAGGGGCCAGCGCGAGGTGGCCTCGTCGGCATGGCGCCTGATCTCTTCCTCGGCCATGCCCGGATAGTGCTCGAGCGAGAGCGCGGCGATCTTCGCGCTGTCCTCGTCGCCGCGGCAGATGCCCGAAAAGCTCACGACCGCACCGATGTCGGTGCGGTTCCCGGTCAGCACCGCGATCTCGCGCGCGATGTCGAAATCGTCTTGCTGGATACGGATGGTGACCGGGCAGGTGGTGACGGGCATGGCCTAGCCGCCGGTCATCGGCGGGAAGAACGCGATCTCGCGAGCGCCCGCGATCGCGGCGTCCGACTTGACGTGAGCATGGTCGATCGCGGCGCGGATCACCTTCGGCTTCTCGAATGCGTAGGCGTAGGCTTCGCTTTGGCCGGATAGCCAGGCGATCAGCTCTTCCACGGTGCGCACGGTCGCGGGCGGCTCGATGGTCTCCTCGGCCTTGCCGATGCGCTCGCGCACCCAGGCGAAGTACTTCACCTTCATCCCTCATCCTCCTTGATGAGGTGATGGATGCCGGCGCCGAAATAATCGTAGCCGGTGTACATGGTGAGGATCGCCGAGGCCCAGAGCAGCGCCAGTCCGATCATCGAGACCATGGGCACGACCTCATCGCCGGCCGGACCAGCCAGCAGGAAGCCGATGGCGATGAGCTGAACCGTCGTCTTCCATTTCGCAAGCTTGGTCACGGGCACGCTGACGCGCAACGCGGCAAGATATTCGCGCAGGCCCGAGACCAGGATCTCGCGGCACAGGATCACGATGGCGGCCCACAGCGACCAGCCGTGAATGATGCCGTCGGCGGCCAGCATCAGCAGGCACGAGGCGACCAGAAGCTTGTCGGCGATCGGATCGAGCATCCGGCCGAACGCCGATTGTTGATTCCAGATCCGCGCGTAATAGCCGTCGAGGTAGTCGGTGACCGCAGCCGCGATGAAAATGGCGACCGCGACCCAGCGCAGCCACAGTGGGCCGTCCATGATCGACTGTGCGTAGATGCACCCGACCACGACCGGGATCGCGGCGATCCGGCCGTAGGTCAGGATGTTCGGGAGGGACATCGCGCGGCTGGTCGTCCCTCGTGTCGTGGCGATGTTCATCCGTCCTACCAATACCGCTGCAGCCTGAAGGTCAACCGTTCCGCTCCCAAATGGGGTGCGGGATGCGACGACCATATGACCGCGGCCCCCCTTTATTTCACCCCGGCTGGGGATGGAAGTACTCGAAAATCCTGCGAGCGCTCTCGGCGCTCACCCCCGGAACCTTGCCGAGATCGGTGATTGAAGCCCGTTCGATCTCCTTCAGGGTTCCAAAATGATGCAGCAAGGCACGTTTGCGTGACGGACCGATGCCCGGAATCTCCTGCAAGCCGGCCTCGCGGATGTCCTTCTTGCGCAGCTTGCGGTGTGAGCCGATGACGAAGCGGTGCGCCTCGTCCCGCAGCCGTTGGATGAAATAGAGCACGGGGTCGCGCGGCTCCAGCTTTATCGCCTCGCGCTCCGGCATGAACAGGGTCTCGCGGCCGGCATCCCGGTCCGGCCCCTTGGCCACCGACATCAGCGCCACCTGGGTCAGGCCGAGATTTGCAAAGATTTCCCGGACCGCGTTGAGCTGGCCGCGGCCGCCGTCGATGATCACGAGATCGGGCCATTGCGGGAAGTCGTCGTCCTTGGTTTTGGCCGCGCCCTCTTCGGGCGGATTGATCAGGCGCTTGAAACGGCGCTCGAGCACCTCGCGCATCATGGCGAAGTCGTCGCCCGGCGTGATCCCTTCCGACTTGATGTTGAACTTGCGGTACTGGTTTTTCACAAAACCGTCCGGGCCGGCGACGATCATGGCGCCGACCGCGTTGGTGCCCTGGATGTGGCTGTTGTCGTAGACTTCGATCCGCTTCGGCGAATGCGTCAGGTTCAGGGTCGTGGCCATGGCGTCCAGCAGACGGCTCTGTGTCGCGGTGTCCGCGAGCTTGCGGCCCAAGGCCTCGCGCGCGTTGGTGAGCGCGTGGGTGACGAGCTCCTTCTTCTCGCCGCGCTTCGGCGTGGACACCTCGACCTTGCGGCCGGCCTTGATCGACAGCGCGTTGCCGAGCAGCTCGCTCTCCTCGATCTCGTGCGAGAGCAGGATGTTCCTCGGCGGCGGCTTGTCGTCATAGAACTGGGCGAGGAAGGAGCCGAGCACCTCTTCCGGCGTATACGTCTTCTCCGCGCGCGGGAAATAGGCGCGGTTGCCCCAGTTCTGCCCGGTGCGGAAGAAGAACACCTCGACGCATGAGAAGCCGCCCTCCTGGTGGATGGCGAACACGTCGGCTTCTTCCACCGTGCGCGGATTGATGCCCTGCTGCGACTGGATCGCGGACAACGCAGCGAGGCGGTCGCGGTAGAGCGCGGCGCTCTCGAATTCGAGCTCGCCGGAGGCCTTCTCCATCTCGCTAGCAAGCTCCTGTTTCACCGCATGGCTCCTGCCGGACAGGAAGTCGCTCGCCTCGCGCACCAGGGTCGTGTAGCCGGGGAAGTCGATCTCGCGGGTGCAGGGGCCGGCGCAACGGCGGATCTGGTAGAGCAGGCAGGGCCGCGACCGGCTCTCGAAGAAGGAATCCGTGCAGGAGCGGATCAGGAACGCGCGCTGAAGTGCGGTGATGGTGCGGTTGACGGCGCCGGCCGAGGCGAACGGGCCGAAATAGCGACCGGGCCGCGTCTGCGCGCCGCGATGCTTCAGGATCTGCGGCGCCCAATGGTCGCCCGTGATCAGGATATAGGGAAACGACTTGTCGTCGCGCAGCTGCACGTTGAAGCGCGGCCGAAGCTGCTTGATGAGGTTGGCTTCCAGCAGCAGCGCTTCGGTCTCGGTGTGGGTCGAGATGATTTCCACGGTCACCGTGGCGGCGATCATGCGCAGGATGCGCGCCGGCTGCGGCGCACTCTGGCGCGCATAGTTCGACAGGCGCTTTTTGACGTTCTTGGCCTTGCCGACATAGAGCACGTCGGCGTTCGCATTGAGCATGCGGTAGACGCCGGGCGAGGTGGGGGCGAGGCGGACCGCGCGTTCGATCGCCTCGTGCCCGGTCGCCAGCGGCTCTTCGCCGACGGTGCCGCTCTCTTCCAGGATGTCCGGCAGCCGCGCATCGTCCTCGTCGTCGCCGTTCGCGGTGGCGGGATCGAGGTCGGGCGCCGCTTCCGTTTCCTGGGGCGGGACGTCGGGCGCGTTGCCGCGCACGGGTTTGCGCGCGCGTGCGTCGTCCGGATTGTCGGGGGAATCGTGAACCATGGTGCGAATTTAGGCGCTGCGGGTGCCGATTTGAAGTTCCGGCCGTGCCGCACGCACAGGATGGCGCAGTTCCCGGTAACGCTTGCTTAAGCCTGTTAACAGCGCGGTAACCCGGCTTAACAGGCCTTTAACTTAAAACTCTCGATAAATCTTACGCGAAAAAGGGATGGTTCCGTAACCATGCGGTTTTGCCTCGCGCGGCGGCGTGGGCACCGCAGCGGTGACGGCAGTTGCGTTGGAGTGTGTGATGAAGGGGCTCGTTGTGGGCGCAGCCGCGTTGGCTGCAGTCGGCTGGACGGCTTCGGCAGAGGCCGCCGATCTCAATTACGGGCAGCGTGCGCCTTACACGGTCAATCAGCCGCTCAATGCCTATAGCTGGGCTGGTCCGTATCTTGGCGCCAATCTCGGCTACGAATGGGGTTCGGTGAGCAACAATCCCGCAAAGCCGTCAGGCTTCGTCGGCGGCGTTCAGGCCGGCTACAATTTCCAGAACGGCCCATGGGTGTTCGGTGTCGAGGGCGACATCCAGGCCGCCGGTGCCGACGACACCTTCGCGCCGTGGAAGTTCTCCAATCCGTGGTTCGGCACCCTGCGTGGCCGCGCCGGCTACGCCTTCAGCAACGTGCTGTTCTACGGCACGGCGGGCCTCGCCTTCGGCGAGCTGCGCGCGCAGACGTTCGGCTGGACCGAGTCGCACACCAGCGCCGGTTGGACCATCGGTGCCGGCGCGGAAGTCGGGTTCGCGCCGAACTGGAGCGCCAAGCTCGAATATCTCTATATCGATCTGTCGACGAGCCAGTTCGCGATTACGGGCGTGTCAAACGGCTATAGCGCCAGCGTTGTGCGCGCAGGCGTGAACTATCGCTTCTGATAGCTAAGAAGAAAATACCGGACCAACCTCCCGGCCGCTTGCGGCCGGGATTTTTTTCGCCAGGCGCTCTAGGGAAGGATGACCAAATCGACCGCCTTCGGCCCCTTGCCCTTCTTGTCCGGTTCGACTTCGAAAGTAATACGCTGTCCTTCGGCGAGGTCCTTCAGTCCGGCCCGCTCCACAGCAGTAATATGCACGAAGACGTCGCGGCCCCCGTCGTCCGGTTTGATGAATCCGTAGCCGCGCTCACCGTTGAAAAACTTGACCGTTCCCGTCATGGCCATCGGGAAACTCCCCCTCATTGCTCCTCCGTCGTGACGCAGACGCACGTCACGACATGACCGGGCCTTACGAAGCCCGGGAGCTGGCCATCCTTGGGCAGACCATTCGGTCCGACTGGATCTTTCTTAGGCCTTCACTCCGCCGCAACCATTCGCGGAAGCGGAACGTAAAGCCAGTCACTGCAACAGCATAATACGGTTCTCTGCAGATTGACTACCGCTCCTGCATATTTTTCCCAAGATGCCGGAGTGTTACGGTCTCGGCACCTCTAATCGGAATCTGGCAGCGCCACCCTGGCCGAGCGGCATTTCCAGCTCCGGCAGGATCGTCTTGAGTTCGCCCTGCAGCGTGTAAGGAGGATTGACGATCAAGAGCCCGCTGGACGTGAGGGCTGCGCCGTCGGCTTGCGGCGCCACGCTGAATTCGAGGCGCAGGCATTTTCCTGGCGGTTTTGCTGCGGCTGCGAGCCGCGCCACTGATTGCACCAGCGTGTCGGTGGCGCGCCGGCTCTTGGCGGGATACCAGATTACATAGATACCGGTCGGCCATTTCGCGAAAGCCGCCGAGAAGGCCTCGCCGAGCTTTTCGAACTCGTCCTTGGCCTCGAACGGCGGGTCGATCAGCACGAGCCCACGCCGTTCCTTCGGCGGCACGAAAGCCGGCAGCGCCATCCAGCCGTCGAGGTCGACCACGCGGGCCTGTTCGTCGCGGCGCAGCACGCCGATCAGCGCCTTGCGCGCCTTCGGCTCGAGCTCGCAGAGCAAGAGGCGGTCCTGCGGCCTGAGCAGGCCGCGCGCGATCAGCGGCGAGCCCGGATAGGCCTTGAGCTCGCCTTTCGGATTGAAGGCGCGGACGATGTCGAGATAGGGCTTGGTCAGCGCCATGGCGTCGTTCGACAGCCGCGCCTGCATCAGCCGCGCAATGCCCGTCAGCCACTCGCCGCCGCGGCGCGCCTCGTCGCTTTCGAGATCGTAGAGGCCGGCGCCGGCATGGGTGTCGATGACGCGGAACGCGCCCGGCTTGTCCTGGAGATAGGTGATGATGCGCGCCAGCACGATGTGCTTGATGACATCGGCGAAGCTGCCGGCATGGAAGGCGTGGCGGTAATTCATGCAAGAGCACTACGCCACGTGACGGCCTGAGCAAAGAGGCACGACGCCCGGGCTACCCGCCCCGGATCGGCGGCATCGTCACCTGGTCGCGGCGGCAGGCGCGGCGGTCGATCTCCTCGCAGGCGCGGAATTGCAGGTCCTTGCTGAGGCAGATGCGGACTTCCGATAGTCGCGTCCGGTTGCAGGTGATCGAGACAGCGGCATTGCTGAGGCCCGGATTCGCCTTGATGAAGGCTTCCTCCACCTCCGCCGGCGCCACCGTCTTGGCCTGCGACAAATCGAGATATTCGGCCGGAATCTTGATCGCGGCGCGCGCCTTCCGGATCGTCTCGAAATAGCTGCGGTCGGCGAGCCCCGAGCAGGTGCCGTGCTTGTCCCACTCGTTGAAGATCAGCCCCGGCGCCGGCATCAAATCGAGCATGGAGGAAACGATGCTGCGGTTCAGCCGCGGCGACGGCCGCTGGCAATATTCCGGGAAACCGTTCTCATATTGCGGCCACAGACCATGGACCACGAAAGCGTAGGGCCGTCCGCTGCACTGGATCTGCGAGCGGCCGCCGCGCTCCGCCGCCTCTTCGCAGAAGGAGGGCGACCACGACAGCGACAGCACATAAAAATCGAATTCGCCGGGCGTGTTCTGCCGCTTGTCCTGGGCCTTGGCGCCACCGGCCAATACAGCCAGCCCGGCCGCAAGCGTCAGCGAGATCATCAGGCGGGAGAACGAATGCAATCTGGAATGAAACATGGCGACGCCCCTCAACTAGACTGTGCAGACGAGCCTAGCAGGCGATAGGAACATTTCAAGAACAAAATGCGGGCGACCGTCGGTCGGCCGCCTGATCGGTCCGGATCAGAGCAATTATTGCTTGGCGGCGCGGCAGGCCGGGTTGTAGGCCCAGTTGCGGTCGAGCCCGACCACGCACCATTCGACGCCCTGGCCGTAGCCGGCGAAGCCGCCATCCTCGACGATCGAGAAATGCACCTTGCGCAGCTTGCCATCGGTGAGCATGGCTTCGCCGGTGCAATAGCGGCGGGGAATATTGTCGGACGCCCAGGGCCGGAACGCAGTCTCGTGAACCGCGGAGAAGCCGGTGATCTTCAACGAGGAATTCCAGAACGAGCTTTCCTTCTCCCAGAACTGGGTGGCGATCGTCGGCAGCGCCCTGTCGCATTCGGAGACGTTGCCGTCATAGCGCGGCCCGCTCAGCCAGAAATTCAGCTCCAGCGGATTGGCGGCCCTGGCCTCGCCGAGCGACAGCGCCCCGAACAGAAGGCCGAGCACGGCGGCAAAGCGGAGCGATTTCAGGAAGGTCGAGGCGCGCATGGGCAATCCAGACAGCATGATCTGCGAGGGTCGGACGGTGCCGCGAAGGCCGGGGGAGGTCAAGTGCAGCGCGGCAACACTTGCCGACGAGTTGACCGCAATGCTGCGTTAGAGGGGTCTTCCGTTCTTTCCACCGCCGCGCCGGCACCGTAAACTGCCGCCAACCAATCGGAGTGACGGGAATGCGAATCATTGCGGCCGCGGGCCTACTTGCCCTGGGTATGTTGGCGAGCCAGTCGGCGCGCGCCGATCTCCTTCCGGTGCCTCCGTTCAAGGGCAACGACACCGGCGGCATCATCGCCTATTCAATGGCAACCCAGGTCGATGCGCGGCAGGTCGCGGTCGATCACTGTGCGCGCTATGGCAAGGTCGCCAAATTCCTGGCGATGCAGGCCTATGAGGGCGGCTACATCTCGTTCTCCTGCCGCTGGGTGCCCTATGGCGCCGCCGACCAGCCGATCCGCACGCTCTACTGAGGCGCTTTCGCAACGCCGCTATCTCGCAGCCGGGAGCTTCCCACATGACGCGCAAACTCGCTTTGCTCGGCTCCGCCCTTTGCCTCGTCTTGTCGGCAGGCAGCGCCCGGGCTGACGACCTGCCGGTGCGCAAGGCGGGCCTGTGGGAATTGAAGATGATCAGGACCGGCACGCCGGTGCCCGAGATGACCATGCAGCACTGCACCGACGAGACCGTCGACAAGGAGATGAACAACAACGTCTCCCCGATGGCCAAGCAGATCTGCGCCAAGCAGGACATCAAGAAGACCGCAACCGGCTATGTCAGCGATTCCGAATGCAATGTCGCCGGCATCAGCACGACCTCGCATGCTGAGATCACCGGCGATTTCAATTCGGCCTATACGGTGAAGACGTCGTCGCACGCGCAAGGCGGCGCCGCCGGCACGGCAGGCCGCGACACGAGCATGCAGCTCGAAGCGAAATGGCTGGGGGCCTGCAAGCCGGACCAGAAGCCCGGCGATATCGTGATGCCCGGCGGCTTCAAGATGAACGTACGCGACATGGACAAGCTCAAGGCGCTGTTGCCGAAATAGGGTGAGATCGTAGCCCGGATGGAGCGAAGCGAAATCCGGGACCGGTGCGTCGATCGCGAAGAAGGAATCCCGGATTGCGCTTCGCTCCATCCGGGCTACATCAGCTACACCGGTATCCGCACGCTCGCCCTTAATCCCCCCATCGGGCTGTCGCCAAGCGTGATGTCGCCGCCATGCGAACGGGCGATGTCGCGGGCGATCGCGAGGCCGAGGCCGGTGCCGCCTTCGTCCTGGTTGCGGGCGTTGTCCAGCCGCAGGAACGGCTTGAAAACCTCTTCGCGCAGATGGGCGGGAATGCCCGGCCCGTCGTCGTCGACCGTCACTGTCAAATAACGGTGATCGCGCTGGCCGGTGATGGCGATGCTCTTGCCATAGCGAGCGGCGTTGGTGACGAGGTTGGCGAGGCAGCGCTTGAACGAGGCCGGCTTCACCGTGACCACGGGCAGTCCGTTGAACGCGACGGTCGCAATGTGGCCGTGGCGCTCGGCGTCGCTGCGCAGCTCCTCGAGCGCCTGCGCCATGTCGGTTGGCTGCGACTGCTCGCCGGAATCGCCGCGGGCAAACGCGAGGTAGTCCTCGAGCATCATCGACATCTCGTCGACGTCCTTGCGCATGCCCTCCATCTCGGGGCTGTCGCCGATCAGCGCCAGCTCGAGCTTGAACCGCGTCAGGATCGTGCGCAGATCGTGGCTGACGCCGGCGAGCATCGCGGTGCGCTGCTCCATCGTCCGCTCGATGCGCGATTTCATTTCGAGGAAGGCGACCGACGCGCGCCGCACCTCGCGCGCGCCGCGCGGGCGGAAATTCGGCGCCTCCCGGCCCTTGCCAAAACTTTCGGCGGCGTCGGCAAGTCGCAGGATCGGCTTGATCTGGTTGCGCAGGAATAGCACCGCGACGATCAGCAGGATCGAGGACGTTCCGACCATCCAGAACAGGAAGATCTCCGAGTTCGAGGCATAGGCGGCGCTGCGCTGCGCGAACACGCGCATCACGGCGTCGTCGAGCTGGATCCGGATCTCGACGAGGTTGGAGCGGCCGACCGTGTCGATCCAGAAGGAGCGCCCGATCTGGCGGCCGAGCTGCACCGACAGCGTCTGGTCGAGCAGCGAGAAGAACGGCTTTGGTCCCGGCGGCGGCATGTCGCCGGCCGGGAGGAAATCGACGACGAGGCCGAGGCGCTGCTGCGCGATGCGGCGGATCTGGTCACGATCCTTGTCTTGCGGATAGCCCTTGTAGACGTCGATCAGCGCGGCGATGTCCTGCACTACGGCGGCCGACAGGCGCCGTGTCACCGTGTTCCAGTGCCGCTCCATGAACACGAAGGCGACGACCGATTGCAGGATCACCATCGGCACGATCATGATCAGCAGCGCACGCGCGTAGAGGCCGGTCGGCATCCAGCCCTTGAACGCGTTGCCCATCCAGCCATTGGCGGCGGAGACGCGGCCGGCGGCGCTCTTCAAAAGCGTCAGGCCGGTATCGATCGTGCTCATCGGTGGCGCTTCACTCTTTATGGCGAGGCTACCAGCCGGTAGCCGATGCCGCGCACGGCCTGGAGGAATAGCGGATTGGCGGGATCGGTCTCGATCTTGCGCCGCAGGCGGTTGATCTGCACGTCGACGGCGCGCTCGTTGACGCTGCCATTGCCGGTCAGCGCGCTGCGCGGCACGGTCTCGCCCGGTGTCTCCGACAGAATCCGCAGCATCTCGCGCTCGCGGTCGGTCAGGTGAATGACGTCTTCGCCCTGGCGCAGTTCACCGCGCTCGAGGTGATAAATGTACGGGCCAAACGCGATCTTCTCCACCGCAGCGGCCTGTGGCGGCGGCGCGGCGCGCTTGAGGATGTTGTTGATGCGCAGCGCAAGCTCGCGCGGCTCGAACGGCTTTGCGACGTAATCGTCGGCGCCGATCTGCAGGCCCTCGATGCGCGCCTCGGCTTCGTGCCGCGCCGTCAGCATCACGATCGGCACTGAGGACGAGGTGCGGATGAAACGGGCGAGATCGAAGCCGGTCTCGCCGGGCATCATGACATCCAGGATCAAGAGGTCGAAGTTCAGGCCCAAAAGCTTGGAACGGGCGTCGCTGGCGCTGGCGGCGGTCGAGACGCGATAGCCTTCGCCGGCAAGGAAGCGCGAGAGCAGATCGCGGATACGGCGGTCGTCGTCGACCAGGAGGAGATGCGGGGCATCGTCGGCGGGACGTGCCGGCGGGCGTGCGAGCGTGGCAGCGAGCGGCACGGTCACTCCTTGTCTTGATTGACGGTGGCAAAGATCGTCTCCAGCACCTTGTCCGGATCGTCGCGGTCGATCATCGCGCGCAGGAAGCGCTTGACGGTCTCGGCATCCTGCGGCGCCATCTCGGCAAGCGCCTTGGTGATGCGCGTGGTCTGGAGGCCGGCGAGCTTCTGCACCAGCGCCTCGCCCTTCGGTGTCGCAAACAGCAGGCGTTGGCGGCGATCATTGTCGCCGGTCTTCTGCACGATATAGCCCTCGTCCAGGAGCTGCTTGAGTACCCGGCCGAGCGATTGCTTGGTGATGCGCAGGACGTCGAGGAGGTCGGCGACCTTGAGGCCGGGATAACGATAGACAAAGTGCATGACGCGGTGATGGGCCCGGCCGAAGCCGAACGCCTCCAGCTCCTGGTCGGGATCGCCGACGAAATCGCGATAGGCGAAGAACAGCAGTTCGATGATATCCCAGCGCAAATTGCCTCCGTCGTCTGCGGCCGGCCGCGGCCCGGCAGCGTCTTGAGAAGGAGTCGCGAAATTTATGTCAGGCATATTGACGTATCTTGGGTTCAATGTTACAAAACGATCAGCCCGTACGAAATTTTAGATCGTTTCGCGTCGGGTGGGGCATCGAAGCACGGCGGCCGCAGTGGGCCGGACAGGCGGAGACGGCCGGAGCAGATCTACCGTGCGATTGTCGAACGGCATTTCGGCAAAACATACTGGACTTCCGTCTTCCGCAAAAGCATGTCCTCGGTGACATGCTGGCCACGGAAACCGGCCGTAACAAGGCTGGCGGCGGTCCGGCCAGAAACCAATCGAGCCAGCCGGGCCCAAATCAGGGCAGGCGGGTGCCACAACGGCGCCGCCACCGGCAGCGGGAGGCAAGGACATGAGCATGAAATTCGACATCCAGCCCGCATCCAATCCGACCCCCGAGAAGGATCGGGTCGCCAAGCTGGTTGACCCCGGTTTCGGGCGGGTCTTCACCGACCACATGGCAGTGGTCCGCTACAACCAGGCCAAGGGCGGCTGGTACGAGGCGCGTGTCGAGGCGCGCACCAATTTCCAGCTCGATCCGGCCGGCGCCGTCCTGCACTACGCCCAGGAAATCTTTGAAGGCCTCAAGGCCTACAAGCGCGATGACGGCGGCGTGAACCTGTTTCGCCCCGACGCCAATGCACGGCGCTTCAAGGACTCGGCCGACCGCATGGCGATGGCGCAGCTCCCTGAAGACGTCTTCATCGAGGCGGTCGAGCAAATCGTGCGCATCGACCGCGCCTGGATGCCCGGCGGCGAAGGCAGCCTCTACCTGCGCCCCTTCATGATCGCGAGCGAAACCTTCCTCGGCGTCAAGCCGTCGTCCGAATACATCTTCGCGGTGATCGCCTCACCGGTCGGCTCCTACTTCAAGGGCGGCCCCGCGCCGGTCTCGATCTGGGTGTCCGAGAATTACACGCGCGCTGCCGTCGGCGGCACCGGCGCCGTCAAATGCGGCGGCAACTATGCCGCAAGCCTGCGCGCCCAGGCCGAAGCGATCCAGCACGGCTGCGACCAGGTCGTGTTCCTCGATGCGATCGAGCGCCGCTATATCGAGGAGCTCGGCGGCATGAACGTGTTCTTCGTGTTCGACGACGGCTCGCTGTCGACGCCGCCGCTCGGCACGATCCTGCCCGGCATCACCCGCGATTCGATCATCGCGCTGGCCAAAGACGCCGGCAAGACCGTGCGCGAGGAGCCGTACTCGCTCGACCAGTGGCGCAAGGATGCGGCAAGCGGCAAGCTGAAGGAAGCGTTTGCCTGCGGCACCGCGGCCGTGATCTCGCCGATCGGCACGGTGCGGTCGGTGAGCGGCGATTTCGAGATCAGCGGCGGCGCCGCGGGCCCCGTTGCCATGGGGCTGCGCAAGCAGCTCGTCGACATCCAGTACGGCCGCACCAACGATCCGCACAACTGGATACGGAAGGTGGATTGAGGCTTCGTGTTCCGGGCAGAGTGCCGGACCCAAGCTCGCTAAACGGAAACGCAGCGCAACTTGCTTGGAAGGAGCTGCGCTGCGTTTGCACGAATGGCGCTGACCTTTAGTTGTTGAATCCATCGGTGCAACTGTGCGACAATGACTAGGACATCAAGCTTCACGTTGCGACATGCCTGCCAATCTCTCTCAGCCAATCAAATGGGCCGTATCCGCTGTCGTCACGGCGGTCGCTCTCTTCGGCATTCTAACATTGAGGCCTGGACCGGCGGTCGAGGTGGCGGACCGGGTCATCAGCGTGGCCGACACCGACGCCGAGATGAATGCCGCGATCGCTCGCGCACGCGCTACCTTGCCTGTCTTCTGGGCTTCCTATGAAGCGCCAAAGCGAACGGAGACGGAGCACGCTCTCAAGGTTCGATTTCCGAGCACCGGGAACGACGAGCACATCTGGATGAGTGAAGTGAAGAAGCTTCCGGGTGGGGAATATGCAGCGCGGTTTGGGGATACGCCGCGAAATCTGCCAGGAAAGCGGTTGGGAGACCTCGCCGCGTTCAAGGATGCCGACATCTCGGACTGGATGTTCATGCGCAACGGCAAGATCGTCGGCGGCGAAACCATCAGGCCGCTGCTGAAATCCATGCCGAAGGCGGATGCCGACGCGCTCCGGGCGCGGATGGAGCAGCCGTAAGGGCCTACCCGGCAGTTGCCGCCTCGCGCGTCGGCTGGTAAATGCCGCGCATGGCCGAAAAACCCAAAAAATCGCCGAAACTGAAGGCGCGCCTGCCGCGCGGGCTCGAGGATCGCGATCCCGCCGCGATCCGGGCCACGCGCGAGATGGTGGAGAATATCCGCGCCGTCTACGAGCTCTACGGATTCGAGCCCGTGGAAACGCCGGCGATGGAATACACCGACGCGCTCGGTAAATTCCTGCCCGACCAGGATCGTCCGAACGAGGGCGTGTTCTCGTTCCAGGACGACGACGAGCAGTGGATCTCGCTGCGTTATGATCTAACCGCGCCGCTCGCGCGCTACGTCGGCGAGCGATACGGGACCGATGGTCTGGTCCTGCCCTATCGCAGCTACCGCGTCGGCTACGTGTTCCGCAACGAGAAGCCCGGCCCCGGCCGCTTCCGTCAGTTCATGCAGTTCGACGCCGACACGGTCGGCTCGGCGACGCCGGCGGCGGACGCGGAGATCTGCATGATGGCCGCGGACACGATGGAGGCGCTCGGCATCGCGCGTGGCTCCTATGTCGTGAAGGTCAACAACCGAAAAGTGCTCGACGGCGTTCTGGAAGCGATCGGGCTCGGCGGCGAAGAGAACGCAGCGCGCAGACTGACCGTGCTGCGTGCCATTGACAAGCTCGACAAATTTCCTGCCGAGGAAGTTCGCAAGCTCCTCGGTCCCGGCAGATGGGATGGCGGCGAAGAGGGCAAGGGCGACTTCACGAAGGGCGCCAACCTGAACGCGTCGGAGGCTGACGTCGTTCTTGCCATCACCAAGCCGCGCGACGATTGGAAAGAGGCCATTGCCGCCGCGGAAACCTATCTCGCCAAGAGCGAAGTCGGTCAGGCCGGCGTGAGCGAGCTGGAAGAGATCGCCAAACTGGTGACGGCGTCGGGGTACGGCGCAGACCGCATCAAGATTGATCCGTCCGTCGTGCGCGGCCTCGAATATTATACCGGCCCCGTCTACGAGGTCGAACTGCTGCTCGACACCAAGGACGAAAAAGGCCGCCCGGTCCGTTTCGGCTCGGTCGGCGGTGGCGGCCGCTATGATGGTCTCGTCTCGCGCTTCCGCGGCGAGCCGGTGCCGGCGACTGGATTTTCCATCGGCGTGTCGCGCCTTCAGGCCGCGCTGACGCTGCTCGGCAAGCTCGACACGAGGCCCGGCTTCGGCCCCGTCGTCGTCACCGTGTTCGACCGCGATCGCGTCGCCGACTACCAGAAGATGGTTGCATCGTTGCGAACCGCAGGCATTCGCGCCGAGCTCTATCTCGGCAATCCCAAGAACATGGGCAACCAACTCAAATATGCCGACCGCCGCAATGCGCCTTGCGTCATCATCCAGGGCTCGGATGAAAAAGCGCGTGGCGAGGTGCAGATCAAGGATCTGATCGAGGGCGCGAAGGCGGCGGCCGCGATCGCTTCCAACCAGGAATGGCGCGAGAGCCGCCCGGCGCAGTTCTCGTGCAGCGAGGCCGACCTCGTCGCCAA
Source organism: Bradyrhizobium sp. WSM471 (assembly GCF_000244915.1). Lineage (NCBI taxonomy): Bacteria > Pseudomonadati > Pseudomonadota > Alphaproteobacteria > Hyphomicrobiales > Nitrobacteraceae > Bradyrhizobium > Bradyrhizobium sp. WSM471. The sequence continues at coordinate 6,984,527 of NZ_CM001442.1, read as the reverse complement.
AGTGCGCGAGGTGTTGGCGCGCCATGACGTGAGTTGGGGCTAGCCATTCGCTGACGCCGCCATGCCCGGGCTTGTCCCGGGCATCCACGTCCTGTTTGATGACGACCGTCAATGGCCGGTGTTCGGCCCCAAGGGAGAGAAAAATGCCTGAGATCACTGTCAGCATGGCCGTGGGCCGCACCGACGAGCAGAAGGCCGGCATGATGCGCGACATCACCCAGGCGCTGGTGAAGAATCTTGGCGTCGATGCCGACGCCGTTGTCATCCAGATCAACGAAGCCCCGCTCGCCCACAAGATGAAGGGCGGCAAGACGTTCGTGGAGCGCGCGGCGGCTGCGAAGAAGTAGCTACCGCTGCAGCTGCAAGCGCAACTGTCGTCCTGGCCTAGTGCGCAATTGCGCACGGGGGCCAGGACCCATTACCCCAAGCGGCAGTTGTTGCAGCAGGTCGTGGTTTCGGCCGCGCATGACAATGTTCAGTCGGGGTAATGGGTCCTGGATCGGCGCTCGCTTTGCTCGCTTGTCCAGGACGACGGGGGAGGCTCCATGGACGCACGCGACTTCATCAAGGTCGGCATGAGCGCCGAGCGCACGCTGGTGGTGCCGGTGGAGCGCACGGTCGGGCATTTCGTGCCCGGCATGCCGATGGTCTATGCGACGCCGATGATGATTCTGGAAATGGAGATGACGTCGGGCGATGCGATTCGTGCCGCGCTTCAGCCCGGCTGGGTCACCGTCGGCACCGAGGTCGATATCCGCCATCTTGCGGCAGCTTTGGTCGGTGCGACGGTGCGGACCAGCGCGAAGGTTTTCGCGGTCGAGCGCCGCGTCATCCGCTTCGAGGTCGAGGCCTTCGAGGGCTCCCGAAAGCTCGGCGAAGGCCGCCACGCGCGCGGGCTCGTCAATGTCGAGATGTTCAACAAGCGGCTGGGGGCGAGCTAGAAGCCGCTTGCTCTGCCCTCATCCTGAGGAGACCGCGCAGCGGTCGTCTCGAAGGATCGCCCCGGGCGAGAGCGGGGCCTGCATGGTTCGAGACGGCGCTTCGCGCCTCCTCACCATGAGGAGATAGCTTCCTTACTTCGCCAATTCCTTCGACCGCTGCGTCGCCGCCGCGATCGCGCGGATCATCAGATCGCGCAGGCCGGGCTCGCCCATCAGCACGCCGAGCGCTGCGGCCGTGGTGCCGCCGGGCGAGGTGACGTTCTGGCGCAGCGTGCTCGACGGCAGATCCGATTGGTGGAGAAGTTCACCCGAGCCGGCGACGGTTTCGTGCGCGAGTTTTGTCGCCAGCGCCTCGGGCAAGCCGGCCTCGACGCCGGCGCGCGCGAGCTCTTCCGCCAGCAAAAACACATAGGCCGGGCCGGAGCCGGACACCGCGGTCACCGCGTCCATCAGGCTCTCATCGTCGACCCATTCGACCGAGCCGGTGGCCCGTAGCAGCGCATCGGCCACCGCGCGTTGCGGCGCGCTGACGCTGTTCGCGGCGACAGCGACCGTGATGCCGCGACCGATCGCGGCCGGCGTGTTCGGCATCGCGCGCACCACCGCGCCGCCGCAGACCTCCTCGAGCGAGGCGATGGTGGTTCCCGCCATGATCGACACCACCGCGGTCTTGTCGGAGACGAACGGCTTCAGCTTGGCGCCGGCCTCGCGGAACATCTGCGGCTTCACCGCGACCACGAGCGTCTCGACCTGGCCCGCCGTCGTCACATCAGGATTGAGCGCGACGCCCTTGGCGGCAAGTGCGGTGATCTCGGCCGAGATGTGCGGATCGATCACCGCGACCCGGCGCGGATCGAGCCCGCCCGAAAGCCATCCGGTCAACATTGCGCCGCCCATCTTGCCGGCGCCGGCGAGCAGGATGGTGCCGGTGATGTTTTCGAGAGTGCTGTTCGCCATCGCTGTCGCCACCGCCGTCGTCCTGGCCTAGTGCGCAATTGCGCACGGGGGCCCAGGACCCATTACCCCGGCTGGTTCTAGTGGAAGGATGGCAGGGCAACAAGCATCGCGAGCTACACAAAGACCTCGCGGTATGGGTCCTGGCTTTCGCCAGGACGACGGTGGAAGAAAGCCGGGCTCGCTCGCCGCCTCGAGAGTGCGCTTACGCCTCGCCCACCGTATCGAACATCGCCGCGTCCATGGCTTCCGTCGTGGACTTGCCCGCCCACACCACGAACTGGAACGCCGGGAAATAGCGTTCGCAGGCGTGGATGGCGCCGGCGAGCATGGCTTCGCATTGCCCAGTGGAGGCGATGAGCCCGCCCGGTAGCACCAGGGCCTGCCGGTGCATGATCATGCCGGTGGTGGTCCACAGGTCGAAGTGCCCGACCCACAATTGCTCGTTGACCGCGGCGACGAGCCGCTGGACCTCCGATCGCCGCGCAACCGGAATCTTCATGTCGAAGGCGCAGGCCAGATGCAGCGCCTCGATCTCGCCCATCCAGGTGAAGGAGATCTGGTAGTCGGTCCATTGTCCCTTGGAGACAATCGTGAGTTCGTCTTCGCCGGAGCGTTCGAACGGCCAGTTGTTGCTGGCAGCGATATCCTCGACCACCGCGAGCGGATGGTTTTTGGAATCGATGGTGCCTTCGAGCAGGGACATGCCGTCTCGACCTCTTGCCTTTTTGTTGTCTTTGATACGCACGCGGTTGGTCCGGCGCGCGCTCCCTTTAAATTCGTTAAGGCGATCCGTTCGGATCAGCGCGGGCTTGTCGCGGATCAACTGATGTGATTTGCGGAATCTGCGCAACTGGCTGCCGAGTCCGTCCACAAGTCAGGACTCGTTCGTCCACAGCTCATCTCCGCCACAATTATTAACGGGAAGAACAAATCGGAATCGGATTCGATGGCCCGCCAATCGTTAATTCCGTCCCGTGCCCCTGGACCGCCATGGCGGCATGGGACCATGCAGTTTTCCCATGCGGAACCCGCTTGCCGCGGCCCCGAACCGGCGTCATATTTCGGTTTAGGCCGTTCATTCCGGACGGCCGATGTTCTCAGGGCGGGGTGAAAGTCCCCACCGGCGGTAAGGGCCGTAAGGCCCAAGCCCGCGAGCGCCTTCCTCAAAGCCTTGCTGAGGGGAAGGGTCAGCAGATTCGGTGCAACTCCGAAGCCGACGGTTAAAGTCCGGATGAAAGAGAACGGTCGGTGGCAGACGCATCGGAGGATGCGGCTGTTTGTCGTTCCGTGTGCCCTGATTCTGGTCCTTAACTGAGGAAAGCCATGAATCAGATGTTGCAAGATACCCAAGCCGAAACCTCCCAACCAACCCAAACGCCACCGCCGGTTCCACACGAGCCGATGCCCGACCATCCGCGCTTCGCGAAACCGCAGCGGGTGGCCTTCGTGCAGGCCTGCTGGCACCGCGACGTGGTCGAGGAGGCCCGTATCGCCTTCGTGAGGGAGGCGGAAGCACGCCACCTCAATCATGTCGACGTGTTCGAGGTGCCGGGCTCGTTCGAGATCCCGCTGCATGCGCAGATCCTCGCCAAGACACGGCGCTACACCGCGATCGTCGCGGCCGGCCTCGTCGTCGACGGCGGCATCTACCGCCATGAGTTCGTCGCCGACACCGTGATCAAGGCGTTGATGGACGTGCAGCTGCGTACCGAGGTGCCTGTGTTCTCAGCGGTGCTGACGCCGCAGCAATTCCACGAGACCGAGGTGCACTACGATTTCTTCCGCAGGCATTTTGCGATCAAGGGCGTCGAGGTGGCGGCCGCCTGTGCGGAGACATTGCTCGGGCTCGAACGCCTGCGCGGCCAGGTCGCCGCGGGAATCGTGTAACGCGGCGCAACGACCATCCCTCATCCCGAGGGGCGCCAAGCGCGTCTCGAAGGATGAGGGGCGATCGCACCCGTCATCACCCCAATGATACCCCCGCCTTGGCGCGGCTGATCCCGAGCGCCAGGATGCGCTGCAGGAGAGCCGGGTATTTGAGCCCGGCATGTAGAGCCGCCGTGGCGAACTCCTGGCTCTTGGCGATCTCGGGATTGGGATTGGCTTCGATGAAATACGGCGTGCCGTCGGCGGTGAGACGAAAATCGATGCGCGCGTAGCCGTCGAGGCCAAGCACCCGATAGATGCGTTTCGCGGCCCGCTGGATCCTGGCGGTCACTTCCGGCGCCAGATCCTTCGCAGGCCCGTCGACGATGCCGACCTTCTCCTGATAGTCGGTGTCGTGCTTGGCCTTCTCCGTGGCGATGTGCCGTGACGAGCGGCCGCCCATGCTGCCGAATTTCAACTCCCAGACCGGCAGAACGCGTAAGCGGTTGTTGCCGAGCACGCCGACGTAAAGCTCTCGCCCCTCGATGAACTGCTCGGCGATGGCGGCGGATTCAACCCGCTCGTGGATGAAGGCGACCCGCTCCGCCAGCTTCTCGTCGGTATCGACGATCGAGGCTTGCGAGATGCCGAACGAGCCATCCATGTTCAGGCTCTTGACGATCAGCGGCAGCGCAAGACGCGTCGGGCGTTTCACCTTGCGGCGCATCGGGAAGACGGCAAAGGCCGGCGCCGCGATCCGGCGGTGATGCACCAGCGTCTTGGACAAATCCTTGCCGCGGGCCAAGGTCAGGCCGCGCGGATTGCACCCGGTATAAGGGACCTTCATCAGCTCGAGATAGCTCGCGATGTGCTGGTCGAACGCGACGTTGTTGTGGAATTCCTCCAGCAGCGTGAAAACCACGTGCGGCTTGAACTCCTCGATCGCTTCGCGCACCGGCTTGATTTCCTCCTGCGCGCCGAGTGGTCGAACCTCGTGGCCGGCCGCGCGCAAGGTACTCACCACGTCGTACTCGGTTTTCCACGCGTTGATTTCCTGCGCGGTGTGCCCGTCGCTGGAGTCCGGCGGCACGAAGTCCGGATGCATGAGGACCAGAATGCGCAGACGTCTCATAGCGCGATCCATTTTCGTCGAGACGGGCCAAACATCGTGTGCATCGTCTTGGCGGTGACGAGGACGATGAAGTCGAGAACGAGCTTCTGTTCGGGACCGGCGGCGCGCAGATCGAGCTCGCGACAACGAGAGATCATCTCGTCAAGCACGGCATCGAGCGTAAGCTGATTCTCGCCGGTCCATCGGGAGACCAATTGCCTGATCTGGGAGCGGTGGCGCCTGATCAGGGCTGAAGCCGGCTTTGAGCGGTGATGCCGTGGATCGGCCGAAAACAGCCGGGAGAGATCGCGGTCGTAGGTCTTGGGGGGCGTGAAGGCGTAGAACGCCTGCTTCTTCTTGTAGTGCTCTTCGAGCGTCTGGCTGAGCCGACCCAGCGTATCGACACGCTCCCGTGTCGTGATCGGCGGTCGCTTGCCCGCGATCTCGCCCATCAGCTCGTCGACATATTCGAGCTTCTTCAGCGCCGGCCAGCCGGCATATCGCGTCCGCCAGTTCGAGCGCGGCCGCAGCCACACCGCAAAGGTCTCGGCGAAATCCTCGTCCGGATGGCTCTGCGCATACCACAGCCGCAGATGCTGGACGTAACGCCGGCTCGCCGGATTGGGCCGGTAATAGCGCGGATAATGTTTCGACGACGGGCCGAACAGTTGCTGCCAGCGCCGGCGGCGCTGCAACTGGAAGCCGTGCTGTATGGCGTGGCCCGCTTCGTGACGGAGGATGGCCATGCATTCGCGCCAGGTTCCGCCCTCGACGTCGAACATCATCTTCTTCTCGAGCTTTATCAGGCGCGGATGAGCGAGATAGAACGGAATGGCGATGCCGGGAACGCCGCCCGGACTGAACCATTCGCTCGACATCCAGGTGTGCGGCCGCAGCCGGATGCCGCGCTCCTCGAGCTCCTCGTACAGCGTGCTGACGCAGTCCTCGAGCCAGGTGCCTTCGACCGTAACCCTCAGGCTGGAGAGGCGTTGCTTGAGCAACTCGTCATCCGACAGCTTCTCCCAGGCAAATTTCCGGCGTGGCATCGGGCATCCAGAGGGCAGAGATGACTCGGGATTCGGATGATGTCATGGGCGCTCGTTGGCAACAACCCGCGCCTTGCGCGTGAGGGAGCCGTAGGGTGGGTTAGGCGCAGCCGTAACCCACCTCTTACTTTCCGCGGGGGCAGAAGTGGTGGGTTACGCCGAGCGGTCTGCGCTTCGCGCAGTCCGCAGGGCTAACCCACCCTACGAGGTCAGCGTGCTTAGTCGAACAGGCTCGACACCGACTCTTCCGCGGCGGTGCGCGCGATCGCGTCCGAGATCAGGCTGGCGATCGGCAGCGTGCGGATGTTCGGGGCCTTGCTCACGGCATCCGTCGGCAGGATCGAGTCGGTGATCACCAGCTCCTTCAGCCTGGAGTTCGTGATTCGGGCCGCCGCGCCGCCGGAGAGCACGCCGTGGGTGATGTAGGCGTAGACGTCCTTGGCGCCCTTGGCGATCAGCGCGTCGGCGGCGTTCACCAGCGTGCCGCCGGAGTCCACGATGTCGTCGATCAGGATGCAGGTGTAACCGGCGACGTCGCCGATCACGTTCATGACCTCGGATTCACCCGCCCTCTCGCGGCGCTTGTCGACGATCGCGAGCGGGGTGTTGATGCGCTTGGCGAGACCGCGTGCGCGCGCCACGCCGCCGACGTCGGGCGAGATCACCATCGTCCTGGAGAGATCGAACTTGTCCTTGATGTCGCGCACCATCAGCGGTGCCGCGTAGAGGTTGTCGGTCGGGATATCGAAGAAGCCCTGGATCTGGCCGGCATGCAGGTCGAGCGTCATGACGCGGTCGACGCCGGCCTGCGTGATCAGATTGGCGACGAGTTTTGCCGAGATCGGCGTGCGCGAACCCGATTTGCGGTCCTGCCGGGCGTAGCCGAAATAGGGCAGCACCGCGGTGATGCGGCGCGCCGAGGAGCGGCGCAGTGCGTCGGTGATGATCAGCAATTCCATCAGATGGTCGTTCGCCGGGAACGAGGTCGACTGGATGACGAACGCATCCGAGCCGCGCACGTTCTCCTGGATCTCGACGAAGATCTCCATGTCGGCGAAGCGCCGTACCACCGCCTTGGTCAGCGGCAGGTCGAGACCCTGCGCGATGGCCTGCGCGAGAGCCGGATTGGAGTTGCCGGCGACGAGCTTGATGGAGCCGTTCTTGGCCGACATGGACGCTTCCTCCCGCGCTTTGCTGGACACGATGTTCAACATCAAACAATACCCACTGGAAGCACGGTTACGACGGGCGAGGAAATATCAGGCCGGAGGCTGCAATGGCAACCCGGGACGCTACGTTTTCCCTGCGAAATCCCGAGTCCGGCCAACGGTTTGGCCGGAAGTTGGGGCCGTGGTTTCGCGGGGGTTATCGCTCGGCATAGCCCAGCGCCGAGGCCGGCATCTCGGCCGCCGGAGCCTCCGGTATCACGCTCGCCACGGCCGGCCCGCGCAAGCCAGGAGCCGAGTTCGGCGCATCCGGCGTGCCGTTGATCATGTTGGAAAGTCCGCTGAATCCGGCCTGGGCGATCTTGCGCAGCACGAGGTCGTCGGCAGCGCTCCAAGGGTCTCGGCCGCCCTTGGCCGCCGTCGGTTCCTCGCCGGAAAGGCGCAGCGCCCGCTGCTGGTTGGCGTCGTAGACGTCCCAGACCCAGGCGATCACGGTCTTGCCGCGCACGATCTGGGCGGAGAGGTAGCTGCGCACGCGGTAGGCAGCCGTCCCCTCGCGGGAGACCACGGACAGGCTGCGCAGCTTGGATTCGCTGTCGAGCACGCCGACCATGCGGTCGAACACTTGCGGCGGCGGTCCGTCGATCGATTCGAACGCGACCGTCGCCCCGGAGCCGGCGCTCGGCGCCATCGCATAGGAGTTCGCGGCACCACCGCCACCGGCACAGCCGCCAAGCGCGGCCGCAGCCGTCAGCAGCATGACCGCCAGCACGCGCGAACCCGCGCGGCGCAAGATGAATGACGCATCCCTCATTATGGAGGGCAGCGATATCGTTAAAACGCATTAACGTCTAGGGTGGGGGCGCCACAGCCCACTGTCATCGCGCGCAGGCATCGCCCCGGAATGATACGGGTTGCCCTTGTGTTCACGCTTCGAGCGCGATTGCGTGAACGTGGCGGCCGTAATCCGGCTCCTTGCGATGCACCGAGCGGCGGTAGCTGAAGAAGCGTTCGTCGGCATAGGTGTCCAGACCGAGATCGTCGATCATCAGGATGCCCGCGGCTTCCAGGCGCTTCCGGATGAAGCCGGCGAGATCGAACATCGCGTGTCCATCGCGCACCGATGGGATGAAGAACATGGCGTTGTCCGCATCCGCCTCGATGAAGCGCGCCACGAACTCGTTGCCGACTTCATAACTGTCCTGGCGGATCAGCGGGCCGATCGCGGCGATGATGCGGCTCCGCGAGGCGCCCAGCTTTTCCATCGCCGAGATCGTCGACTCGAGCACGCCGGTGAGCGCGCCCTTCCAGCCGGCATGCGCGCCCCCGATCACGCCCGCGTCGGGATCGACGAACAGCACCGGCCCGCAATCGGCGGTGGAGACGCCGAGCGCGACGCCGGGCACCTTCGTCACCAGCGCATCGCCCTTCGGCCGCGGCCCGCTCGGCCAAGGCGTCTCGGCTATGAGGACGTCCGGCGAGTGGATCTGGTGCAGGCTGAGAAAGCGTTCCGGTGCGACGCCGACATGCTCGGCCATGCGGCGGCGATTCTCCGCGACAAGGGCTTGATCGTCGTTGGAGCCGAGCCCGCCGTTCAGCGCGGAATAGATGCCGCCCGAGACGCCGCCCTCGCGGGTGAAGAAGGCGTGGCGCAGGCCGGGCACCGCCGACAGCAGCGAGGAGGCAAGCGTCATGAACCGTCTCCGGCGCGTTCGAGATCGCTGAGGCCGGCAAGGCCCGTCAACCGCGGCTCGGAGATGCCGAGCACCTTGAACATCGAACCCATGCCGCTGCGCCCGGTTTCGGTCAGGCGCTTGAGCGCGATCGAAATGTCGGTGGCGACGTCAGGCGCTGCCTTCTGCATCAAGGCGGCTGCACGGGTCTCGATGCCGACGCGCTTGAGGAAATCACCCTGCGTCACCGGCCCGTGCACGCGGGCACCGACGTCCTCCGCCCCGCGCGCGAGCGCCTGGAAGTCGACATGGGCTGTGACGTCGGCCTGGCCCGGCGCCTTCAGGGGATCGGTGAAGGTATGGCGCGCGATCGCCTGGAAGGTGTCGCCGGCATCGCTGCGCAGATGGCCGTAATCGATGATCAGCGCCGCGCCGTCCTGGTCGCGCACGCGGCTGGCGAGCTTCATGATCTCCGCATCGGGCCGCCATTCGAACACGGCACCGACGGGCGCGGCGCGCACCAGAGGCGGCAGCAGCACCTCGAAGCGCGGCGTCGGCTCCGCCGCCGCGCCGAATTGAAGTTTTCCGTTGGCGTCGACCTCGATCACGCGCTCGTGCCAGCCGTTCTCGTGACGGACCATCTGGTGGATCGGCAGCACGTCGAAATATTCGTTGGCGAGGATGATGCTCGGTCCCTCAGGCACGTCGTCGATGCTGTCGTGCCAGGCGATGTTGCGCACGCCCGACAGCGTCGCACTCTGCCGTTCGCGCAGGACCGGATTGACCTCGACCATGTGGATGTGGAGCGCCTGGTAGAGCGGCGGCAGCACGCGGAGCGCCCGCAGCGCATCGGCCATCATGGTGCCGCGGCCGGGGCCGAGCTCGATCAGCCGCAGGAATTGCGGTGCCCCCATCTGCTTCCACACCGAGGCGGTCCACAGGCCCAAGAGCTCGCCGAACATCTGGCTGACCTCGGGCGCTGTGGTGAAATCGCCTTCTCGTCCCAACGGATCGCGCGAGACGTAATAGCCGTAGCGGGGATGCATCAGGCACAGTTCCATGTACCGCCAGACCGGCATGGGGCCTGAGGATTTGATCAGCGCCTTGATCTCGTCGAGTAACGGCTGGTCGGTCACGGCCTATCTTCTCAAAAGGAATTAACGAATAGCCCCTGCGGGCTCAGGCGAACCGCGCCTGACTGCCAATACAATAAGTATGCCGCCCACAATAAGCATCGGGATCGACAACAGCATGCCCATGGTTAATCCGCCCCAGAGGAAGCCGAGCTGGACGTCCGGTTCGCGGAAATGCTCGCCGGCGATCCGGCTCAATCCATAGATCAGGATAAAGGCGCCGAGGATCATGCCCGGCCGCTTCAGGGCACCGAAGCGGATCATGACCGCGAGGACCGCAAACAGCAAAATGCCCTCCATGCCGGCCTCGTAGAGCTGACTCGGATGGCGCGGCAGCTGGGTGGGATCGTTGGGGAAGATCATCGCCCAGGGCAGCTCCGGGTCGGCGGCGCGGCCCCACAATTCGCCATTGATGAAATTGGCGATGCGGCCGAGCAGCAATCCGACCGGGGCGACGGCGGTGGTGATGTCGCCGAGCGACAGGATCGAGATGCGGTTGCGATAGGCGAACCACATCACCGCGACGACGCAGCCGAGGAAGCCGCCGTGGAAGGACATGCCGCCTTCCCACAGCCTGAGGATCGCAGCGGGATGGTCGATGAAGAAGGGCAGATTGTAGAACAGCACATAGCCGGTGCGACCGCCGAGGATGATGCCAAGCGTGACCCACAGGATGAAGTCGTCGATCTGGACCAGCGACATCGGTGCCGGGCCGCCCCACAGCCGCTCTTTCTTCAGGAGCGAGCGCGCATAGAGCCAGCCGAACACGATGCCGCAGATATAGGCCAGCGCATACCAGCGGATCGCGAACGGACCGATCTCGATCGCGATCGGCTTGAAGGCGGGAAAGTCGATGAGAAGAAGTTGCATCGCGCCTTCTATGACTAGACGAGATTGCGGCGATAGAGCGCCAGCAGACGCTCCCAATGCCGCTCGGCGGCGTCGCGATCATAGACCGGACGCTTGGGGAAGGCGAAGCCGTGATGGGTGCCGGGATAGATTTCGACTTCGGCTTTGGCGCCGCTCATGCCCTGCTTCACCTTCTCGATGATCTCGGCGGGCGCGTAGATGTCGGTCTCGGCGCAGGCGAAGTAGAGCTCGGCCTTGGTCTTGGCCGCCGCGAGATGCGGGCTGTCGTCCTGGTCGGTTGCGAGCTGCGTGCCGTAGACCGAAGCGGCGGCCTTGACGCGATCGGGGAAATGCGTGGCGGCGTTGACGGCGTAGCGGCCGCTCATGCAGTAGCCGACGGTGCCGACCAGCTTGGTGTTCGCGGCCGCCTGGCCCTCGGCATAGGTGAGCAGTGCCCGCGTGTCGTCCATGATCATGGGGATCGTGAGCGATCCCATCAGCGCGAACATGCGCTTGCGCTCCGGCGCGTTCGGATCGGCCGGAAGCGCGCCGAGCTCCATCACCCCGGAGCGGTAATAGAGGTTCGGCAGCATCACGTAATAGCCTGATGTCGCGAGCCGGCGCGCCATGTCGCGCAGCTCTTCGCGGATCGCCGGCGCGTCCATGTAGAACAGGACGACCGGAAACGGCCCGCCGCGCTCGGGATGGCTGATGAAGGTTGCGGTGTGGCCGTCCTTGGTGGGGATCGCGATCTGCTGGTCGATCATCTCGAGCGCCTTTTGTGATTCTTCTTATGCAGGGACGTTGAATACGATTGCAAGGAAACCGGGGCATGACAAGGATACCGCCGATCGGCTCTTGAACCGGCCCAAACGGATTGCCATTGTCTTCCCGCGCGTTCGCGCAGAGTTCATCGAAAGCCGCCAGGAGACCGACATGACCCAGACCAACAACCGGTTTTTCGACGAGATCGGCCGCCTGATGAACGATGCCGCCGGTGCCGCGCAGGGTGTCAAGCGCGAGTTCGACACGGTGATGCGCACCCAGGCCGAAAAATTCCTGCGCGACATGGACCTGGTCAAGCGCGAGGAGTTCGAGGCGGTCAAGGACATGGCGCGCCTGGCGCGTGAGGAGAACGAGGCTCTGAAGGCGCGCATCGCGGCGCTGGAGGCCAAGCTCGGCGGGTAGCTCGGCCGGCTCCATCCGGGCGATCGGGTTCCGCCCGGTAGCCCATTCTCCTTGTCATTTCCGCGTCTTCCGGGTAAAAGCCCGCCACGTCCGCAGCCCCCGCACCCCTGGAGGCTTGCTGCGGCGTATGCCATGGGCCGCGTTGCGGCCCATTAACTTTTGCAAAAACAAGGACTTAACGTTATGGCGACCGTCAAGGAATTGAAGGCGACCGCACGTCCGAAGAGCGGCAAGGGGGCCGCCCGGGCTGAGCGTCGCGCCGGGAGAGTGCCCGGAGTGATCTACGGCAACAACCAGCCCCCGCTGACCATCTCGGTTGACGATCGCGAACTGCGCTCGCGCATCCTCGCCGGCCGGTTCCTGACCACGCTGGTCGATATCGATCTCGAGGGCAACAAGCACCGCGTGATTCCGCGCGACTACCACCTCGATCCGGTCAAGGATTTCCCGATCCACGTCGACTTCATGCGGCTCGGCGAAGGCGCCACCATCCGCATCAGCGTTCCCTTGCACGTGGTGAAGGCTGAAGGTTCGCCCGGCGTGAAGCGCGGCGGCGCCGTCAACATCGTTGCGCATGCGATCGAGCTCGAGTGCGGCGTGGAGAACATCCCGCAGTTCATCGAGGCTGACGTCGGTTCGCTCGAAATCGGCCACTCGCTGCATCTCTCCGACATCAAGCTGCCGGCCGGCGTGAAGGCGCTGACCGCCGAGGACGCGACCCTCGTCACCATCGTGCCGCCGTCCGGCTACGCCGAAGAGCTGAAGGCCGCGGCTGCTGCTCCGGCTGCGGGTGCTGCTGCTCCGGCGGCTGGTGCCGCTCCGGCTGCTGGTGCTGCTGCTCCGGCAGCGGCTGCCAAGGCCCCGGCTGCCAAGGCTCCCGCCGGCGGCGACAAGAAGAAGTAATCTCTCAAAGCTGGCGCGCGGTCCCTGACCGCGCGCCGAGCGAGGGGCGCGCCGCGTCATGCGACTCTTTGTTGGGCTCGGCAATCCCGGCCCGAAATTCGCACGTAACCGGCACAATGTCGGCTTCATGGCCGTCGACGAGATCGCGCGGCGTCATGGGTTTGCGCCCTGGCGCCGCAGGTTTCAGGGCGAGACCTCGGAAGGCACGCTCGGCACCGAGCGCGTGATCCTGCTCAAGCCGATGACCTACATGAACGAGTCCGGCCGCAGCGTTCAGGAAGCGGCAAGCTTCTTCAAGATCGCGCCGGGCGACGTCACCGTATTCCATGACGAACTCGAACTGCCGCCGGGCAAGGTGCGGGTGAAGATCGGCGGCGGCATCGCCGGCCACAACGGCCTGCGTTCGATCTCCGCCCATATCGGCAACGAGTACCGCCGGGTGCGGCTCGGCATCGGTCATCCCGGCGTCAAGGAGTTGGTGCACGGCCACGTGCTGTCGGACTTCGCCAAAGCGGACAACGACTGGGTGGCGACGCTCTGCGACGCGGTGGCCGAGCACGCGGCACTGGTTGCCAAAGGCACGGACGCGACCTTCGCCAACAGGGTGCACCTCGCCATGCAGGCGAAGGGATTTTTGACCAAGGACGACAACGGCAAGGAATAACGCTCGTGGGATTTAAATGCGGGATCGTCGGGTTGCCCAATGTCGGCAAATCGACCTTGTTCAACGCGCTGACCGAGACGGCCGCGGCGCAGGCGGCGAACTATCCGTTCTGCACGATCGAGCCGAATGTCGGCGAGGTCGCGGTGCCGGATCCGCGGCTCGATAAGCTCGCAGCGATCGCCAAGTCGGGCCAGATCATCCCGACCCGGCTGACCTTCGTGGACATCGCCGGCCTCGTGCGCGGTGCGTCCAAGGGTGAAGGCCTCGGCAACCAGTTCCTCGCCAACATCCGCGAGGTCGACGCCATCGCGCATGTCGTGCGCTGCTTCGAGGATTCCGACATCACCCATGTCGAGGGCAAGATCGCCCCGCTCGCCGACATCGAGACCATCGAGACCGAGCTGATGCTCGCGGATCTCGACAGTCTCGAGAAGCGCGTCGACAATTTGTCCAAGAAGGCCAAGGGCAACGACAAGGACGCCAAGGAGCAGCTCGACCTCGTCAATCGCACCCTGGTGCTGCTGCGCGAGGGCAAGCCCGCGCGCCTCGTCGAGCGCAAGGCGGAGGAGGAGCGTGCCTTCGGGATGCTCGGCCTGCTGTCGTCCAAGCCCGTGCTCTACGTCTGCAACGTCGAGGAAGGCTCGGCCGCGACTGGCAATTCGTTCTCGAAGGCGGTGCAGGACCAGGCCGCCAAGGAAGGCGCCATTGCCGTCGTCATCTCGGCAAAAATCGAATCCGAGATCGCCACCATCTCACGTGACGAACGCGCCGACTTCCTGGAGACGCTGGGTCTCGAAGAGGCCGGCCTCGATCGCCTGATCCGCGCCGGCTACACGCTGCTCGACCTCATCACCTATTTCACGGTGGGCCCGAAGGAAGCGCGCGCCTGGACCATCTATCGCGGCACCAAGGCGCCCGGCGCGGCCGGTGTGATCCACACCGACTTCGAGAAGGGCTTTATCCGCGCCGAGACCATCGCGTATGAGGACTACGTCGCGCTCGGCGGCGAAGCCGGCGCCCGCGATGCCGGCAAGCTCCGCCTCGAAGGCAAGGAATACGTCGTCGCCGACGGCGACGTGATGCATTTCAGGTTCAATACGTAAGCTGACGTTGTCATTCCGGGGCGCGCGAAGCGCGAGCCCGGAATCCATTCATCCACTTGTCCTGAGGCTCGATGGATTCCGCGCTCGCCTCTGCGAGGCGCCCCGGAATGACGGGCCTCACCGCACCCCGCCGCCCTGATCCCTGATCGCGCCGAGATGCTCGTTGATGCGGAAGATGATCAGGATCAACTCGGCGATGATACGCGAGAACACGATCCCGACGACGACGCTCGCGATCGACGACAGCAGCATCAGGAATCCGCCGAACGGGCTGATCGCCATCATCGCGAGGCCGGAGAAGATGCCGGAGAGGCCGAACAGGCAGATCAGCGCGATCACCAGCCAGTAGAAGGTCTTGATGATCGTCGGCGTGATAAAGCGGTCCCATTGAAACAGGTCGCTGAATGAAAACATTGCTCTCCCCAGGGCAATTCAGGTGTTGTCGGGTCTTGCAAATGGATCGTGGCCCCTGATCGATCCGACTCAAGACCGACGCCGGCGCGCCGAATGTAGCACGAGCCATGCGGGCCGGCGGGTTGAGATTGCCGCAAAGTGCGGCCACAATCTGTCATTCCCTCAAACCTTTCCCAAGATGACCCTGACCTTCGAAGATTTCCCGCCCGGCCGGTTCGGAACATTCGGCCCGCGCCATGTCACCCGCGACGAGATCGTGGCCTTTGCCGCCGAGTTCGATCCGCAGCCGATGCACCTCGACGAGGAGGCCGCCGGCAAAAGCATGCTGCGCGGCCTGTCCGGCTCGGGCTGGCATCTCTGCTCGCTGATGATGCGGATGATGGCCGACGGTTTCATCACCCGCGCCGCTTCGCTGGGATCTCCCGGCGTCGATGAAGTGCGCTGGCTGTCGCCGCTCAGACCCGGCGACGACCTCCTGCTCGACGTTGACGTCGTTGAGGCCCGCACCTCGAAGAGCCGCCCGGAGCTCGGCATCGTCAAGTTCAAATGCACCGTGCGTAACGCCGGGGGTGATGCGCTGTGCGAGATGACGTCGCCGATCCTGATCAAGCGGCGCGAGGGGGCGGTCTGATGCCGTTTTTCGAGGAGATCGAGATTGGGCATCGCCGCGAGATCGGCGCCTATACGTTCACGGCCGACTCGATCAAGACATTCGCCGCAAAATTCGATCCGCAGCGCTTTCACCTCGACGAGGAGGAGGGCAAGAACTCGCTGTTTGGCGGGCTCGCGGCCTCGGGCTGGCATGTCGGCTCGGCCTGCATGAGCCTGCTTGTCGCCGACGGCCAGCGCCTGGCGCGGGAAGCCGCTTCGCGCGGCGAGGAGGTCGCGGTGTGGGGCCCGTCGCCGGGCTTTCGCGACCTGCGCTGGATCAGGCCCGTGCTCGCCGGCGACATCGTCACCTACGTGAACGTCGTCATCGACAAGCGCAGCTCCGCCTCGCGACCCGGCTGGGGCATCCTGACCGCGCGCACCACCGGCACCAACCAGCGCGGCGAGGACGTCTACGCCATCACCGCCAGTGCCTTCGTGCCGATGCGTGTGAACGTCGGTTAGATTCGTTCTAGGATGAACGGCAAAAACAGCGTGCGAGTGTTGCTTCCGCGCTATGGACGCGATTCCGGGCGGCTGCCATAAGCCTGCGCAACATGGTTTTCCCGCGAAGCAGTTGGCGGAACCATCGAGTTGCTAACCAATTATGAACCTGTCGCTGTCTATTTGAACGAACTGGGCAGAGTACAGGGGACGAGGACCATGGCAGACCGCGGCGCACTCAAGCTGGTCGGATTCATCTTTGCTACCGCGACGCTGGCCGTGATGCTGGTCGCCGGCATGGTGGTGAAGGGCTATGCCGACGGCGCCTACACCCTGGAAGCCTCGACCGTGGAAGCCACCCGGTAAGACTTCGTTAACTCCGCACGGCCGCAACGCGGCCTCCGCCCTCAGCGGCTATAGACGAACGCCAATATCGCGATCGCAACCGCCAGCAATCCGACAAAACGCAGCATGATCGTGCCGAACTGGTTCGGCGCGGGCCGCAGCGGTATCGGGTCGGTGGTGTCGGGCCGAATGCTTTCCATGAACTGTCCCCGGGCCCGCCGCGATGGCAGGAGCGCTTGGCGTTAGTCGCCGGGGGGATGCGGGAAGTTCAAAGGGGTGACCTTCACCTCGCCCCGCTTGCGGGGAGAGGTCGGATCGCACAGCGATCCGGGTGAGGGGGACTCTCCGCGAGTCCATCTGTCACCGAATTTTCTGAAGCAGCCCCTCACCCCAACCCTCTCCCCGTAAGAACGGGGCGAGGGAGAGCACACACACCAGAATCAAAACCGCCGCGCTCCTTGCGGAACGCGGCGGTTGGTGATGCGGGATCCAGCGATCAGCTGTTGCGCAGGCCGTCGGCGGCGCGCTTCCACTGCGAGACGTTGTCCGCGATCATGCGGGTCGACTTCATCGCGGCCTGGCTGAGCTGGGCGTAGCCGGAGATCTCGCGCTGGACGCGCTGGCCTTCGGCGTGGAGCAGGTCGCGCAGGCTCTCGAGCTCGGAGATCAAGTTCTCGATCTCGGCGAGCGAGGTGCCGGCGACGCGCTGGATCAGCGAGTTGACGTTGGTGACGGTGGCCTCCGCGCTCGGATCGAGCGGCGGCGCGTCGGTGGCGGTCGCTGCCGGACGGCGCAGATAGGCGATGTCGTTACGGACGAAGTCACGGATGCCGGCTTCGACTTCCGTCACGGCGGCGAGGTTGGTGTCGATGGTCTCGGTCTCGGTGCCTTCGGTCTTTTCCGGGCGCATGGCGTTCATCGTTATTCCCCTGTTCGCGTTGAGCGCAGCGCGAGTGTCCCCCGCACGACGACGTCAGTCTGGGACTAGGGCGTCGGATTTTGGCCGCAACTTGGCCGAGGTGCGGCAAGGGCGGTCCATTCGGGGGCTTTGCCGTGGCGTATGGTTACGGAAGTCTGAACGCCGCCGCGCTGAACTTTCTAGTTCCTCATGGTGAGGAGCGCGAAGCGCGTCTCGAACCATGCAGGCCCGGCTCTCGCAGGGGGCCTCGATCCTTCGAGACGCGCTCCGTTGGAGCGCTCCTCAGGATGAGGGGAGAGAGTGCACCTACCAGCTCTTCTTGAAACCCGCCGTCAGGCTCTTGTTGATCGCCCCTTGCGAGGTTTCGCCGACCGAGCCGGAGACGGTGACGTTGTCGAAGAGCTTTTGCTCGGCGCCGACCTTGCGCAGCCATTTGTCGTCGGTGGTCGACAGCGACTGGCCCGCGGTGATGCTGGTGCCGGTGTCGGTGAGAGTGACCTTGGCCGACTGGTCGGTCTCGTAATTGCGCGTGATGTGACCGCCGACGCCGGGGAGCGCCGTGGTGCCCTGCTGGTTGACGCTGTAGCCGTTCTGCAGCGTCAGCGACGTGTCGCCCGACAGCGGCACCGACTTGATCAGTGAGGCCCCGAGTTTGCTCTGCTCGGCGCCGGGATCGACGCGGGCCTCCACCGCGGTCTTGTCCCAGATCGCGCCTGCGCCCGGCGCGGTCGCGGCCGCCCAGGCGCTGCCGGACGACTGAGGCACGCTGCCGCCATTGGTCGCCTTCTGCGCCAGGAGCTCCGACATCGTCCGCGGCTCGCTCGTCACCGTCATGTCGGCGCCGATGCGGGCGTCCCAGAATGAGGATACCGACTGCTTCACAGTCACCGCCGAGGAGCCGTTGGCGTTGGCGTTCGTCGTCCAGTTCAGCCCGTCCTTGGCGGCGGCCTGCGCACGCTTCTTGGCGGCGACGATGTCGTTGAGCGTGCCGGCGTCGATCGCGAGCTGCCCCCAGTCGAGCTTGTCGACGTCGATGCCACGGAGCACGTCGGGGTCGTTGACATCAGCGGCCTCCGCCGTTTCGGCGTCCTCGTCGGGCACCGCGGCCGGGCCGGGGGAGAAGGGCGGAATGATCTGCGCCGAAACCGTCAGCACCGATCCCAGGATGAAAGCGGCCGCCAGCATCGGCAGCCTGGTCCAGCCAAACCCTGTCGCGAATTCCATCGTCCTGCCCGTCAGCCCAGTTCCCGCCGAGGATGCGGAACCATCGTTGCGAAATTGTGGCGGTTCCATCGAACGCGAACCAACGGGCCGCGCGAAAGGCGCGCGCCCGATGACGAGCTTCTCCACGATTGCATCCGGCGGGGCTGGAGGCCAGGACGCGTCGCGGGGAGCATCAGCCTTCGGTCCCGAAGTGCGGGGCCCGTTGGTGTTCCGTTCAGCCGACGCTGGTCATCTTCGGCAGATGAATGGCGCGGCCAAGTGCCTGTTCGACCAGATCAAACGTGTCGATCAGCACGCGCATGCTGGTGAGCTTGCCCGCCCTGAACTGGGCGAACTGCGCGACCCGCAAGCTGATCGGCTTGCTGGAATCCAAGGCGGTCAGCGAATAGCGCAGCATCGAGGCGGCGGAATCGACGCCGAGCATGATGCTCTCGCGGTCGAAGCGGCGAACCTGGAAATTGTCCGCGAGCTGGTGGATGACGTCGAGCACGGCGTCCTTGCCCTGGCGCGCGCCGAGGAACGGAAACATGTCGATCGGGCCGTAGAGCGCCCACTCGACGTCCTCGTCGATGAGGGCCTCGATGTCCTCGAAATGCCGGTCGTTGATCGCGCGGTGCAATGCGCGCGAGAAACGCCAGAGGCTGTGCTCTGTCATCTTGGGCAGTCCTGAAGCTGGCTTGCGATAAAAACGAAAAACAACCCCAAGCGCACAGGATAGGTGCCGCGGGGTCGCTCAACTCATTTGTATACGAACAAAATACGCCAATTCGGCCAAAACGCAATTCACGTTTTCGCAATGCACAATTGATCCCTGCGTGTGAGATTTACAATAGAACTCCGTATTTTCCCGGTTCGGGCCGGTCTGGAGAGAGCTAGCCCCCGTCCGCCCGCTCGCCCACGATCAGCGGGCCGATCTCGCGTTCCAGCACCTGCTGCACCAAATCGTAGGAATCGATGATCTCGCGGATCTGCGCCACCTGGCCGTTGCGGAAAGTGTAGAACACGGCCATGTCGACCTGAATGATGCGGTCGTTGCTGCGCTTCCTGAAGAACACGCGCAAATAGGCCGCGACCGCGTCGCCCTCGGCGACGATCTGCGGCACCTCGTAGCGGATCTCGGCGTATCGCTCCTGCACGGTGCGCCAGAATTCGCCGAGTTCCTCCTTGCCGTGGCAGGGGCCCATGTGGGGCAGCACGTCGATTGGCGCGTGGGTGAGGAAATCGACGTCGTCGGTGCAGCACGACAGCGCGGCCTCGAGATCGCTGCGCGCGATGGCGTCGAGCAGATGCAGTACGCGCTGGCGATTGAGCTTCTCGACCGTCATTCCGCCCGTCCCTCGTTGGCCGTGTGGAGTTCGCGCAAAGCTAGCGCGCGGCCTCGGACACCGGCAATCCGCAAAACCACAGGGGATATTGCTGACGTATGACGCGCAAGCGCAATGCCAGGTTCATGGCTGCAATTAAAGGTTGAGCGAACGCGTCCCTGCACGAATTCGCGTGGCGTTCGGCTGCATGGGCGCGCGAAGCAAAGGGGCGCGTGGGAAGCACTGGGTGCGGCCGCGCGCGGCAGCGAAGGCGGGGAACCCTGACAGGCCCGCGCCCGTTGAGAGCGCGACACCGCCTTCGGAGACATCGATCCATGAAATCCCTCGCCGCCATCGCCGCCGCACTTCTCATCTGTGGCGCGACCTCCGCCGCCAACGCCAAGGGCTGCATCAAGGGCGCCGTCGTCGGCGGCGTCGCCGGCCACTATGCCGGCCATCACGGCGTCCTCGGCGCAGCCGCCGGCTGCCTCTACGGCCGCCATCATGCCAAGGAGCAGCAAGAGCAGGAGAGGCAGCGGCAACAGCAGAGCCGGGTGAACGGGCAGGGCAAGCTGTAATCCTTCGTCATTCCGGGCGCGCCCCTTGTTCCCGCAGAGGAAATGGGCGTGACGCATCTCACATCAGGCCTCCCTGATGGCGGCTAGATTCATCCGCATGTCATCAGGGAGACGTGCCATGGCCGCCATCGCCAGAGTCAGAAAGTCCAACCTGCACAACGCGCTCGAAGGCCTCGCGCTGACCGCGACGCTGCAGAGCTTCCCGACCTTCGCCGCCGCCGCCTTCCTGCTCAAGCTGGTCGGCAATCACGACCTGGTCGGCGATCCCGGCGTCGCCATCTTCGTCGCCATCGCCTCGCTCGCCCATGCGCTGCTTGCGGTGACGTTCGGGCCGAGCTTCCCGCACCTCTTCAAGACCATCTACGAACCGAAGTTCTTCGAGGCCCATCTGTCGCTCGCCGACAAGATCACCGCATGGCGCACCCAGCCGGTCGCGTCGCTGCAACTGATGACCATCGTGCTGCTGCTGTCGGTGATGGCCGTGGTGACGGCGAGCGTGGGGTGATCGCATCATGCCCTTCATCACCGCGTCGAAATCTGGCCCGCTCAACTGGCTCGAAGGCTTTGCGCTCACCGCGATCCTGCAGGGCTTCCCGATCTTCGCCGCGGCGTCGCTGATGGTGAAGCTGCTGGGACATGACCGCGGTGGCAATCATGTCCTCACCATCGCGATGGCGTCGATTTTCTACAGCTGTCTCGCCACCTGGGCGGGATCGACATTCCCGAGCTTTGCAAAGAACGCCTACGAACCGCTGTTCTTCGACGCCAGCATGTCCTTCTCCGACAAGATCGCCCGCTGGCGCGCCAAGCCGGCGACGTCGATGCAACTGGTGGCCTCAGTGCTGCTGCTGTCGCTGCTGGCGGCAAGCGTGGGGTGAGTTCGGACGCCGCCATCAATAACCATGGGCGGCGCCGGCGCTCCGCGCCCCTACCTCTTCTTCCACCCACCTCTATGCCCCGGCGCCCCTCCGCTCGACCGCGGCGATGGCCCGAACTCCGGGCCCGACTGCCGCGAGTCCGTCGGCTGGATGATCCGGCTCTCGCCGCCGAACGGCTTTGAGGGCAGCGCGCGGTCGCCGCGATAGGGCAGGGATTCCGGGCCGTGCATCTCGTCGAGATGGGGCTTGTGCACCTTCGAGCCGCTGCCGCCGCCGCTCGCCTTCAGCGCGGAGCTCACGGTTTTCTTCTTCATGGCGCTGACCGGCAAATTGGCCGCGTCGCCGTATTTCTTCGCGCCCGCATACGCGCCGGCCTTGCCCTGCACCGTTCGCTGCTTGACCGTGGGATCGTCGACCACCGCGAGCTCGGTGGCGCGCAGGCGCTTGACCTCGTCGCGCAGCCGCGCGGCTTCCTCGAAGTTCAAATCGGCGGCGGCCTCGCGCATTCTCGTCTCGAGATCGCCGAGCACGGCCTCGAAATTGTGGCCGATCGAGATGACGTCGTCGGTCATGTCGTGGCCGCCGATCTCGACCAGCACATGATCGCGTTCGTAGACGCTGTTCATGATGTCGCCGATCGACTTCTTGATGCTCTCCGGCGTGATGCCGTGCGCCGTGTTGTACTCGACCTGCTTCTCGCGGCGGCGGTCGGTTTCGGCGATGGCGCGCTCCATCGAGCCGGTCATCTGGTCGGCATAGAGGATCACCTTGCCGTCGACGTTGCGCGCGGCGCGGCCGATGGTCTGGATCAGCGAGGTCTCGCTGCGCAAGAAGCCTTCCTTGTCGGCGTCGAGGATCGCGACCAGCGCGCATTCGGGAATGTCGAGGCCTTCGCGCAGCAAATTGATGCCGACCAGGGCGTCGAACGCGCCGAGGCGCAGATCGCGGATGATCTCGATGCGTTCGATGGTGTCGATATCGCTGTGCATGTAGCGGACGCGAATGCCCTGCTCATGCAGATATTCGGTGAGGTCCTCCGCCATGCGCTTGGTCAGCACCGTGATCAGCGAGCGATAGCCGGCCTGGGCTGTGGCGCGGACCTCGCCGACGAGATCGTCGACCTGGGTGCGGGCCGGGCGGATGTTCACGGGCGGATCAATCAGGCCGGTCGGCCGGATCACCTGCTCGACGAACACGCCGCCGCTCTCGTTGATCTCCCAGGCGCTGGGCGTGGCCGAGACCGCGATCGTCTGCGGCCGCATCATGTCCCATTCCTCGAAGCGCAGCGGGCGGTTGTCCATGCAGGAGGGCAGCCGGAAGCCATATTCGGCGAGGGTCGCCTTGCGGCGGAAGTCGCCGCGGAACATGCCGCCGATCTGGGGCACCGTGACGTGGCTCTCGTCGGCGAACACCAGCGCGTTGTCGGGCACGTATTCGAACAGCGTCGGCGGCGGCTCGCCGGGCAGGCGCCCGGTGAGATAGCGCGAATAGTTCTCGATGCCGGCGCAGCTTCCGGTCGCCTCCATCATCTCGAGATCGAAGGTGGTGCGTTGCTCCAGCCGCTGCGCTTCCAGCAGGCGGCCCTGGTCGTGGAGCTGGTCCAGCCGCATCTTCAATTCGGACTTGATCGACTTGATCGCCTGCACCAGCGTCGGGCGTGGCGTCACATAGTGCGAGTTGGCATAGATCTTGATGAATTCGAGCTCGTCCTGCTTGTGGCCGGTGAGCGGGTCGAACTCCTCGATGGTCTCGACGGTGTCGCCGAACAGGTTCACGCGCCAGGCGCGGTCCTCATAGTGCGCCGGGAAGATGTCGATGACGTCGCCGCGCACGCGAAATGTGCCGCGGGTAAAATCGGCCTGGGTGCGCTTGTACTGCAGGGCGACGAGGTCGGCGATCAGCTGGCGCTGGTCGATGCGCTCGCCCTTCTTCAGGGCAAAGGTCATCGCGGTGTAGGTTTCGACCGAGCCGATACCGTAGATGCAGGACACCGACGCGACGATGATGACGTCGTCGCGTTCGAGCAGCGCGCGCGTCGCCGAATGGCGCATGCGGTCGATCTGCTCGTTGATCGAGGAGTCCTTTTCTATGTAGGTGTCGGTGCGAGGGACATACGCTTCCGGCTGGTAATAGTCGTAATAGCTGACGAAATATTCGACCGCGTTGTCGGGGAAGAAGCTCTTGAACTCGCCATAGAGCTGGGCGGCGAGCGTCTTGTTCGGCGCCAGGATGATGGCGGGGCGCTGCGTCGCCTCGATCACCTTGGCCATGGTGTAGGTCTTGCCGGAGCCGGTGACGCCGAGCAGCACCTGCGAGCGGTCGTTGCGATTGATGCCCTCGACCAGCTCGGCGATCGCGGTCGGCTGGTCGCCGCGCGGCTCGTAATGCGACTTGATCTCGAAGCGCACGCCGCCTTCGGACTTCTCCGGGCGCGGCGGCCGATGCGGGGTCCACACCCTCGTGGAGCCGTCGTCCTTGCGGAACTCCGGCCGGCCCTCGCGGATCAGCGATTCCAGCGCGTCGGCCGTCGCCTTGACGCCGAGCGCCTCCATCTTGCTGCGCGGCGGGCGCGCCAGGGCTTCGGCATCGTCCTCTTCGGTGGGAAGGCCGAGCTGACGGGCCAGTTCGGGATCGAGCGTCGGGATCGTGGCCGCGGTTCCGTAATTGGCCTGCGGCGCCTCGCCAAAGCCCGCGTCGCGGGCGCCGGGCGGCTGCGGATTGGGCCGCAGCGGCATCGGCCTCGTATTGTCCTGCGGAAACTCCTTCGGCGTCGAAGCGCGCGCGCGATGCGCGGCGGCCTCGCCCCCGGAGCGGCGGTCGCGCGAATTGTCCGGCGGCGGCTGCAGGCCGGTGCCCGATCCGAGCCCGGCATCGCCGCGATTGATCGCGGGATTGAGCAACTCGGCCAGCGCCGGCCCGATCGGCTGCACGTCGGGGCGAGACGCCTTGGAATTTGGCGCCTTCGCTTTCGGAGCCTTGGTCTTGGGGGATTTGCCGGATTTTTCATAGGATGCAGGTTTCTTCGCCATGCCCCGAATATGGGGCGAGTCCGCCTCTCAGGAAAGGGCGAAAGCCCTTCCCGGATCAGACTGCTGACAGCAGGTTGGCAGCAGCCTTGGGATCACGGATATTGCGGTTCACGCCGCCGGCGACGGTCCCTCATTGTCCCCGGCTGCCTGATGCGGCTCGAGGATGTCGAGATGGATGCCGCCGCAATCGGTGCAGCGCATGGCCCAATACTCGCATCCGGCACGGCCGCCGATCACGCGGAGCACCGTGAGATCGCCGTCGCATTCCGGGCAGCTGGACAACACATTGCGGGTGTAAATCCTCGGCCGCGACGTGTCTTCGAATTCGATGACTGACATGACCGGTCTCCCCCTTTGACCCTGCGCCGTTCCTTGGTTCGCCTGCAGTCCCGCTCGCTTATTCGTCGTCGCTGTCGTCGGCCCGCCGGCGGAAGCGATCGATGTGATGCTTGGCATGGGCAATCGCGGCATCGGGATCGGGCCAGGCGAAGCCGACTTCCATGGCCGGAAACAGCACGCCGTCGATGGCAACCGGGCTGAAATCGGCACGCCGGATACGGGCGTGCCACAGCCCCTTGCCAGCTTCGAAGGATTCGATGTCAAAGCCGTCGTAGAGGGTCGTCATTGCAGTCCCCAAAATGTTTTGTTCGAGCGCCTTGTTGGAGGGTCAGGGGACCACGTTTGCGGATTCTGGGATGTGAAGCCGTTCACAAGCGGCCGGCTTTTTTGCCCAAGGTCCGGTCGCAGCGTCAGTTCCGCGCGCCGGTGCGGCCGGTCCGCCGGACGGGACGGGCGGCGGGTTCCGACGCCGCGCGCATGATCCAGCGGCGGAACGCGGCAAAGTCGCGTTGCTCGGTCTGGAAGCTGCGATAGAGCAGGTACCAGCGCATGCCCTTGGGCACCGAGAGCTCGAATGGCGCCACCAGCCGGCCGGCGGCGAGATCGTCGTCGATATAGGGCCGGATGCCCATGGCGATGCCGAGCCCGTCGGCGGCGGCCTGAAGCGCCTGGCCGTAGAACTGGAACTCCGGCCCCCGCGCGTTGATGCGCGCGAGGTTCGCGGCCCTGAGCCAGATCGGCCAGTCCTCGGGCGAATGCGCAACCCGGATCAGGCTCGGTCCCCTAAGATCGGCCGGGCGCTTCAGCGAGGAGGCGAGGCGGGGCACGCAGACCGGCGTAAGGTCGCCGGCGAACAGCGGCTCGGCCACCAGCCCCGGCCAGTCGCCGGTGCCGAGCTGGATGCCGCAGCTCCAGTCCTCGCCGAACGGCACCGACGCACCGCCGGTGGTGAAGCGTACCTCGATGTCGGGCTCCTCGTTGCGAAACTCCGACAGGCGCGGGATCAGCCAGCGCATCGCGAAGGTGTGGCCGATGCCGATGGTGAGCACGCGGACGCTCGAGGGCGCCGTCACCTGGGCCGTGAGGCTCGCGAGCGCGTCGAAAATCGGCGTCAGCCCGCTCTGATAGGCGCGGCCCGCCTGCGTGAGCAGCAGCCTGTTGGCCTTGCGCTCGAACAGCGCGACGCCGAGCCGTTCTTCCAGGATGTGCACCATGCGGCTGACGGCGGCTGCCGATACGCTCAGCTCGAGGCCGGCCGCGGCAAAGCTCCCGGCCCGCGCGGCGGCTTCGAATGCCTTGATGCCGTTGAGAAACAGCAAGCGCCGCAAATGACCGACCCTCAGGAAAGCTGATGCCAGGCCAAGATAACTCAGTTTGCGTAGACGGGGCAAGCGGGGCAGAAATATCGGCGTAATCCAGGCTGATTTGCTGAAGCGGAGGCGGTGCCCTTCGCCTCTCCCCGCGTGCGGGGAGAGGTCGGAATCCAAGCGCAGCTTGGATTCCGGGTGAGGGGGACTCTCCGCGAGTCCCACTGCTGGCTCCCTTGCGGAGACTCCCCCTCACCCCACCCTCTCCCCGCGTGCGGGGAGAGGGAGTGAAGCACCTTTGCGTCCGTTACATGCCACCACCGGAGACATCGCGTGACGCCCATCATGATCGCTGCCCTTGGATTGCTGATGGTCGGCACCGCGTTCCTGTCGGGGCTGTTCGGCATGGCGGGCGGGCTGATCCTGATCGGCGTGTTGCTGGCCTTGATGCCGCTGCCGACCGCGATGGTGTTGCATGCGATCACGCAGATGGCCTCCAACGGCTGGCGGGCGTTCCTCTGGCGCGCGCATATCCGCTGGCGGCCGGTCGCGAACTATATGGCCGGCGCGGCCGTCGCGCTCGCGGCGTGGTCGCTCACCCGCTACGTGCCGGACAAGCCGGTCGCGCTGCTGCTGCTCGGCATCACGCCGTTCATGGCGCGGTTGCTCCCCGCCAACATCAAGCCGGATCCCGATCGACTCTGGCAGGGCACCGTCTACGGCACGATCTGCATGGGCCTCATGCTGATGACCGGCGTGTCGGGACCGCTGCTCGACACCTTCTTCCTCGGTGGCGATTTCGGCCGGCGCGAGAAGGTAGCGACCAAGGCGATGTGCCAGCTCGTCAGCCATTTCATCAAACTGATCTATTTCGGCGGCGTGATCGACCAGGCCGCGACGCTCGATCCCGTGATCGCGGCCGTCGCGATCGCAGCATCCATGCTCGGCACCACGCTGGCGCGGCGCATCCTCGAAGCCATGACCGACCAGCAATTCGTGGCCTGGTCGATGAAGCTGATCACCACCATCGCCTGCTACTATATCGCCTATGGCAGCTGGCTGCTGGTCCGCACGCCCGTGCTGGCAGCCTTCGACAAGGGAGGTTTGCAATGAGCGAGACTGCCGACCCGCTGGTGCTGGACTTCGTCGAATGGGTTGCGCGCGAGCCGCGCGCCTATGCCGAGGTGATCGCGACCTGGAAAACCTCGTGCCCTCGCCTCACCATCTGGGAAGACGCCGCCGACCGCGGCTACGTCGCGCGCGAGACGATTGCCGGCCTCGGGCTGGTCATCGCGGTGACGGAGGACGGCGAGAAGTTATTGCGCGCGCACGGGCGCCAATAGGCGGACGCCGGAGATCCGCGGTGAGGGCTGAACCGTGAGGGCCTAACGCTGCGGCATCGCGAGCCGCGGCCGGATGATTTCGACCATGCGTTCGGCCGATGTGCCCGGCGGAAAAAATCCGAGATACTTTCCGTCGCGATCCATCAGGTAGATATAGGCGGTGTGGTCGACGGTGTAGTCGTCGGCATTCTTGCCGTTCGCCACCTTGGCAAAATAGACCTTGTAAGCATCCGCCGCTGTCCCGATTGCGTCAAGGCTGCCGGTCAGCCCGAGCAGCCGCGGGTGAAACAGCGGCACGTATTCGGCAAGATGCTCGGCTGTGTCGCGTTCGGGGTCGAGTGTGATGAAGACCGGCTGCACGGCGTCGGCATCCGGACCGAGCCGCTCGAGCGCCTGTCCGATCGCCATCAGGTCGGTCGGACACACATCAGGGCAGTAGGTGAAGCCGAAATAGACCAGCATCAGCATCCCTCGGAAATCGCGGTCGGTGCGTGGCTTTCCGGCATGATCGGTGAGCGCGAACGGCCCGCCGACCGGCTCCCTGTTCCACATCAGGATGTCCATCGTCTCCGCGGCCGAGCGTGCCGCCGCAGCACCCGCGCAGGCTGGCGCGAGCGCCAGCCCCAGGCCGAGCCAGCAGGCAAAGCGCAGCATCACAGCCCGAAGGTGAGGCGGCTGCCGGTCGTCGTCACCACCACCCTGTCGGACATCTGGGCGCTCGCCTCCTGCACGAAGTTGAGCCCGCTGCAATGCATGGGCACGACGACATCGGGGTTGAGCGCCTTGATCTCGCCGACGACCTGCGTGAGATAGTCCTTCGGCGCCGGCCCGAGATGGAAGCCGCCGACGATGGCGTGCACCTTCTGGATGCCGGAGACCTCCTGCGCCTGCTTCACCGAATTGACGATGCCGACATGGCCGCAGGACGAGATGACGACGAGGCCCAAATCCTTGACGTTGAAGCAGGTCGCGTGCTCGTGGATGTGTTCGTCTGCGACGATCTTGCCGTCCATCTCGGCCGGCAGGTAGTGCCCTACGCTGCAGCCAAGACCGTCCTTGATGCCGAATTCGACCAGCGTGTTCGGCAGCACGCGCTCCGAACTGCGGCGGGTGATCTTGCCCGTCGTGAAAGCGTGGCCGGCGATCACCGTCGGCGTCGCGCACAGTACGGTCGTCACCTTCTGCGCCGCGAGCTGGCGGCGGTCCAGCGTTCCGAAATCAGAAAACTGGCCCTGTGCGGGGGTCGGGTTGACGCGGTGGCAGAAATTGTCCTCGCCGCCGGCATAGAGCCTCACCTCGGCGGGAAGCTTGTCACGGAATTTGTCGAGGAAGCCGTTGAGGCCACCGAAATGATCGTAATGGCCGTGGCTGACGATCAGCGCGTCGAGCTTGCTGGGGTCGACACCGATCAGTGCCATGTTGTTGAGCAGCACTTCCGGCGTATAGCCGTAATCCAGCATCAGCGTGCGCTGGTTGCCGCCGCCCTGCGACTCCAGCCACAGCGACAGGCCCCATTCATTATGCAGCGATTTGCGGAAGTCGGCCGATCGCGCCGCGGGCGCAACGGCGACGCCGTTGATCTTCTTGGGACGGAAGAACAGGTCGTAGCTGGAATCGACCAGCACCTGGATCGACAGCTTGTCGACCGTCGGCACCTCGATCGGCGCCGCGCTCGCGATCTCGACACAAGTGAAAGTGTTTGTTGCGGCCGCGCCGGCCAGTGCCGCCGCGCTCAGAAGGAAGTCACGTCGTGCAATACTGCTCATCAGAAACCCCTCGCCAATATCATGATCCTCGAAATGGCCTGAGCTTAGGTCCGATATGCGGCAGGCACAACGTGCGAGGCCGGGGTGCTGCGGAGAATTTTACGTCATGCGGCGTGAGGCCGGTCCGATTGACAGGCGTGCGGGATGGTGAACTTCATGCAAGTGCATCGTCGGTGGTGCGGTCGAGCTATCTCCACATCGTCGTTGCGGGCGCCGGCGAGGCAATCCAAAATGCCGCCGCGGCGGCAGTCTGGATTGCTTTGCTGCGCTCGCAATGACGGAGCATGAGGAGGCCGCCAACCATGTCACTCAAACTGTTCGAACTCGTCGGCACCGACACCTCGCGACCGTTCAGCCCGTTCTGCTGGCGCACGCGGATGGCGCTGGCGCACAAGGGGCTGGCGGCGGAATCGCTGCCCTGGCGCTTCACCGAGAAGAGCGCAATCGCGCCGCACGGTTCGGAGAAGGTCCCGGTACTGCTGCACCAAGACAAGCCGGTGGTCGATTCCTGGACAATTGCCAACTATCTCGAGGATACATTTCCGGACCGTCCGTCGCTGTTCGGCGGCGAGGGCGGCCGCGCCATGGCGCGCATGATCAACGCCTGGGGCGACATCGCCATCGTCGGCGGCATCTTTCCGCTGATCGTCGCCGACATTCCAAAGAATCTGGCGGAGGTCGACGCTGCCTATTTCCGCCAGTCGCGCGAGGCGCGTTTCGGCGGCAAGAGCCTGGAAGAGGTGATGGCGGGCCGCGATGCCGGCGTAGTCGCCTTCCGCAAATCGCTCGAGGTGATGCGGCAGACCCTCAAGAAGCAGCCCTTCATCGGCGGCGCCGCACCGAACTATACCGACTACATCGTGTTCGGTGGATTTCAGTGGGCGCGCGTGACGAGCCCGTTCAAGCTGCTGGAAGCGGACGACCCGGTCTACGCCTGGCGCGAAAAGCTGCTGAATGCGTTCGACGGAATGGCGCGGAAATCGCCGGGGCACGCGGTGTAGTTGTCCGAGCCGTCTCTCCTCAACGTCGTCCTGGCGAAAGCCAGGACCCATACCGCGGACTCTATCGATAGCGTTCGATAGACGTCCCGAACGACGAGTATTCGCCAAACAGCCCCTTGGGGTAATGGGTCCTGGCTTTCGCCAGGACGACGCGGAGGATTACGCTTGCGCTCCATCCGGGCTACGCATCGCCGCCGCCTCGCGCAAGCAAACCCGGCACAGGCAATCCTCGCCCTTGACCGGCATCGGCAGCCGTGCCGGCTCTTCCGCGCACCAGCACGTGCCGGAGAGGTCGCAGCCGAACTCAGCGCCGCAGCGGGAACAGGCGAGGCGGCGCGGTTCCTGCACTGGAATGTCTTGCGGATTTGTCATGATTTGCGCAAAAGCTGGGCTGTCATTTTCATGCCGGGTTCACCTCCCGCTGCGGTATATTATGCCTCGCGCACGTATCAGGAAAGCGGTTGGCAACGCGCGGAGGACATATCGATGGCCCGCGATTCGCAAGCCGCGCTCGTCGCGCTCAACCGTTTCGGCTTCGGCGCCCGCGGCGGCGCATCCGGCGATCTCATCAACGCGGCCTCCGATCCTCGCGGTTTTGTGAAGGCGGAACTGGCTCGTCCCAACGCTGTGTTGCTGGAGGCGCCGGGCCTGCAATCCACGCCGCAACTCGGGCAGGCCGTGTTCGCCTATCAGGATCAGGTCAAGCAGGCGCGCGAGGCCGCCGCCAAAGCCGGCGCGCCGACTGAAGCCCCGGCCGATCAGAAGCCCGGACCGCGCCGCAATCTCTCGCTGAACGCCGTGGCAACCGAGATCGCCGGCCAGATGGCCGAGGCCAAACCTACTGACAACAAGCCGGCGGACAACGCGGCCAAGCCGGACACCATGCAGCCCAACGCGGCCGCGCCGGCTGCCGCAAAACCCGCCCCGCAGCCGCTCAACGTCATTCAAAAGACCTTTCGCGCCGAGGCGTTGGCGCGGTTGCAGCGCGCGACCCTGGTCGAGTGCGGCTTCACCGAACGTCTGGTCGTGTTCTGGTCCAACCATTTCTGCATCTCCGCCAGCAAGGGCGAGCTGGCGCGGATATGGGCGGGCGCCTTCGAGCGCGAGGCGATCAGGCCGCACGTGCTCGGGCGTTTCGCCGACATGCTGAAAGCAGTGGAGCAGCATCCGGCGATGCTGTTCTTCCTCGACAACCAGCAATCGCTCGGTCCGGACTCGCGCGCGGGCCAGAACCGCAAGCGCGGGCTGAACGAAAATCTCGCGCGCGAGATCATGGAGCTGCATACGCTCGGTGTCGGCGGCGGCTACACGCAGGACGACGTCACCTCGCTCGCGCGCATCATTACCGGCTGGACCTTTGCCGGCCGGCAGGGACAGCTGGGAGCGCCCGGTTCTTTCGTGTTCAACGTCAATGCGCACCAGCCCGGGCCGCAAATGCTGCTCGGCAAGAGCTACGAGCCGACCGGCCTTGCGCAAGGCGAAGCCGCGCTCGCCGACATCGCGCACCATCCCTCGACTGCGAACTTCATCGCCACCAAATTCGTCCGCCACTTCGTTGCCGACGATCCGCCGCCGGCGCTGGTGGCGCGATTGCGCGACGTGTTCATCAAGACCGACGGCGATCTCAAGGCGCTTGCAACGGCACTGGTCGATTCCGACGAGGCGTGGAAGGCGCCGCTGACCAAGATGCGCAGCCCCTATGATTTCCTGGTCGCGAGCGGCCGGCTGCTCGCGCGCGTGCCGGAGGATCCCGGCGCCTATCTCAACAACCTCAATATGCTGGGCCAGCCGCTGTGGTCGCCGGCCGGCCCGAATGGTTTTCCCGACACCAGCGCCGCCTGGGCTGCGCCCGAAGGCATCAAGCTCCGGCTCGATATTGCCGCGCAAATGGGCGCGCGGCTCGGGCCCAACATCGACCCGCTCGATTTGTTGGAATTTGCCGCCGCAGATGCGACCTCGATCGAAACGCGGCGCACCATCGAGCGCGCCGAGTCACGGCAGCAGGCGCTGGCACTGCTGTTGATGTCGCCGGAAATGCAGAGGAGATGATGATGATCGACTGCGTCGAGAACCGGCTCCTCACCTCGCGCCGCGGCCTCCTGCTCGGCGGCGCCTCCTTCGCGGCCTGGGCTTATTTGCCGAAATTCGCACGCGCGGCTGACGGTCGCGATCCCCGGCTGATCGTCGTGATTCTGCGCGGCGCGCTTGATGGGCTTTCGACCGTCGCGCCGGTCGGCGATCCCGATTATGCCGGCCTGCACGGGGCGATCGCGCTGACGGCGGACGGCGCCCATCCCGCGATCATGCTCGATACTTTCTTTGCGCTGCATCCGGCGATGCCTGAGTTCGCACGCATGTATCGCGATAGGCACGCCGCGGTGATCCACGCGGTGGCGACGCCCTATCGCGACCGCTCGCATTTCGACGGCCAGGACGTGCTCGAAAGCGGCTATGCCGGGCCCGGTCGCGTGCAATCCGGCTGGCTCAACCGCGCGCTGGAGGCGCTGCCGCGCGGCGAGCGGGTGTCGAGTGCTCTTGCCGTCGGCCCGACCACGCCGCTGGTGCTGCGCGGCAATGCGCCGACCGTCGGCTGGGCGCCGGTGGCGCTGCCGCAGGCCGATGACGACACCGCGATGCGCCTGGTCGAGCTCTACCGCCATCGCGATCCCGCGCTGGCGGCCGTGCTGTCGCAGGGTCTTCAGCTGGAAAAGGCCGCGAGCGGCGCCGACATGAAGCCGAAGCCGGGCAACGCGGTCGCGCAGATGCGCCAGGTCGCGCGCGGCGCCGCAAAACTGATGGCGTCCGACGACGGCCCGCGCATCGCGGCGCTCGCGTTCGATGGCTGGGACACGCACGCCAATGAAGGCGGGCCGGTGGGTCGCCTCGCCTTCCTGCTCGGCGGGCTCGACGGTGCGCTCGCCGAAATCGAAAGCGGCCTCGGCGACCGCTGGCGCGACACCGCCGTGGTGGTCGCGACCGAGTTTGGCCGCACCGCGCGCATCAACGGTACCGACGGCACCGATCACGGCACGGGAACGATCGCGCTGCTCGCCGGCGGCGCGGTGAAGGGCGGCCGCGTCATCGCCGACTGGCCCGGCCTCAAGCCCGCCAACCTCTTCGAGGCCCGCGATCTCAAGCCCACCACCGATCTGCGCTCCGTGATCAAGGGCGTGCTGCAGGGACAGTTCGGCCTGTCGGATCGCGTGCTGGCCGAGACGGTGTTCCCGGATAGTGCAAGCGCACGTCCGATGAAGGGGCTGGTTACTTAGGCTGCGATTCCAGGGCCCGCGCCTTGCGGCGCGTCCCGGAATGACGACATGATCGGCCGAACATCAGGAGATCATCCCCATGTACATCGCCATGAACCGCTTCCGCGTCGCCAAGGGCTCTGAATCCGCTTTCGAGCAGGTCTGGCTTTCGCGCGATACCCATTTGGACAAGGTGCCGGGCTTCGTCGAGTTTCATCTGCTGCGTGGCCCCGAGCTCGAGGACCACACGCTGTACGCCTCGCACACGGTGTGGGCGAACCATGGGGCGTTCGAGGCCTGGACCAAATCGGATGCTTTTCGTGCCGCGCATGCGCGGGCCGGCGACACCAAGCCGACCTATCTCGGCCATCCCCAGTTCGAGGGCTTCGAGGTGATGCAGACGGTGGGGCGCGGCGCCAAGTAGCGCGCCACGCTTCAGGCGTCAGCCCAGCGTGATCTTGTCGATCTCCGCCATCTCCTCCGCACCGAGCTTCCACGCAATCGCCTTCACGTTCTCCTCGACCTGCGCGACGCGGGTGGCGCCGGCAATCACGCTCGATACTTGCGGGCGCGCGGCGAGCCAGGAGAAGGCGAGCTCGAGCATGCTGTGCCCGCGCGCTTTCGCGAAGGCCGTGAGCCTCTCGACGATGTCCTCGTTGCGCGGCGTGACATAACGGTCGCGTAACGCCGGTACCTTGCCGAAGCGCGTGTCGGTCGGGGCGGTCGCACCGCGCTGGTACTTGCCGGTGAGGAGCCCGCTTGCGAGCGGGAAGAACGGCAGGAGGCCGAGCTCGTACTCCTGTGCGGCCGGCAGCAGGTCCTTTTCGATGTCGCGCACCAGCAGGCTGTATTCGTCCTGGCAGGAGACGAAGCGGCTGACATTCATCGCGCGTGCGGTGAACTCGGCTTCCGGCAGGCGCCAGGCCGGAAAATTGGAATTGCCGATGTAGCGCACCTTGCCTTGACGGACGAGATCGTCGAGCGCGCGCAGCGTCTCTTCCATCGGCGTCAGCGGGTCGTAATCGTGCTGCTGGTAGAGATCGATGTAGTCGGTCTTGAGCCGCGTCAGGCTCGCCTCGACCGCGTTCATGATGTAGCGGCGCGAAGCGCCCTGCTTGGTTCCGTCGGTCGCCATCGGCTTGGAATATTTGGTGGCGAGCACGATCTCCTTGCGGCGGTCGCCGAGCACGGTGCCGAGCACCGTTTCCGAACCGCCCATGCCGGCATAGATGTCGGCGGTGTCGAACAGCGTGATGCCGAGATCGAGCGCGCGATGGATCACCTTGCGCGAGGTCTCCAAATCCGTGCGCTGGCCGAAATTGTTGCAGCCGAGGCCGACCGCAGACACGCGCAGGCCGGAGGCGCCGAGATTACGAATTTCCATGGGAGATCCCTGTCGGAGATGGCAGGGGCGTATTGTGACTGCGGTGCGCCGCCGCAGCAAGCCGCGCGCCGCGTTGCTGCCATGTCGATAAGGAGCTGCCGACCAAGGAGCTGTCGACAAGGACTGCCGACAAAAAAATGCGGCCCCTGTCAGACGCGGCGACTGACGGGGACCGCTTTGGGGCGTTTGATCGGTGACGGGGGCTGACCAGACGCAGCTGCAGCCTAGTCGCGCTATGTTACGCGGGGGTGACAGGCAGAGTTATCCACAGGCCTCGCGATCGCGAGGATCAGAATATCTTGCGATAGACGATGAACCCGGAACGCTCGGCGACCCTGTCGTACAGGCGCTGCGCCGTCACGTTGGTCTCATGCGTCTGCCAGTAGACGCGCGGCGAGCCTGCGAGCTTCGCGCGCTCGTAGACGCCGTGGATCAGCGCCGAGCCGACGCCCTTGCCGCGTGCGGCCTCGGTCGTGAACAGGTCCTGGAGATAGCAGGACGGCTCGATCGCGGTGGTGCTGCGGTGAAACAGATAATTCGTCATCCCGAGCAGGCGGCCGTCGCTCTCGGCGACCAATCCGTGCACCGGCTCATAGGCATCGAAAAAACGCTGCCACGTCACGCGCGTGATTTCGGGCGCGAGCGCGGTCGGGCCGGAGCGGCCGTAGAAGGCGTTGTAGCCGTCCCACAACGGCAGCCATTGTTCGTAGTCCTGCCTGGTGACGGAGCGAATGGTGAGCGACATATGAATTCCCGCGATCGATGAGGCGTCCTTCATACGTGATGAGGGAGGTCCTGATCAATTGTCTTACGAGTCGGATGGATATCCAGTCATGGCAACGGTGTGCCATGCCCCTCACCCGGATCGCTCAGGCGCGCACTTGCGCGCCAAAGCGATCCGACCTCTCCCCGCAGAAGAGCGGGGAGAGGTTGAGACGCGCAGCTCGCAGTGATGTCCTAAGTGAGGGACGCACTGTTCTCTCGCTCCCTCGCCCCGTTCTTACGGGGAGAGGGTGGGGTGAGGGGCTGTCTCCGCGAGCGCCCGCTCGCAATCGCATCACTCCGCGACGCGCAGATACCGGATCAGCTTGCGGCCCGCGGGATCGCGCAGCGAGCGGTAGTAGTCGGCGCGGGACGGCGCATCGGTGTGGCGCACGAGGTCGGTCACGGGCGTGTAGCTCAGCATGCGCCCGCCATCGGGCAGCGCGGCACAGACGAAGCGCAACACCTCGCCATTGCGCAAGGCGATGTTGATCGGCGTGGCATCGCCGATCCGCACCATCTCCATGCGCTGTGCGATGAAGGTGCCGAGCTCGTCCGCCGGCAATTCGAACGCGCCGGTGTCGCGGCCGTGATACATCAGCGCGATGAACGGCGGCTTGCCGTCGGCGATGTCGTCCGGCACCGCAAAATAATCGCGGAACGCCCGGTTGATGAATTCGGCGCGCGTCTCGGCATCGAGCAGCACGATGCCGATATCGACCTGGTCGAGCGCCGC
The DNA here is from genome assembly GCF_000244915.1 of Bradyrhizobium sp. WSM471. NCBI lineage: Bacteria > Pseudomonadati > Pseudomonadota > Alphaproteobacteria > Hyphomicrobiales > Nitrobacteraceae > Bradyrhizobium > Bradyrhizobium sp. WSM471. The sequence goes on along the minus strand of NZ_CM001442.1, from coordinate 6,948,258 downwards.
CGACAGCCGCGCGGCGGTGGCGTGGCTCCGGCGTTCGGCGGCAAACGTGCCGAGCAGCCGCTGGCGCATCAAGCCGGTGATGCCTGCGGTGCCCGCGGCCGTCGCGGCCAGGAGGCCGAGCTGGATCATATCCGCCGTGGTCAGGCCTGCAACGCCGTGCCGACTGAGGAGCAGCAGTGCCGCGCCGATGACGGCGATGGCTACGCTGGCGACGGCGGAAGCGGGACCCGAGAGCGCGCCGGCGAGCGCCACGATGCAGACGAGCAGTGGCGCGGGCGAGGGAACGGGGACGAAGCGATCGAAAAACATCGTCAGCAGCAAAGTCGCTGCCGTCAGCGCCGGACCGGAGATCGCACGCCATCCCAACCGCATGGGCCTGTCTCGCTCCTCCCTGGACGAGGTAAGGCGGCAACACTGACCGAACATTGCGCCATTGCGATGCGGTTTCGCGCGGTGTGCTTAAGGTGCGCTTTGGTTCATGCGCAAAGCTTTCGGATGATTTTAGACCAAGTGCGCGTGCTTGAGACGTTGTTGCAGCGAGGGCGCATTCAGCGTCGACGTCCCCTGGCCCTTGCGCGTGCCGACGAAGATCAACAGCGATGCCGCGACCAGGATGGCCGCGGCCAGGGTGATTGCAACGATGACCACAGGTGATTTCATCGAAATCCTGTCGCGATGCCGGTCGGCGCGGGCCACGCGGCGCCTTGAAGGCGGGTCCAGGATGAAGCGGGAATCAGACCGGCAGGCCCATCGCCATGGTAGCCTTGGTCGACAGCACCGTCAGGGTGACGATCAGGCACAGCGAGAGCGCGGCGACGGCGAGCGAGGCCGCGACCGCGTTGGTCAGCCGGGAAGACGAAACGGTAGCGGGTGGGCCCTGAAAGCCTGCCGTGCCGGACGCCCGAATCATGGTCTAAATCCTTCAACGCGCGAGCGAATCACCCACGACATCGAACAATTTCACTGTTGCAATCGGCAATATTGCGGCGGCCAATCGCGCGAAAATGGCGAGATTGCGGCAATGGCGACCCTTATGCCCGCTATCCGCCAGCGCGCGATCGCCCCTCAGGCACCAGCGGCGATGCTGGCGGGGTCCTCGATGTCGGCCGGCCGCCAGTCCATGGCGACGAAGCCGGGGGCCGCTTCCACGCGCTTCAGCCAGTCCCGGATGGCCGGGAAGGTCGAGAGGTCGAAGTCGCAGCGGTCGGCGAGGTGGGTGTAGCCGTACAGCGCGATGTCGGCGACCGTGAGCTGGCGGGCGGCGAAATAGTCGTTGGTCTTGAGGTGATTCTCCATCACCTGGAGCGCGCCATAGCCGCGCTCCATCCAATCCTCCAGCGAATGAGTCTGGAGGTCGCGGCCACCCCTCACCAGCGACAGCCAGAAATAGGCCGCGCCGATGTTCGGCTCCAGCGCGTGCTGCTCGAAGAACATCCATTGCAGCGCGTCGGCGCGATCGATGCGGTTCTCCGGCGCGAGTGGCGTGCCGACGGCGACATACCACAGGATGGCGTTGGACTCGGCGAGATAGCGGTCGTCGCCGACCTCGAGCAGCGGCACCTGACCGGATGGGTTCTTGGCCAGGAAGTCCGGGGTGCGGCTCTCGCCGCGCAGAATGTCCACCTCGACCGCTTCGTAAGGCAAGTTCAGCAGCGCCAGCGCAAGGCGGACCTTGTAGCTGTTGCCCGAGCGCTGCATCGAATAGAGCTTGTACATTCTGAGGATGATTCCGGAAGACGGGAGGGCGCGGCGCTTGTTGCCCCGCAACGCGGCTAAACAATGATGCCGATGCGAATCCGCCGCAAGACCCGGCCAATAGAAAAACTCGAAAACCCTACCGCATTGCAATGCGGCGGAAGATCATTTCCGTGCGACCATCCAACTCAGTTCACGCTTGCGTCAACGCGCAAGTGCGTTGCGCGACGCGATCGTGTGCGAGAAGCGGCGGTCGCGTTTTGGGCACTGAAGCTTCCGCATCGTCATGGCCCTCGAAGGCGCCAAAATTGCTCCGAGGACACGCCTTGTCGGATATGTGGGATTTGCCTGGCAAAGTTGCGGAATATTGCGGGAAATCGCGGCTTGATGCGCGTCAGACACGTAAACTTTTGCGGGATCGGGCCGAAGTTTCTTGCGGTGCAACGGCACTCGTTTTAGGGTGGATCATTCCCACAATCGGAGTCGTGAAGCCAAAGGGTTCACGACGCTTGTCAGGAGATGACGATGTCCTTCCTTGCCGCTGCGCTCGACCGTGTGAAGCCGTCCGCGACCATCGCGGTCACGGATAAAGCACGTGCGCTGAAAGCGGCGGGCCGCAACGTCATCGGCTTAGGTGCCGGCGAGCCCGACTTCGACACGCCCGCCAACATCAAGCTGGCCGCGATCCACGCCATCGAAGCCGGCAAGACCAAGTACACCGCCGTCGACGGCATTCCCGAGTTGAAGGAAGCCATCATCGCCAAGTTTCAGCGCGAGAACGGCGTCGTCTACAAGGCGAACCAGATCATCGTCGGCACCGGCGGCAAGCAGGTGCTCTACAACGCGCTGATGGCAACCATGAATCCGGGCGACGAGGTGATCATCCCCGCGCCGTACTGGGTCAGCTATCCCGAGATGGTGGCGCTCGCCGGCGGCGAGCCGGTGCCGGTGGTCTGCACCGCCGCGACCGGCTTCAAGCTCCAGGCCGAGGCGCTCGAGCGCGCGATCACGCCGAAGACCAAATGGGTGATCCTGTGCTCGCCCTCGAACCCGACCGGAGCTGCCTACACCAGGACCGAGCTGAAGGCGCTGACCGACGTGCTCGTGAAGCATCCGCACGTCTGGGTCATGACCGACGACATGTACGAGCATCTCGTCTATGACGACTTCCAGTTCACCACGGTCGCGCAGGTCGAGCCGAAACTCTACGACCGCACGCTCACCGTGAACGGCGTGTCGAAGGCCTATTGCATGACCGGCTGGCGTATCGGCTATGCCGGCGGCCCGGCGCAGCTCATCAAGGCGATGTCGACGATCCAGTCGCAGTCGACCTCGAACCCGTCGTCGATTGCGCAATGGGCCGCGGTTGAGGCGCTGAACGGTCCGCAGGACTTCATCCCCGCCAACAACAAGGTCTTCAAGGAGCGCCGCGACCTCGTCGTCTCCATGCTGAATCAGGCCAAGGGCATCGAGTGCCCGCGGCCCGAGGGCGCCTTCTACGTCTATCCGTCCTGCGCCGGCACCATCGGCAAGACCGCGCCGTCGGGCAAGGTGATCGACAATGACGAGACGTTCGTCACCGAACTGCTGGAGACCGAAGGCGTCGCCGTGGTGCAGGGCTCGGCCTTCGGCCTCGGCCCCGCGTTCCGCATCTCCTACGCGACCAAGACCTCGGACCTCGAAGACGCCTGCAAGCGCATCCAGCGCTTCTGCGGCAATCTTCGGTAAGGCTATCGCCGCAGTGCAAATTGGAAGGGCCCGCTTCGCGCGGGCCTTTTTTATGAGTGCTTCGATGAGTGAAGTTGGATGGACGAATGCTTGGGCCGATGCTGTGCCATGCCCCTCACCCGGATCGCTCAGGCGCGCACTTGCGCGCCAAAGCGATCCGACCTCTCCCCGCAAAAGAGCGGGGAGAGGTTTAAGTAACGCCTGGCCGTTGTTCATCGTAAGGGGCGCGCCGACCTCTCACTCCCTCGCCCCGTTCTTACGGGGAGAGGGTGGGGTGAGGGGCTCCCTCCGCGAGTTCGGTTTTGGACGTGTTCGTTCTGGCACGCACAGAACTCTTGTGGCATAGACCATCGCGCATCACGGGTAGGGCGCTCTCTCTGCTCGCATCACATTCATCGCCGGAGATATTCATGCGCCGTTCACTCCTCCTCGCCGGGCTTGCCGTTGCGAGCCTCGTTGCCTCCGTTGCGGGCGCCGGCGCGCAGTCCCGGATGGTGCAGGTGGGCGTGCTCGAATGCCGCGGCGGTGCCAGCGTCGGCTTCATCGTGGGATCGGTGACCCATCTCGGCTGCGTGCTGCGAGTCGATGGTCTGCCGGACGACCGTTACGTCGCGACGATCCGCAAGGTCGGCCTCGACCTCGGCATCACCCAGGAAACGGCACTCGCCTGGGGCGTGTTCGCGCCGGTGAACCGGCTCGGACCGGGCGACCTCGCCGGCACCTATGCCGGCGCGCAGGGCAGCGCCTCGGTCGGCGTCGGCCTCGGCGGCAACGTGCTGGTCGGCGGCTCCAACAATTCGATCGCGCTCCAGCCGCTCAGCGTGCAGGGCCAGGTCGGCCTCAACGTCGCCGCCGGCCTCGAGAGCCTGGAACTCCGCCCGGGCCGTTAACAACCCCGTGTGCGAATCGCGTCGCTCCGACGCGATTCCGGCAACGACGCACCGCAGCGACGTTTGATGCTTGCCAAATCTCGGGGACGGGCAGAGCATCGGCGTTTGCCGACCCAATCATGGGCCGAGCTCCACACCAAGGAGGCGGCGAATGGGACAAGACGTCAGAAGTCCCCGAGGTCCACGGTGCATCGCGCTGGTGGGCCCCTTCCAAAGCGGTAAAACCACACTTCTCGAAGCCATCATGGCACGAACCGGCGCAATCCCCCGCGCCGGCAGCGTCGATGCCGGAACCTCCGTCGGCGACGCCACGCCAGAGGCCCGTCATCACAAGATGACCGTCGGGCTGACGGCCGTCACCACCAGTTTCATGGGCGACAGCTACACCTTCCTCGATTGTCCCGGTTCCGTCGAATTTGCCCACGACATGCGCGCCGCGCTGCCTGCGGTCGATGCCGCGATCGTGGTCTGCGAGGCCGACGAGAAGAAGCTGCCGCAGCTTCAGATCATTCTGCGCGAGCTGGAGGAGCTGAAGATTCCGCGCTTCCTGTTCCTCAACAAGATCGACCGCGCCAACAAGCGCATCCGCGAGACGCTCGAGATGCTGCAGCCCGCCTCGCGCGTGCCGCTGGTGTTGCGCCAGATCCCGATCTGGAAGGACGAGCTGATCGAGGGCTTCGTCGATCTCGCGCTGGAGCGCGCGTTCATTTACCGCGAGCACAAGGCCTCCGAAGTGGTCGCGCTCCAAGGCGGCGATCTCGATCGCGAGAAGGAGGCCCGCTTCTCGATGCTGGAGAAGCTCGCCGATCACGACGATGCGCTGATGGAGCAGCTGCTCGAGGACATCCAGCCGCCGCGTGATGCCATATTCGACGATCTCGCCCGCGAATTGCGCGATGGCCTGATCTGCCCCGTGCTGCTCGGCGCCGCCGCACGCGAAAACGGCGTGCTGCGCTTGATGAAAGCGTTGCGCCACGAGGCGCCCGGTATAGCGGAGACCGCAAAACGTCTCGGCGTTCCCGAGACCAGGGACGCCCTCGGCTTCGTCTTCAAGACGCTGCATTCGCAGCACGGCGGAAAGCTGTCGCTGACACGGATGCTCGCCGGTCATCTCGACGACGGTGCCACGCTGCAATCCTCCTCCGGCGGAGCCAGCCGCATCTCCGGCATCCTCGCCGTCACCGGGGCCTACGACACCAAGCGTGCCGCGGCGGAAGCCGGCGACACGGTGGCGCTCGCCAAGCTCGACCCGATCAAGACCGGCGACACGGTCTCGAACGGCAAGACCCCGCCGGCAGCGCTTGCCGCCAGCGAGCCCACTCCGCCGGTGCTCGCGATCTCGGTTGCGGCCACCGACCGCAAGGACGACGTCAAGCTCGGCCAGGCGCTGATGCGGCTGCACGAGGAGGATCCCTCGCTCGTCTTCGTGATGAACGCGCAGACCCACGACACCGTGCTGTGGGGGCAGGGCGAGATGCATTTGCGCGTCGCGAGCGAGCGGCTGCGCGATCGTTTCGGCGTCAAGGTCGCCTCGCATCCTCCCGCGATCGGCTATCAGGAAACCATCCGCAAGCCGATCGTCCAGCGCGGCCGCCACAAGAAGCAGTCCGGCGGCCATGGCCAGTTCGGCGATGTCGTGCTCGACATCAGGCCGCTGCCGCGCGGCGAGGGCTTCAAGTTCGCCGAGAAGGTGGTCGGCGGCGCGGTGCCGCGCAACTACATCGGCGCGGTGGAAGAAGGCGTCGTCGATGGGCTCGCACGCGGTCCGCTCGGTTTCCCGGTCACCGATTTGCAGGTGACGCTGACCGACGGCTCCTATCACAGCGTCGATTCCTCCGACCTCGCCTTCCGCACCGCGGCGCGGGTCGGGCTCAACGAAGGCCTGCCGCTATGCCAGTCTGTGTTGCTGGAGCCGATCCACGTGGTCGAGATCGTCTGCCCGACCGACGCTACCGCCAAGATCAACGCGATCCTGTCGGCACGGCGCGGCCAGATCCTCGGCTTCGACACCCGCGACGGCTGGAGCGGATGGGACTGCGTCCGCGCCATGATGCCGGAAGCCGAGATCGGCGAATTGATCGTCGAGCTGCGCTCGGCCACGGCAGGCGCCGGCAGCTTCACCCGCCAGTTCGACCACATGGCCGAAGTCACGGGGCGCGCCGCCGACCAGATCATCGCAGCGCATCAGCACGCGGCGTGATCGGTCTGCCGAAGTAAGGGACGCACCGCTCTCTCCCTCCCTCTCCCCGTTCTTTACGGGGAGAGGGTGGGGTGAGGGGCTGCGCCCTCCCACGCCTGATCGTGAGCGCAGCAAGGCTCTAACTCCGTCATCCTGAGAGGGTGAGAATCTTTCGTCTAAACGGGCATTTGCCGTAGCCGCTTTGCTATGATTCGATGACGGGGCGAAGCAGGGGCAGATGATGGCTGACGATCAATTGTTCGAAGACTTGCCCGAGCAGGATAAGCCACTACCCAAGGGACGCGGCGCGGTGCGGTTGCGAGAACCGGAACGCAGCCAGATGAGCATGCAGGTCGCGGCATTGGACGATCTGGTAGGGGATGATCATCCGGTCCGCGCGGTTTGGTCGTTTGTCGAGGGGCTGGATCTGTCGGCGCTGTACGACGTCATCAAGGCGCGGGAGGGCGAGCCCGGACATCCGCCGGCCTCGCCGAAGCTGATGCTGGCGCTTTGGCTCTGGGCCACGATCGATGGAGTGGGCAGCGCTCGCCAACTGGACCGGCTGTGCCGGGATCATCTGATCTATCGTTGGTTGTGCGGCGGAGTGTCGATGAACTATCACAGCCTGTCGAACTTCCGGATCGCCCATATGGCGGTTCTGGAACGGCTGCTGACACAGGGCGTCGCGTCGATGGTGGACGCTGGATTGGTGTCGCTCGACACCTTGGCGCAGGATGGTTTGCGGGTGCGCGCGGCGGCCGGAGCGGGCTCGTTCCGCCGGCGGCCACGGCTTGATGAGTTGAAGACGGCAGCGCAGACGCGGGTGGAGCGCCTGCGCTTTGAAGTCGAGACCGATCCTGCGGCCGATGATCGGCGTCGGCGTGCGGCAAAGGAGCGTGGCGCCCGCGAGCGTGCGGAGCGGATCGCGGCGGCGCAGGAACGCATGAAGGAGCTGGAAGCCGAGCGGGAGCGGCGAGAGAAAACCAACAAGAAAGAGGTGGCCAAGCAGAAGTCGCCGCGCGCTTCCACCACCGATGCCGACGCACGGGTGATGAAGATGGCCGATGGCGGATGGCGCCCGGCCTACAACACACAGATCGTATCGGCTCCGGAACACCAGGTGATCGTTGCGGTCGATATCGATACCAGCGGCTCGGATCGGGGCTTGGCCCAGCCGGGGATCGAGATGGTGCATGCCGAAGGCTACCAACCCTCCAACTATCTGGTCGATGGCGGCTTCACCAAAAACGAAGCCATTGAGTGGGCCCATGCCAACGGTATAAAAGTGTGGTGTCCGCCAGCGCAGACAAAACACGGCACCGACCCTTATGCCCCTAAGAAAGGTGACGGTGTTGGCGTCGCGGACTGGCGTGAACGCATGAAGAGCGACGATGGCAAGGCGTTCTACCGGCTGCGTTGCGAACACGAATGCATCAACGCCCATGCCCGACGCATGGGCCTGCGCCAGTTATCCCTGCGCGGCAAGATCAAGGCCCGCATCCACCTGTTGTGGTTCGCGGTCGCTCACAACATGATGCGCTTCTTCGCCTTACACGCCAAGGCGCAAGCGGCATAAATAGGCGAGCCCGCACCAATAGGCGCCAACAAAGCCCCCATCAGCGGGCCGGTTCAGCTGAAAACCTTGGGGTCACTGCTCTCCAGGCAATGCAAAGCTCTCTCGGCGGGAGCGAAACATTCTCAAGCTCTGAGGTGCGAGTTGCGCAGTGCATTTGCACTGCGCGGCGAGCCTCGAAGGATGCGCGGCCCCGTTGCTGCAGCCGGGCCGTCGCCCTTAGAGGGCCGCTAAAGAAGCGGCCACCTCAGGGTGACGGTCAGGGAACAAGTGCTCGCTATGGCAGAGGGGCGGACGGGCCCGCGGGAGGCCCCCCTTGCGCTTCTTCGGATATGATGTATTTAACATCATTGTGCATGCTCTAGACATCACTTATAATCGTTCATACGTGAGGCCGAGGTGATCACGTCGTTCCAGATGCGGGCAGCGCGCGCGCTGCTCGGCATTGACCAGAGGGCCTTGGCGGAGCTTGCAGGCGTATCGCTGCCGACCATTCAGCGGATGGAGGCGAGCACCGGCAACGTTCGCGGCGTGGTCGAGACCTTGATGAAGGTGGTCGAAGCCTTTGATCGGGCCGGCGTCGAGCTGATCGGCGAGCAGGCGCGCAGCGAAGGCGGCGGACGTGGCGTTCGGCTCAAGGAGCCGGGGCCGCCGCGGCGGGTGGGAGCATGATCACGCAATGATCATGCTCGGAAGCAGACTTAACTAACGCACCGTCGCGCCCCGATACGCGGCCGCACGATGCATCGGAGCGTCGTGGGCAGCGGAGCATTTTGCTGAAATGAGCATTACAGGCGAACACGCAGGCAAGCTGCACCAGCTTCGTCGGCCGACCTTTACCGAACTGTATCTGCCAAAGCTCGTCACCGTGTGGCGTGAGGGCTATGGCTGGTCGGATTTCCGCGCCGATGTGTTCGCGGGCCTTACGGTCGCGATCGTCGCGCTGCCGCTGTCGATGGCGATCGCGATCGCCTCGGGCGTGACGCCGGATCGCGGACTCTACACCGCTGTTGTCGGCGGCTTCATTGCGTCACTGCTCGGCGGCAGCCGGTTCCAGATCGGCGGTCCCGCCGGCGCCTTCATTGTGCTGGTTGCGGCGACCGCCGACCGTCACGGGGTCGACGGCGTGATCCTGGCTACGCTGATGGCGGGCCTGTTCCTGATCGCTGCGGGCTTCCTGCGGATCGGCACCTATATCAAGTTCATTCCGTATCCGGTGACGGTCGGCTTCACGGCCGGCATCGCCGTCATCATCTTCGCCAGCCAGCTGCGCGATCTCGGCGGGATCACGCTCCTCGCGAAGGAGCCGAGCGAATTCGTTCCGAAACTCGTCGCGCTCGCCGGCGGCCTGCACACCGTCAATCCGTCGGCCGTCGCGGTCGCTATCGTCAGCATCGCCATCATCGCCGGCCTGCGGCGCTGGCGCCCGTCCTGGCCGGGCATCCTGATCGCGGTCGTGCTCGCGGCGGTCGCATGTGCCGTGCTGTCGCTGCCGGTCGAGACTGTCGGATCGCGCTTCGGCGGCATTCCGCGCGAGCTGCCCTCGCCGGCCTTGCCTGCGTTCTCGCTCGCGAAGGCGACCGCCGTGTTGCCCGATGCGATCTCCTTCGCGCTGCTCGCGGCAATCGAATCGCTGCTGTCGGCGGTGGTGGCCGACGGCATGACCGGACGCCGTCACCGCTCCAATTGCGAGCTGGTGGCGCAAGGCGCCGCCAATGTCGGCGCGGCGCTGTTCGGCGGCATCTGCGTCACGGGGCTGATCGCGCGCACCGCGACCAACATCCGCGCCGGCGCGCGGGGGCCGCTCGCGGGCATGCTGCATTCGGTCTTCCTGCTGCTGTTCATGCTGATCGCAGCGCCGCTCGCGAGCTACATCCCGCTGGCCGCGCTCGCCGCCGTGCTCGTCGTCGTGGCCTGGACCATGGCGGAGAAGCACGAATTCGCGACGCTGCTGCGTTCGTCATGGGGCGATGCCGTCGTGCTGCTCGCAACCTTCCTGCTCACCATCTTCCGCGATCTGACCGAAGGCATTTTGGTCGGCTTCGCGCTTGGTGCGGTCCTGTTCATCCATCGCATGGCGGAAATGACCGGTATCGAGGAACGTTCGCCGCTGGTCGCCGCCGATCGTCCCGATGACGATAATGGCGGGCGCGTGCCTTACGACCCCGCGCTCGCGGTGGATCGCGACGTGCTGGTCTATCGCATCACCGGTGCGTTCTTCTTCGGCGCGGCCTCGGCGATCGGCAGCGTGCTCGACGGCATCGCCGGCAAGCGCAAGGGGCTTGTGGTCGATTTCGCCGACGTGCCGTTCCTGGATTCGACCGCGGCCAACGTGCTCGGCCGCGTCGCCGCCAAGGCCCACCGCCAGGGTATCCGGCTGTTCATCACGGGGGCATCGCCAACGGTTCGCCGCGCGCTCCTCACCCACGGCGTCGCGCCGCCACGCGCGCGCTATCGCGAGACCATCGCGCGTGCGGTCGCCGACATCAAGGGCGGTGCGGCGCACCCCGCGGCCGGTGAGGCGGGCACGACCTGACGTCGAGCCTCTCCCGAGAGGGCCCGCGCGCTTGACAGGGCCTGCGGGACGCGAAATGGATCGCCTCCGAAACGATCCCAGGGGAAGATGACCGTGACCAAGGCTCCCGCAGCCTGTCTGATTGGATGGCCGGCTGCGCATTCGCGCTCGCCGCTGATCCATCGTTACTGGCTGCGCACGCTCGGGATCGAGGGCGGCTATGTCATCGAGGCGGTTCCACCGGATAATTTGCGCGACTTCGTGTTGCGGCTGTCGCTGCGCGGCTTCGTCGGCGCCAACGTCACCATCCCCCACAAGGAGGGCGTGCTCGAGCTCTCGACGCCCGATGCCCGCGCGCGAGCGGTCGGTGCGGCCAACACGCTGTGGTTTGCTGACGGCGAGCTGCGCTCGACCAACACCGACGTCGAAGGCTTTATCGGCAATCTCGATGCCAGCGCGCCCGGCTGGGACGCAGCCAGCGAGGCGCTGGTGCTCGGCGCCGGCGGCTCCGCGCGCGCCATCGTGTTCGGGTTGCTCGAACGCGGCATCAGCTGCGTGCATCTCGCCAATCGCACCATCGGCCGGGCCGAGATGCTTGCAAGGCAGTTCGGGCCGAAGGTGCATCCTGTTGCCTGGGACGACATCGACGACGTCCTGCCGCGCGCAAAACTTCTCGTGAACACGACCTCGCTCGGCATGCACGGTCAGCCTTCACTCGACCTTGAAGTGGCGCGCCTGCCGGATGGTGCCGTGGTCGCCGATCTCGTCTATGTCCCGTTGGTGACGCCGCTGCTCGCGGCCGCAAAGGCGCGCGGGCTGAAGACCGCCGACGGGCTCGGCATGCTGCTGCATCAGGCGGTCCGCGGCTTCGAGCTGTGGTTTGGCCAGCGACCGCAGGTCACGGCAGAGCTGCGTGCGCTGGTCGAGGCCGATCTCACAAAGACTTGAGAGAATAGCGCGTAACCTCCGGAGTTCTATGTCCGTAAGGGCGATAGGGACAATCGGAGACCATCATGTCTGTTCAACGTGCAACTTTCACACGTCCGCTCATCGCCGTCGCGATGGTGGCCGTCTCGACCCTCTCGGCACTTGCGCAAAGGGCGCCGGTGCCGACGCGCGTGCGCGGCACGATCGAAAGCGTCAACGGTGACACGATGGAGGTCAAGGCGCGCAGCGGCGAGGATGTCAAGCTGCACATCGCCTCCGACGTGAACGTGTCGGGCATTACCAGGATTTCACTTGCCGACATCAAGCCCGGCTCCTTCGTCGGCGCCACCACCGTGCCGGGACCGGACGGCGGCGCGAACGCGGTCGAGGTCCACGTGTTTCCGGAGAGCATGCGCGGCACCGGCGAGGGCTCGCGCCCCTATGACCTCAAGCCCAATTCCAGCATGACCAATGCGACCGTCGCGGAGAGCGTGGTCGGCAATGACGGCCATACGCTGCTGGTCAAGTACAAGGACGGCGAGAAGAAGGTGTTCGTTGCCGACAATACGCCGGTGGTGACCTTCGTGCCCGGCGACAAATCCGATCTCAAGGCCGGCGCCAAGGTGATCGCCTTCATGAAGCAGCTGCCGGACGGCTCGTTCGAAACCAACCGCGTCAGTGTCGGCCGCGACGGCCTGACGCCGCCGATGTGAGCGGAGAATAACAACATGTCGAAGAGAACCTGGATATCACGTATTGGCGTGGCCGCATTCGCCGCCTGCATCGTTACGTCATCCGCCCTGGCGCAGCAGCCGTCGACGGTCCGCATCCGCGGCGCCATCGAGAGCGTCGACGGCAACACGCTCGGCATCAAGACCCGCGAAGGCAGCGACGTGAAGGTGCGCATGACCGACAACGTCGCCGTCTTCGCGGTGGTGAAGACGTCGTTGTCGGAGATCAAGGACGGCTCCTATATCGGCGTCACCGGCCTGCCCGAGCCCGACGGCACCCAGAAGGCGATCGCGGTGCACATCTTCCCCGAAAACCAGCGCGGCGCGGCCGAAGGTTTTCGTCCCTGGGATGCGCGCGCCAACTCGACCATGACCAACGCCACCGTGGCGCAGACGGTGAAGGGCACCGACGGCCAGAACATCACGGTGAAGTACAAGGACGGTGAGAAGAAAGTCGTGGTGCCCCCGGACACGCCGATCGTCACCTTCGTCGCCAGCGACAAATCCGAGCTCAAGCCGGGAGCCAAGCTGATCATTTTCGGTGCGGTGAAGAAGGACGATGGTTCGCTGGAAGCCAACCGCGTCAACGTCGGCAGGGATGGGGTGACGCCGCCGATGTGAGGCGAGAAATATAGAGCGCAACTGCCGCAACAAATTCCACTGTCGTCCCGGACAAGCGTAAGCGCAGATCCGGGACCCATAACCACAGGGAGAAGTTGTTGCGCGATGCAGGTTGCTCCGAGTCCCCCGTAACCACGCTTCCCTGTGGTTATGGGTCCCGGATCAGCGCTCCGCTTCGCTGCGCTTGTCCGGGACGACAGCTGTTATTGCAGCTGCATCCCGGTAGACGCTCACATCGCGATGATATGTTCGTCGATCTCGTCAATCCTGTTGACGCCGCACAGGCCCATGGTGGTGAGCAGCTCCTTCTGGATGATGTCGATCGCCTTGGCGACGCCGGCCTGGCCGCCGGCGCCAAGGCCATAGGCGTAGGCGCGGCCGATCATGCAGGACCTTGCGCCGAGCGCGAGCGCGCGCATCACGTCCTGGCCGGAGCGGATGCCGCCGTCGAACATGATCTCCATCCTGTCACCGACCGCCTCGGCGATCTCGGGCAGCACCTCGATGGATGACGGCGCGCCGTCGAGCTGACGGCCGCCATGGTTCGACACGACGAGGGCCTGCGCGCCGGTCTTCGCGGCTTCCTCGGCGTCCTCGACGTCCAGAATGCCCTTGATGATCAGCTTGCCCGGCCAGATGCTACGGACCCACTCGACGTCCTTCCAGTTCAGGGACGTATCGAACTGCGAGGCCGTCCACTCCGCGAGGCGATTGAGGTCCCCGGTGTTCTTCACATGGCCGGCGATGTTGCCGAAGGTGCGACGCTTGCCTTGCAGCACGCCGGAGACCCAGGTGGGCTTGCTGGCGAAATCCAACAGCTTCGAGAGCGACCATTCCGGTGGAACCGTCATGCCGTTCTTGATGTCGGCGTGGCGCTGGCCGATCACTTGCAGGTCAACGGTCAGCACCAGCGCGGAGCATTTCGCCGCGATCGCGCGCTGGATCAATTCCTTGATGAAGCCGCGGTCTTTCATCACGTAGAGCTGGAACCAGAACGGCTTCTCGACACTGGCCGCGATGTCCTCGATCGAGCAGATCGACATCGTCGACTGCGTGAACGGGATACCGGCGGCTTGCGCGGCGCGGCAGGCATGGATCTCACCATCGCCATGCTGCATGCCGAGCAGGCCCACCGGCGCGAGTATCAGCGGCATGGTCGAGGGCTCGCCGAGGATCGTGGTGGAAGTGTCGCGTTTGGAGACGTCGACCAGGATGCGCTGGCGGAACTTGATCGCCTGCATGTCTTCGCGGTTGGCGCGCAGCGTTTCCTCGGCGTAGGAGCCGCGGTCGCAATAATCGAAGAACGCCTTCGGCACGCGGCGCTGATGCAGTGTGCGAAGATCGTCGATACAGGTGATGTGCTTCATGAACGTTTCCCCGGCCCGTCTCGTACTGGAAGAGTCTTGCATCGGAAGACTCTTGCATCGGAAGATCGAGGGGTCATCTAGCATGGTTGGATGCAGAGCCAAATCGTTTGCAAATCCTTTGTGGAGAGGAGGGCACCATGACCAGGCCGCACACCGGACCGACGCCGGAGGAGATCAAGGAGAAGCATGATCTCGAGGACGCGCTGGAAGAAGGTCTGGAAGAGACCTTTCCGGGCTCCGATCCCGTCAATGTCACCCAGCCGGCGCCGAGCCGCGCCGACGGCCATGTGAAGCGCTCGGACTAGGCGCGGGTTCCGCCCTGTTCCGGCGTCCTCGCTGGAAATATAGTGTTAACAACACGTTACCGGCACCGGGGTACGCCCGGTTCCGTAATGATTCATCATATTTTTTGAAGCCAAGTTAGCCGCGATGGCTTTATAAGACCTCAGCAAATCAGGGATGCGGGTCCCGCCAGGGCACCCGCAGGTTGTATTGGGGATCCCTGGTTGTCGCGTGGGGGACGAGATGAGCCGCAAATATTTCGGGACGGACGGGATCCGGGGCCGCGCCAACGGACTGATCACGCCGGAGCTCGCGCTCAAGGTCGGGCAGGCCGCAGGCCTGGCGTTTCAGCGCGGTGACCACCGCCACAGGGTCGTGATCGGCAAGGACACCCGCCTGTCCGGCTACATGATCGAATACGCCATGGTGGCGGGCTTCACCTCCGTCGGCATGGATGTGCTGCTGGTCGGCCCGATGCCGACGCCGGCGGTCGCGATGCTGACCAAGTCGATGCGCGCCGATCTCGGCGTGATGATCTCCGCCTCGCACAATCTGTTCGAGGACAACGGCATCAAGCTGTTCGGCCCGCAGGGATTCAAGCTCTCCGACGATGTCGAGAAGCAGATCGAGCAGCTGCTCGACGAGCCCATCGACAAGCGTCTCGCCCAGAGCGCCAGTCTCGGCCGCGCCCGCCGCATCGACGGCGTGCATGACCGCTACATCGAATTCGCCAAGCGCACGCTGCCGCGCGATCTGTCGCTCGACGGCTTGCGCGTCGTGGTCGATTGCGCCAATGGCGCCGCCTACAAGGTGGTGCCGGAAGCGCTGTGGGAGCTGGGCGCCGACGTGATTCCGATCGGCGTCGAGCCCGACGGCTTCAACATCAACAAGGAATGCGGCTCCACCTCGCCCGAAGCGCTGTCGAAGAAGGTCCGCGAGATGCGCGCCGACATCGGCATCGCGCTCGACGGTGACGCCGATCGCGTCATCCTGGTCGATGAGCGCGGCCACGTCGTCGACGGCGACCAGCTGCTCGCGGTGATCGCGCAGAGCTGGAAGGAAGACGGTCGGCTGTCGCGATCGGGCATCGTCGCCACCGTGATGTCGAATCTCGGGCTCGAGCGCTTCCTCAATGCGCAAGGGCTCGATCTCGTGCGCACGCCGGTCGGCGATCGCTACGTGCTCGAGCAGATGCTGAACGGCGGCTACAATCTCGGAGGCGAGCAGTCCGGCCACATCATCCTGTCCGACTACGCCACCACCGGCGACGGCTTCGTCGCCGCATTGCAGGTGCTTGCCGTCGTGCAGAAGTTGCGCCGGCCGGTGTCGGAAGTCTGCCACCGCTTCGATCCGCTGCCGCAGATCCTGAAGAACGTCCGTCACAAGGGCGGCAAGCCGCTCGACAATTCCGACGTCAAGTCGGCGATCTCCGACGGCGAGCAGCGGCTCAACGGCCACGGCCGCCTGCTGATCCGCTCCTCCGGCACCGAGCCGGTGATCCGCGTCATGGGCGAGGGCGAGGATCGCATCCTGGTCGAGGACGTCGTCGATACCATCGTCTCCGCACTCGGGCAGGCCGCGGCCTGAGGCGCTACGCGAGAACGATCGTAGCCCGGATGGAGCGCAGCGAAATCCGGGAATCCTGCAACAAGCGAACGGCCCCGGATTGCGCTTCGCTCCATCCGGACTACGAACTCCCGCAAGGGATGGAGCGAAGCGCATCCCAGCCATGGGGGTTTGGCGGTGGATCGGTCGCCGCGTGCATCGTAATCAGCTTGTCGCAGCAATCTGCCGCGCCCGCCGGGATGCTCCATTGAACAAGCCTGTCGTCGTCTCAGAGGAAACACTGACCGAGCCCGTCATCGTCGGTGACGTCGCGCCCGCCGCCAAAGGTGCCGCGGGGCCGGCTTATGTCGTGCTGGCCGGCATCAGCTTCTCGCACTTCCTCAACGACACCATGCAGTCGCTGATCGCTTCCGTGTATCCGATCCTGAAGGACACCTACGCGCTCGACTTCGCGCAGATCGGCATGATCACGCTGGCCTTCCAGTTCACGGCCTCGCTGCTCCAGCCGGTGGTCGGCCACTATACCGACAAGAAGGCGCAGCCCTATTCGTTGTCGATCGGCATGGCCTCGACCTTCTTCGGTCTGTTGCTGCTCAGTGCCGCCCACCAATATCTGGTCATCCTCGTCGCCGCCGCGCTGGTCGGCCTCGGCTCGGCGGTGTTTCACCCGGAGTCGGCGCGCATCGCGCGGCTCGCCTCCGGCGGCCGCTACGGTTTTGCGCAATCGGTGTTCCAGCTCGGCGGCAGTTTTGGCACCTCGATGGGACCGGTGCTCGCCGCGCTCATCGTCGTGCCGTTCGGGCAGGGCAGCATCGCCTGGTTCTCCTCGATCGCCTTCCTCGCGATCCTCATCCTCTGGCGCATCGGCCGCTGGTACGAACCGCAGATCAAGGCGAAGAAGACCGCGATGGCTCAAGCCCATCCCGATTCGCCGAACTCGCGTCGCGTCGTCGTTGCGCTCCTCGTGCTGGTCGCGCTGCTGTTCTCGAAACAGCTCTATGTCTCGAGCCTGTCGAGCTACTACATCTTCTATCTGATCGACCGCTTTGGCGTGTCGACCCGGGCGGCGCAGATGTATCTCTTCATTTTCCTCGCGGCGAACGCGGTCGGCGCTTTTCTCGGTGGTCCCTTGGGTGATCGCTTTGGCCGCAAGATCGTGATCTGGATTTCGATCCTGGGGGCGCTGCCGTTCACGCTGGCGCTGCCCTATGCCGGGCTCTATGCGAGCGCGGTGCTGTCCGTGGTCATCGGCCTGATCATCTCCTCGACGACGTCGTCGATCATCGTGTTCGCGCAGGAGCTGGTACCGCATCGCTTCGGCATGATCTCCGGCGTGTTCTTCGGTGTCGCGTTCGGCATCGGCGGCCTGGGCGCCGCCGTGCTCGGCAAACTCGCCGACCACACCTCGATCGCCTTCGTCTACCAGGTCTGCGCTTACCTCCCGGCGATTGGCCTGCTTGCGGTGTTCCTGCCCAAGCTGCCGCGGCACGGGCGTTAACATATCCTGTCTTGCTGCAACGCGGCTTCATACATCGTTAGGAAATGCGGCGACGGCGTCGCATTTGGCGCTGCATTTTTGCAACGCTCGCGCCGCACGCGCGTGTGCGCTTAGAAAAAATCAACCTTAAAAATTAGGGTTAAGTGGCGCTTAAACATTTGCTGGCATCGTCCGGGACGTGAGTTTCCAGAACGTGAGGCGCCGTATTTGCCTCACCGGCCAAAAGGACGAAGCCAATGCGTAGCGTTAAGTCTCTCCTTGCCGCGGGTGCGGCAACCCTGATCTCCTCGATGGCGTTCGCCGCCGACATGCCGATCGCGGCGCCCCCTCCGATGTACGCTCCCCCGGCTCCGCCCGCCGACTTCGGCGGCTGGTATCTGCGCGGCGACGTCGGCATGACCAACCAGCGCGCCAAGAGCATCGAGGGCGCCGTAGCGCCTGGGTTTACGAAGACGACGGAGGGACTCGGCTTCGACTCGGCGACGCTGTTCGATCTCGGTGTCGGCTACCGCTTCAACAACTGGTTCCGTGGCGACGTGATCGGCCAGTACCGGGGCAGGGCCAATCTGCACGGCAGCGACAACGTCATTGGACCCGGCTTCGTCGGCGTCAACAATTACAGCGGCAGCAAGTCCGAGTGGGTCGTCATGGCGAATGCCTATGTCGATCTCGGCACCTGGTGGTGCATCACCCCGTTCATCGGCGCCGGTGTCGGCGGCTCCTACAACAAGATTAGCGGCTTCCGCGACGACGGCGTGTCGTACAGCCCGCTGCTCAACAACAGCGTCGCCTACTTCGCCGACAACGGAAAGTGGAACCTCGCCTGGGCCGCCCACGCCGGTCTCGCCTACAAGGTCAATCCCGGGTTCACCGTCGAACTGGCCTACAGCTACATGAACCTCGGCGATGCGGCGCCCGGCAACTACCGCTTGTTCGACAACAGCGCCTCGGGTCCGTCCACGATCAAGATCAAGGAGCTCACCTCGCACGACATCAAACTCGGCGTGCGCTGGGATCTCAGCAGCCCGCCGGCCTACATGCCGCCGCTCGTCACCAAGGGCTGATCGGCAGCCTGATTGGTTAGGACTTCTTAACGGCGCGGGATCATCCCGCGCCGTTTTGCTTTGCGTATTTTTCATGGCGCGCGGCGACGAAAGGCTCCGGCGCAACCATTGGTTAAGGTTAACGAGCCATGATCACGAGCGAAAGTTCGAGTTCGATGGAGCGTTCGATGCGTAGGCTTTTGTTGGCGGCGGCGATGTTGGGGACGGTCTCTGCGGCGCACGCGGCCGATCTCTCCGACTTGCCCATACTGCGCGGCAGCTTCACCGACGGCCTGAGCAAGTCCGGCGTCAACTGGCAGGGAAGCTATATCGGCGTTCAGGGCGGCTACGGCTCGTCGGACGAGAACTTCAAGGGCTCGACCAGCAACATGATGGCGGCGTTGTTGGCCGATACCTTGATCGAAAGCGAGATGGGCGTATCGCAGTGGAATCTCGGACTTGGCAAGGCGTCGCAGCGCACCAGCGGCTACGGCGCTTTCGTCGGCTACAATGCCCAGTGGGACGATGTCGTACTCGGCCTTGAATTCAGCTACCTGCACGGCAAGTTCGGTGGAAGCGCGTCAGCCTCGGAGCGCCGCGTCAGCGCCGTCGCCCTGTCCGACGGCAATTTTCACGACGTCACGGCGACCTCCACGTCATCGATCAACATCAACGACATGGCGACATTCCGCGGCCGCGCGGCTTACGCCTGGGGATGCTTTCTGCCCTACATGTTCGCGGGTCTCGCACTCGGAAATGCCGACATCATCCGCACGGTCAGTGCGCAGGACCGCATCAGCGCGACCCTGATAGGCCCTTATACTACACTCGCGCCGCTGAGCTCGACGGACGCCCAGCATAACCATTTGATCTACGGCTACAGCGCCGGTCTTGGTGTTGACGTCAATCTGGTCGGTGGCCTGTTCTTCCGCGGTGAGTACGAATACATCCGCTTCAGCTCGGCGGTCGACACCAGCATCAATACCGTCCGCGCGGGCCTCGGCTATAAATTCTGACGCGCCAGCGCGGGCCGATTGACAGGCCGCCTCCGTCCTGATGCTCTGTCGCCGAATGCGCGGGGGCAGCGATGCGGATCTACGGCGATACCAATTCCGGCAATTGTCTGAAGGTGAGGTGGGTCTGCGACAAGCTCGCGCTGCCCTATCACTGGATCGAGATCGACACCCGCAAGGGCGAGAGCCGCACGTCGCAATTCCTCGAGATGAACGGTGCCGGCCAGGTGCCCACCGTCGCCTTCGACGACGGTCGCACGCTGGCGCAATCCAATGCCATCATTCGCTATCTCGCGCGCGACAGTGCGCTCATTCCGCGCGATGCCTTCACTGCCGCGAAGATGGACGAATGGCTGTTCTGGGAACAATACAGCCACGAGCCCTATATCGCGGTGTGCCGCTTCCAGCTCGTCTATCTCGGCAAGGACGCCTCCGAGCTCGACCCCGAAAAGGTCAAGCGCGGCTATGCGGCGCTCGATCGCATGGAGCAGCATCTGGCGGCAAACCGCTTCTTCGCCGGTGATGACGTTTCGCTTGCCGACGTCTCGCTGCTTGCCTATACGCGCGTCGCGCATGAAGGCGGCTTCGATCTCGGTCGTTATGCCGCCATCCGCCGCTGGATCGGCGAAGCCGAGACCTTTCTCGGGCTTCCCAAGGTGCGCTAAGGCGCGCTGAGACAGGAGTAACTTAATGAACGCCGAATCCGTCTTCATTCGTCCCGCGCGCCGCGAGGATGTTGCTGCGATCGTGGCGATGCTCGCCGACGATCGGCTCGGCAGCGCACGCGAGCGCGTGGAAGACCCGTTGCCTGCGTCCTATTACGAGGCATTCGCGCGGGTCGAGCGCGATCAAAATCTCCAGCTCGTGGTTGCCGAGAACGAGGGCAGGGTGGTCGGCTGCCTGCAGCTCGCGATCCTGCCGGGTCTCAGCTCGCAAGGCGGCTTGCGCGGTCTGCTCGAAGACGTTCGCGTTGCTTCCGATTGCCGCAGCCGCGGCATCGGCGAGCAATTGGTGCAATGGGCGGTGACGGAAGCGAAAGCGCGTGGCTGCAATCTGGTCGAACTGCTGACGCATCAGACGCGAACGGATGCGCAGCGCTTCTACAAGCGGCTTGGGTTCACGGCGAGTCACGTCGGCATGACTGTCCGCTTTTGACGCAGCACGCTATGCGCCTTGCGCGGTCAACGAAATCCGATCGCGCATACGTTCATATTAAGAGCTGATAAACCACCGCTACGGCGTTCACGTTGGTGAAGGAACGAACGGTGCTACGGGACGTCGAAACCGGGCTCGATCGGTTCGGGGATTTCGATGACAAGCTATTCGATGATCAAGGTCGGCAACGACTACGTCGTGCAGGCCAATGACAAATGCATTTTGAAAGTCGGCAGCCGCCGCCGCGCCGCGCAATTGATCAGCGAAGCCACGGACTTGCTGAACGCGCTCGCCGCCGTCGAATCCCCCAAAATCGCGCCGGAGGCGCCATCACTCGCGCGTGAGGCCCCGGAACTTCCTTGACGACCCTTCCCGATTCCCGTATCAGCCGCGGCGGGACACCTCCCCCCAACGGGAGGCTTACTATCTGGAAGGGTAGACGATGACTGTAGCGAAGCCCGCTTCGCGGCCGAACGTGCCGCATTTTTCCTCCGGCCCCTGCGCCAAGCGCCCCGGATGGAATGCCCAAAATCTCAAGGACGCAGCGCTCGGCCGTTCGCATCGCGCGAAGGTCGGCAAGACCAAGCTCAAGCTCGCGATCGATTTGACGCGCGAAGTGCTTGAAGTGCCCGCCGATTATCGCATCGGCATCGTGCCGGCCTCCGATACCGGCGCGGTCGAGATGGCGCTGTGGTCGCTGCTGGGTGCGCGGCCCGTCACCACGCTCGCCTGGGAATCCTTCGGCGAGGGTTGGGTCAGCGACATCGTCAAGGAATTGAAGCTCAAGGACGTCACCAAGCTCAACGCGGCTTATGGTGAGATCCCCGACCTCTCCAAGGTCGATCCGAAGTCCGACGTCGTCTTCACCTGGAACGGCACCACCTCGGGCGTGCGCGTGCCCAACGCCGACTGGATCAGCGCGAGCCGCGAAGGTCTGACCATCTGCGACGCCACTTCGGCCGCGTTCGCGCAACCCCTCGACTGGGCCAAGCTCGACGTCGTCACCTTCTCCTGGCAGAAGGCGCTCGGCGGCGAAGCCGCGCACGGCATGCTGATCCTCTCGCCCCGCGCGGTGGAGCGGCTCGAAACCTACAAGCCAGCCTGGCCGCTGCCGAAGATTTTCCGCATGACCAAGGGCGGCAAGATCAACGAAGGCATTTTCGTCGGCGAGACCATCAACACGCCGTCGATGCTCTGCGTCGAGGATTATCTCGACGCGCTGAACTGGGCCAAGTCGATCGGCGGCCTGAAGGCGCTGATCGCGCGCGCCGACGCCAACACCAAGGTGCTCGCCGACTGGAAGGCGAAGACGCCCTGGATCGACTTCCTCGCCAAGGACGCCGCGATCCGCTCCAACACTTCGGTGTGCCTGAAGTTCACCGATCCCGCGATCACCTCGCTCTCCGAGGACGCGCAGGCCGACTTCTCCAAGAAGCTGGTGGCGCTGGTCGAGAAGGAAGGTGCCGGCTACGACTTCGCCTACTACCGCGATGCGCCCGCCGGCCTGCGCATCTGGTGCGGCGCCACCGTCGAGGCCAGCGATGTCGCGCTGCTGACCCAGTGGATCGACTGGGCCTTTGCCGAGACCAAGGCCACGCTCGCCAAGGCGGCGTAGTTTTTACCTCTCCCCGTTCTTACGGGGAGAGGTCGGGTCGCGCAGCGATCCGGGTGAGGGGCTCTCTCCGCGAGCACCTCGCCTGTGGCTGCCCCTCACCCCGACCCTCTCCCCGTAAGAACGGGGAGAGGGAGAGCAAAGAGCTTTCGAGCAATTCCCATTCCGGCCCTCAGGCCGATCTCCCTCTAGGGACGGCGAAGGACACATTCCCATGACCAAACCCAAAGTTCTCATTTCCGACGCGCTCTCTCCCGCCGCCGTGCAGATCTTCAAAGACCGCGGTGTCGAGGTCGACTTCCAGCCCAATCTTGGCAAGGACAAGGACAAGCTCGCCGAGATCATCGGCAATTACGACGGCCTCGCGATCCGCTCGGCGACCAAGGCGACCGCGAAGATCCTCGAGAAGGCGACCAATCTCAAGGTGATCGGCCGCGCCGGTATCGGCGTCGACAACGTCGAGATTCCCGCCGCCACGGCCAAGGGCATCATCGTGATGAACACGCCGTTCGGCAATTCGATCACGACCGCCGAGCACGCCATCACCCTGATGCTGGCGCTGGCGCGCGAGATTCCGCAGGCTGACGCTTCGACCCAGGCCGGCAAATGGGAGAAGAACCGCTTCATGGGCGTCGAGATCACCGGCAAGGTGCTCGGCGTCGTCGGCTGCGGCAACATCGGCTCGATCGTCGCCGACCGCGCGCTCGGCCTGCGCATGAAGGTGATTGCGTTCGATCCGTTCCTGTCGCCCGAGCGCGCCAGGGACATCGGCGTCGAGAAGGTCGAGCTCGACGACCTCTTCAAGCGCGCCGACTTCATCACGCTGCACACGCCGCTGACCGAGAAGACCAAGAACATCATCGACGCAGCCGCGATTGCCAGGATGAAGAAGGGCGTTCGCCTGATCAACTGCGCCCGCGGCGGCCTCGTCGACGAGCAGGCCGTGGTCGACGCTTTGAATTCCAAGCACATCGCGGGCGCCGCCTTCGACGTCTTTGTCGAGGAGCCCGCCACCGCGAACGTGCTGTTCGGTCATCCCAACGTGATCTGCACGCCGCATCTCGGCGCGTCCACCACCGAGGCGCAGGAGAACGTCGCGCTTCAGGTCGCCGAGCAGATGTCGGACTATCTGCTCACCGGCGCGATCTCGAATGCCGTCAACTTCCCCTCGATCACGGCGGAAGAGGCGCCGAAGCTGAAGCCGTTCATCGCGCTCGCCGAAAAGCTCGGCTCGTTCGCCGGACAGCTGACCGAGAGCGGCATTCTCAAGGTCGAGATCACCTATGAGGGCCACGTCGCCGAGATGAAGATCAAGGCGATCACCTCCGCCGTGCTGTCCGGCCTGCTGCGGCCGATGCTGGGCGAGGTCAACGTCGTCTCCGCGCCCGTCGTCGCCAAGGAGCGCGGCATGGTGGTGGACGAGATCGTCCGCGCCGCCCAGAGCGACTATGAAAGCCTGATCACCGTCACCGTCACCACCGAGCGGCAGGAGCGGTCGGTCTCGGGCACGGTCTATGCCGACGGCAAGCCGCGCCTGGTCGACATCAAGGGCATCCGCGTCGACGCTGAATTTGGCAAGTCGATGATCTACGTCACCAACGAGGACAAGCCGGGCTTCATCGGCAAGTTCGCGAGCCTGCTCGGCGATGCCAAGATCAACATCGCGACCTTCCATCTCGGCCGCGTCGCGCCGGGCTCCGATGCCATCGCGCTGATCGAGGTCGACGGCGCGGTGCCGGCCGATCTGCTCGCCAAGGTGCAGGCCCTGCCGCAGGTCAAGCAGGTCAAGGCGCTGACGTTCTGAGTAACTGTCATTCCGGGGCGCGCGTAAGCGCGAACTATGGTGCGCAATTGCGCACCTGAGAATCTCGAGATTCCGGGTTCGATGCTGCGCGTCGCCCCGGAATGACGCCGATCGTATATTCCGACCCGCGGAACAACGCCGCCCTCTCGCGAGGGCGGCGTTTTTATTTCTCCCGCGACCGCTGGACATTGTGTACCAATGGCGCCGAGAAGACGTCGATCGACGCTCCGTTCAAAATCGTTCGAAAAGGGAGAAAACAATGCGTGAAGCCGTCATCGTTTCCTATGCACGCACGGGCCTCGCGAAATCCGGCCGCGGCGGGTTCAACATCACCCCGCCGATGTCGCTCGCGGCCCACGCCATCCACCACGCGGTCGACCGCGCCGGCGTCGAGAAGGACTATGTCGAGGATTGCTATCTCGGCAATTGCGCCCATGGCGCGCCGAACATCGGCCGCCAGGCCGCGCTGCTGGCGGGAATGCCGAAATCGACCGGGGGCGTCTCGGTGAACCGGTTCTGCTCGTCCGGGCTCCAGACCATCGCGATGGCCGCCAACTCGATCCGCTCGGACGGTTCCGATTGCATCGTCGCAGGCGGCGTCGAGAGCATCTCGATGCCGGGCGGCGGCACGCCGAAGGAATCGATCGATCCCGAGCTGCTCAAGACGGCACCGGCGATCTTCATGGCGATGATCGACACCGCCGATATCGTCGCCGAGCGCTACAACCTCAGCCGTGAATATCAGGACGAGTATTCGCTGGAGTCGCAGCGCCGAATGGCCGCCGCGCAGCAGGCGGGCAAGTTCAAGGACGAGATCGTCCCGATGAAGACCAAGATGAAAGTGGTCGACAAGGCGACCAAGGCCGAGTCGATCGTCGATTACGTCGTCGATCGCGACGAGTGCAACCGGCCCGAGACCACGCTGGAAGGTCTCGCCAAGCTCGAGCCCGTCAGGGGTCCCGGCAAGTTCGTCACGGCGGGCAACGCCAGCCAGCTGTCGGACGGCGCCGCGGCCGTCGTGCTGATGGAAGCCAAGGACGCGGAGAAGCGCGGCCTCAATCCCATGGGCCGCTTCGTCGCCTGGGCGGCCGCGGGTTGCGAACCGGACGAGATGGGCATCGGCCCGATCTTTGCCGTGCCGAAGCTGTTGAAGCGTCATGGTCTGAAGATCGACGACATCGATCTGTGGGAGCTCAACGAAGCCTTCGCCAGCCAGTGTCTCTATTCGCGCGACAAGCTCGGCATCGATCCCGCCAAGTACAACGTCAACGGCGGCTCGATCGCGATCGGCCATCCCTTCGGCATGACCGGCGCGCGTCTCACCGGCCACATCCTCCAGGAAGGCAAGCGCCGCAAGGCCAAGTGGGGCGTCGTGACGATGTGCATCGGCGGCGGCCAGGGCGGCGCGGGCCTGTTCGAAATCTACAGCTGAGATCGAGCCTCTTGAATGCGGAAGGGCACGGCGCCGCAAACGCCGTGCCCTTTTTGTTTGGGTGATCTGGGTTTGCGAGCTCTCTCAACGCGGGTCGTCCCGGCCTTCGCCGGGACGACGATGTTGTGAAGGCTTACGCCTTCGCCAGCGCAGGTGCGAACACCACCTCGATCAGCGAGCCGGAGTTCGCCGCGCTCTTGATGTTGAACCGGGCGCGGTTGGCTTCGACCAGAGCCTTGGTCAGCGACAGGCTCAGCGCGGAATTGTCCTCGGCATCGCCAGGCGGCGGCGTCCGGAACGGCTCCATCGCGGCGGCGACTTCGCGCTCGCTGAGGCCGTGGCCGGTGTCGCGGATGCGAAGTGCGACCTCGCCGCGGTCGGTGAGCGCGGTCGAGACGATGACCTGGCCGCCGGCGCTGGCAAGCCGGATCGAGTTGGAGATCAGGTTCATGGTGATCTGCCGCATCGCGCGCGCATCCGCGCTCACCTGCGGCAGCGCATGACCGAGCGAGGTGCGGATGATGATGCGCTCGCGATTGGCCTGCGGCTGCATCACGACCACGCAGGCCTCGACGAGATCGTTGAGGTTGAGGTTGGCGAAGTTGAGGTCGAGCTTGCCGGTCTCGATCCGCGACAGCTCAAGCAAATCGTCGATGATGGCGATGACGCGCTCGCCGGAGGCGCGGATGTCCTTCATGTACTCGCCGTAACGCTCGTTGCCGAGCGTGCCGAAACGCTCCGAGATCATCACCTCCGAGAAGCCGATGATGGCGTTGAGCGGCGTGCGGATCTCGTGGCTGATCCGCGCCAGCATGTCGGCCTTGGCATTGGCCGCGCCGTCGACCAGACGTCGCGCCTGCGTCAGCTCGCTCTCGCCCTGCTTGCTCTGCGAGAGATCGCGGAACACGGCGAAGAAGTTCGGGCCGTCGGGCCGGGTGCGGCCCATGATCATCGCGAGCGGAATGACGCCGCCCTTCTTCTCGCGCCCCAGCACCTCGCGGCCATGGTCGAGCAGGCTCGCGATGTCCTGGCTCTTGAGGTTTTCCAGATAGTCGATGACGACATGCTGGCTCTCCGGCGCGAACAGCGTCACCAGGTTCTGCTGCATCAGCGTCTCGCCGTCATAGCCGAACAGCGCCTCGGCGCTGCGGTTGCAGGCGTGGATGTTGCCTTCGGCGTCGAACATGACGATGCCCTCGGCGGTGGTGTCGAGGATCGCCGCGAGATCTTCCGCGTCGGCCTCGCCGATCTCGGGCTCGGTGGGCAAGATCTCCGGAACAATGGTCTCCGGGACAATGGTCTCGGCGACCACGGTCTCCGCGATGACGGGCGCAACGGGCGCTGCTTGCGGCAGCGCGCAGATCAGCGCATGCGCGCTCTCGCCGTCCCAGTCGATCGCGTGCAGATGCGCCTCGGTGGTCGGCAGCGGCGCTTCGCCATTGGCGAGCGTCGCGCTGATCGTGACAGGCGTGCCTGCTTGCGACGTGCTGCTCGCCGCGGACACGCCCGGCTCGACATAGAGCGCATCGAGCCCGCCGGCGTTTTCCAGTGCGCTCAGGCTGGCATAGCCCATGCGCGCGAGAAACGCGGGGTTGGCGTAGAGCAGGCGGTCGAGCCGATAGATCAGAATGCCGGTCGGCAACAGGTCGAGCAGCGCGCGGTCGCGCGTGCTGTGGCCGTGCGCGGGCGGCGCGGGCTCGCTCAGCCATTCGGCCGGCGCATGCGGCGGTTCAGGCTCTGGCGTGGGCGTCGGCGCTTCAGGCGTGATCTCGGCATCCGCAGGCTCGGCCGATGCCGCGATGGTTTCCTTGTCGCGTTCGAGGCGCTCGGACAATTGCCGGGCGAGCTCGTTGAACGCGCTGTTCTCGACCGGCGTCAGCGTCGGCGATCGCGTGTCGCCGGGCGCGCGGAACGGCAGGACATTGGGAGGCGTTTCCACTGGCGTTTCCGGATCGGTTGGATGTGAATTCGCGTCGGTGATGGTTTCGGGCAGTTCGGCTTCAGGCTCAGGTGCGGGCGGCTCGATCGGCGGAGGCGGCGGCGCCTCCAGCTTTGGTTCGGGCTCCGGCTCGACCACATCGGCGAAAAGGCTTTGCGGCGCCGCCGGTTCGGCCAGCAGCTCAAAACGCCTGAGCGCATCGAGCCGGTTGAGGCCGTCGAGATCGCGGCAGACGCCAAAACCCCTGAAGCCCGCGAAATTGCGCTCGCCGTCGTAGACCGGAAGCCCGGCAAGCTCGACCGGCAGATGCTCGCCGCCATCGGCCGGCCAGTTCACGGTGATCCCGGCCCAGGTGTCCTTGCTGGCAAGCGCCTGCGCCACGCGGCTTTCAGGATCGAGCGCGAACGCGTCGGCGATCTCGCGCCAGGGGCGGTCGAAGCCGGCGGCCGCGCGCGGACCGATCAGGTGGATGAATTCGTCGGAGAGAAGCACAAAGCGGCCCTCTGCATCGGCCTTCCAGAGGAAGCGCAACGGATGCTGACGCGGTGCGGGCGGCTCTTCATGGCCCGACGGCGGCTCGACCATGGCGGTCACGGTCGGCGCGGCCTGCGGCGACACCATGGCTTCGGCCGAGTTTTCAACCGGAGTCTTGTTTTCAACTGGAGGCTTGGGCGCGATCGTCTCGCTTCCTTCCGGCGCGTCGACCGGCTCGGCAAAGGCATCGAACAGCGCGATTTCGGATGGCGCCTCGTGCGACGGCGCTGCTTGCACATGCTCCGGCACGTCGGCCGGAGCAGGGGGCGGCGCAGCCTCAGGCTGAACGATGTCTTCGCGCGCGACCTCTTCAGCGGCCTCGGGTTCGACCTTATCACTCGCCGCCGCCTGCTGCACGGCAGGCTCGATCAGCGCGACCAGGCCGACATCGGCCCCGCTGCCGACCCGCTGCAGCACCATCTGGCCGATGCCGATCGGCGTCTCGGCGCGGCCGAGGCTGAGCGCATCGCTGCGCGCCTGTTCGAGTCCTGCTTCGCCCAGGTCGCGGAAGCCGAGCAGGGTGCGGGCCGTTTCGCTGGCGCCGACGAACAGGCCGTCGGGTGCGAACGCCGCCATCGGCGTCTTGGCGCCGTCGACCAGACGAAGCAGCCGCTCGACCAGCGGCATGGACCGTAAGCCGGGGTCCATCGCGGTGACGAGCACCGCGCGGCCGCCATCGGCGAACTCAAGCCGGGCGCAGGCGCAGGTCATCAGCGTGCCGAGCCGCGCGCCGAAGCCGCGCAGCCGTTCGAGCCGGATCGCCCCGTTCGCAGGCAGCCGGCCGGCCAGCCGGACGATCTGGCGGCGGTGGCTGTCGGCAGGGCCGAAAATCCTGTCCGCCAGCGCCGTGGCATGGGCCGCGCCGAACAGCCTTGCGCCGACCGGATTGGCCCAGAGCACGCGCGTGCCGTCGATCGACCACAGCCAGACGGGCAGCGGCGAAGTCGCGTGCACGGCCAGCCGGGGATCGCCCACGCCTCGCAACTGGAAATCCGAACTCGTCATCCGACCGGCTTCGCGTCCCGCTTATCAGCAAAGGCTGCCGGGAATGGCAGCCTTAAGAAAGGGTTAGTATCGCCCGCAGCCGCGGGCAGGTCCACGTCCCAAGCCTACGGAGCAAGGCCTAAAGCCGCGATAACCTTAATGTCCCCAGGCCCGCAAGGCGTGCCGGCGCTGCATCCGCAGGATTCGCGCGTGGCGGATGGTCAGTCGCATCAAGCCGAGCTCGCGCCCCAACCCAGCTGCGTTCCCTCCCCCCTTGTGGGGGAGGGCTAGGGAGAGGGGTAAGCCCAGCAAAAGGTGTGAGCCGTTGCCTACGGCCCAGAGCGCGACGGACAGAATCCCGGTGTGGCACCCCCTCCCTGACCCTCCCCCACAAGGGGGGAGGGAACGGAGACAGCGCTGCTGGCGCACTCAATTACCTCAACCACCGGTTCCCCCGCCCGGGAACCTCATCCTCCCCGAGATTAAATTTGCGCAACGCACCCTCAAACCCGTTGCGGTGCACAATGTTGACATTTTAGGCAGGCATGGTCTCGGCGCTGGGCGAGCCATCATTCGTTTTGTGTTTCCAGTCTTCGCACCCGTTACCCGGTTGGCCGGCGGGCGCGCCTGAAGGCTCACTCCGTTTTTTCATTCGTGTGAGGGACAAACCATGACAGGTGCGACTGATCCGTTTTCTGCCTCGATCATTCCGTTCGAGGTCCCCGAGCAGATGCGTGCGTTCGCCGAAAAGGGCGTGTCGCAGGCCCGCGAGAACTACGCCAAGTTCAAGGACGCCGCCGAGACCCACAACGGCACCGTCGAGGCCGTGTTCTCGTCCGCCCACAAGGGCGTGAGCGAATACACCGCCAAGCTGATGGAGTTCGCGAAGGCCAACACCAAGGCCCATCTCGACTTCACCCAGGAGCTGTTCAGCGTGAAGGCGCCGCAGGATGCGTTCGCGCTGTGGACCAACCATTCCAAGGCGCAGCTCGAGACCTTCCAGGCCCAGGCCCGGGAGCTCGCCGAGATCGCCCAGCGCGCTGCCACTGCCGCCGCCGAGCCGATCAAGGCCTCTGCCGCAAAGCTCTACCCCGCCGCCTGATCCGGCGCGGTCGTCTCAATTAAGAAACCCGGGCCTAGAGCCCGGGTTTTGCTTTGGAATAACCTCGTTTGCGGACGTTTTGAGGGTGTTGCGGCCTTGCCAAAAACGCCCGTTGCACCTAGTTTCCGCCCCGTCCAGCCCCCCTCGGTGACCGGCCCTATCAAGGGCGCCCCTCGGGCGGCTCGCAAGGATGCAGTTGTAGCTCAGTTGGTTAGAGCGCCTGTCTGTGGAACAGGAGGTCGGTGGTTCGAGCCCACCCAACTGTACCAATGATTTCAGCAAATTAGCGGTCCGCCGTTCGTCCGCTGCAGAGTTGGTGGCCGCGTGCGACGCACGTCTTGCCAGCATCACTCGTCGCGTGGATCGCCCTCAAGTCTCGACTGAACATCCCAGTCGCGGTCAGCCAATTGTCCTCGCGCCCGTCACCGAGTTGCACGCTCTACTCCAGCGTGCCTTGACATTTCAAAACACGTAATATCTCGTGATCGAGATGGCTCGATTCCCGGATCGAGGGGCCCCCTGGAGGGACAATGTCAAAGCGCCGCAATGTCTTTATTAGCCATCACCATGCGGACGACGAGCACGTCGGCGGCCTTACCAAGTTGCTTGATCGGCAAGGCTTTCAAATACGGAACAGCTCGATTCGAGCGAAGCCATCAAACCAGGCGCGCTTGGACAAAAAGCAGATCCCCGAAGGGACGTTGAAGCGCCTTTTGCGCATGAAGATGTCCTGGGCTTCAACCGTGATTGTGCTGATAGGCAAAGACACGCACCAACGCCCGTGGGTCGACTGGGAGATTCGTAAGGCTAACGAGCTGGGTAAGCGGATCATAGGCGTTTTCACAAGGGGCGGGACCGAAGCCGATATTCCGCCTGCTTTTGAAGAATATGGCGATGCGCTGGTGAATTGGAATTCTGACAGCGTCATACAAGCGATTGAGGGCACGAATAGCCCATTTGAAACTCCCGGCAGTGCCGCGCCGCGCGAACTAGTTCATGCTTCTCGAACGGCTCGCTGCTGAGACCGCGATGACGAGAGCCTATTTTTATGTTGTGGCTCGGGACTTTGGATTTGCGCCGAATCCATTCCACGGGATGTGTACCCTGGCGACATGCAAGCCAACCATTCGTCGCACCGCCCGAGCCGGCGACTGGGTTGTCGGTATGGGAGGTGCAAAGTTGAATGCAGTCGGCCGTTGCATTTATGCGATGCAAGTAACTGATGCACTGAACTTTGAAAGTTACTGGGAAGCCCCGGAATTTCGCGCTAAGCGCCCAGTCCGAAATGGCAGTCGAAAAACGATAATCGGGGACAATATCTATCACCGATCGCCTCCGTCCAAGAAATGGCAGCAAGAAGATTCTCACCACAGTAAGCCGGATGGGTCGCCAGATCCGCATAATATTCAGCACGATACACAGACCAACCGGGTGCTTGTATCGAGACACTTTTATTACTTTGGCAAAACCGCGCCCCTCGTTCCTGAAGAAATTCTGCGCGATCTAGGTTTCCGTAACGGGATCGGTCATCGGGTCTTCCCGATGCAGGATGCACGACCCTTCTTATCGTGGCTCGATACCTCCTTTGGAAGTCAGGTGAACCGGGTGCTCGGCGATCCATTCCAATTTTCTCAGAGCACAGCTCGGTACTCTAAGAAAGCCGACAAGGTGATTTGACGATCGTCGCCCGCAATTTGCGTTGTCCGTTGCAGTCAAAGATGCCCGACATGGTCGGTAAAGCCGTGACGCGAAGCTCTCGCTGGATCAAATCTTTATGTCTGCTGGGTCAGCACATAGTTCGATCGAGAGCTTCGAATACGTAAACACGGAGAAGGCTAACATGTTCATCGCAGAATACGAGCGGCTGACCCAGGAAACCGACCGCTTTAGGCAGGAGGAGGTAAATCCGATCCTGCTCGGGCTTTTCGGAGAGGTTGGAGGTGTCATGGCTGCGGCCAAGAAGCTCAGGCGGGAAGGCACCGCGTTCGTTGGCTACCGCCGCGCGGTCGAGGAGGAATTCGGCGACGCGCTCTGGTATTTCGCGGCTCTCTGTCGGCGCGCAGGCGTGCCCTTGCAAGAGGTACTCGCCGCGGCTTCGTCGCAGCACTACGTGTGTTCGGTAGCGGCCGCGGATGATCCGCCGGGCGCCGTATCGCGGGTCTCGTCTCCGCAACCATCAGGCTCGTTCGATGAAATCTTGCTCAGCCTCGGGGGCAATGCCGCCGATCTTCTTGTTCTGACGAAGCAGGCCCCGGACGCGCTGGCCCGCCTGACGGCTTTCGCCGACTCGTTTTTGCGTGCCTTGAATGCCGCTGGTATTTCATTCTCTGAGGTCGCGTCTGCCAACGTTCGAAAGGTGCGGGGTAGATTTCTGGCACCAATTCTGCCCGATCTGCCCGAGTTTGACGGAACTTTCCCCGAAGAAGAACGTCTGCCGCGCGAATTCGAGATCGTCATCCGCCAGCGCTCCGGAGGCCGCAGCGTCCTGGAAATGAACGGAGTGGTCATCGGCGACCCGCTGACCGACAACATCGCCGACCGCGATGGCTACCGGTTTCACGACGTTTTTCATTTCGCGCATGCTGCGGTCATGCATTGGTCGCCGACTTTTCGCGCTCTGATAAAGCGCAAGCGTAAGAGCGATCCCGTCACCGACGAGACGCAGGACGCCGGTCGCGCCATCGTCGTTGAAGAAGGCCTCTCCGCATTCGTGTTCTCCCACGCGAAAACGCTTGCCTTCTTCGAAAACCAATCCTCGTTGTCTTTCGACCTTCTCAAGACGATACGGCAATTCGTCGACGGCTACGAGGTTGATGCGTGTCCCATGAAGCTGTGGGAAGATGCCATTTTACAAGGCTATGACGTGTTCCGTCGTGTAAAGAGGGAAGAGGGCGGCATCGTCCGCGGAGATCGTAATCGCCGCAAGCTGGAGTTCCGGCCGCTCGGAGCAGTTTGATGAATGCAGCCGCCCGTTTCGTCGCCTCGGTCCGCGGCGTTGCCTTCGAAAACGTCTTCAATCCCTATTCCGATCGGTGCCCCGTTCATGACAGAGCGGACGCGCCGGCAAGTCGGTCCGCGACCCTGAACGCCATTCTGCAGGCGGCCGCCTCCGGAGGAGTTCACTCGGTGTGGATCGGAAGGGATCTTGGTTATCGCGGTGGTCGGCGCACCGGGCTCGCTTTGACGGACGACGTCCACGTTGCGGCTCACGCTGCCCGCTGGGGCATCGAGACGCGACGCTGCACGAAAGGATTGCCCGTTAAGGAGCGGACCGCAGGGCTTGCATGGGCGGTGCTGGACGAAATCAAGCTGCCCGTGTTCTTGTGGAATGTTTTCCCCTTTCACCCTCACGAGCCAGGGCTTCCCTTTACGAACAGGTCGCATCGAGCTTCGGAGCGCGGGGTAGGAGAGGAGATACTCTCCGAACTACTGCGGATACTGCGGCCGGAACGGATGGTGGCGCTCGGCGGCGATGCGGCCAGTTGCGGCGAGCGCGTGGCGCCGGGAAAATGCCTCAAGGTCCGTCACCCGAGTTACGGTGGCCAAGCCGATTTCCTGCGTCAGATGTCGGATCTATACGGGCCCCTCCGGGGCTCGAAGACACAGGCGGATATGTTCGATGACGGTGTCCGATCCTAGGATGCTCCCAGCCGGGCGCAACGGTCAGTCGGCCTGATCATACGAGCCGTTGCTGTGATTATCGCACCATCCGTTTGCCGTCAGGATACGCCCCTTAATGAACGCCGCTTCCGACAAACAGTCACCCGACCAGCTCGCAGCGCACGATCTGCTATCTGAGCTGCGGACTCGCATCGCGACGCAGCCGCTTCCCTATCAGTACGGCGTCGAGACGCGCGCTCTCGAGAGCCTGATGCAGATCTTTGGGCTGGCGCGGGAAGCGATGAAAAAGCATCCTGGCTGCCGGGAATTCGCGCGTATCACGACTTGCATGCTCAACGTAGACCTGCGCCCGGTCACGGCCAAATGGCATCGCGCCTTCGAAGCAGGCGTCCTGAATTCCAAAGACGGAGCCAATGAATTCCGCGCGGATCTGAAGAATGTTCGGATAAAACTCGTCGATTTTGCCGAACGGCTTCAATTATTGGCGTACGGCGAATATGTGGCCGACGCCGTGACGCCAGACGTCCTTGACGATACCGAAATCGCGCGCTGCTTCGAACCAGTCGTCTTCGGTGTCGATACTTCCTCAACCGCAGGAGCCGCCATCAACGCCTCTGAAGCAGCAGAGGTGACGAACCGACGACGCGCGGTCGGGATCGACGGAGCGGTGGAAAGCGATGCTGTCGGTTTGGCACTTTCCGGCGGTGGAATCAGATCGGCGACGTTCTGTCTCGGTGTTCTGCAAGTCCTCGCGGCCCGGGGACTGATGAAGCACTTCGATTTCCTGTCGACGGTCTCGGGAGGCGGCTATACCGGCAGTTTCGTTACCGCAAGGATCGGAAGCGGCGAACCGTTCGACGCGATGAGTAATCCGAACGGGCCAGATACCGTAGCCATCAGGTATGTGCGCCAAAACGCCAAGTATCTTAGTGCAGTCGACCTCAAAGAGCGACTGCTGTTGGTAACGGGTACGCTCGCCGGGTTGATGCTGAATTGGATGGTGCCGCTCTTCGTGCTGTCCCTTTTGGCATTGAATGTCGTTCAGACGATCCCATACATGCCGGATTTCACTTGGTCCTCATTGGCCGTCGTCTTGTCGATCCTAATGGCGATGCTTGTCCTTCTCTACGGCATTACTCTGCGCGCGGGGGTGGGCACTCGTAGCAGCGGAATTCTGCTTGCACTGCTTGCAGCGATTACGGCTGCATCAGCGCTTATGGCGGCGATCGAATTTGGCTACCGGAAATTCGGCGAAGCGCTGGACGTTCCCTGGTCCGTTTCAGGGACGGCGGTTGCGGCCGTGATGGCCGCTCCGGCCATTATCAGGTTTCTGCCGATTTTCCAGAGCGATGCCGCCCGCAAACTATTGATGAAGATTGCTCTCCTTGCGGCAGGTATCGCAGTTCCGATCTTAGCCTTGCTGGGTTTTTACCTGTTGCGCAGGCTCGGTGGCTTGCCGTGGGAGCCGGAGGCGCCGTGGTGGTCGCCGCTGCACCATATAAGCGGCGGGGCACTGTTGGTGGTTACGGTGCTAGTTTCCGGTGTCTATTCGCTGTTTTTCCTGAACATAAACTTGACTGGTCCGCACAAGTTGTACCGCGATCGACTCGCTAAAACGTTCGTGTCGAACGGCGCCGCAACCGACGACATTGCGCTCGCTTCGCTCAATGCCACGAGCATCGCCCCCTATCATCTGATCAACGCTACCGTAAACCTCCCGTCGAGCACGAGCCCCGCTGTCCGAGATAGGAAGGGAGATTTCTTCCTGTTCTCCAAGCATTGGTCTGGCTCAGTAGCGACGGGATACGAATCGACGAGCAATTGGAAGATGAATGGCGCCCCCGTCGATCTAGCCACGGCGATGGCGATTTCGGGTGCTGCGGCTTCACCTCACATGGGCATGGGCTCCATTCCCAGCCTTTCGGCCCTTATGACCTTGCTCAACATCCGCTTGGGTTTCTGGATAGCAAATCCTTCGAAGAAGACTTGGGGGGTCCCAGGATTTACCTGCCTTCTCCGGGAAATGACGGGCACGATGATGACGGAAAAGAATAGTTGGTTGAACCTGTCTGACGGCGGACACATCGAAAACATGGGAGTATTCGAGCTTCTTCGAAGGCGATGCAAGTTTATCGTGTGCGTCGACGGAGAGGCCGACCCTAAGTCAACGTTTCAGGGGCATCTTACTCTCGTGCGTCATGCCCAAATCGATCTCGGGATTCGTATCGAGCCGCGGCTCGACGAAATCCGTCCTGATCCGAATTCGCGCTTCAGCCGGACCCACTCTCAATTATTCCGCATCAATTATCCTAAAACCTGCGACGGCCGCGCCGAGGGAATCGGGCTGATGCTATATCTCAAGCTCTCTTTGACTGGGGACGAGGCGGAATTGCTCAAGAGATATCGGTCCGTGAACCCGGATTTTCCGCATCAATCCACTCTTGATCAATTCTACGACGAAGAGCAATTCGAAGCCTACCGGCAACTGGGCGTGCACGTTGTCGAAGGAACTTTCGCACCGGCGCTCATGACAAGAAATCGCTCTCCCAATAACGTGCGCAATTGGTTTGAGCAGCTTGCGGCCAACATGCTGGAGCCGTCCAACTAAGGATTGGAACTGCGTATGGGATCGACAAGCCTCAGCTTCTGCCCTAACGACCTAAATCGCACCACTTACACCACCACCCGGCAACGTCACCGCCGCCAGCAGCGCGACCGCGCCTGACACCGGGTTCACGAGGCGCTTGTACTGAACCGCGAAAATCTACGCGCGTTGTAACTACGGTGACAGTGCACAAAATCCCCGTCGCAGAGAGTGCCACCATCCGCAACGCTGCTCAAAGCCATTTTGTCCGCGGTCACCGTAGCTCCCCAGTTCGCAATGCGCTATCGGTAGCGAACCAAAGGCGTTCATGAAAAAGCAAACCGGGCGAAAAACATCGTGAGTTTCTTCGAGCGTCTCAAGACAGCAGCATCCGTCGAGTGGCAGGCCTACACCGAGCATCCCTTCACGAACGGATTGGCGGACGGCTCGCTCCCCGAAGCGGCGTTTCGTCACTACCTCGTTCAGGACTATTTGTTCCTCATCGAGTTTGCTCGCGCCTACGCGCTCGCGGTCTACAAGTCGCCCAGACTTGCCGACATGCGTGAAGCCGCGGCCGGCCTGTCGGCCATCCTTGATGTCGAGATGAACCTGCATGTGAAGCTCTGTGCCGATTGGGGTCTGTCCCCGACCGATCTTGAACAGGCTCCTCCGGCGGCCGAGATGCTGGCCTATACACGCTACGTGCTCGACGCGGGAATGCGCGGCGATCTGCTGGCTCTCAAGGTGGCGCTTGCCCCCTGCGTGATCGGGTACGCGGAGATCGCAACGCGGCTCGCCTCGCTCCCCCTCGCGGACGCTGCGACGAACGCCTACCGCGTCTGGATCGCGGAGTACGCCGGCGCGCCGTACCAGGAGGTCGCTGCCAGAGCGCGGGCGCATATGGAGCATCTCGCCGATCTCTACGCCACGCCGGCCCGCGAAGCAGAGCTGATTGCGATCTTCAAGGAAGCCACGCGACTCGAGGCAGACTTCTGGGAGATGGCCTGGCGCGCGGGCCAGCGCGTTCATTAGCTCTTTCGGCAGTCAGGATGGGGGCGGGGGCTCGGCACGCCACGACGCAGGATCGGTCGCTTTCGTTCCCCCATTTCAGGAGAAATCGGCGTCGAGCAATGCCGAACCTTTTCACGACCTTGGGTGTTTGTGTTGCGGCAGGACTGACAACGCTGAGGAGCTAAGACATGAACGGACTTATTTATCTGGTCGGACTCGTGGTCGTGGTTGGTGTGGTGCTCTCGTTCCTGGGCCTGCGCTGATTGGATATTTGGGAGGTGGTGCGGCACTCCCAAGCTTTGACACTTCACCTCGCCACCACCCACACCACCACCGGCAACGTCACCGCCGCCAGCAACGTGCCCAGCGCCACCGCGCCTGAGACCGGGTTCACCAGCCGCTGGTACTGAACCGCGAAGATGTACGCATTCGCGCCGGTCGGCATCGCCGCGAACAGCACGAGCACGCCGGCCGCGAGCGGCGGCAAGTCGAGCAGCTTTGCCAGCACGAAGGCGGCCGCCGGCATCGCCAGCAGCTTGAGCGCGCTCATCACGAGGACGCTCAACATCTCTCCCTTGACCTCAAAGCGAAAGAGATTGATGCCGAGCGCGATCAGCGCCGCCGGCGAGCCCGCCTGCGCCAGCAACTCGACGGTCCGGTCGACGACCGGATGCAGGCCGAGGCCGGTGAGACGCCAGACGAGGCCAAAGCCGATCGCGAGCATGATGGGGTTGCGGGAAAGATCCAGCAGCACCGGCACGATCAGCGACGCCGCCGAGGCCGTCTGCTTGCGGTCGACCAGCTCCATCTGCAGCGTGCCGCAGAGCCAGAGCAACGGCGTGTTCACCGACAGGATCAGCGCCATCGGTCCTGCCGCCTCATTGCCCAGCGCCGAGAGTGTCAAGGGAATGCCGAGCATCACGATGTTGCCGTAGACCGAGCCGATCGCGAACACGACGCCGTCCTCGCGGTCCTCGCGCCGCTTGCGCAGCAGCGCCGAGAGGATCAGTGCCGCGATCCAGGTCAGCGCGAGCGCGCCGTAATAGGCGCCCCACATCCGCCAAGGGCTGACGCCGGAAAATTCCGAGACGACGATGGTGCGGAACAGCAGCGCGGGAATCGCGATGCTGAAGGCGAATTCGGAGATGCCCTTGTGCGCGGTCTCGGAGACGAAGCGAAACAGCACCGCGGCATAGCCGGCCGCGATCAGCGCGAATACCGGCGCGACGATCAGCACGGTGGCCATGCGCCGCTACGATCCCATCTCGATGATCCGGCGCGCCATGCGCACATTGGCATAGTCGATCATCTTGCCGTCGAGCGTCACCGCGCCCTGGCCCTGCGCCTCGGCCTGCTCCATGGCCGCGACGACCCGCCGTGCGTGCGCCAGTTCAGTGTCGGACGGGACGAACGCCCGCAGCGTCGGTTCGATCTGGTCGGGATGGATCACCTGCTTGCCGTCAAAACCCATCGCGGCCGCCTTGAGCGCGCTGCTTTCGGTCAGTCTGGCATCGCGGAACGCGCCGCAAGGGCCGTCGATCGCGCGCAGCCCGAACGCACGCGCCGCCACCAGCAGGCGCATCATCGGATAGGCGAATAGATCGAGCGGTGCGGAGGCATAGCCGCTCTGGGCGGAGCCCACATGCCGGTAGCCGTCCGGCGATGCGCCGATTTCCGAGGAGCGGGCGCCGATCGACGCCGCGAAATCGCCGACACCGAGATGAAGGGCGGCGACGCTTTGGTGCGCGGCGGCGAGCGTGTCGACATTGACGAGGCCCAGCGCGGTCTCGATCAGCAGTTCGAGCGCCACAGGAGAAGAGCGACGGGGCGCGGCCGCGCGCAGCTGATCGGCGATGGCGACGATGTCGCTTCCGCGCTCCGCCTTCGGCACGATCACCGAATCCAGCCTGGGCAGCGCAGCGAGCTTGCGGATTTCCTGCGCGATGAAGGGGCTGTCGACGGCGTTGAGCCTGACCGCGACGACCTTGTGGCCCCAATCCAGCGAAGACAGCGCCCGCGCGGCTTCCTCCAGCGCCGCGCTCTTCTCGGACGGCGGCACCGCGTCCTCGAGATCCATGAACACCGCATCCGCCGCCGAGGCAGCGGCCTTGGCGACGAGACGGGAGCGATGCGCGGGAACGGCCAGATAGACCCGCGTCGGCCGCTGAGGCGCCATCGTCATGTCTCCTTTGCGAGACCGAGCTCGCTGAGGATGGATTGATTGTGCTGCCCGACGTCAGGCACCGGATCCATCCGCGGCGACAGGCCCGGAATGGTGAGAGCCGGCAGGAAGCTCATCACCGGGCCGCTCGGAGATCCCACCGTTTGCACCCGGGAGCGGGCGCGGAGCTGCTCGTGCTCCAGGAACGCCTCGACCGAATTCAGATGCGCGTTGGCGATTGAGGCCTCGTCGAGCAGCCGCAGCACCTCGTCACTGCTCATCGCCGCAAAACGCTGCTCGACATGGACCTGCAGATCGTCCCGGTTCTGCATGCGCAGCGGATTGGTGCGGAAGCGGGGATGGTCGGCAAAGGCCGCGTCGCCAAGCACGATGGCGCACAGCGATCGCCATTCCCGGTCGTTCTGGATGCCGAAGAAGATCGTGTTGCCATCGCCGACGCGGAACGGGCCATACGGCGCTATCGTTGCATGCTTGGCCCCGGTGCGCGGCAGCGGCCGGCCGGTACTCTGCGTGTAGAAGGCGGGATAGCTCATCCAGTCCGTGATGGAATCGAACAGCGAGGCCTGGAAGGCGGTGCCCTTGCCGGTCCGCTCGCGGCGATACAGCGCCATCAGCACGCCGTTGAGGATGTACATGCCGGTGGCGATATCGACCACCGAAAGTCCGACCTTGGCGGGCTCCGACTCGGTGCCGTTGATGGCGAGGACGCCGGCCTCGCACTGCACCAGGAGGTCGTAGGCCTTCTTGTTGCTGTAGGGTCCGTCGGCACCATAGCCCGACACGTCGCAGGCGATGATCCGGGGAAACTTCCGCAGCAGCGATGCGGCATCGAGACCCAGCCGCTCCGCCGCGCCCGGCGCCAGGTTCTGGATGAAGACGTCGGCCTGCGGCAGCAAGGCCTCGAGCACCTCCTGGCCTTCAGGACTCTTGATGTCGATGGCGAGGCTCTCCTTCGACCTGTTGGTCCAGACGAACTGGCTCGACATCCCGTTCATCACATGATCGTAGTCGCGGCAGAAATCGCCATCGCCCGGCCGCTCGATCTTGATGACGCGCGCGCCCCAATCCGCAAGATGCCGGCTGGCAAGAGGAGCCGCGATCGCCTGCTCGAGCGAGACCACCGTCACGCCCGACAGCGGCAGCTCCGCCTCATTTTGCTCCATGCAATCGTCTCCGTCCCGCTCGCGCTTTTGTCCAGCGCAGGAGACAAGCCGACCACCCCACGCACGTTCTGTGATGATGGCATCATGCGCCTGTTTTGCCCGACGAGTCAAATCCAATTTCGTAAAATCCGCAAAACGCGATTCACAAAGTTCAATTGGTACATGGACTTGGCTACTGTGCATGGGGTTGTTTTCGCGGTTTTTGTTTTAGGGGCCCTGTTGCCGAGACCGCACACGTCGCGGCTTTCGCATCTCGCCTCGGTTGCCAACGAACCGCCGTTCACCCACTATCCGCTCCGACTCGACATTTGGGGGGATCGATGCCGGCGTTCCGTTTCAAGAAAACCTTGGCTGCTGCAATCGCCGGGATCGCCCTGGCCGTCCTGATCCACCCGGGTGAAGGCTTTGCCTACTCCCAGGAGGAGCAGCAGGCCTGCACCCCCGATGCGATGCGGCTGTGCGGCGAGTTCGTACCGAACGTCGACGCCATCACCGCCTGCATGATCCAGAAGAAGTCGCAGCTCTCGCCGCAGTGCCGGGTGTTCTTCCGCCCGGGACCGGAGCCCGGCATGGCGGCCGCACCCCG
The DNA here is from genome assembly GCF_000244915.1 of Bradyrhizobium sp. WSM471. Lineage (NCBI taxonomy): Bacteria > Pseudomonadati > Pseudomonadota > Alphaproteobacteria > Hyphomicrobiales > Nitrobacteraceae > Bradyrhizobium > Bradyrhizobium sp. WSM471. The sequence goes on along the minus strand of NZ_CM001442.1, from coordinate 6,906,921 downwards.
CGCCGGCAAGCCGACCAGCATCGCGCCCAAAACTTCGAAGAAGAGCACGAAGACGGCCAAGAAGAAGAAATCCAGCGAAGGCTGACCGCGGGCACCGCGTTCCCTTTCTGAAACTCGATCATGCCCGGGCCACAGCGCGCAGTGCGTTTGAAGTCCCGGGCATTTGCGTTTCCGGTCCCCTCGTTCGCTGTCCCCTTGAGTCAAACTGACCCAGCCATCAGCCCCGCACCAGCCACCGGACTCGTTTTGTTCGCCTTCCTGTGCGGACGCTTGCGACAAGGCGGGATGGAAACGAGTCACGGAATGGATTGCCCGGCGAGGTTGCATTCCATTTTTTCCCGCCGCACTGCTCAAAAAACGCACGATTGCCGGCGTGAGGCCGTCGCCGCACGCAGCAGTGTGACTCAAAAGCCAACGCGCTTTGTTATTTCATGGCGCCGACATAACTTATGATAAATTTTTCTTTCCCGAATCACCGCGGTGATTCATTTTCGCCGCCTGGGGTCAATCTGGAGGCAGAGGTATGAACGTTATTGTTTTTGCATCGCGTAAAGGTGGCTCAGGCAAGAGTACGCTGGCCGCGCATCTCGCCGCGCAGATCAAGGCGACCAAGCCGATCCTGCTCGTCGATGCGGATCCGCAAGGCTCGCTCACGCTGTGGCACAAGCTGCGCGGCACCAACGAACCGCCGATCAAGTCCGCGGTGAACTCGGTCAGCGGCATCGTCTCCGCTGCCAAGCGCGACGGTTATGAATGGGTGTTGATCGACACGCCGCCGAACCTGTCGGCCGTCGTCGACGACGCCATCCGCAATGCCACCATGGTGGTGATTCCCGCCCGTCCCGGCGTGTTCGACGTCAACGCGGTGCAGGAAACCATCCAGATGTGCCGTGCGGCGCGCAAGCCCTACGCGGTCGTGCTCAACGGTGCGCCGGCGCGCCGCGACGAGTCCGAAAGCCCGATCGTCACCATCGCCCGCGAGGCGCTGGCGAAGTTCCGTGCTCCGGTGTGGGGCGGCCAGATCACCAACCGTTCGGATCTGCTGATGGCGCTGAGCCACGGCGAGGGCGCGCGGGAATATCAGGCCGAGAGCCGCGCGGCGCAGGAAATCGCAAGGCTGTGGGCGGCGATCGAGCGTTCGGTAAAGGCTATTCGCGGCACGGCGTCGGCGTCCGGCGCAATGCACAAGCAGGCGGCATAATTTTTCATAAATCATTCCCCGGACGAAAAACGCGCGGACATCCGCGCGTTTTGCGTTTTTGGGAAGATGACTTGGTAACTACGCCACCATCAGCATGTAGAACACGATCACCGGCGACAAAGTGAGGATCACCGACCAGATGCCGGCGGCCCAGAGAATGTCCTCGGTGGTGAAGCCCTGCTCTCCAGCGTCGTAATGCGACGCCATTTCGTTATGATGATTCACAAACGCCCCCGCGATTTCTTCGCTTATGGGCATGAACGCTACACGGGATATTTTAAAAATCCGGGTCGCAGTTTCGCGCGCTTTCGAACACAGGTGCTACCACGAGTTAACCATCCGGACCTGCGCTGGCATCACGCCAGCCAGACTCGAAACACCAGCACCGGCATCAGGCCGAGCATCACCGCCCAGAACCCGAACGACGACACCACCAGAATTCCCCGCATGAAATCGGCCGACGCGAACATCTCTGCCGCCGTCGGGCGGATGCGTTGCCCCATGATCATTCCCCCATTTGAAAAGACTTTGAATGAAGACGATAGGCGCGATTGCGTAAACGAGCCGTGGATGCACCATGCGGCAGCAGCGAAGGCCGTTGGGGCGCGGTTAACCACGGGACACGCTCTCTCACTCCCTCTCCCCGTTCTTACGGGGAGAGGGTGGGGTGAGGGGCTATCAGCTACGCTGCGACTTGCATCCGCCGTTCGATCTCGCGGTCAAGCTGGACTGCGAGTTCGCTGCCGACCTCGACCATCGGCAGGCGCACTTCGGGGCTGTCGATCAGACCCGTGCGCCACAGCCAGTATTTTGCCGGCGCGGGACTGGGCTCGGTGAACAACAGGCGCGTCAGGTCCGCGACCTCCTGCCAGCGCGCCAGCGCAACATCGTGGTTGCCGCGCTTCAGCTCGGCTTGGACAGCCGCGAACGTCGCGGTCTCGAGATGGGCTGACAGCACGATGCCGCCGTCGGCGCCGTCGCTGAGCGCCTCGAAATAATTCGCATCCTCGCCGGTCAGCACGCGAAAGTCCGCAGGGCGGTCGCGCAGCAGCGCGATGGATTGCTCGCGGCTCGCGCCGCAATCCTTCAGACCGATGATGTTCGGGTGCCCGGCAAGCCGCAGCAGCGTCTGGTTGGTGATGTTGACCGAGGTGCGATAGGGGATGTTGTAGAGCGCGATCGGCCAGGCGGCGTTATCGGCGAGCGCCTCGAAATGCGCCAGCAACCCGCGCTGCGATGGCCGCAGATAATACGGGCTCGCGATCAGATAACCGTCGATCGGCCAATCCGCGGTTTTGTCGAGACGCTCCTTCAGCCGCGAGGTGTCCGCGCCTGAAAGTCCGAGGCAGATCGGAATCTTGCTGTGGCCGGTGGTCAGTTCGTCGCGCACGATAGCGACGAGGCGTTCGAGCTCGGCGTCGCGCAGCGTCATGCCTTCACCGGAGGTCGCCCCCAGGATGAAGCCGTCAACGGCCTGTCCGCTGTAATGCCGTGTCAGCCGCCGCAGCGACCTCTCGTCGAGAGCGCCGTCGCGAAACGGCGTTATCAGCGGCAGCCAGAGCCCGTGCAAATGTTCCTGTAGTCCGGTCATGTTCCACTCTCCTTCTCGGGAAAATCCTGAGACGAGGCACATGAAAAAACCCCGTCCAGGCGGCGGGGTTTTCGAAGTTTCGGCTCGCGATGACGAAGCTGTTAGCGCGCGCAAAAATCCGAGGTCCCCGAATGGGGGCCTTTTTTCGAGGCGACTGCCTGCGACGAGATTGCGCACGACTTCGTGATCATTTGCAAATGATGCGGGGTAAGCATGGAACTGTCAATGCACGTGGAGGGCGAAGGCCGAATCCGCCAAAAAAAAGCCGGGCTCGATCGAGCCCGGCTTAAGGTATTGGCCACGTGAGGCCGACACAATCACCTTCCAAGAGGGATTACTGAACTCCCGCGCCACTGGAGGAGGGGGACAAATGCGCAACGCGAAGGCTCAGCGTAGAAACATTATGGGCTAGCCTCGCGCCCCGCATCAAGCGTCCAAGCCGCATGTCAGACATGCGGAAATCAGGACGGCCAGCGCTGCGCTTTGCTCACCACGAAGTCGCGGAACACTTGCACGCGCGCGACCGTCTTCAGCTCTTCCGGATAAACAAAATACGTATCGAGCTGGATCGAATCCGATTCGCCGAACAGCTGCACGAGGCGGCTCTGTTCTTCGATCAGATAGTCCGGCAGCGCGGCGATGCCGAGGCCCTGCTGACAGGCGCGGACGAGGCCAAGAATGTTGTTGACCCTGAAATAGGCTTCGCGCGGACCCGAGCCGTTGCGCCCCGCTTCGACCAGCCAGTTGCGGTTCTGAAGATGCGGCGCGAAGTTGCCGTCGGAGAGCGTGATGATGCGGTGGGAGTCGAGCTCCTCCAGCGTGCGCGGCGTCCCGAAGCGCTTGATGTAATCAGGCGAGCAATAAGCGTGGAAGCCCATCGCGAACAGCTTGCGCTGAATGAGATCCGGCTGTGTCGGCTTGCGGGTGCGGATCGCGACGTCGGCCTCCCGCATCGACAGGTCGAGTTCCTCGTCGGTGACGATCAGCGAGATCCGGATCTCCGGATAGAGCGCGGTGAATTCGCCGAGTCGCGGGATCAGCCAGTTGATGCCGACGCCGGGCGTGGTGGTGATCTTGAGATCGCCGCTCGGCCGCTCGCGGCTGTCGGTCAGTTTCGCGCGCGCCGCCTGCAGCTGCATGAACACGTCATGCGCGGTGCGGAACAGGAGGTCGCCCTGCTCGGTGAGGATCAGGCCGCGGGCGTGGCGGTGGAACAGCGAGACCGAGAGCTCCTGCTCCAGCGCCGAGACCTGGCGTGACACCGCCGATTGCGACAGGCCGAGCTGCTCGCCCGCGTGCGTGAAGCTGCCAGCTTCCGCCGCCGCGTGAAACACCTTCAGCTTGTCCCAGTCCATATCCGTAAATCCGTCGCGTGTGCGTGCCATGATGTCTATTCCGCTGCCGCGCGCTCGCTGGCGCGCAGGGCCAAAAATCGTTCCGCCTCGAGCGCTGCCATGCAGCCGAGGCCGGCCGCCGTGACCGCTTGGCGATATGTCTCGTCGGCCACGTCGCCGGCGGCGAACAGGCCGGGGATCGAGGTGGCGGTCGAGTTCGGGGCGACCTCGACATAGCCCGACGGTTTCAGCTTGATCTGCCCGGCCACGAGCTCGGTCGCCGGGGCATGCCCGATGGCGACAAAGACGCCGTCGGTCGGCACGTCGGTCAACGCGCCGGTCTTGACGTTCTTCAGTCGCACATGGGTGACCTTGTTCGGGTTCTCGGTGCCGCAGATCTCGTCGACGGCTGAGTCCCAGATCACCTTGATCTTCGGGTGCTTGAACAGACGCTCCTGCAGGATGCGTTCGGCGCGGAAGTGATCGCGACGATGCACGATGGTGACCTGCGAGGCATGGTTGGTCAGGTACAGGGCTTCCTCGACCGCGGTATTGCCGCCGCCGACCACTACGACTTGCTTGTTGCGGTAGAAGAAGCCGTCACAGGTGGCACAGGCCGAGACGCCGCCGCCCTGGAATTTCGCTTCGGACGGCAGCCCGAGCCAGCGCGCCTGGGCGCCGGTGGCGAGGATCACGGTGTCGGCGAGATAGACGTCGCCGCTATCGCAGGTCAGGCGAAAGGGTCGCTGCGAGGTGTCGAGCTTCGTCACCAGATCGGTCTTGATCTGGGTGCCCACATGCAGTGCCTGCTTCTCCATCTGCTCCATCAGCCAGGGGCCCTGGATCACGTCGGCAAAGCCGGGATAGTTCTCGACGTCGGTGGTGATGGTGAGCTGGCCGCCTGCCTGGATGCCCTGGATCAGGATCGGCTCGAGCATCGCGCGCGCGGCGTAGATCGCCGCCGTGTAGCCGGCGGGGCCGGAGCCGATGATGACGACCTTTGCATGGACAGCGGCGGACATTTCGACGGATGCCTTTCACGGGGGATTGCAGCGCGGGCGCGGAACGTGCCGGGAGGCCTCGCGGAGGCGCTGAAATATCAGAGGTAATCTAAGCCTTCTGGTGAGCTATGCAAGAATTGCATTCCCTGTCGGCGGATTTTTCCAACAAGGAACAAAAGTCGATTGCGCTGCACGCGCAATAAAATTGCGCCAGTCATGCGGTCTGGGCTATGAGGATTGCGACAGACCCACCAATACCGCCGCAAATGCCAGGAGTTCCAATCACGTGTCGCGGAACCTAGACGAGATCGACCTGAAGATTCTCACCGAGATTCAGGCCGACGGTCGAATCACGAATGTCGAGCTGGCCAAGCGCGTCGGCATTTCGCCGCCGCCCTGCCTGCGCCGAGTCCGGGCGCTGGAGGAGGAGGGGTATATCCATGGCTATCGCGGGCTTCTGGACGCGCGCAAGCTCGGCTTCGACGTTACGGTGTTTGCCGCAGTGCATCTCTCCAGCCAGGCCGAGGCGGATTTGCGCGCCTTCGAGGAGTTCGTTCGCGCCGAGCCGCTGGTGCGCGAGTGCTGGATGCTGTCGGGCGAAGTCGATTTCATCCTGAAATGCGTCGCACCCGACATGGCTACCTTCCAGGATTTCGTCACCCATTTGACCGCCGCCCCACACGTCCGCAACGTGCGGACCTCGCTGGTGCTGCACAATTCGAAATACGAGGCGGCCGTGCCGCTGGACGTGAGGGGACGAAGGTAGAGCCTCCTCCGTCATTGCGAGCGGAGCGAAGCAATCCAGGCGGTCTCCGCGGAAAGATTCTAGATTGCATCGCTTCGCTCGCAATGACGCGGGGGGAGGATCATCCCACCTCATTGCCAGCAACACACACATAAAAAAGGCCGCGCGGTGCACGGCCTTTTTCAAATCACATGCGACGGCAAATCGCTACCGCCACTCCACCTTGGTGATCTCATAAGCCTTGGCGCCGCCGGGTGCGTTGACCTCGACGGTTGAGCCCTTCTTCTTGCCGATCAGCGCGCGCGCGAGCGGCGAGGTGATGGAGATGCGGCCCTTCTTGGCGTCGGCCTCGACCTCGCCGACGATCTGCCACACCGTCTTCTTTTCGGTGTCCTCGTCGACCAGTGTCACGGTGGCGCCGAACTTGATGGTGTCGCCGGACAGCTTCGAGATGTCGATGATGTCGGCGCGCGCCAGCTTGTCCTCGAGCTCGGCGATGCGGCCTTCATTGTGGGACTGCTCTTCCTTCGCGGCGTGGTATTCCGCGTTTTCCGACAGGTCTCCGTGCGAGCGCGCCTCGGCGATATGCTCGATGATCCGCGGACGGTCCTCCGACTGGCGCTTCTTCAGTTCTTCCCCGAGCGCCGCAAAGCCGCCCGCTGTCATCGGTACCTTTTCCATCTCTTCTCTCGTCCTTCGGTCGCGCGCGCCCTGACATGTCAGCGCGCACGCAACTTGATTCGTCAGTCTGTCCGGGGGCTCAACGCGCGTGCCGCCGAACGTTCATATGGGCTTGGCACCGGAACAGAACAACCATATGGCCGGACAGTTCCTCCGGCCATCGTGGCTTCATCGCCAATCACTTAGCGGAAGGTGGGGCCTTCCGCTCGCGATCAGGTTTCCGAAAAGTAGCTCTGCAGGGTCCGAACCTCAAGGTCCCCGCCCAGATAGGCGCGGATGCCCCGCGCGGCCGCCACGGCCCCGGAAAGAGTGGTGTAATACGGCACTTTATGCAAGAGGGCCGCGCGCCGCAGCGAACGGCTGTCGGCGAGCGCCTGCGGGCCTTCGGTGGTGTTGAAGACGAGCTGGACGTCACCATTGGTGATGGCGTCGACGATGTGCGGCCGCCCCTCCAGCACCTTGTTCACCTTCTCGGTCGGGATGCCCTGGTCGGTCAGGAAGCGGGCCGTGCCCGACGTCGCCAGCACCTTGAAGCCGAGCGAATGCAGCTCGCGGACGGCCTCGGTGATGCGCGTCTTGTCGCTCTCGCGAACCGAGACGAACACCGTGCCCTTGCGCGGCACCCGCGTGCCGCCGCCGAGCTGGCTCTTGGCGAACGCCACCGCGAAGGAGCGGTCGATGCCCATGACCTCGCCGGTCGAGCGCATTTCGGGGCCGAGCACGGTATCGACCCCGGGGAAGCGGGCGAACGGAAACACCGATTCCTTCACGCCGACATGATCGAGGTTCGCCTTCTTCAGCTTGAAATCGGCAAGCTTCTCGCCGGCCATGACGCGCGCCGCTATCTTCGCGACAGGCGTGCCGACCACCTTGGCGACAAAGGGCACCGTGCGCGAGGCGCGCGGATTGACTTCGAGCACGTAGATCTCGCCGTCCTTGATGGCGTATTGCACATTCATCAGGCCGACGACGTCGAGGCCGAGCGCCAGCTCGCGGGTCTGCCGCTCCAGCTCCTCGATCATCTTGTCGTCCAGCGAATGCGGCGGCAGCGAGCAGGCGCTGTCGCCGGAATGGATGCCGGCTTCCTCGATGTGCTCCATGATGCCGACGATGAAAGTGTCCTTGCCGTCGCAGAGGCAGTCGACGTCGATCTCGGTCGCATCGGACAGATAGCGGTCGAACAGCAGCGGGTTCTTGCCGAGCACGGTGTTGATCTGGCCGGTCTTGTCGTTCGGGTAACGCGCCTTGACGTCCCCCGGCACCAGTTCCGGCAGCGTGCCCAGCAGGTAATCGCTGAGCTGGTTTTCCTCGCGGATGATTTGCATCGCGCGGCCGCCGAGCACGTAGGACGGGCGCACCACCAGCGGCAGGCCGAGATCGGTTGCGACCAGGCGCGCTTGCTCGACCGAATAGGCGATGCCGTTCTTGGGCTGCTTCAGCCGCAGCTTGTCGAGCACCCGCTTGAAGCGATCGCGGTCTTCCGCAAGGTCGATGGCGTCGGGCGAGGTGCCGAGGATCGGCACTTCGGCGGCTTCCAGCGCCCGCGCGAGCTTGAGGGGGGTCTGGCCGCCGAACTGCACGATCACGCCGTGCAGCGTGCCGTTCGTGCGTTCCTTCGCGATGATCTCCAGCACGTCCTCGGCGGTGAGCGGCTCGAAATAGAGCCGGTCCGCAGTGTCGTAGTCGGTCGACACCGTCTCCGGGTTGCAGTTGACCATGATGGATTCGTAGCCGGCGTCGTGCAGCGCGAAGCAGGCGTGACAGCAGCAATAGTCGAATTCGATGCCCTGGCCGATGCGGTTCGGTCCGCCGCCGAGGATGATGACCTTCTTCTTGTCGGACGGCGAGCTCTCGTCCGCGGGCGTGCCCGCGAACGGCGCCTCATAGGTCGAGTACATGTAGGCGGTGGGCGAAGCGAACTCGGCCGCGCAGGTATCGATGCGTTTGTAGACCGGGCGAACGCCGAGCGCGTGGCGCTTCGCCGTGACCTCCGCCTCCGTCGTCTCGGCGATCACCGCGAGCCGGGCATCGGAGAAGCCCATGGCCTTGAGCGTGCGCATGCCGAAGGCGTTGCCCGGCAGGCCGTTCTTGCGGACCTTCGCTTCCATGTCGACGATGCCGCGCATCTCGCTGAGGAACCACGGATCGATCTTGCAGGAATTGAAGATCTCCTCGTCCGACCAGCCGAGCCGCATCGCCTGCGCGACCTGGAGCAGCCGGTTCGGCGTCGGCGTGCCGAGCGCAGCGCGGATCGCATTCTTGTCGTCGTCGCGGCCGAGACCTTCGATCTCGATCTCGTCGAGGCCGGTGAGTCCGGTCTCGAGCCCGCGCAATGCCTTCTGAAGGCTTTCCTGAAAGGTGCGGCCGATCGCCATGACTTCGCCGACCGACTTCATCGACGTGGTCAGCGTGGTGGAGGCGCCGGGGAATTTCTCGAAGGCGAAACGCGGCACCTTGGTGACGACATAGTCGATCGTCGGCTCGAACGAGGCCGGCGTGGCGCCGCCGGTGATGTCGTTGGCAATTTCGTCGAGCGTGTAGCCGACCGCAAGCTTGGCGGCGACCTTTGCAATCGGAAAGCCGGTGGCTTTCGAAGCCAGGGCGGAAGAGCGCGACACGCGCGGATTCATCTCGATGACGACCATGCGGCCGTCTTCGGGATTGACGCCGAACTGCACGTTGGAGCCGCCGGTCTCGACGCCGATCTCGCGCAGCACCGCCAGCGAGGCGTCGCGCATGATCTGGTATTCCTTGTCGGTCAGCGTCAGCGCCGGCGCCACCGTGATGGAATCGCCGGTGTGCACGCCCATCGGATCGAGGTTCTCGATCGAGCAGACGATGATGCAATTGTCTTTCTTGTCGCGCACCACCTCCATCTCGTACTCTTTCCAGCCGAGCACGGATTCTTCGATCAGCACTTCGTTGGTGGGAGACGCATCCAGGCCGCGCTCGATGATGTCGAGGAACTCTTCCTTGTTGTAGGCAATGCCGCCGCCGGTGCCGCCCATGGTGAAGGAGGGGCGGATGATCGCGGGCAGGCCGATCTCGGACAGCGCCATCAGCGCCTGGCCGAGCGCATATTCCTGGTAGCGCTTGCGGCGGTCGCTCTCGCCGAGCGTCCACTGCCGCTCGAGCTCTGCGAGCTCCGCGCCCGAGGCCTTTGCGCGATCGGCCTGGTACTTGTCGCGGAAGGCCTTCTTCAGGGCGGAGGCGTTGGCGAGCCGCGACTTCGGCGTCTCGAGCCCGATCTTGGTCATGGCCTCGCGGAACAACTGGCGGTCTTCGGCCTTGTCGATCGCGTCCGCGGTGGCGCCGATCATTTCGACGTCGAACTTTTCGAGCGTGCCTTGCTGGCGCAGCGACAGCGCGCAGTTCAGCGCGGTCTGTCCGCCCATGGTCGGCAGCAGCGCGAAGCCGCCCGGAATGACGTGACGTTCCTTCTCGATGATCTTTGCGACGATCTCGGGCGTGATCGGCTCGATATAGGTGGCATCGGCCAATTCCGGGTCGGTCATGATGGTGGCCGGATTGGAATTGACGAGGACGATGCGATAGCCCTCTTCCTTCAGCGTCTTCACCGCCTGGGTGCCCGAATAGTCGAACTCGCAGGCCTGGCCGATCACGATGGGACCGGCGCCGATGATCAGGATGGTGGTGATGTCTGTACGTTTGGGCATCAACTCTCGCCGAAGTGGAATTTGGGCACAAAAAAAGGGCGCGCCTGCTGCGCGTCCCTTTGGCCGAGAGCGCGGTGGTCCCCCCTCGCGCGCGGGGTGGGTCTTAGACCAGTTTTCGGGGCGGCGAAACCCCGAAAAACGCCCATCAACCGGCAATTTTGACCGGTTTTGGCCGAGCCTGCCAGCCCCGGGCGACATGCACCAGAAGAGCCGCCGAAACGCTCAATCCGCCGACCCAGCCGAGATCGGCCGGGCTCCACGCCGCAAGCACGGCGCCGCCCAAGGCACCGCCGATCGCAAAGCCGAGATACATGGCCGAGGCGTTGAGCGAGAGCGCGATCATCGAGGCCTGCGGCTCGATCCGGATGATGCTGGCGACCTGGGCCGGGTAGAACGCCCATCCCGAGATGCCCCAGAGGAAGATTGCGCCCAGCACCGCATAATGCGCCTGTCCCGGCATCAGCTTCAGGACCAGCGAATGCAGGATCAGCGCGCTGGCCATGCCGGCAAGCCCGAGACCTGCCGTGGCGAGCGTGCCGAGCCGGTCGGCCAGGACGCCACCGAGCATGTTCCCGATCGCGGCGGCGCCGCCGAACACCAGCAGCGCGAGGCTGATCTGCGACGCATCGAAGCCGAGGCCGCGCAGCGGGATCGCGAAATAGGTGAACACGGTGAAGGCACCGAGCGCCCATAAGATCGTGATCAGAAGCGCGGTCAGGACATTGCGGTGACGCGCCACTGCCAGCCGATCGCCGAGCGAGGCCGTGTTGCGCGGCAGGCCGCGGGGCAGGCCGAGCAGCAGGCCGGCGAGCGCAACGGCGCCGATCAGCGCGACCATGGCAAAGGTCGCGCGCCAGCCGAGCAGGCTGCCGATGAGATTGCCGAGGGGAACGCCGATGACAGTCGCAACCGTGAGGCCCGAGGTAACCAGCGCCACCGCGCGGCCGCGTCGCTCCGGCGCGGCGACGGCCACGGATACGGCCAGCGCGGTCGGCATGCACAGCCCGGAGCCCAGCGCCATCAGCATGCGCGAGGCCAGCAGCAGGGCGTAGTTGGACGCCACCATCGCCGCGAGGTTTCCGGCGATGAAGGTCGATAGCGCCAGGGCCAGCACGGTGCGGCGGTCGATATTGTTCAGCGTCACCGCCAGGATCGGCGAGCCGACCGCATAGGTGAGCGCGTAGGCCGTGACCAACTGCCCGGCGGCGGGGACGGAAATCGCCAGGTCCGTTGCGATAGACGGCAAAAGCCCAGCAATGACAAAGCCTTCCGTGCCGATCGCAAAGGCCGCCAAGGCCAACCAGAACACGCTCATCCGAGAATTCCCTATGTTCAATGTTTATTGAACTATCGATGGGGCCGGGTCAGAAGTCAATTGGTTCAAGAACTATTGAACATCGAGGCCATTCCGCTATGATCTTCAGACCATGAGCCGCACCCCACCCCACCCCACCCGCGAGCAGATTGAACTGCCGATGGTTCTGGATTGCCTGAGCGATCCGATCAGATTGGCGATCGTGTACCAGCTCGCGCAGCAGGAACGTGTCAGCGGCGAGCTGTGCTGCGGCGATTTCAACGGGCTCAGCGGCAAGTCGAATCTGGCCTATCACTTCGCCAAGCTACGCGAATGCGGCCTGATGCAGACCCGCGTCGCCGGCACCAACCGCTTCATGCGGCTGCGCCGCGAGGATCTGGACGCACGTTTTCCGGGCCTGCTCGATGCCGTCATCACCTCCGCCGCAAAGGATGCCGACCGGCTGCGGCTTGTGTCGGAATGTGAAGTGGTTGAGGCTGATTGAGGATTGCGGCCAGTCCGTCTACGCTTGCGCTTCGCTCCAGCTATGCCGGACACGCTTCGCCCCTCCGGCCCTCGCGTGGCTGCGCCACGCGTAGCCCCGTGAGGGGCGAAGCGTGGAGACCCGGCCTGGATTTGAACCAGGATAAAGAGCGATGCATCGCCCTCGCGTAGACACTTCCGCCACCGGGCCGCGGCGATCATTGCCGATCGGGGTGCGACAAGCCACCTCAGGCAGACGTTATGCTTAACGAACCCAGGGTCCTTAAGAACCCAGGAAGCTTACCGAACCAATGGCGGCCGCGCGACGAACGTCATGCGCCAGCTATTGTGGCCGATATTGCGGTGAGCGCGCTGGACCGCGAAGCCGGCTGCCTTCAGCTTGGCGGTGATCTCCTCCTCACTGTAGCGTTGCAGCCCGATGCGCGTGCGCAGCTGACGGTAATCTGACAGTGCGGTGCTGATCAGCCCGATCAGCGCATCTTTGAAAAAGCCGTGCCGCAGGCCGAAGCTGAGCAGCGCCGTGACGTCCCTGAGCATGCCGACATTGGGCTGGAGGACATCGCCCAGCACGAGCTTGCCCGCGGGCTTCAGGATACGGCGAAAGTTGAGGAGCGCGGCGTCGAGCTCGTCCGGCGTCATGTATTGCGCGACCGAGTTCATCACGACGAGATCAATCGACTGCTCCTGCATCTTGCGGACATCGTCGAGCGAGCGGACGCGGATCTTCGTATTCGGGGCAAACCGCGCGATCAACCGGCCGCGCACGCCGGGCGCGGGCTCGGCCAGGATCAGCTGGCCGCAGGCCGCCGCGACCTGGCTCGCCGACAGCGCCTCGCCACAGGCATAGTCGAGCACTGTCGCCTCGGGCGAAGAAATGTAGCCGATGATGTCCCGCGCGATGATCTGGAAGTGCAAGTCGCGATGCAGCTTGCTGACATAGATCGTGTGCGTCGAGTCGTAATAATCGATCCAGTCGTCCATGGTCGTCGAGGGCCCCGGCCAATCGGTTCCGCTGAAGGAACCGGCGCTGCCCGCCTGCGTTAGGGGTGCGGCGGCGCGCCGTCAATGTCTGCGTCCTAACAGGAAGGTTTCCCGTGAGCAAAGCCCCACAAAAGGTCTCGCCCGACCTCGATACCCCTACCGATCTGTCGTCCCAGGCGGTCAACAAGGTTTCGGAGGCACTCAACGTGCTTCTGGCCGATGCGTTCGCGCTGTATCTGAAGACCAAGAATTTCCACTGGCACATCAGCGGCCGGCATTTCCGCGATTATCATTTGCTGCTCGACGAGCAGTCCGACCAGATCTTCGCCACCACCGACCAGCTCGCCGAGCGCGTCCGCAAGATCGGCGGCACCACGCTGAAGTCGATCGGCCAGGTCGCGAAACTCCAGACCATCAAGGACAACAACGAAGACTATGTCCCGCCGCGCGAGATGCTGCGCGAGCTGATGCAGGACAACAAGCATGTCGCCGCGGCAATGCGCAAGGCACACGAGGTCTGCGACGACGCCGGTGACGTCGCCAGCGCCAGCATCCTCGAGAACTTCATCGACGAGACCGAGCGCCGCACCTGGTTTTTGTTCGAAGCCACGAGACAGGAAGGCGCGAACGAGGCGTAGGCGCACGCTGGATTGCTTCCACGTCGTCGTCCTGGCGAAGGCCGGGACCCATACCCCCAGGGAGAAGTTGTGGCGCGAGATGCGCAATTGCGAATCTTCGCCAAGCTACCTTTCGTGGCTATGGGTCCCGGCCTTCGCCGGACGACTGCGGAGTTTGTTGGAGGAGCGCCGCTAGTACCGCCACAACCGCATCAGCGCCCCGTCCTTGCCGGCCACCGGATCGGCCGGCGGCAGCGCGACGTTTGGAATCGTCTTTAGCGCTTTCGCGTGGTTCTCCGGCGTTGCGCGGGTGATCTCCATCTTCGCGCCCGGCGGATAGGCGCCGATCACGCAGAAATCCTCGCTGGCCTTGATGCGTTGGTGACCTGTGCCGGCGGGCAGGATCGCGACGTCGCCGGCCTTGATCTCCAGCTCCTGGCCATGGTCGCCGCCGAAGCGAACGCGCGCGCTGCCACGCGCAACGCCGAGCACCTCATGCACCGTCGCGTGATAATGCAGATAATCGAAGACGCCATTGCGCCACGTGCCGCCCCAGCCGTTCGCTTCGAACAAGCGTTCGATCGTCTCTTCCGGCTGTCTGGAATCGAGCTTCACTGCGGCCTGGTAGACCAGGAAGGGGAGGATATTGTTCGGCACGAGCCCGTCATCCTCAAACACGATGGCGAGCGGCTCGGCATTGTCGCGGACGACGGACATAAGGGGCTCCTGCGTGACCGTAGCAGTGATCAACGATAGGAGTTGAGCGGCGTTCCTCGTTCCGCTGTCATTCCGGGTTCGCGCTGCGCTGCGCCCCGGAACGACAAAAGCCCGGGAGAAGGCCCGGGCTCGATGTCGTCAAAGCAGTCGCAGGAGAGCGCGCGCCTTACGCGCTCTTCTTCTGCCGCATCAGGTCCGCAAAACGCTGGAACAGATAGTGCGAGTCGCGCGGACCCGGTGAGGCCTCGGGGTGGTACTGCACCGAGAACACCGGCTTGCCGTCGAGCTGGATGCCGCAATTGGAGCCGTCGAACAGCGAGATGTGGGTCTGGGTCGCGCCCGTCGGCAGCGTGCTCTCGTCCACGGCAAAGCCGTGATTCATCGAGGTGATCTCGACCTTGCCGGTGGTCTCGTCCTTCACGGGATGATTGGCGCCGTGATGGCCCTGGTGCATCTTCTTGGTCTTGGCGCCGACCGCGAGGCCGAGCATCTGGTGGCCGAGACAAATTCCGAATGTCGGCGTGCCCGACTTGATCACGTCCTGAATCACGGGCACGGCATATTTGCCGGTCGCGGCCGGATCGCCGGGACCGTTCGACAGGAACACGCCGTCCGGCTTCATCGCCAGGATGTCCTCGGATGACGTCGTTGCCGGCACCACCGTCACCTTGCAGCCGACGCCGGCGAGCAGGCGCAGAATGTTGCGCTTGATGCCGTAGTCGATGGCGACGACGTTGAACTCAGGCTTGTCCTGACGGCCAAAGCCCTTCTCCCACAGCCACGGCGTCTCGTCCCAGGTGAAGCGCTGGCCGGAGGTGACCATCGGCACGAGGTCCATGCCTTCGAGGCCCGGCCATTCGCGCGCTTCTTCCTTCAGGCCGTGCAGGTCGAACTCGCCGTCCTTGGCGTGCGCGATCACGGCGTTGGGCATGCCCTTGCTGCGGATCAGCGCGGTCAGCGCGCGGGTGTCGATGCCGGAGAGGCCGATGATGCCGCGGGCCTTCAGCCACTGGTCGAGGTGCTTGGTGGCGCGGTAGTTCGAGGGATCGGTGATCGCGGTGCGCAGGATCACGCCGCGCGCGCCGGGCGTCGCGGCCATGTTCACCGTCTCGATGTCGTCGTCATTGGTGCCGACATTGCCGATATGCGGGAAGGTGAAGGTGATGAGCTGGCCGGCATAGGAGGGATCGGTGAGGATCTCCTCATAGCCGGTCATCGCGGTGTTGAAGCAGACCTCGCCGACGGCTTGGCCTTCGGCGCCGAGGCCAAAGCCTTCCAGCACCGTACCGTCGGCAAGCACCAACAGCGCGGTCGGTTTGTGGTCCGGCCAGGCGGGATCGTTGTCATGTTGTGTCATGAGCCCGGTTCATAGTCCCCGCGGGCGCCCGCGTCAAAGCGGAGATGTGGCGATTCACATGCGTTTTTGCATATTTGACAGGTCGCCTTGGGCCCCTAAGCTCCGCGGCATAATTTCCGGCAAATTCGGGGGCTTCGGAGGCAATAATGGACCAGACGACGCCGATTTTGCTGGTTCCGGGACTAGCCTCCTCGGCCCGGATCTATGCGCCGGTGATCCCGGCGCTGTGGCGGTTCGGCCCGGTGATGGTCGCCAACCATGTTCGCGACGACAACATGGCGGCGATCGCCCGGCGGGTGCTGAGCGAGGCGCCGCCGCGCTTCGCGCTCGCCGGCCATTCCATGGGCGGCTACATCGCGCTCGAGATCATGCGCCAGGCGCCCGAGCGGGTGGCCAGGCTCGCGCTGATCAACACCCAGGCGCGGCCCGACACGGAGGAGGCGACCGCGCGCCGCCGCGGCCTGATGGAGCGGGCCCGGCGCGGCGAGCTGCGTGCCGCGCGCGAGGAGATGTTTCCCGAACTGGTACATCCGTCGCGCCGCGACGATTCCGGCATTCGCCAACTCGTCCACGAGCAGGGCGAGGACGTGGGCGTCGAAGGCTATCTGCGGCAGCAGACCGCGATCATCGCGCGGGTGGATTCACGGCCGACGCTTGCCACGATCAAATGCCCGACGCTGGTGCTGACGGGCGATGCGGACAACACGATTCCCAACGCCTTCTCGAAGGAGATGGCGGAGGGCATTGCCGGCGCAAGGCTCGTCGTTCTGGAGAATTGCGGACATCTGCCGCAGCCGGAGCAGCCTGCGGCGACGGTGCGGGCGCTGGTCGAATGGCTGGGAACCCCGGTTGTCTCGGGGCCGCGAACGGCCTAGATCAGGCGTCGGATATGCGAAGGGGTCACGATCATGCTGCGCGACGACATCAACAATGCGGTCAAGGAGGCCATGAAGGCCAAGGAAGAGCGCAAGCTGTCCACGCTGCGCATGGTCAACTCGACCATCAAGAACGCCGACATCGAGGCGCGCGGCAGCGGCAAGCCGCCGCTCTCGGACGCGGACCTGCTCGGCGTGTTCCAGAAGATGATCAAGCAACGTCAGGAGTCGGTCGAGCTCTACGAGAAGGGCGGCCGTGCCGAGCTCGCGGCGCAGGAGCGCGAGGAGATCGCGGTGATCTCGGCGTATCTGCCGAAGCAGATGTCGGACGACGACGTCAAGAAGGCGATCTCGGACGCGATCGCCGAGACCGGCGCCGCCGGCATGAAGGACATGGGCAAGGTGATCGCCGTGTTGAAGACGAAGTACGCCGGCCAGATGGATTTCGGCAAGGCCTCTGGTTTGGTGAAGGCTGCGCTGACGGGCTAACTCTCTCTTTCCTTCTCCCACAAGGGGAGAAGGTGCACCTTTGATGCGGTGCCCGTTCGGTCTACTCTCTCCCGATAGACAAATCGGGAGCAACCGATGACTGCCATAGAACCGTTTCGCATCGCCATCAGCGACGACATTCTCGCCGACCTCAAGTCGCGCCTCGCCCGGACGCGCTGGCCGGAGGCGGAGCTGGTCTCCGACTGGAGCCAAGGTGCGCCGCTGAAATGGATCCAGGAGATCTGCACCTATTGGGCTGATGGCTACGACTGGCGTGCGCGCGAAGCAAAACTCAATCGCTTCGAACAGTTCACCACCGAGATCGATGGGCTCGACATCCACTTCCTGCATGTGCGCTCGAAGGAGCCGTCGGCGCTGCCGCTGATCATCACCCATGGCTGGCCCGGCTCGATCGTCGAATTCCAGAAGGTGATCGCGCCGCTGGTCGATCCTACCGCGCATGGCGGCAATCCCGCCGATGCTTTCCACGTCGTCTGTCCATCGCTGCCGGGCTTTGGGTTCTCGGGCAAGCCGAACACCACCGGCTGGGGCGTCGATCGCATTGCCGCGACCTGGGCCAGGCTGATGGACCGGCTCGGCTACGCACGCTATGGCGCGCAGGGCGGCGACTGGGGTTCGGCGGTGACGACCTCGCTTGGCATGCAGGACGCCGAGCATTGCGCCGGCATCCACATCACGCTCGCCTTCAACGCCGCACCGAAGGTCGAGGGCGAACCGACGCCGGAAGAGAAGCGCGCGCTCGCCGGCCTCAAGCATTACGTTGACCTCGACTCCGGCTATTCGAAGCAGCAATCGACGCGGCCGCAGACCCTCGGCTATGGTCTGACGGATTCACCGAGCGGGCAGGCGGCCTGGATTCTGGAAAAATTCTGGGCCTGGACCGATTGCGACGGCCATCCCGAGAACATCTTCACCAAGGACGAGCTGCTCGACAACGTCATGCTCTATTGGGCGACGGAGACGGCGACCTCGTCTGCGCGGCTTTATTGGGAAAGCTTCGGCAAACGCCGGACCACGCCGGTGGTCAAGGTGCCGACGGGCGTGGCTGTTTTCCCCAAGGAGATCATCACGCCGGTGCGGCGCTGGATGGAGCCGAACTTCCACAACATCACGCATTGGAGCGAGATGGAGAAGGGCGGCCATTTCGCCGCATTCGAGCAGCCGGAGCTGTATGTCGGAGAGGTCCGCAAGTTCTTCGCGACGGTGCGGTAGGATCGATCCCATGCTCACCGAAGCCAGCACCTACGACGAACTCTACGGCAATTTCCGCTGGGAGATCCCGGCGCGCTTCAACCTGGCGGAGGCTTGCTGCGATCGCCACGCCGACGGCACCGGCCGGCTGGCGTTGGTCTATGTTGATGAAAGCGGCGCCATCACGCGCACATCCTTCGACGAGGTCGCGGAGATGTCGCGCCGCTTCGCCAATGTGCTGAAGGCAGATGGTCTTGCCCGCGGCGACCGCGTCGCGGTGTTCCTGTCGCAGTCGCTGGAGCTGCCGATCGCGCACATGGCGGCGTTCCGTTCGGCGATGATCTCCATTCCGCTGTTCGCATTGTTCGGCGAAGACGCACTGGAATTCCGCCTGTCGAACTCGCAAGCCAAGGCGATCGTCACCGACGCGGGGGGCTGGGAGAAGCTTTCGAAGATTCGCGACCGTCTGCCGGAGCTGAAGAATGTCTATATAGTTGGCGAACGAACGCCGGCGGGCACGACATCGTTCTGGAATTCGCTCAAGGCTGCATCGCCCGACTTTACGCTGGTGGACACGTCTGCGGACGATCCCGCGCTGATCATCTACACCTCGGGCACGACGGGCAATCCGAAGGGCGCGCTGCACGCACACCGCGTTGTGCTCGGACATCTCCCCAATGTCGAGATGTGCCACAACTTCCTGCCGCGCCCCGGCGATCTGATGTGGACGCCGGCGGACTGGGCCTGGATCGGCGGCCTCATCAACGGCCTGTTCGCGTTCTGGTATCACGGCATTCCCCTGGTCGGCCACCGCGCGCGAAAGTTCGAGCCGCAAGCGGCGATGCAGATGATGGCCGATCTCGGCGTGCGCAATGTCTTTCTGCCGCCGACTGCGCTGAAGCTGATGCGGCAGGCTGGGGTGACGCAATCCGGCGTCAAGCTGCGCAGCATCTTTACCGGCGGCGAGTCCCTCGGGGGCGAGATGCTCGGCTGGGTACGCGAGACTTTCGGCATCGACGCGCATGAGGTGTTTGGCCAGACCGAATGCAATCTCGTGATCGGCAGCAACGCGAATCTGTTTCCGATCCGCCCCGGTTCGATGGGCAAGGCGACGCCGGGTTTCGATGTCCGTATCGTCAACGACAGAGGCGAGGAGCAGCCGAGGGGACAGCGCGGCATCATCGGCGTGCGCCAGCCCTGTCCTTGCACGATGCTCGAATACTGGCGCAATCCGGAGGCGACGGCGAAGAAATATGCCGGCGAGTTCCTGCTCACCGGCGATCTCGGCGTGCAGGACGAGGACGGTTACTTCTGGTACGTCAGCCGCGAGGACGACGTCATCACCACCGCCGGCTATCGCGTCGGCCCGTCCGAGATCGAGCACACGCTGATGAAGCACCCGGCGGTGGCGATGGCGGCGGTGGTCGGCATCCCCGATCCGATCCGCACCGAATCGATCAAGGCCTGGATCGTGCTGCGCCCGGGCTTCGCCGCCGGCGACGCACTCGCGCGCGAGATCCAGGAGTTCGTCAAGGTGCAACTCGCCGCCCACGAATACCCACGGTTCGTGGAGTTCGCGGAGACACTGCCGATGACCGCTACCGGAAAGGTGCTGCGGCGCGAGCTGCGGACGAGGGGTTAGCTTCCTGCAATGGCAAAGACGTCTCAAGCCGCGGGGCTTCACCGCGCTTCACTTGCGAAGCTGCACGATCTCGATGCGGCGCTGGAGCTCATGTATTACGGCTGGCGCGGGATGACACTCGAAGCCGACGCGTATCTCGCCAAGCAGGGACTGTCGCGGCCGCACCATCGCATCCTCTACGTGGTGGCGCGCCGGCCCGATATTGCGATCGGCTCGCTGATCGAGATCCTCGGCATTTCGAAGCAGGCCCTGAACCGGCCGCTCAATTTGTTGCTGGAGCGCAAGCTCGTGAACTCGAAACGCTCGCCCGAGCAGCATCGCTCGAAACTGCTGCGCCTGACTGCCGCGGGGCAGCGCATCGAGCAGCGTGCATCGGACCACGAGCGCAAGGTGCTGCGCGAGGCGTTCGATCGCATCGGAGCGACCGGTGCGGCTGCGTGGATGGGCGTCATGGAGGCGATCGCCGACACCAACTGACGATTCCTGACGTCAACATGGTTGACATGAGGACTGGGCTTTGCCACTTTCCTGGCCAACGAGCCGTGGGAGGGCTCCGCCATGCGTCTTTCGGATATCGTGCTGCTCCTCAACGCGCTCTGGTTCGGCGGCGCCTTCATCCAGTTCAGCATTGCGCAAGCCAACACGCTGAAAATTCTCGTACCGCGCGAGGAGCGCGCCAATCCGATCGCGCCGACATTGTCGGCCAGCGTGGCATTCCTCGGCGGCATCAATCTGCCGATCGGCCTTCTGTCGCTCTATCTTCTGGCAGCCCGACCGGTCTTCTTCCAGCCGGTCGAAGCGCAGCTGGTGCTGTTCCTGTTCTTTGCCGCCTGCCATTTCAGCCAGTTCGCCTACAACCTTCCGGTCCTGCTGCGCGGAGGACGCGTCGGAGTGGCTTACTGGCCCGTGTTGAAGGGCCCGATGCTCAGGATCTTCGTCATCGACGCGGCCTTGTTCGTGGCCAATCTGGGTGCGGCGCTTCTCCTCGCGTCGCGCTCCTGACTACCGCGAAGGCGTCGACAGCGCGGACCGCAGCATCGCGGCGAGGTCTCGCCGCCGGAACGGCTTGGTCAGGATGCGGGCATCGCCGATTCCATCGGGCGCCTTGACCGGATTTTGGCTGTAGCCGGAGGTGAAGAGCACCTTGAGCCCGGGCCGCAACTGGATTGCTTGCCTGGCAAGCTCCGGCCCGAACATGCCGCCGGGCATCACGACGTCGGTGAACAGCAGGTCGATGTCGCCGGACTGGCGCAGCACGTCGAGCGCCGCCGGGCCGCTTGCGGCCGTGATGACGCGATAGCCGAGCGTCTTCAGCTCGCTTTCGACATAAGTTCGAACCATATCGTTGTCCTCGACGACGAGAATGGTCTCGCTTCCTTCGCGCGCGACGATCTCTTCGGCGGGTGACGGATGCTCGTTCGGCGTCGTTGCCAGGCGGGGAAAGAACAGCCTGACGGCGCTGCCTTGTCTCGGCGCGGACTGCATCTGCACCAGTCCGCCGGACTGTCGCACAAACCCGTAGACCATGCTCAGGCCGAGCCCGGTCCCCTTGCCGACCTCCTTGGTGGTGAAGAACGGCTCGAACGCCCGGCTCGCCACCTCGGCGGTCATGCCGCTGCCGGTGTCGGTCACGGCCACCATGACATAGTCGCCCGGTCGCGGCTCGCCGTTGACGTCAAGGTCGGATTCACCGAGCGAGGCGTTGCGCGCCTCGATGGTCAGCCTGCCGCCCAACGGCATGACATCGCGCGCGTTGAGCACGAGATTGAGCAGCGCAGTCGTCAGCTGGCCGGGATCGACGCTGGTCAACCCCACATCCGGTTCGAGCGCGAAGGTGCATTCGATGTGCTCGCCCAGGGGGCGGCGCAACAACTGCTCCATCTCCTGAATCTTCTCGCTGATGTCGATGTCTCGCGGCCTCAGGGGCTGCTTGCGCGCGAAGGCGAGCAGGCTCCGCGTCAGGTCGGAGCCGCGCTCGGCGGCTGTCGCGATGTCGCCGGCGATCCGGTGCAACTCCTTATTCCCGGCCAGCCTGTCGGCAAGGTGCTCCGAATTGCCGAGAATGACGGTGAGGAGGTTGTTGAAATCATGCGCCACGCCGCCGGTGAGCTGGCCCATCGCCTCCATCTTCTGGGATTGGCTGAGCTTCTGGTTGAGGTCCGCGATGGCCGCGCGTTGCTGCTCGAGCGACTCGGCGGTGCCGTTGAGCAGGGTCATCAATCCGCCCAGCTCGCCGCGCGGATGGGGAGGGGGAATTCGCGCGCTGAGATCTCCGAGCCCGAGTCTCTTCGCCATGTTGGCGAGCCGCCCGACCTGGCGGCCGACGCTCACTGTCGCGAGGATCCATACGCCGGCCAGCAGCAGCAGCAAGGCCACCGCGAGGATCGCCATGTCCTCGTAGAGCCGGCGATTCGCCGCCGCGACCAATCCGTCCTTGGAGCGTCCGACCAGGATGTAGAGGCCGGCATCACGGATCGAAGGCGAGTGGGCGACGGCCCAGACCTGCGTGCGGCCGTCGCGATCGGTCACTTCCTGAAATGCTTTTTGATCGGGAGCCGTCGCGAAGCGGAGCAGGTCGGATCCTGCAATCGACGCGCCCACGGGCGCGGACCAGCCGGCTGTCGAGGGGGCGACGAGAACGGTGCCCTTGGCGTCGATGAGCAGGATATCCTTCTCGGCGAGCAGCCGCTTGTGGTGATACTCGGCGAATTTGCGCAGGTTGAACGAGGCGAGCAGCACCAGCTTCAGCGCGCCCGCCTCCGATCGCACCGGATATGCGATCTGGAGCACCGATGTTCCGGTCAGCCGGCCGAATACCGGCTCAACCACGACGCTGCGCGAGACCAGGGCCTGCCTGAAATAGGCGCGATCCCTCAGATCGAGCGTGCGGTTGGTCCGCAGCGAGTCGCAGAACAGGCTGCCGTCCGGATCGATGGTCAGGATTCCCGTAAACTGAGGGTATTCCTCGCGCACATCCGACAGAAACGCCGAGCACGCCGCCTTGTCGCGCGTGTCGAGGTCGCGCGCACGGGCCAGACCGTAATGAAGCTGCGCGGTGCCTTGAATCTTCTCGCCCAGATCACTCGCAATGTCGTCGGCCGAGGCTGCCAGATTGGCCAGGGCGGCGTTGATTTCGCTGCTCCGGTTCTGCACGAAACGCAACCCGACGAGGCTCGCCGGCACCAGCATGGCCGCGATGACGAGTATCAGTAGCCGGGTACGCAAGCTCATCGGTGGGACGGTCCATCCTGGTCATCGCGCGTTCGTTCAAAGACCCAATTTGCGGCACCACCCTCCGCTCAGTCCATAGGCAAGGGGCCGAAAAAGTCCTCGACGGGGAAAGATTTCGGGCCGCGTGCACCACGGATGAGCCTCCTAAAGGGAGCGCCGCCGACGGCGCGGCGGTTTTCCCGGGTCTGCGCGGGCGGCTTCGGGATACCGTCGTCCGGCCATCAACTCGCGCGTGCGCGCCGGCCGCGAGGGCGCTAAGATCGAACTCATCCGTGTGCGACGGAGATCGCGCCGGCCAAGGAGGAGGAAGCTGATGTCCATTTCGGGCAAGGTCGATCCGGTGGTGCGTCCCGTCGCGGCGACCGATATCGCCGAGGCGCTGGTCGAGGGCCTGCGTGATTTCCAGGCGCTGCCGCTTTACGGCCTCTGCTTCGGCGGGCTCTACGCCGCCGGCGGCATCGCCATCATGCTGTGCTTCACCGCGTTCGGCATGGTCTATCTGGTCTATCCGCTGGCTGCCGGCTTCGCGCTGCTCGGGCCGTTCGTGGCGATCGGGCTCTATGAAGTCAGCCGCCGTCGCGAGCGCGGCGAGCCCGTCTCGCCCGGCGCGATCTGGTCGGCGGTGCGCGCGCGCAGCGAGATCGGTTGGATGGCCTTCGTCACGCTGTTCGTGTTCGTGGTCTGGATGTATCAGGTGCGGCTTCTGATCGCGCTGCTGCTTGGCCTGCATGCCTCGTTCTCGAGCCTGCAGGAATTCATGACGGTGGTGCTGACCACGAACGAGGGCTTGCTGTTCCTCGGCATCGGCAACGCGGTCGGCGCGGTGCTGTCGCTGATCCTGTTTTCGCTGACCGTGGTGTCGTTTCCGCTGCTGCTCGACCGCGAGGTCGATTTCGTCACGGCGATGGTGACGAGCGTGCGCGCGGTCGTGGCGAGTCCGGTGCCGATGATTGGCTGGGCCGCGGTGATCGTGATGGTCCTGATCGTCTCGGCGCTGCCGTATTTTCTGGGGCTGGTGGTGACGCTGCCCGTGCTCGGGCACGCGACCTGGCATCTTTATCGGCGGATCGTGGTGCCGGTGGCGTAACAGTCAGCCGGACGCAACGGCAGCGAGCTATTCGCCCGTTGCCAGCCGGCGCGCGCCGGATGAGGTCAGTTCGAGGTCGCCGAGGCGCCTGATCGCATAACCGAGGTTGGTCAGGCGCTCGCCGTGCGCTTGCGGGATTTCGCCTTGCGCCTTGCCCTTGCCGATCTCGGCCAAGGACGCAAATTCATCGGCGCTGAGCGCAACGCTGCTGTCTGCCATCAGGCAACCTCGTCGGTCCATACCTTGAAATTGACCAGCTTATTCGGACCGAAGGTCTGGGTGATCGGGACGTCCGCGGCATCGCGTCCTTGCGCGATCAGCACGCGGCCGATCCGCGGCGTGTTGTTGCGGGGATCGAACATGTGCCAGCTTCCGCCGAGATAAGCCTCGAACCAGCCGGCGAAATCTCCCACGGCCCAGGGCTTCGGCGTGCCGATGTCGCTGAGATAGCCGGTGCAGTAGCGTGCCGGGATGTTCATGCAGCGGCAGAACGCGATGGCAAGATGAGCATAGTCGCGGCACACCCCCTTGCCTTCGTCGTAGGCCTCCCGCGCCGTCTTGGTTGCGCGTGCGTGCTCATAGCCGAAAGCGATGTGACGATGAACGAAATCGCAGATGGCCTGGACCCGCGCCCAGCCCGGCTGAGTGTGCTCGAACAGTTGCCATGCGATATCCGACAGGCGGTCGGTTTCGCAGTAGCGACTGCCGAGCAGATAGACGAGCGTGTCGGTCGGCAGCGCCTCGACGGCGTGCTGAGCTGCGTTCGGAAACGCCGGGTCGGGCAGGCCGCTGTCGCTCACGACCCCATCGCCGGCAAGGCGAAAGGCGCCGGCCGGCGCCACGATCCGGCTGCACCAATTGCCGAAGAGGTCGCGATAGGGGGTGATCGGCACCGAGGGTCTCGTGGTCAGCAGGTCGGGCACGATGACGTCGGAGGCGCGGGTGAAGTGCGTGCCCAACACCATGATCATAGGCGTGGGCTGCGGGAATTCGTACAGCATCTCAAACCCGACGCGGAGCTTCATACGATTTTCCCTTGGCTAAGCTCGTAACATGGCTACGAAGCGGCCGATCACAAGGCTTTGACGGCCTATTCGGTCGCGCGGGGCATTTGGCGCCTCAAAAGCGCGACACGGGCGAGAAAACGATAGCTAATTGCTGCGATTGCGCGCACGGTGCGGGAATGTCGAAAGATCTGTCGTTTCTGCGCCTATGCAGCGCCACGACTATTCGCGCGACGTGAAGCGCCTCATTCCCTCGCACCGGCGGAGCCGACTCGTAGCGACGTCGTAACAGCGGTCGTCGCGCATATTGCCCGCTCCAGCGGGTGAGTTGGACGCGGCAGCCTCGTGCCGCAGACGCCTGAAGGTTTCACCGCGATCGATCATGAGATCGAACGCCAACCGAAAGCACCCGATGCAAACTCAACCGATGCAAGCTCTCTCGCCACGGCACGTCAAGACAGAAGAAGCGCTCCGGCTCGGCGTCGAGTCGGGCTGGTACGCGATCAAGGTCAGCGGGACCTTTGTCTCTGGTCCGCACGATTCGGAAGCGGATTGCAGTCGCAAGATCGACGAAATCAATCCACCTCCGGTGAAGAAGAAGCGATGACGGCGCGGAGTTCGCCCGCTACGGCGTCTTGATACCCATCGCCTTCAACGCTTCCAGCATCTGCGCCGGCGGCGCCATCTTGATCTGCGGCGCCTTGCCCGTTTCCAGCAGGCTCTTCAGCCCCGACAGGATTGCGGGCCAGCCGGTGCGGCCGCCGGACAGGATGTCGTCGCTGAGCGAACGATCGTGACGTTCGCTCATGGTGAGGCGGACGGCCTCGCCGGCTTGTTCGATCTCGTAAGTGACAAGCGTGGTGCCGAGCTTCGCGACGAGGTCGGGCCAGTTGACGTTCCACGTCACCGTCAGCTTGTTCGGCGGATCGCATTCGAACACATCGCCCGAGATGTGTTCCGATCCGTCAGGCGCGCGCACGACGAATTTGCCGCCGAGTCTTGGCTCCAACTCAACCGCAAAGCCGGAAAAATATTTGCGGCTGAACTCGGCGGAGGTCAGGGCCTCCCACACCTTGTCCGGCGTCGCGGCGATGTAAATGGTGTAGACGGTGAGCGGCTTGAAGTGATCGAGTTTCATTTTGCATCGAATCCCTTGTTGAGGGCTGCGCGCGGAATGGCCAGCTCTTTGCCGCTTTCCAGCAGGCTCTTGAGACCGGACAGGATCGCCGGCCAGCCGTTGGAAACGGCGCCGAGATATTTGCCGCCTTCGACGAAGCCGTCATGCAACACGGTCAAACGCACGAGCGAGCCGAACGGTTCGATGGTGAAGACCACCCGGGAGATCGGTTCGCCGCGCAGCTCTTCGTATTTCTGGTGCTTGAAGCTGTAGGACAATCGCCGCGGCGGATCGGCTTCGAGGATCTCGCCGGAATCGGTGGTCTCGCCGTCCAGCAGCAGCGCGAAAGGGGAGCCGATTTTCCAGTCGGATCTGACCTCGGCGCCGAACCAGTATTGCTTGGTGAACTCGCTCGATGTCAGCGCCTCCCACAGCCTCGTTGGCGTGGTCTCGATGTAGGTGACATAGACGAATTGCGGATTACTCATCACGCTTCTCCAACTGGCGTTTCAACTCGCCGAGTGCGGCGAGCTTGCCGCGCTCGAATTTCTTGATCCAGCGTTCGCCGATCTGATGGATCGGAACCGGATTGAGATAGTGCAGCTTCTCCCGGCCGTGCCTGATGGTCGTGACCAGATTGGCCTCTTCCAGAATCGCAAGGTGCTTGGTCACCGCCTGGCGCGTCATCGCGAGACCTTCGCAGAGCTCGTTCAGCGTCTGGCCGTTCCTGGCGTGAAGCCTGTCGAGCAGCGACCGTCGTGACGCATCGGCGAGCGCTTTGAAGACCTCATCCATGGCTGCGATAATAGGCAACCGAATGGTTGCCTGTCAAGATGGTGATGCAGCGCGCGGTGCTCGTGTTCCTGGAGACGCGAGACGAAGACGTGGGTGACGGCGGCGCTGGACGGAAAATGAGTGCCATGCATTAATGCCCCAAACCGCTGTCAGCGAGTCCTCCCCATGATGTCTCTGCAAGCCTATCTCGCCTTCCTTGCCGCCTGCGTCGCGCTCGCGCTGCTGCCGGGGCCGATCGTCACCCTCGTCATCGCCAACGGCCTGCGCCACGGCACGCGTGCGGCGCTGACCAATGTGGCCGGTGCGCAGGCCGGCCTCGCCATCGTCATCGGCATCGTCGCGGTCGGCCTGACCTCGCTGATGGCGACCATGGGCTACTGGTTCGACTGGGTGCGCTTTGCCGGCGCCGCCTATCTGGTCTGGCTCGGCGTCAAGCTGATCTGGGCGCCGGTCGAGGGCGTCAATGTGGACCAGCCGCCGGCGCCGCCGCGCGGCGGATTCTTCCTGCAAGGTTTCCTGGTGCTGCTGTCGAACCCGAAAGTGCTGGTGTTCTTCGGCGCCTTCATCCCGCAGTTCATGGACATGAACCGCGACCACTTCCCGCAGGTCGCGCTGCTGGGCGCAACCTTCATGGTCACGGCAGTGATGACGGACGCGCTCTACGCCATCGCCGCCGGGCGCGCTCGAAAGTTCTTTTCGGCTCGCCGCACGCGCATGATGTCGCGCATCTCCGGCGGCTTCATGATCGGCGGCGGCATCTGGCTGGCGCTGACCAGGGCGAAATAGCCGCCATCGGGCTAATCGACCAGCCTCTGCGCCCGCAGCTCCAGTTCGATCTCCGCAAAAATCCCCGCCAGCCGCTCGGCCCATTGTTGCTGGCCGGACTGGTCGGCGATCAGATCCTGGCGGATCTCGATGCCGGTGTTGACGAGGCCGCGGGCTTCGCCGTGCACGGGGATGGTGTAGTCGGTGAGGTCGTCCACCGCGTAGGGCTCGTTGTCGCCGACGACGAGATCGCCCTGGCCGCGCAGATGCTTGAGCAGCAGCTGCGGCAGCACGGTGTCCCGATTGTAGAGCGCGCCGATGTGCCAGGGACGCGCGACGCCGGCGTAAACGGGGGTGAAGCTGTGCAGCGACACCAGCACCGTCGGCCGCTTGTCGTGCACGCGGCGGTCGATCGCGGCATCGATACGGCGGTGATAGGGCTCGAAAATCTCGCGCCTGCGCGCTTTGCGCTCCTGCTCCGAAATTCCCTCGTTGCGCGGGATCGCGGTTGCTTCGGAAATCACGGGGATCGAGCTCACGGCGGCGGGCGGGCGGTTGCAGTCGATCACCAGCCGCGAATAGCGCTGGGCGATCAGATGTGCGCCCAGCATCTCTGCCAGCCGGTCGGCGACCCCCGCGATGCCGATGTCCCAGGCGATATGCCGCGTCAGCTCGCCTCCCGCGACGCCGAGATCGCCCAGCGCAGCCGGCAGGACCCGTCCGTAGTGGTCCGAGGTGAGCAAAAAAGGCGACGTCCCTTGCGCATTCACCTCGTGCACCGGGGGGACGTCACCCTCGCCGAGGAGTTGATTGGTCGCCTCGATTGTGTCTAAAGCCATCCTGATTGCCTAATGAAACAGCAGTCACCCCGAAGAATCGGGCGGGATTGCTATAGATTGGTCCGCCCGACATCACCATGATTGCCTGACGATGCCGCTGCTGACGATTCATCACAAGACCGAATATCGCTACACCCGCCCCGTGGCGTTCGGCGAACACAGGATCATGCTGCGTCCGCGCGACGGGCATGATCTGCGCGTGCTCGACTCCAGGCTCGAGATCTCACCCGAGCCGATGTCGCTGCACTGGATCCACGACGTGTTCGGCAATTCCGTCGCGATCGCGAATTTCGACGAGCGCGCGGCCACGCTGGTCTTCGACTGGCACGTCACCGTCGAGCACAATCCGGTGGAGGAGTTCGCGCTGACGCCGGACGACTCGGCCTATTTCTATCCGTTCGCGTATGACGACGAGGAGTTTCCCGACCTCGTCCACTACATCACGCCGCAATATACCGATCCCGACGGCGAGATCGCGGAATGGGCGCGCGGCTTTCTCGACGAGGACGCGCCGACGCCGACCTTCAAGATCCTGAGCGGCATGACCCACGGCATCCGCGAGCGGTTCAAGTATCGCAAGCGCCACGAACTGGGCACGCAGCATCCGCTCGACACCTTGCAGTCCGGTAGCGGAACCTGCCGCGACTACGCGCTGTTCATGATCGAGGCGCTGCGCCATCTCGGCTTCGCCGCACGCTTCGTCTCCGGCTACATCTTCCTGCCGGAGGATATCGAGCAGCGCCATGTCGGCGGTGGTTCGACCCATGCCTGGGTGCAGGTCTACCTGCCGAGCGCGGGCTGGATCGAGTTCGATCCGACCAACGGCATCGTCGGCACCCGCGATCTCATCCGCGTTGCGGTCGCACGCGATCCGCGCCAGGCGATCCCGCTGCACGGCGTCTATATCGGCCCTGCGGGCGCGTTCGACGCCATGGACGTGACCATCAGGGTGGTGTCGGACGAGCAACGCAGCGGCGAGGAGCTGGAGGCGGAGGTTTCGTAGCCGCTCACCGTCGTCGTCCTGGCGAAAGCCAGGACCCATTACTCCGACTGTCAGCGTGGTGCGACGGCCATAGCGTTGCCGTTCCCATGTTCGGTGGCTATGGGTCCTGGCTTTCGCCAGGACGACACTGGAATGTGTGGCGCTGTTGCTCCGCATCATTCGCAGCTATAGAGCCCCCATGACCTCCAATCGTCTTTTCGTCTACGGCACGCTGATGCGCGGCTTCGATCATCCGATGGCGCGGCTGCTTGCGGGCCACGCGGATTTTCTGGGTGAAGCGACCTGCCGTGGCCGGCTCGTTCTGGTGAAGCATTATCCGGGGCTGCTGCTCTCCGATGTGCCGTCCGACCGCATCCACGGCGAACTCTTTCACCTGCGCGTGCCCGACGAACTCTTGCGCGAGCTCGACATGTACGAGGCTTGCGGCGAGGGCTTTCCGGAGCCGACCGAATATCTGCGCAGACTGGTCGACGTGACAGACGCAGATGGCGTGACGGCACCGGCCTGGACTTACATCTACAACTGGCCGGTCACCGATCTGCCGCGCATCGAATCCGGCCGCTTCCTCGATCACTAGGCCGACAGCACTTCCTTCACCGCGCGCACATCGACCTCGCGCTCGACATAGGTCCACTCCTCGGTCCGCCTGAGCATCGCCACCAGCTCCTCGAACAGCGAGGCGTGCGCGGGCGCGAATTCGAACCAGGTCAGGAAATCGAAGGGCCCGCCGAGGTCGCGGCAATGATAGAGCTGGCGTGCAATTGCGGGCAGGTAGCGCAGGCTGCTCGCGATGTGATGCGACTTGTCCTCGAAGATCCTGCGGCGCTCTTCCTGGGTCAGATCCCACCAGGCCTGCGACTTGCGGATTGGGATCAGCGCCGCACTGGTCGCTTCCAGCCGGCCGAGGCCGGCTTGCACGGCAATGAGCTGCTGCTTCTCGGCGCGCTCGGTGTAGCGCAAGCTGCTTGCGGCGCCGACCAGCCGCCAGGCATTGCGCGAGGGCACGAGCGGCAGCGCGATGGCCTCGCTGTCGGTGACCGACAGCGCCGGCATAAAGGGCAGCGGCTCGCCCGTCACCGGGGAAATCGAGGTGATGCGCCAACCCCCGCTCTGGCCGCCTCGGAAGGTCCTGAACATCGCCCATGGAGGCGTGGAACCGGGCCGGGTTCAAGGCCTCTGTCGAATCTTCGACCTGTGAATAGCCGGGAGAAGCCCCAAGTGCTTCGTATTTCCCGGGGCCATCCTTATATGCCTATTCGTTGGCAAAACGCCCGACTCACCCCAGAAATCAATCTGATGCGCTTCACGCCCCAATTCCTCGACGAGCTGCGTGCCAGGCTTTCGGTCTCCGAAGTCGTGGGCAAGCGCGTCAAGCTGAAGAAGGCGGGGCGGGAGTGGAAGGGACTGTCGCCGTTCCAGCAGGAAAAGACGCCGTCCTTCTACGTCAACGACCAGAAGGGTTTTTACCACGACTTCTCCTCGGGCAAGCACGGCGACATCATCAGCTTCATGATGGAGACCGACGGCCTGCCGTTCGCGGAGGCCGTGGAGCGGCTCGCCAACATGGCGGGCCTGCCGCTGCCGGCGGTGACGCCGGATGCGGCGCGTCAGGAGCAGCGGCGCCGCTCGCTGCATGACGTCATGGATCTTGCGGCAAAATTCTTCGCCGAGACGCTGGCCTCGCGCGTCGGCGCCAAGGCGCGCGGCTATCTCGCCGACCGCGCGATCTCGCCGGCGACGCAATTGCAGTTTCGGCTGGGCTATGCGCCGCCCGATCGCTTCGCGCTGAAGGAGCATCTCGGCAAGCTCGGCGTCTCCGTCGACGACATGGTCGAGACCGGCATGCTGGTGGCCGGCAACGACATCCCGGTGCCCTACGATCGCTTCCGCGATCGCGTGATGTTTCCGATCACGGATCTGCGTGGCCGCGTCATTGCCTTCGGCGGGCGCGCGCTGGAGAAGGACGTTCCGGCCAAGTACCTGAATTCGCCGGAGACGCCGCTCTTCCACAAGGGCGACAATCTCTACAACCACCAGACGGCGCGCAAAGCCACCCATGACGGCAGCGCGCTTATCGTGGTCGAAGGCTATGTCGACGTCATCGCCATGGTCACCGCGGGCTTTGCCGGCAGCGTGGCGCCGCTCGGCACCGCGCTCACCGAAAACCAGCTCGCGCTGCTCTGGAAGATGGCGGACGAGCCGATCCTCTGCTTCGACGGCGACCGCGCCGGCCAGAAGGCGGCTTATCGTGCCGCGGATCTTGCCTTGCCGTTTCTCGCGCCGGGCAAGAGTCTTCGTTTTGCGCTGCTGCCGGAGGGTCAGGACCCCGACGATCTCGTGCGCTCCGGCGGTCGCGGCGCGATCGAGGAGGTGATCGCGGCGGCGCGTCCGCTCGCCGAGATGATCTGGTCGCGCGAGCTCGAAGGCGGCAATTTCGCCACGCCCGAACGTCGCGCAGCACTGGAGGCGCGCATCAAGGAGCTCTCCAACGGCATCCGCGACGAGGTGGTGCGGCGCTACTATCGGCAGGATCTCGCCGAGCGGCTTCAGCGCGCCTTTGCCCCCGAAGGCGGGCGCGGCGGCTTTGGCGGCGGCCGTGGCAATTTCCGCCCCGGGCCCGGCGGTCGCCAGTTCCAGCCCCGCGGTGGGGGCGGCGCGAATCGATTCGGCGGCCAGGGATTTGGGGGCCGCCGCGGCCCGCCCGGTCCGATCCAGCTGCCCTCCGGACCCTACCAGGCGGCGAGCGCGCAGCTCGCGGCAAGCCCGATCATGCGCGGCCAGCGCAGCGCGATTTCCCGCCGCGAGGCCCTGATCCTGCAAATCCTGATCAACCATCCCTGGCTGCTGCACGACCATCTCGAGGAAGTCGCGGCCCTGGAGCTCGCCCATCCTGAGGTCCACAAGCTCCGGGCCGGCATCATCGCCGCCTTCGCCAACGACCATCACCATTCGCCGGACCCCGGGGAGCTGGCCGAGAAGATGCGCAGTGACCTTGAGAAGGGTGGATTTTCGCAAGCGCTTCAACGGGTTGAGGGCGGCATCACGACCGCGGCGGTGTGGGGCGCCCGCGAGGGCGCCGCACGGGACGACGTTCTCTCCACCTGGCATCAGCTGGTCGCCTTGCATCGGCAGTACCATTCACTACTTAGAGAGCTGAAAGACGCCGAGATGGCCTTGGGGGAGGATCCCAGCGAGGCCAACATGGCGT
The DNA here is from genome assembly GCF_000244915.1 of Bradyrhizobium sp. WSM471. Classification (NCBI taxonomy): domain Bacteria; kingdom Pseudomonadati; phylum Pseudomonadota; class Alphaproteobacteria; order Hyphomicrobiales; family Nitrobacteraceae; genus Bradyrhizobium; species Bradyrhizobium sp. WSM471. The sequence goes on along the minus strand of NZ_CM001442.1, from coordinate 6,873,954 downwards.
GGCTGCGCGACGTCAAGGCTCGGATAGGCGAAGTCGACGGCACCGAGGCCCTGATCGAGGGTTTTGGCGAGCTGTCGGGCCGGTTCCAGAAGAGCGTGTGATGAAAGAATCATGCGGACGGCCGGGACCGGAACCGCTAAAAGACTCGCCAAATCCGAGGTTTGGCGGCAAAAACAGGGTTAATCGAGGCTTAACGGTCTTGTAGCACTTTGGCCACCAGGCGGCCGCAGGCAGAACAGACGCGTCAGGAATGAATCCGCGCAATTGCTGTTGGCACTACACCTGCTTCCGCTGCGACAAAGAGGCTCTACGAAGCGTTAGGCAAATCCGGCGAGTGAAAGGTCGGGGGTGGCGACAAGAGGTCCGCGCCGCCCTTTCCGTGTCGAGATCTGACGAAGCGAGAGCATCGAGCAACAGGTTCAAGTGATTTCACGCGGGCGCGGCGAACGTCTGTGTGAAACGCGTTTAGGAGCAATGGATGGCCACCAAGGCAAAGACGCTGCAGGCGAAGGACAAGGAAAAAGACGACAAGGCAGCGGACGCGCCGGAGAAGGACTCCCAGGACGCGCCCTCGCCGTTGCTCGATCTGTCCGACGCGGCCGTGAAGAAGATGATCAAGCAGGCCAAGAAGCGCGGCTTCGTGACCTTCGATCAGCTCAACGAAGTTTTGCCGTCCGACCAGACCTCTCCCGAGCAGATCGAGGACATCATGTCCATGCTCTCGGACATGGGCATCAACGTCACCGAAGCCGACGATAGCGAAGGCGAGGAAGACAAGGACGAGAGCGGCGAGGACGAGACCGACAACGAGCTCGTCGAAGTCACCCAGAAGGCCGTCACCGAGGTCAAGAAGAGCGAGCCGGGCGAGCGCACCGACGATCCCGTGCGCATGTATCTGCGCGAGATGGGCACCGTCGAGCTGCTGTCGCGCGAAGGCGAAATCGCGATTGCGAAGCGCATCGAGGCCGGCCGCGAGGCGATGATCGCAGGGCTGTGCGAAAGCCCGCTGACCTTCCAGGCCATCATCATCTGGCGCGACGAGCTCAACGAAGGCAAGATCTTCCTTCGCGACATCATCGATCTCGAAGCCACCTACGCCGGGCCCGACGCCAAGGCCGGCATGAACAATGCGATGATCGCGGGTCCCAACGGCGAGACCGGTGAAGCGACGGCCGAAGGCGGCCAGGTCACCGGCGCCGCGCCCGCGCATGTCGCGCCGCCGGCCGCACCGCCGGCGCCGACCCCGTTCCGCGCCGCGCCTGCGCCGGGCAATGCCGGCGAAGCCGCGAAGGATCCCGCGGAGTCCGCCGCCGAAGCCGACATGGACGAGGACGACGAGTTCGAGAACCAGATGTCGCTTGCGGCGATCGAGGCCGAGCTCAAGCCGAAGGTCGTCGAGATCTTCGACAAGATCGCCGACAGTTACAAGAAGCTGCGCAAGCTGCAAGAGCAGGACATCCAGAACCAGCTCGAGAGCACCTCGCACGGCCCCTCGCTCTCGCCGCACCAGGAGCGCAAATATCGCAAGCTCAAGGACGAGATCATCGTCGAGGTGAAGTCGCTGCGCCTCAACCAGGCGCGTATCGACTCACTGGTCGAGCAGCTCTACGACATCAACAAGCGCCTCGTCTCGCATGAGGGCCGCCTGATGCGCCTTGCCGACAGCCACGGCGTCGCGCGCGAGGACTTCCTGCGCAACTACACCGGCTCGGAGCTCGATCCGCGCTGGCTCAACCGTGTCTCGAAGCTGTCGGCGAAGGGCTGGAAGAACTTCGTCCATCACGAGAAGGACCGCATCAAGGACCTCCGCCACGAGGTGCATCAGCTCGCGGCGCTGACCGGCCTCGAGATCATCGAGTTCCGCAAGATCGTGCACTCGGTGCAGAAGGGCGAGCGCGAAGCCCGCCAGGCCAAGAAGGAGATGGTGGAAGCCAACCTCCGTCTCGTGATCTCGATCGCCAAGAAATACACCAACCGCGGCCTGCAGTTCCTCGACTTGATCCAGGAAGGCAACATCGGCCTGATGAAGGCGGTCGACAAGTTCGAGTACCGCCGCGGCTACAAGTTCTCGACCTACGCGACGTGGTGGATCCGGCAGGCGATCACCCGATCGATCGCCGACCAGGCGCGCACCATCCGCATCCCCGTGCACATGATCGAGACGATCAACAAGATCGTGCGCACCTCGCGCCAGATGCTCAACGAGATCGGTCGCGAGCCGACCCCGGAAGAGCTGGCCGAAAAGCTCGGCATGCCGCTGGAGAAAGTGCGAAAAGTCCTCAAGATCGCCAAGGAGCCGTTGTCGCTGGAGACGCCCGTCGGTGACGAAGAGGATTCACACCTCGGCGATTTCATCGAGGACAAGAACGCAATCCTCCCGATCGACGCCGCGATCCAGTCCAACCTGCGCGAGACCACCACGCGCGTGCTGGCCTCGCTCACCCCGCGCGAAGAGCGCGTGCTGCGCATGCGCTTCGGCATCGGCATGAACACCGACCACACGCTGGAAGAAGTCGGCCAGCAGTTCTCGGTGACGAGAGAGCGTATTCGTCAGATCGAGGCGAAGGCCCTGCGCAAGCTGAAGCATCCGTCGAGGTCGCGGAAGCTGCGGAGCTTCTTGGATAACTGAGCGCGAACATCGATTCAAAGCAAAACGGCGGGCCAAGGCCCGCCGTTTTTGTTTTAGCTTCCGCTCTCGCCCCGTCATTGCGAGCGGAGCGAAGCAATCCATCGCGCAGCATGTGGAGACGTGGATTGCTTCGCTTCGCTCGCAAAGACGTGGATGGGGCTGAAGCCTACTTCTTCTTCGCGCCGACCCGCTCGAGGTTCTTGATCTCCAGCGCCGGGCGGCCGGATTTTTCGGCGATCTCGCGGTCCTGCTCCATGATGTAGGCGCGGGCCGGCTCGTCGCCGTCGAGGCCGCCGAGCAATTCGGCGGGGACGCGCCGGTTGGAGCGTTGGGAGCCGTCTTCATAGAAGACGTTGAAAAAGGCGAATTCGCCCTTGGGATTGGTTCCGGGTTTTTTGGCCATGGCCGGCTTTTCGTCGATCAGGGGGCCATAGTCAAATGACTTTGGCAGGTTTCCGGGGGCTGGCCGCGGGGCGCTGCGGCGGCAGAACCGGCTACGCGATCGATCGACGAACCCGTTTGCGAGCGGCGCGGATGCAGGGCGGAAGCGTCCGACGCTTCGTAAAACCCGATGCGCTCCTTCGAGGGGACCCTTAACTTCAGCCTTGCCTCACCCTTGCCTCAACAAACGGCGGGCCGCGAAGCCCGCCGTTTATTTTGGTCTTCAGTGTCGCCCGGGGCTGGCGGGGCGACAACCTAGAATAGAAGTTTATAACCGGCGCCATGCCATGGCAAGGCAAATCGTTGGCGCTGCGATGTCGCAGTGAGCGCATCGGATATGCAATGGTCGCGACATCGCGTTTCGATCAGCGTCACAGCAATTGATTGGATAGCCAAATCACTTTGTTCATATTTCCTCCTCTCGCAATGCAGCGATCGGTGCGCGCCTTGTCGGCAAGCGCGTTTGCCTGCACGTATTCCCCGCGTGCAGAAGTTGCGATGCCCAACATAATGAGTTCCGCGCTCCACACGTAGCGTTGTTCCCATCACATTGCGCGCGCCGCATGCACCGTTCCTACGGCGCCACCAGCTCCACCCGTCGGTTCAGCGCACGGCCCGCGTCCGTTGCATTGGATCCGACCGGCGCCAGCAATCCAACGCCGGCAGTGCGCAATCGCGCCTGAGCGATGCGAAAACTCTTCACCAGCTCGGCCGCGACGGCTTCGGCGCGGCGCTTCGACAGGTCGAGATTGTATTCATAGGCGCCCTGGCTGTCGGTGTGGCCCACGATGAAGACGTTGAGCTGCGGCTGGCTCGTCAGCAGCTTTGCGATCTGCTCCAGCGTCGGGCGGCTTTCCGGTTTGAGCACCGCCTTGTCGGTGTCGAAATAGATGCCGTAGAGCGCGATGTGGCCGGTCTCGCCGAGTCCTTTCGCCATCGCGGCGGCATCCACCATCTTGTTCGCGATGGCCCCGAGCTCGGCGACGGTGACCTGCGCGGTGATGTCCTGGTTGTTCTGGCTGACCAGGACGCTGGCGAAGGTCTCGCGCCCGCCCTCGGTCTTGCGGCCGGCGTAGTAACGGTAGTTGAAACCATCGACCCACATCTGCGGCACCGGCAGCGTGTCGATAGCTTCAGTAAAGGGAATGGCGCCGCAGGCATCGGTGTCGCAGGCGAGCAGGGTCTCGAAGCCGGCTTTCGCCAGCTGCGTCTCGAAATTGCGCGACACTTCCAGGATCGAGGGGCCGGGATTGGTGCGATAGGCGATGCGAAAGACGCGGCCCTCGAGCCGCCGCGCATCGACGGGCTGACCGTCCCTGAAGGGAGCCGCCTGCATCCGCGCCGCGTCAAAATCCTTCATCGCATAGCCGGTGATGACGCTGCCGGCGAACCGGCCGATGCCGGGATAGTCGCGGCCACCTGCCACATCGCGCGTCTGCGCGGAAGCGGCCGTCAGGGTGAGGGAGAGCGATGCGAGGACGCCGAGCATGCGGCGCGACATGGACATAGACATGGTCATCTCGATCGGTTGGGGAGGGGGCGAGCGCATTTGTTTTGTCGCAGGCAGGCAGCGATCGGTTCTGGCGAGGATTTGCCGCTTTGACGCGAATCCGGTTCCCGGGCATGATCGCGCGCTGCCTTCCCCGCTCATTCCCTGTAGGATTCATCCGAATGTCGAAATACGCCCTCGCCATCGCCGTCATCGCCTGTCTGGCCGGCGGATCGGCGCAAGCCGCGCGCTGCGGCGGCGACTTCAATAGCTTTGTCGCGAGCATGACCTCGGAAGCGCAAGCTGCCGGCGTCTCGGCGGGCGTAACCAGCGCGGCGCTCAGCGGTGTGCAGCAGGACGGCGCGGTGCTCGCCTTCGACCGGCGCCAGCGCTACACCTTCAACAAGAGCTTTGAGCAGTATGTCTCGACCCGCGTCGGCCCCGGCCGCATCAATGGCGGCCGTGCGATGTTGCAGCGCCACGCCGCGTTGCTCTCACGCATCGAGCAGCAGTTCGGCGTGCCCCGCTACATCCTGGTCGCGATCTGGGGGCTGGAGAGCGATTTCGGCAAGGGCGACATCGGCAAGCTGCCGGTGATCCGCACGCTGGCGACGCTTGCGCATGACTGCCGCCGCACGGAGCTGTTCCAGGGCGAGCTGCTCGCGGCGCTGAAGATCGTGCAGCGCGGCGACCTGCCGCTGCGCGACCTGATCGGCGCCTATGCCGGCGAGATCGGCCAGACCCAGTTCCTGCCGTCCTCCTACATCAAGTACGGCGTCGATTTCGACGGCGACGGCCACGTCGATCTCCGCCACAGCGTCCCCGACGTGCTCGCCTCGACCGCGAACCTGCTCCACACCAGCGGCTTCAAGATGGGCCAGCCCTACGGCGAAGGCACCGCCAATTTCGAGGCCATGCGCGAATGGAACAGGGCGGTGATCTATCGCAAGACGATCGGGTATTTTGCCGATCGGCTGGCGGGGCAGTGACGCGGTGATGTCTCTCCGCCGTCGTCCTGGCGAAAGCCAGGACCCACCCCAGGCGGGACTTGTTACAACGACTCACAGTCACATGCTGAGTAACTGCCAGTCCTCGCCAAACTGAATTCGGGGGCTATGGGTCCTGGCTTTCGCCAGGACGACGGTGAAATTCGATGGCGCCGCTCATTTCCCCTTCGCCATCTTCTCCAGCTTGCGCTGCAACGGCGCCCAGTACGTTGCCGGGCGGAAGCGCTGCAGGAGGTCCATGAAGCGGGCGTCGTTGCCGATCAGGATGCGCGGCTCGTTTCTCTCGATGCCCCTGATGATGCGCAGCGCGGCGTCTCTCGGCGTGGTCTTGGCCGCGTTCTCGAACCGCTCGATCGATTGCGACCGGCGCGCATTGTCGGTGACGCCGACCCCGGTGCGCGAATTGCGGGCGATGGCGGTGGCGACGCCGCCGGGATGCACCACCGACAGCCTGACAGGGCTGCCCGCCACCACTAGCTCGTGCCGCACGCTCTCGGAAAAGCCGCGCACCGCGAATTTCGCCGCGGCATAGGCTGACTGTCCCGGCGGGGCGATGATGCCGAAGATCGAGGACAGGTTGACGATGTGCGCCTCGCCCAGCGTCTTCAGATGCGGCAGGAAGGCGCGCGTGCCGTGCACCACGCCCCAGAAATTGATGTCGAACAGCCAGTCCATCTGCGCCTGGTCGATCTCCTCGAACGAGCCCATCAGCGCCACGCCGGCATTGTTGACGACGATGCCGAGCGCGGGATGTGTGGTGGTCGCCTCACGCGCGAACTGCGCGATGTCGTCGGGCTCGCCGACGTCGACGCGATGCAGGCTGATCTTGCATGCGGCGCCGATCTCGGCCGCGAGCGTCTTCAGCCCGGCCTCGTCGCGATCGGCGAGCGCGAGATCGCAGCCGCGCCGCGCAAGCTCGATCGCCAGCGCGCGGCCGATGCCGCTTGCCGCTCCGGTGATGGCGGCGGCGCCGCGGATTGCTGTCATGATGATCCCCCGTCGAGCCTCTCGAACGGAACTATGATTTACATTTTTTCATATTGGAACCGAACCGCATCGCTGTTCCCACCTTAACCTACGTTACTTGATGAAGACAGGCAGCATTGGGAGCCGCCGATGGGACAAGCACAGCCATTTCGGGCCACCGCACTGATCGTGGAAGACGACCTCATGCAGAGGGAGATGCTCAGTCTTCTTCTCGAAGAAAGCGGCTACGACGTCATTCAGTGCGAGAGCGCCGAGGCGGCCGAGCTTGTATTGGAGAAGAGGGCCGGCGCGCTCTGCCTGATGATGACAGACGTCCAGCTTGCGGGCCGCATGAACGGCGTCGAGCTCGCCCACGTCGCCAAGGACCGCAACCCCAGGCTCGACATCATCGTCACCTCCGGCCGCCCCTTGATGCAGGCCCTGCCTGACGGCGCGAAATTCTGGGCCAAACCCTGGGCCCCGCTCGACGTGCTCCGCGAGGCCGAGATCGCGCAACTGTCCTGAAGGCGATCCCGCGGGGCCGCTTTCGTGGTCCGGGGTACGGTGATAAGGTCTGTCCATGACCTTGTCCTTCCTGCTCACCTCGCTGATCGTCGTCGCCTCGCCCGGCACGGGCGTGCTCTACACGCTGGCCGCCGCGCTGACCCGCGGCTCGCGCGCGAGCATCGCGGCCGCCTTCGGCTGCACCCTTGGAATCGTGCCACACATGATGGCCGCGATGCTGGGGCTTGCCGCCGTGCTCCACACCAGCGCGCTCGCCTTCGCCGCACTGAAATGGTGCGGCGTCGCCTATCTGCTCTACATGTCCTGGCAGGCGCTACGCGAGACCGGGGCACTGGCGGTCGACGGCGAGATCCGCGAGCGTTCGGCTGGCCGGGTGATCGTGACCGGCTTCCTGATCAACATCCTCAATCCAAAACTGTCGATCTTCTTCCTGGCCTTCCTGCCGCAGTTCATCGCCGCGGACGAGGGCCATGTGCTGGCGCGAATGCTGGAATTGAGCGGCGCCTTCATGGCGATGACGTTTGCGGTGTTCGTGGTCTACGGGCTCTGCGCTGCCTCGGTGCGCGAGCGCGTCATCTCCAGACCGCGCGTCATGGCCTGGCTGCGCCGGAGTTTTGCCGCCGGCTTCGCCGCGCTCGGCGCCAAGCTGGCGTTCGCGGAGCGGTAGCTTCTCCAGCCAATAAACGCGGGAGCCAATAAAAAAGCGGGCCTTGCGCCCGCCGTTTTCAAACTCACAACTCTTGCCCGACGCCCGGGCGGAGCGAGCTCCACCCGGGCAAAGAATAAGAAGCCTCGTTACTTCTTCTTCGCTGCCTTCTTGGCCTTCTTCTTCGTCGCCTTCTTCGCCTTCTTCGCTTTCTTAGCCATAGGATCCTCTTCAGGGTTAATGGTGAAACGCGACACGAGGGATGCTCGGCGGAGGGCCAGCCTCGCAACATCCTCAATGACAAGCTCAGCAGATTCGCGCGCTTCTGCCCCGCGCTGTCACATCCGTGTCATCGCGTTATCCACAGCTCAGATGCGTTTTCGGGTGATTTTGGCTCGCGAATCCGCTTCGCCGGCATGCCTAACGATCCGACAATGCGCTGGCCGTTCATGAATCCAAAACCAAAGGCATGTTTTCGCGGATCGCAGTGAGACTCCGTTAAGCGCGTCGGTCGCATTGTCCCCGCAAGAAAACGGGGACGGGTCATGGACGGACAGCTGGCAGGGACGGAGGGCGCGACGCTGCGCTTGTGGCGCGCGCCATGCTGAACGTGCCCACACTCTGGACCGTGTTCGTCGTCAACTTCCTGGCGCTCGGCCTGATCTGGGCCTACGTGACGCGCTCCTATCCGAAATTCGCGGCCGCGCGGTTCTGGATGGCATCGTGCTTCGTCGGCGCGACCGGCACGATGGCGGCCTTGATCCGCCTTTTCGTCGTTTCGCCTGTCCCGCTGCTGCTCGGAGCCGTCGGCATCATTGCCGCGAGCTGCCTTGCCGCCATGGGCATTCAGCGCTTCTACGGCCAGCCGGTGTCCTGGCGCGTCATGGCTGCGACGGGAATTCTCAGCCTCGGCGGCGTATTGTTCTTCATGGTCGCATACGATCACATGCAGCTGCGCATGCTCAGCTACTCGCTCGGCCAGGCGCTGCCGCTGGCGCTGTCGCTGCGTTTGCTGCTGTCGCCGCCGGAAGGCCGCGCCAGCCCGGGAGCCCGGCTCTCCGGCATCGTGATCATCACCATCATCGCGATCTTCGCGGCCCGTGCGATCGGCAATCTGCTCGGCGGCGATTTCTCGTCGGTCGCCGGAGGGCAGTCTCATGCCGTCATGGTGCTGGGCCTCCTGTTCCTGTCGATGACGCTCAATTTCGGCTTCCTGCTGATGGCGATGGACCGCCTGCGCAACGAGGTTGCCGACCTCGCGCTGCTCGACGATCTCACCGGTGTCGCCAACCGGCGGCACCTGTTGCAGCGGCTGGCTGAGGAATGCGCCCGCTCGGAGCGCAGCAACGAACCGTTCTCGCTGCTGGTGATCGATCTCGACGGCTTCAAGACCATCAACGACACCCATGGCCATGCCGCGGGCGATGCCTGCCTCCAGCACTTCACCTTGATGGCGCAGACGCGTTTGAGGCCCGGCGACATGCTCGCCCGCACCGGCGGCGACGAATTCTGCGTCGTGCTGCCGTCGTCGACCTTGCGCGAGGCGGCTGCGATCGCCCGCCGCGTGCTCGAGGTCTGCCGCCAGGATGCCGTCACCTGCACCGGCATCGACATTCCGATCGCGATCTCGATCGGGGTGGCGCAGTGGGACCGCGGCGTCGGCCAGTTTCCGGACCGGCTGATCGCGCATGCCGACCACGCCCTCTATGCGGCCAAGAAGAACGGCAAGAACGACTTTGCCGTCCACGATCCGGCGCCGCCGCTCATGCCTGACCCGATCGGTCCAGGCGAGGCCTTGCGCAAATTCGCGTAAGGGCGTGCTAACGTCGGGTCCGCACTGGACCCGCATCATGATCTCCCGCCTGCTTGCGGCCGTTCTCGCCGCTCTCATTCTGATCGCACCCGCCGCCGCGACCGACGCCGAGCTCGCCAAGCTCGCGCGCGCCTCCGGCACGCCCGACATTCCCGGCCTGAAGATGGTGTGGCTGGCGCCATGGGGCGACGTCGGCAACGCAAGGCCCTGGCGCAACATCATCGTGCACCAGACCGAGGGACCGGCGGGCTCGGCGCGCGGCGGCGCGCAAGAGCAAGCGAAGAACCCCACGCGTCGCGGCGTCACATTGTGGGTCGAGACCGACGGCACCGTCTATTGGGCGGTCGCGGAACACCTGGTGCCGACCCATGGCGACGGCGCCAACCGCAACGACAACAAGTACATCGACAACAAGCCGACCTATCGCCAGGTGGTGCGCGACAATTCGATCGGCGTCGAGTTCGCCGGCAACTATCCCGACGTCACGACGGGCCCGACCGCGGCGCAGGTCGCGGCGTGGAAGATCCTCGTCCAGATCCTGCGCGCGCGCTACGGCATCCCGCTCGACCACGTCTATGCGCACAACTGGATCGACTACAAGGACGCCCGCTATTGCGAAGGCTGCTGGCTCGCGACGCTGGCGCGGGTTTGGGGGGAGTAGAGGGCGCGCCGGCGGTAGTCTTTTCCCTTCTCCCCCTGCGGGAGAAGGTGGCGCGAAGCGCCGGATGAGGGGTATCTCTCCGCGAATGACGATGTGAGAGGCGTGCTCGCGGAGGCAACCCCTCACCCGTCTCGCCGCTACGCGGCGATCCACCCTCTCCCGCAAGGGGCGAGGGGAAGATCAGTCACACCGGCTCCGACATCCAGCCGAACAGCCGCCGGATCAAGCCCGGCCGCCGCGGCATCTCCGGCGGGCCGTCCGCCGCCAGCACGCGTTTGAAGAAGTAGTCCAGGAACACCATGTCGTTCGGCTCGGTGACGGTGAATGTCTCGTCGCCGAAATAGACGCTGTAATTGAAGAAGAACGGGCCCATGAGCGGGATGCTCGCGGTCGAGGCGTAGTCCTTCGAGATCACGAACTCCGACGGCTCGAGTCCGTGCTCGCGCATCGCCTGCTCCACCAGCGGCAGCTTGCGCATGAACTGGGCGGAGAAGCCGCCGACGGTGGATTGCAGGATGATCGACACGCTGCGTGTCCGTTCTCTTGATGCTGCCGGCCCGATGCTTTTGGTCGCTCGACCGGCAGCGCCGGTTCAAGATGCCTGGTCCGCGTCCCCGCGAACATGCTGCGCCTCACACGCAAAAAAAAGCCGGCGTTGCCGCCGGCTTTCTGTCTCTCGTCGATCCGCCAATCTCTGGCGCTAGAAACCCGCGCTTAGAGCGCGGCTTCCAGCGCGGCCTGTTCGGCCTTTGCGATCGTGCCCTTGACCGCGGACTGCACCTTCTCGAAGGCGCGGACCTCGATCTGGCGGACGCGCTCGCGCGACACGCCGAACTCGGCAGCAAGGTCTTCCAGCGTCATCGGCTCATCGGCGAGGCGGCGCGCCTCGAAGATGCGGCGTTCGCGCGGGTTGAGCACGCCCATGGCGCCGTTCAGGGCGTCACGGCGGTGATCATACTCCTCGTGCTCGGCCAGCATGGCTTCCTGGTTGGGCGAATTGTCGACCAGCCAGTCCTGCCATTCGCCGGCTTCGCCGTCGTCGCGGATCGGCGCGTTGAGCGACGCGTCGCCACCGAGGCGGCGGTTCATGTCGACCACGTCCTGGGCCGTGACGCCGAGACGCTTGGCAATGATGGCCACCTGGTCGGGGCGGAGATCGCCTTCGTCCAGCGCGGAAATCTTGCTCTTCGCCTTGCGCAGGTTGAAGAACAGCTTCTTCTGGTTCGCGGTGGTGCCCATCTTCACGAGCGACCACGAACGCAGGATGTACTCTTGAATCGACGCCTTGATCCACCACATCGCGTAGGTAGCGAGACGGAAGCCCTTCTCGGGCTCGAACCGCTTCACCGCCTGCATCAGGCCGACATTGCCTTCCGAGACGACCTCGGAGATCGGCAGGCCGTAGCCGCGATAGCCCATGGCGATCTTGGCCACGAGACGGAGATGGCTGGTGACGAGTTGGTGCGCGGCGTCACGATCATCGTGCTCGCGCCAACGCTTGGCGAGCATGTATTCCTGCTGGGGTTCCAGCATCGGAAACTTGCGGATCTCGCCGAGGTAACGGGAAAGGCCGGATTCGCCATTAAGGACCGGCAGGGTAGCTGTACGGGCCATAGTGCGCCCTCCAAACAGGTTCAGGCCCCCGATAGCGGCGGGCCAGGCAGACGACCGCTTGGTTAAAGCCGATCGGTGCTGCGATGTTCCGCGTTGGTCTTCAACGCAAGCGCAATATACTCCATCGGGAGGCAAAAAGGGAAGGATTGCTGACGTCACGTCCCCGTGTGGCAGCTATAACTTTTTGTAATGTAAAGCATTTCTGAAGCGGCCTGCGTCATTGCGCCGCTTTCAGGGCCCCCTGAAGGAGAAGCAAATCCTCCGGCAGAGGCGTCTCCCAGTGGAGTAATTCTCCAGTCCTCGGGTGCTCCAATACCAGCAGGTAAGCGTGCAGGGCCTGCCGCCCCAGCGCGGCGAGGGCGGCCTGCGACTCAGGCGCCAGCTGGTTTGCCTTGGTCTTGAAATGCGGGCCGTAGACGGCATCGCCCATCAGGGGGTGGCCGATATGGGCGAGGTGGACGCGGATCTGGTGGGTGCGCCCGGTCTCGAGCTCGCAGGCGAGCAGCGTCGCGATCGGCTTGCCGTCACGCCCGTTAAAACTCTCCAGCAGCTCCCAATGCGTCACCGCCTCGCGGCCGCCCTGGCGCACCGCCATCTTCTCGCGCGCATGCGGGTGGCGGTCGATCGGCGCGTCCACGGTGCCGCGATGGCGGCCCGGCAGCCCCCATGCGAAGGCCATGTAGCCGCGCCGCATCGGCCCGGTGCGGCCGTGGTCGGCGAATTGCGCGGTGAGCGAGGCATGCGCGAGGTCGTTCTTGGCGACCACCATCAACCCCGTGGTGTCCTTGTCCAGCCGGTGCACGATGCCGGGTCGGCGGACGCCACCGATGCCCGACAGCGATGAGCCGCAATGGGCGATCAGCGCGTTCACCAGCGTGCCGGTCTCGTGGCCCGCCGCGGGATGCACCACCAGCCCCTTCGGCTTGTTGAGGACGACGATGTCGTCGTCCTCGAACACGATGTCGAGGGCGATATCCTCGCCTTTCGGCTCCGGCGCGGCCGCTTCCGGCACGTCGATTGTGATCGTATCGCCGGATGCGACGTGATAAGCGGGGTCCCGGATCGCGGCGTCCCTGAGGCTCACCGCGCCCGCCAGAATCAGGGCTTTCAGCCTCGATCGCGACAGCTCGGCAAGGTGCACCGCCAGCACGCGGTCGAGCCGGGTCGAGCCCTCGGAGCCCTCGACGACCACCTCCAACCTTTGCGCAGAGCCAGAATTTTCCATGACGACGTCTGATACCGCTGTTCCCGACCCGAGCCCCGAGCAGGCCGCGCTGTTCGCGCGGGTGCGGCGGATGATGCTGATCGCGGGGTTGACCACGGCGCTGGCAATCTGCGCCGTGCTGATCGCGGTGGGCTACCGCCTTTTCAAGTCCGAGGGAAGGGCGCCCGAGCCTGTCGGCGACGTCACCGCCACCCTGCCCAAGGGCGCCAAAATCGTCTCGAGCGGTGTGGCCGGCGACCGGCTCGTGATCACGCTCGATGTCGGCGGCGTCACCGAGATCCGCACCTTCGATGCCCATACTCTGAGGCCGGCCGGAAAGCTGAAATTCGCCAATGAGCCGTAACGCGGGGGCTGGGGCGCGGAACTCGCCTCAGCCGTCGTCCTGGCGAAAGCCAGGACCCATAACCACCGAATCCGGTTGCGTGAACGAGATCGCCACTCCGATCGGTCTTAACCATCCGCATACGGGGTAATGGGTCCTGGCTTTCGCCAGGACGACGCCGATTGCGCGTCTAAAACCCCTCGATCCCCGCTTGCCGCCGGCAAAATTCGAGGCTATGTCCTCTCCCTCAACGCTCCCTTCGTCTAGCGGTTAGGACGCGGCCCTCTCAAGGCTGAAACAGGGGTTCGATTCCCCTAGGGAGCGCCACCTTTATAGAGTCGATCGGCCTCCGTTTGGCGATTGACTGTTCCGCCCACAGGGTGAGTCTGTGGCACTTGCCATCAACATCCGGGCCGACCATGCCTCCGCTGGCGAGATAGAACGTCTGTGGGATCAGGTTGCCGCGTTCGAGGTCGAGCCATCGATGCGTACGCTGGGCTATCGGCCACATTTCACATTTGCCATCTACGATCCGCCTGCCATCGACGAGAAGACCGCATGGGACGCCATGCAGGCGGCCGTCGTCGATGAACCGCAATTGCGCATCGAGTTCAAACGTATTCGCTGGTTCGAAGGCTCGCCACTCGTTCTCTGGGTGGAGCCGACCTGCAATGAGGCGCTAACCCGCATCCACAGCTCTATCAGCGCCGCAATCGACCCGGCACATTGTCGTCCTCATTACCGGCCGGGAACGTGGACGCCGCATTGCACGCTCGGCACGCGCATCGCCGATGAATGTCGCGGTGACGCCCTTGCATTCGCACGCTCATTCGAGCGACGAATTGAAGTGCTGTTCGATGTGGTGGATTGCGTCGCCTTTCCGCCGGTGCGGATCATCTCCGAGCGAAAATTGCCATCGTAGTTGGTTGTCGCTTCGGCGTCATTGATCGCGACGCATCAAACTCATGCCGGGCGGCCACTCCCTTACGCGATCGTGCCGTCGATCGAGCGGCGGATCACCCGCTGTACTTCTGCATTCGATAGAAACAGATCGTGGTTGATGATGCCCCAGCCTTCCTGCGAGGCATCGACCACGCGTACACCGAGCCGCGCGATGACGGCTTTTTCGGCGGCGCCGACCCTGGTCATTCCACCTGCGATCTGTCCCGACAGCGCCAGTGCGCGATCGTTCGTGGAGGCGATCACGGTGATCTTGCCGGCAAGCGGACCGATGCGGTGGATCGCTGACGAGAACACGTCCATGTCGATATCCGGCGCGGCAAACACCACCGCGCCGATCTTGCTCGTCACTGTGTCGCCGTATCGCGCATAGAGCTGACGCAGGCTTTCGAGCGCCAGCATGGTTCCCATGCTGTGCGCAACGATGTTCACGCGGCCGGTGCCTGGCGCCGACACGAGTGCGGAGAGCACGCGCTCGAACTCGTCGCGGGACCACATCGCACTGTCGCGGTCATAGGCATAGTCGAACAGTCCTGCCTTGGAGGGCCAGGAGAACACCATGGTCCGGCCGCGGAACTTGATCCCATCGGAGAGATGGGCGCCATCCAGCACCGCCGTCTCGAAGGTCTGCTTGAAGCCGTGCACATAGATCAGCACGTCTCCTCCGCCGGCTTGCGCCACGAGATCGCCAACGTCTGCCGACACCGGTTCGAGCCGATCAAGGCGCCAGTCGCCAAATCCGACTGAGGCGAGAGAAAGTCGGCTCTCGTCCGGCGCCATCAGCTTCGCCCGCGCGACCATCATGTTGGTTGCGCGCTCCGGCCCGAACCAGGGTTTCGCGCGACCACCGTTCACGGGCTTGCGCGTGGTAGCGACGAGCAATGTGGGGTCAAGCGAGAGCGATGACGCGTCGAAACGCGCCCCGGTCGCACCCAAGCCGGCGCATCCGCCGAGCGCGAGGGCGGTCCCTGCCGACATAAATCCACCGAGGAGAGCGCGGCGCGAAATAGAATGACGAGAGTCGCGTTGCAGGAGACGTCGAGCGATCACACGAAACCTTTGGGAACTTTGCCCACCGTAGCGCCCCATCTAACTTCCTGAATGACAATGGGGGCGAGAAGACGGCGGAGCAGCTTCGCGGGTCCATTGCATGGCCTTGGGTCCATCACCTCCGCGGGGCGAGAGTTACGGTGACGGTGCACAAGTCTGACTCGTGATAGTCCATGATTTCGACTACGGTATTGGATCGGCTTGGAGGTTTCAATCAACGAAGGCCGGCTGGCACACACAGGACTGAGCGTTGAGGACGGGGATGACCGCCGCACAGATCAGTAAAAAGCACTTCGCTATTGCAAAGACGCGAGTTGCGCGGTGGCTCGACACGACCCAGCATTCTGCCGAATTGCGTTTGAAAGTCTTAAGCGGGTTAGACCTTATTTCGAAGGAGCTCCCCGCACGCAGAGACTGGTTCGAAGTTTACACGGTCGCGCTGGATGGAAGCAGCGGAATCGACGTGTTGATCGAGAGTAAGGGTTTTCGGGCATTTCAGTGCCGAGATTGCGTCGCCATTACAACGATTGTGCCTTCATGGGCGAATGGTTGGTCAAAGATACTGAAGGATGAAGAAGTATATCAGATACTCACGTGGCTGCTGCACTATGCGCGTCAGTATATTCATAGGTCGTACGTCGCATCAGTTCTCATGATGCTCTGGGAGAGTAACCAGAGGGTACTGCATCCATTTGGGAGCCGGGCGATCAAGAACTACTACGGGCAAGTGAGGCCATTTGAGTCGGCGGAGAGCGCTCTCGCAGAAGCGCAGACCAGTGCCATTGCGGTATGGGGCTCATCTGCCTGTTCGACAGAAGGGGTTGTGGCAAGCAATTCTCCTTGGCTAAGAAGAAATACTCTCGACCCGTTACTGCATCAGGCCATATTCTATTTCCTTCGAGCGCAGAGCTTGCGAGCGGCCAATTTTGAGATGGAATCGGTTGTTGCTTTTGATTGCGCCCTGCAGGCGATCGCTAGATTTGTGCGCGACAGGTTTCATTTTCCGAACGAGCCCAGCCTAGACGAGACGTTCCGAAATCTCGGGTTGCCCGCTCAGCTTCGACGAGCGGCTGAGTATTCGCGTTTTCTGAGAAATAATTTTGGGGCGCATGCAGGTGGCTGGAGATGGTGGGACCAAGCAGAATTTTTCGAAGATGGAGCGCTAAGTGAGCTCGCAGATCTGGTTCAACTCGCATTGGCCGCCGCGGCAGATGTTGAACCCAGAATCCGTTCGGTCGATCCCTCACCTTTAGAATGGGGGGAATGGTTGTTCAAACATCTCGAAATGCTTTGGGATGCAGTGTGGTTCGAGAGAGTCGACGAGTGGGATCGCAAGGTCGCAAACAGGTCACCATTCCTTCCATGACCGAATGGTCTGGCGGCTAGAGTTCGCTGTCTTTTCGAGGGCGGGCGTTCTGGCGAAGCAGCTCAATCCATGTCAATCCCCTCCCGCAAAAATATTCCACTTTACCGAAATTCGGATTTGTCGTATGTGTCGCCCATCCCAGCCCACAAAAGGGGCGGTCGTACGTCGTCACGAACGCGGGTTGGGAGTTGCGGTGGACGCGGGCGGCGTTAAAGGCGGGCTTGTGCGTGCAGGGCGAGATGAACCTCGTGAGCATGGCACGAACCGCATCGACGGACGACGCTCAAACCTCGCGAAGTCTCTGGCGAAGCAGGAAGCCTGCGTACGGCGAAACCGTGTGGTCCTGACCGTCGTTGCTACGGTCAAGCCTTTGCGAAGGCGTCAGCGCGTCAACCGGCGCGGTGCCGTGCATTTCGCGGAGGTGACGGAGGCAAGAAGGAACTCGTCTCCGGGGAGCAACTGTGTTGAAGTAGCCCGGCGATCGGCCGGCCTCAAGGCTGGCGCTTGCGCGCCACCGCCTCCGGCGGCTGACGGCCTTGACCCCGCCCGCTCACCGGTCTTCAGGCTGTGCATGCGCTCGGCAGAAGCCGAGCGGAGTCGCTTGCTTGGTACCGGTTGGGGTCCCATTTCTCACCACGCGCGATCATGACGTTGAGGATCACGATCAGCTTGCGCATGCAGGCTGTGAGCGCAACCTTCGGTTCTTTGCCTTTGGCGATCAGGCGATCGTAGAACGCCTTGAGCACAGGGTTGTGCCGTGTCGCGGCTCCCATGCAAGCCATGTAAAAGACATTGCGGACTTTGCGGCGCCCGCCCTGGATATGGCGCGTGCCCCGACGTTTGCCGCTGTCGTCATCGTAAGGTGCAGCACCCAGTAAGGCGGCAGCAACTTTACTGCTGATCTGGCCGAGTTCCGGCATCGCCCCGATCAGTCCGGCGGACGTGCCCTGGGCAAGACCCGGTACGCTCTCGATGATCTCGGCGAGCTCGGCAAAACGCGGTGTGGTCTTGATCAGGGCTGCGATCGCTGCCTCCAGCTTGGCAATCTCGGCGGCGATCTGTTTCAGCAGGCGATCCTGCATCTTCTCCACGACGTCAGGTGTGGAATGCTCCCTTCTGTTTTGCAAGCTCGTCTGTACGTCGATCAGAGCTTGGCGCGCACTCACGATCTGGACCAGCTTCTCACGTGCCGCATCGTAGGCTTGGCCCCTTGACTCGATGAAGGTCTCGGCGAACCAAGCAATCATCTGCGCATCAATCGGATCATTCTTGGCAAGCCGTCCGGCCGATCTGGCGAAGTTGCGCACCCGCTTCGGATCCACCACCAGGGCTTCGATACCAGCCTCGCGTAGCGCCTTGGCCCACTCCCGTTCATAGCCGCCGGAAGCCTCCATGGCTGCCTTGCCGACTTTTTGCTTGCGAAGCCAGCGGATCAGCGCTCGCCGGCCTTCTGGGCTGCTCGGGAACGCCTGTCTTTGCCACAATGAGCGAATGCACACATCCACCTTGTCTTTGGCCACGTCGATGCCGGCGACAACCAGATCGTTTTGTGCCATCATCCAGTCCCTTCCTTGCTCGTCCGGGCTCGAAGCCCATGCAACTGTTCGGGTTGAGGAAGATCACCGGATCTGTCCCTCGCTCCCCGACAGGCTCAAGGCCTTTGAGCACGAACGGGCTCAGATCCAGCGACGGGCGGTTTTGCGAGAACCGCCCGTTTGCACATCTTGTCAGATTTTCTGGACACAAGAGCACGGCATAGGCCGTCAAACCATCGCGCAGGGAAGGCCTGGTCTCGGCTGCCCTGTGTCTCCCCTGTGCATTGCGTGTGCAATCAGTTCGCATCGGGGCTTTTATGGGTGCCAGCCGGCGCCCGGTCTTCCCTGCGCCCTTTCTTCTCGAGAGGGTGAAGCGAGAAGCATAGCTCGGGCAAACCTGCCGCGAGACTGCGAGCGCGTGTCCGCGACCCGCATGTGAATTGACCTCTCTTTCGAGCCTTCCTTGCGAGCCTTGCTTGCGAGCATGATGCGTCGGCATCGGTGGAGGTGGTCGTCCCTCGCGGAATCTGCCTTGATGCGAATTCAGCGTGAGGGAGCGACGACATGAGCGGCTTGGTGATCTCTGGCGGCCGGGTGGTGGATCCCGCCAGCGGAATGGACGCCATCGGGGATGTGGCGGTAGTGGACGGCAAGGTCGCCGCGGTCGGAACGGGGCTCGGCAGCTCCGAGCGGGTGATCGACGCGACCGGGCTCGTGGTCGCGCCCGGCTTCATCGACCTGCACGCGCATGGCCAGTCGCTCCCCGCCGATCGCATGCAGGCGTTCGACGGCGTCACGACGACGCTCGATCTCGAAGCCGGCGTGCTGCCGGTCGGGTCCTGGTATGAGCGCCAGGCGCGGAAGGGACGCGTGCTGAACTACGGCGCCGCGACCAACTGGGCTTTCGCGCGCATCGGCGCGATGACGGGCTCCAATGCGGAGAGCTCGCTGGAGGCGTTCGGCAATGCCATGCGCGATCGCCGCTGGATGGACAACGTGGCGAGCGATGCCGAGGTCGCCGGCATTCTGGAGCGCCTTTCGCGCGGCCTGAACGACGGCGGCATCGGCATCGGCATCTTGAATGCCTATGCCCCGGGCGCCGGGGTGCAGGAGCTGACCGCGGTGTGCCAGCTCGCTGCCGCGCAGGACGTGCCGACCTTCACGCATGTCGCCTACATGTCGCGGGTCGACCCCGAGAGCGCGGCGGAGGCCTATATCCGCCTGATCGGCTATGCCGGCGCCACCGGCGCGCACATGCACATCTGCCATTTCAACTCGTCGAGCAAGACCGACGTCGAGCGCTGCCGCGTGCTGATCGCGAAAGCGCAGGCCCAGGGCCTGCCGATTACGGTCGAGGCCTATCCCTACGGCACCGGCTCGACCGTGCTGGCGGCGGCGTTCTTCAGCGACCCCGAATTCGTCGAGCGCAACGGCACCGGTTACGATTCCGTGCAGCGGGTCACCGACGGCCATCGCTTCAGCGATCGCGAGGAGCTCCTGAAGGCGCAGGCGGAAGAGCCGTCCTCGCTGGTGCTGTGGCACATTCTTGACACCGAGAACAATGCGCATCACCGCGACCTCCTCGACATGTCGGTGCTCTATCCCGGCGGCGCCATCGCCTCCGACGCGATGCCGTGGACGACGTCGGACGGCAAGACCTACACCGGCGATGCCTGGCCGCTGCCGGACGACGCCACCTCGCATCCGCGCTCGGCGGGCTGCTTCACCAAATTCATCCGCGAATGGGTGCGCGAGCGCAAGACCGTGTCGCTGCTCGAAGGCGTGCGCAAATGCGCGCTGATCCCGGCGGAGATCCTGTCGCAGAGCACGCCCGCGATGCGCGCCAAGGGCCGGCTCGCGAAGGATGCCGATGCCGACATCGTCGTGTTCGACTACGAGAAGCTCTCGGACCGCGCGACCTTCACGGCGATGAACCGCCCCTCCGAAGGCGTGCGGCATCTCGTGGTCAGCGGCCAACCGCTGATCACAGATGGTGTGTTGGACGTGGCGGCGCGGCCCGGCCGTCCCGTGCGCCGCCCCGTCGTTGGGGGCTGAGACATGCCGGTCCCCATTCTCCTGGTGACGGGTTTCTTGGGGGCCGGCAAGACCACTGTCGTCAACCATCTGCTGGCGCATGCGGAAGGGCGGCGGATCGCCGCTGTGGTCAATGATTTCGGCGCGATCAACATCGATGCCGAGCTGATCGCGGGCGTGAGCGACGGCGTGGTCAGCCTCGCCAACGGCTGCATCTGCTGCTCGCTCGAAGGCGACCTCTTGCGCACGCTTGCGACGCTGCTGCGGCGAAATCCCAAGCCGGAGTACATCGTCATCGAGACCAGCGGCGTCGCCGATCCCGCCGAGATCGTCCGTAACCTGATGGATCCCGTGATCCTGCGCGAGGCGCCGCTGGAAACCGTGCTCTGCGTGATGGACGCGGCGACACCGCCGGCTGCCCTGGACGATGCGCTGCACCGTTCGCAATTGCGCGTCGCCGACATCGTGGCTCTGAGCAAGCTGGATCTGGCGGACGAGGGCGCGGGTGCGCGGATGCGCGAGGCCATCCGCGCGCAGCGCGTTCCTGCCGTGGTGGTGGATGCGCAGCACGGCGAGATTCCGTCCGCGCTGCTGTTTCCCGCAACCGTCGATCGCGCCCCCGCGCTACGCGAGGCCGGACCGAAACATCCGACAGAGCAACGCTTCGACACGCTCAGCTGGACGTCGGACCAGCCGATCTCGCTGCCCCGACTGCAGCAGGCGATCGGCCGGCTGGCGCCAAAACTCGCGCGGGCAAAAGGCCTGTTCGAGACCGTCGAGCAGCCCGGACGCCAGATGGTGTTTCAATTCGCCGCCGGCCGCGCCACGCTGGCCCCCGCAGATGGCAATGCGCCGACGCCGGCCGCGCCGCGTGCGCGGATCGTCTTCATCGCCGAGCTCGGGGTGCTCTCGAAGGCGGAGCTCGATGGGATCATGGAGACGTGCGTTGCGGATCGGTGAAGCTGCCGCCTCAAGAAAATTGCGCGACGCCGTGGCCGACGGACCAGTTCTCCGCGGGCGCGTCGAGCACGTTCACGAACACGTCCTCGGGGCGGATGCCCGGGTTTTCGCCGAGCAGGTCGGCGATCCGCCGGTACAGGGCCTTCTTCTGCTCAGGGGTGCGCGAGGCGAACACGGTGATCTGGATCAGCACGGCGTCGTCGCTGCGCTCGACGCCATAGGCGTTGCCGCAGCGGAAGTTCGCAGGCGAGAGCTCGCTGATGGTCATGAACTCGTCGCCGTCAGGGACGTTCAGCGCTTCGCGCATGGCACGGTAGAGGCCGTCGAGGATCGCCCTCCGGTACGCTTCCGGCTTTCCGGCGCGCATCGAGATGTGGAGGAGAGGCATCGCGAATTCCTCATTGACGAGAGGGCGCATCGGCACCAGTTTGTTCTTGACGCAGCGTCAAGAAACCACGTTTTTGACGGCGTGTCAAATATTCCCGGCAGGAGCAAACCTTGAG
This sequence comes from Bradyrhizobium sp. WSM471, assembly GCF_000244915.1. Lineage (NCBI taxonomy): Bacteria > Pseudomonadati > Pseudomonadota > Alphaproteobacteria > Hyphomicrobiales > Nitrobacteraceae > Bradyrhizobium > Bradyrhizobium sp. WSM471. The sequence goes on along the minus strand of NZ_CM001442.1, from coordinate 6,852,208 downwards.
GCCGCGCGAGTTCGACCACGACGACGTCCTGCGGATCGCGTTCGACCAGTTCTGGCGCAAGGGCGTGCGCGGCACCTCGCTGTCCGACATCGCGCGGGATGCCGGTGTCCAGCGCGGCAGCCTCTACAATGCTTTCGGCAGCAAGGAGGCGCTGTTCCTCCAGGCCTATGAGCGCTACGCGGGCGACTATCTTCTTGCGCTGCAAAAAGCGCTCGCTGCGGGCAGCTTGCGAAAACGCCTCACCGCGTTCTTCGATCTGACCATCACAAACTTCCGCTCCGGCACACCGCCGCGCGGATGTCCGACGACGCGCGGCTTGATGGAGCTCGGCGCGGCCGAAGGCGAGGGGCTGGACGAGGAGGCGCGGCAAGCCTTCGCGAACCTCATCTCGCGCATTACCGTTCTGGTTCAGGAGACGTTGTCGGCGGGTGCGGCGCGCGGTGAATTCAACGGCAGCCCCGCGTCCGCAGCGCTGCACATCATCACGGTGACGCGCGGGCTCGCGGTGCTCGAACGTGCCTTCGGCGACGAGCCCCAGCTGCGCAAGATCGCCGCCCACACCATCGATCTCGTGCTCGGCAAGAAGGGCGGCTAGGTGTCAGCAGACCGCGAGCGCGTTGACCGCCCGCGTCGTCACGGTCTCGTTCTCGTTGCCGACGAACTGGCAGACGGCGGATTCGAGCTCACCCGCCTGGCTGCCGCGCGCCACCGCCAGCAGCCGCATCAATTCCGCCTCGTCCTTCGACAGGCGCCGGCACGACGGCGGCATGAAGCACAATTGGCAGGGCCGGCCGCTGCGCAGGATTCTGACCAGCGCGGCAACGCGTGCGACCAGCAGCGGGCTGTCGGCGATGCCAGGCGCCTCGTCGGCAAAGCGATAGGCCGCCTCCCAGCAATCGGACGCGCCGGTCGCATAGGCGGCAGCGATGAACCGGAACAGCGAGAGCGTGACGCGGCCAAAATCATCGTAGCTCTCGACACTAGGCCGCGTCACAAGCGCGGCCTGAAGCGGACAGAGCCGCGCCTGGCCGGCTTCCGTGACAGACACAGAGCCGCAATTATCCTGCATCATGCGCGATCCCGGTCAGTGCAACGTCGGGCTTCCGACCAGCCAGCTCTTCATCGCCATCGTTCGGTCATGGTCGAAAGACGGAACGTGTCGGTCGGGCAGGATGAGACCGGCCATGCGGAAGATCGTTGCAAGCCCCCGCACAGGTGCGAGGGCCCAATCGGCGCCGACCGGCGGCAGCCAGCATTCGAACTGTTCGCGCGCGATATCGTCGCGCTCTTTCTGCGCGGCGGCGATCGCCCGCAGCATGCCGTGCTCGCTGTCGGACATGCGTGGACAGGTCGGGCAGTGCACCGCGATGGCCGTGTGCGCCGTGCACGCAAAGATCTCGACGATGGATTCCAGCGAGGGTACGGCGTCGCCCACGCGAAAATGGTCGTACACTTGCTGAATGTCGGCCGCGGTCGGAACGGCGCTTCCGCTGCGTGCCTTGGCCCGAAATCCCCAAATGAAGAGCCGCTCCGCCGCGCTCAGCGACGGAAGGTCGAGGGATCCTGTCGATGTCGATTGATGCATTGAGCCTCCGGCCTCTGGCTGCGCCCACGCTCCGGCTGGCGCCGATGATCTGTCCCGATCGTTCCGTCAGCGCCCCCTGCAAGTCAACGCTCGGAGGGGCGATGTCGAGGGCTTCTAGTTTTGAAGAGTTCGCATTTCGGATGCAGCCGGCGTCGTGAACCTGCGAGGCCGTGCGCGGCACGCCGGTAGGATCCTACGGAGGTCTGCGGAGTTTTTGGGGGAACCCGAATGCTTAAAGCTTTGCTAAGGGGCGCGGGATAAACTGGCATATCAGCCCTTCCAATTCTTGCGAGCTCCAATGTTTTTCTCCCGCATCAGTTTCAAGCTGGTCCTGATTGTCGGTATCAGCCTCCTCGGCATGATCGCGCTGGCGCCGATCGCGCTTTCGACCCTGCGCACGCAGATGATCGCGGACCGTGAGGCCAAGACGCAGCACATGGTCGACGTCGGCTACGGCATCCTGGCGCACTACCAGAAGCTCGAGAGCGAGGGAAAACTCCCGCGCGAGCAGGCCCAGGCCGGCGCGATCGCGGAGATCAAGAGCCTGCGTTACGACAAGGTCGAGTATTTCTGGCTGAACGACATGACCCCCAAGATGGTCATGCACCCGATCAAGCCCGAGCTCGATGGCAAGGATCTCGCCGGGATGAAGGATCCGGCCGGCAACGCGCTGTTCGTCGGCTTCGTCGACGTCGTCAAGAAGCAGGGCGCGGGCTTCTACAGCTACCTCTGGCCGAAGCCCGGCTTCGACCAGCCGGTCGGGAAAATCTCCTATGTGAAGGGCTTTGCGCCCTGGGGCTGGATCATCGGCACCGGTATCTATCTCGACGACGTCGACGCCGTCTTCCGCCAGAATGCGATGACCTTTGCCCTGGTGTGCCTGGTCGTGCTCGTGCTCGTGCTCGGCGCCTCCTTCGTGATCGGCCGCAGCGTGACCCGGCCGCTGGCGAAGATCACCGCGCTCACCGATCGCCTCGCCGCCGGCGACAGCGCGTTCGACGTGCCCCATACCGACCGTCGCGACGAGATCGGCGGGCTCGCCAAGGCGCTCGCCGTGTTCAAGGACAATGCGTCGGCGGTCGGTCGGATGCACGCCGAACAGCAGGAGACGAAGCAGAAGGCCGACGAGGAGAAGCGCAAGACGATGACCGACCTCGCCGGCAAGTTCGAGGCGAACGTTCAAGCCGTCGTCCGCGACGTCTTCAACGAGGCGCGCGCGATGCAGCAAGCCGCGCAGGGCATGTCCGCGACCGCCGACAAGGCGACCGACCGTGCGAGCTTCGTCGCCACCGCCTGCCAGCAGGCTTCGAGCAACGTGCAGACGGTGGCCTCCGCCGCCGCGCAGCTGTCGTCCTCGATCACCGAGATCAGCCAGCGCGTCGCGCAGGCTGCAAGCGTGGCCGACAAGGCCGCCGCCGACGGTCAACGCACCAACGACACCGTGCAGGGACTTGCCGCCGCCGCGCACAAGATCGGCGAGGTCATCGACCTCATCAACCAGATCGCCTCGCAGACCAATCTGCTCGCGCTCAACGCCACCATCGAGGCGGCGCGCGCCGGCGAGGCCGGCAAGGGCTTTGCGGTGGTGGCAAGCGAAGTGAAGTCGCTGGCAAGCCAGACCGCGAAGGCGACCGACGAGATCGGCGCGCAGATCACCGCGATCCAGGCCGAGACCAACCAGGTCGTCGGCAACATCGACAGCATTCGCAAGACCATCATGGAGGTCAACGAGATATCCTCGTCGATCGCCGCAGCGGTCGAAGAGCAGGGCGCCGCGACCGCGGCCATCGCCCACAGCGTGAGGGAGGCCGCCTCCGGCACCGACCAGGTTTCGCAGAACATCTCGGGTGTCACCGACGCGACGGCGGAGACCGGCCAGGCCGCCGGCCTCGTGCTGCAATCGAGCGGCCGGCTGTCGCAGAAGCTGCAATCGCTGGAAAACGAGGTCAGCGCTTTCGTTGCGGGGGTGCGGGCGGCCTAGTATAGCAGGGGGATGGGCCAAACTTCCGATCGGCGCGCGCGCATTCTCCTGATCAATCCGAACAGTTCCGTGGCGACCACAGCGATGATGGTCGCCATCGCGAAGTCGGCCGCCGTCGACGGCTTCGACATCGACGGCGCGACCGCAACGCGCGCGCCGCAAATGATCGTGACGCCGGATGCGCTGGATGCAGCTTCCACCGAAGTTCTCGAGATCGCGCAGTCGAACCGGCATGCATGCAACGGTATCATCGTCGCGGCGTTCGGCGATCCCGGATTGGCCGGGATCAAGGCCGCGATAGAACGGCCGGCGGTCGGCATCGGCGAGTCCTCGATGTTGGCAGCCGCCGAGAACGGCCGCCGCTTCGGCGTGGCGACCACGACGCCGCTGCTGGAGGCGAAGATCAACGCCTTGCCGGACGCGCTGGGGCTGCGATCGTATTACACCGGCGTCCGCTTCGCGGAGGGCGATCCGCAGGAGCTGATGCGCGATCCGGCGCGGCTGCGCGCCGCACTCGCCGGCGCGGTCGAGGCCTGCATCGCGCAGGATGGCGCGGAGGCGGTCATCATCGGTGGCGGGCCGCTGGGCGACGTCGCGCGCGAGCTTCAGCCGATGTTCACCGTGCCGGTGATCGCGCCGATCCCGTCTGCCGTGGCGCGGATTATTCGCCTCCTCACGGCGCGCGCGCCCGACTGAAATTCCGGCCCGCGGGAACGGTCGTCGCCACTAGCGTTCTTGCCCTTGACGGCCTCGGTTAAAGTGACGAAGCAGAACCATCGGACCTGCCGATCCGCGCTTGGGCACGCGGGCATGGAGACGCTGCATGTCGTTCAAGAAGCTCCTGATCGCCAATCGCGGCGAGATCGCCATCCGCATCGCGCGTGCGGCGGCGGACGCGGGGATCGCGACGGTCGCGATCCATACCGCGGACGATGCGCTGTCGCTGCATGTGCGGGTTGCCGACGAGGCGGTCGAAATTGCCGGCCGCGGCGCGCGGGCCTATCTCGACATCGAGGCCGTGGTGAAGGCGGCGAAGAGCGCAGGCTGCGACGCCATGCATCCCGGCTACGGCTTCCTCAGCGAGAACGCTGCGTTTGCGAAGGCCTGCGCCGATGCAGGCATCGCCTTCGTCGGGCCGAAGCCGGCGGCGCTCGAACTGTTCGGCGACAAGGTGGCGGCACGTCAGCTGGCAAAGCGCTGCGGCGTGCCGATCATCGCCGGCACCAGCGGGCCGTCCTCGCTGGAGGACATCACGGCGTTCTTCACCTCGCTCGGCAGCAACGCGGCGATCGTGATCAAGGCGATGGCCGGCGGCGGCGGCCGCGGCATGCGCGTGGTCGAGCGCGCTGCCGATCTCGCGGAGGCCTACACGCGCTGCCAGTCCGAGGCCAAGGCCGCGTTCGGCTTCCACGGCGTCTATGCCGAACGGCTGATCCGGCGGGCGCGCCATATCGAGGTGCAGATCATCGGCGACCGCCATGGCGCGATCTCTCACCTTTGGGAACGCGAATGCTCAATTCAGCGCCGGCACCAGAAGCTGATCGAGGTAGCGCCGAGCCCGTCGCTCAGCGACGGCTTGCGTGGCCGGATCATCGAAGCGGCCAAGCAACTCGCCGCGGCCGCGTCCTACGACAATCTCGGCACGTTCGAGTTCCTGGTTGACGGCACTGCCGAAGACAGTTTTGCCTTCATCGAGGCCAACCCGCGGCTTCAGGTAGAGCACACCGTGACGGAAGAGGTGCTCGGCCTCGATCTCGTCCGCGCCCAACTCGCGGTCGCTGGCGGTGCCTCGCTTGCCTCGCTCGGCCTGGCGCAAGCTTCGATCCCGAAACCGCGCGGCTACGCCATGCAGTTGCGCGTCAACATGGAGACGCTGGACGAGCTGGGGGCGACGCACCCGACCGGCGGCGTACTTGCCGTGTTCGAGCCGCCGTCAGGTCCCGGCGTCCGCGTCGACAGTTTTGGGTATGCCGGCTACAAGACCAGCGCCGCCTTCGACTCGCTGCTGGCAAAGGTCATCGTGCATACGCCCGGTGAAGCCTGGCACGAGGTCGTTGCCAAGGCTTCGCGTGCCTTGCGCGAGTTTCGGATCGACGGCGTCATCACCAACATCGCCTTCCTCCAGGCCGTGCTGGCGCATCCCGACTTCAGGGCCAACCGCATCGCGACAGACTTCATCGATCGCAATATCGCGAAGCTCGTGGTGGCCGCTGATTGCGCTGCAAAGCCGCTGTATTTTGCCGCGAGCGAGCGAAGCGTCGGCCAAGACACCGACGCACACGTCGCGCAGGTAGTTCCTGAAGGCGCCGTGATGGTCGCAGCGCCCTTGCAGGGAACCATCGTCACCATCCAGGTGAAGGAAGGCGAGGTCGTGCGCCCGGGCCAGCAGCTCGCCGTGATCGAGTCCATGAAAATGGAGCATCTCGTCATGGCCGAGCAGGGCGGACGCGTCATGAAGCTCGTCGCCGGCGACAGTGTCACGCTGATGCATGGCGAGCCGATCATGTATCTGGAGCCGCTCGACGTTGCGGCGGACGCGTCGGCAACGGAAACCGATGTCGATCTCGACCACATCCGTCCCGATCTCGCCGAACTGATCGCGCGCCAGGCCAACACGCTCGACGAAAATCGCCCGGCCTCGGTCGAGCGCCGCCGCAACACCAATCAGCGCACCGCACGGGAGAATGTCGCGCAGCTCATCGACGATGGCTCGTTCATGGAGTACGGCAGCCTTGCGATCGCGGCGCAGCGGCGCCGGCGCAAGCTCGACGATCTCGTCAAGAACACGCCGGCCGACGGCCTCGTCATGGGCGTCGCGACCGTCAACGCCGGGAAGTTCGGTCCCGAAGGCGGGCGCTGCATCGTCGTGGCCTATGACTACACCGTGCTCGCGGGCACGCAGGGCCACATGAATCACAAGAAGATCGACCGCATGCTGACGCTCGCGGAAGACTGGCGCGTGCCGCTGGTGTTCTATGCCGAAGGCGGCGGCGGCCGGCCCGGCGATACCGACCGGCTCGGCATGACCGGGCTCGATGGTCCGTCCTTCGTGCAGTTCGCGAGGCTCTCGGGTCTGGTGCCGGTCATCGGCGTGGTCTCCGGCTATTGCTTCGCCGGCAATGCCGCGATGCTCGGCTGCTGCGATGTCATCATCGCGACCAAAAACGCCTCGATCGGCATGGGTGGCCCCGCGATGATCGAGGGCGGCGGGCTCGGCGTCTATCATCCGGCCGAGGTCGGTCCTGTTACGTTCCAGTCGCCGAACGGCGTCATCGATATCCTCGTCGAGGACGAGGAGGAGGCGACGCGTGTTGCGCAAAAATATCTGTCCTATTTCCAGGGCGCGGTGACGGAGTGGCAGGCCGCCGACCAGCGGCTGCTGCGCCGCGCGATCCCCGAGAACCGCCTGCGGGTCTATGACATCCGCAGCGTGATCGATCTCGTCGCGGACAAGGAGTCCGTGCTGGAGCTGCGCCGCGACTACGGTGTCGGCATGATCACCGCGCTGATCCGCATCGAGGGCAAACCGTTCGGCCTGATCGCCAACAATCCACGCCATCTCGGCGGTGCGATCGACGCCGATGCCGGCGACAAGGCCGCGCGCTTCCTCCAGCTCTGCGACGCCTTCGATCTGCCGATCGTCTCGTTGTGCGACACGCCCGGCTTCATGGTTGGCCCGGAAGCCGAGAAGACCGCGATCGTGCGCCACGTCTCGCGGATGTTCGTGACAGGCGCGAGCCTGACAGTGCCGCTGTTCGGCATCGTGCTGCGCAAGGGCTATGGGCTCGGGGCGCAGTCGATGATCGGCGGCGGCTTCCACGCCTCGTTCTTCACCGCGGCCTGGCCGACCGGCGAGTTCGGCGGCATGGGCCTGGAGGGTTACGTCCGCCTCGGCTTCCGCAAGGAAATGGAGGCGATCGCTGACCCCGTCGAGCGCGAGACTTATTATCGCAACAAGGTCGCCGAGCTCTATGCCAACGGCAAGGCTGTCTCGATCGCCTCCGTGTTCGAGATCGACAACGTCATCGACCCCTCTGAGACGCGGCGGTGGATCATGGCGGGCCTGCGCTCGGTGCCGAAGCCGCCGGCGCGGACTGGGAAGAAGCGGCCCTGCATCGATACGTGGTGAGGGCGGTGCAGCAATTCTGATTGCGCTTCGCCGCGTTCCCGGTTCCCGATTGACATCCCCGCCTGCGGTGCCAGACTTTGCACAATAATACAGGGTGGAGACGTCCGCGATGGCCAGCCTTTCGGCCTCGAACCATGTCGCCCGCGTCTTGTCCGTCGCCAATCACGTGGCCGACGTCGATGCCTCTTCGCGTATTGCCAATTCCTGGCGGCGCTGCCTGGTCAGCCACAAGCTCGATCCCGCCCGTCAGGGGCCGCCGCAGACGCTGACCGAAGTCGAGATTCGTCGCGTCGCCGAACCCATGGAGGAGACGATCCGGCTCGTAACACCGGAGCTCGACGACCTCGCCCGTGTGCTGCGCGATGCCGGCTATTGCGTCAATCTGGCAGACGTGAACGCAACCATGCTGTTCAGCCGTCTGCCCGGCGAGGCCGACGCAAGACTGTTCATGGACTGGAAGATCTACACCGGCTCCAATTTTTCCGAGGCCTTCGAAGGCACCAACGGGCTCGGCACCGCACTCGCCGAGCAGAAGCCGATCCTGGTGCATCGCGACGAGCATTTTCGCGCGCAGTGGCACATGTTCTCCTGCGCCGTGACGCCGCTGTTCGACCAGGCCGGACGGCTCGCAGGCGCCGTCAACATCACCTCCTGCCGCGAGGACCTCGAACGCACCGCGCATCAGCTTGCGCTGGCGGTGACGATGGAGGCGACGCGGCGCATGGAGGGGGCGATCTTCCGCGGTCATTTCCGCAACGCCTGGATCGCGACCGTCCCGGGCGACGGCGGCAGCGGCCTGCTCGCCTATGACGACGATCGCCGCATTGTCGGCGCCTGCCGTTCGGCGCGCGCACTGCTGGGTCTCACGGATGGCTTGATCGCAGCCGGCATCGATCTGTTGCGCTACGTCAAATTCGACCATCCCGCCGCGCGCGACGCAGACGATCTCGTCGAGCTGCGCCGGGCCGATGGCACTCCGTTGGGGCATGGCCATGTCGCGCCGCCGCTGCGACCACGGCCGTCCACGCAGCGTCGTGACGCTCCTGTGGACCGGTTCGACGCGCTGCACCGGCTCGCCGGTCGCGATCCCGGACTGATCAAGAGTGTAAAGCGGCTCAGAAGCATCGGCGATCACAATCTGCCGGTGCTGCTACATGGTGAGACCGGCGTCGGCAAGGATGTGTTCGCTCGTGCCATTCACGCAGCCGGCAATCGCGCACGCCACAACTATGTCGCGCTGAACTGCGCGGCGATGCCGGAAAGCCTGATCGATGCCGAGCTGTTCGGCTACGAGGCCGGCGCCTTCACCGGCGCACGCCGCGACGGCTCGAAGGGCCTGATCGTGCAGGCCGACGGCGGCACGCTGTTCCTGGACGAGATCGGCGACATGCCGATCGCGCTGCAGACGCGGCTGTTGCGCGTGCTGGAGAACCGCGAAGTCTGGCCGCTCGGCGCGCTGAAGCCCGTGCCGGTCGACATTCGCCTGATCAGCGCCACCCATCGCGATCTCGGCCGCATGGCCGAGGAGGGCGCCTTCCGCACCGACCTCTATTTCCGTCTGCGCGGCATGGAGGTGCGGCTGCCGGCCTTGCGCGAGCGCGCCGACCGCGACGACGTCATCCGCCAGATCGCGCGCGAGGAAGCGCCGAACTGCTCCCTCTCGGACGAGGCCTGGGCGCAGCTCGCGGCCTATCCCTATCCCGGCAACATGCGCCAGCTCCGCCACGTGCTGCGGCTCGCCGGCTGCACGGCGGAGGACGGCGTGATTGCCGATGCCGATCTCGACCTGCCGCCGTTTGGCGGAAGGGCGGCGGAGCCGGATCTGGCAGCGGCCGAACGCGCCACGATCGTAGAGGCGCTACGCAAGCATGGCGGCCATGTGACCGAAGCGGCGCGCGCGCTGAAGCTGAGCCGTGCCACGCTGTATCGGAAGATCAAGCAGTTGAAGATCGAGACGGCGCAGTAGCCCTCAGCTGCGTGCGGCGCCACCTTCTCCCGCAAGGGGAGAAGGGAACGGTAGCGAACTCGCCGCCGCTGCCTTACGAAAAATCACTCCAGCTCAGATGCCGGGAATCGAGATCTCCGACTGTGACTGTCCCACGGATTTCGCGCGGTGCGTGGAAGCTGCTGCGCAGATACACGAGCGGCGCCGCGCCGTCGGAATGCGATGCGCCGCGCACCTCGCCGACGAAGATCGAATGCGTCGTCGTCTCGAATTCCTGGGCCAGCACGCAGTCGAACGCGGCGACCGCATCGCTCAGCACCGGCGCGCCGGTCACCCCGCGCGTCCACTCCCCGAACGCAAAGCGATCGTCGCCATTGATGCCCTTCTGGCCACTGAAGGTCAGCGCCAGCGCCGCATGGTCCTCGTGCAGGAAGTTGATCGCGAACGCGCCTTCCTCGCGGATCCGCGCGTGCGCGCTGGCGTTGCGGTTGACGCAGACGATCAGGGATGGCGGATTGTCCGACAGCGAGCAGGCCGAGGTCACCGTCAGCCCCGTGCGCTTGCCGTGCTCGGCCCCCACCGTCACCAGCGCGACCGCGCCGGCGCACTGGCGCATCGCCTGCTTGAAATCCTTGGCGTCGAAAGCACTGGCGTCCACCGTCACGCGGAAATCTCCGAAATGGATGCGGGTGCGGCACGATCGCGCCGCACCCGCGTCGGGTCAAGCCGCCTTCTTCGCGGAGCCGAGATGCTTCAGGCGCGGCATCACCTCGTTCCTCAGCAGCGACAGCGAGTGATGCCAGGCTTCAGCCTTGTGCTTGTAGTCGAAGCCGAACACCAGCAGCACGCCGAAGCCGCCGACCTCCTCGTAGATCTTCTCGATTTTCTCGGCGACGGTCGCGGGCGAGCCGACGATCCAGTTCCGCTTGGCGCAATATTCGACGGTGACGTCGCTATCGGGCACGTCGGGCGCGTGCTTCAGATAGTCCTTGAAGCCGAAATGCCCGAGCAGCGGCAGGAAGTACTCGCCCATCATCCGCCCCATCATGTCGCCGGTCGAGAGCTTCCACGCCTCCTCGTCGGAGTCGGCGACGAACACTTCGCGCACCAGCCGCCAATCCGCGCGATCCGGCTTGCGCCCGGTCTTGGTGGCACCGGCCACAACCGAATCCCAATGACTGCCGACATAGGCCGGGTTCAGGTTGAGGCTCATCGGGATGAAGCCGCGCTCGCCGGCGAGCTTCAGCGTGTCCGAGTTCTTCGAGAGCCCGGCGACGCCGATCGGCGGATGCGGCGTCTGCAACGGCTTGATGTGCGGCTTGAGGAAGTCGAACATCGTGTCCGGCTTGGTCACCGTCCAGAATTTGCCCTTGTAGGTCCAGGGCGCGGGATCGCTCCACATCTTCAGAATGATCTCGAGCGCCTCGCGCGTCATGTCGCGGTTCTGTCCGCTCATGCCGTCGACGTTGAACATGGCCCAGTCGCTCGGCAGGCCACTGGCTGCGACGCCGAAATTGAGCCGGCCCCCGGAGAGATGATCGAGCATCGCGACGCGGTTGGCGAGCTCGGCCGGGTGGTGATAGGGCAGCAGGAAGCCGCCCGGTCCGATGCGAATATTCTTGGTCTGCATCAGGGCCTGTGCAATCAGCAGATCCGGCGTGGGATTGGGTTCCCACGGAGCGGTATGGTGCTCGCCGACCCAGGCCTCCTGATAGCCGAGCTCGTCGAGCCAGCGCATGACCTGCAGGTCCCAATCGTTCCCTTCCTTCAGGCCGCACTCCGGCGGGTGCGAAGGCATCGTGAAATAGCCGATCTCCATGGTTTCCTCTCCACAATTGACGCGTCTTGTTGCGCGGTTCACGGATGTGAGCAGGGTTGCTTGAGCAAGCGGTGTGCCACCGCTCCGCAAGCGGTGTGCCAGCACTACAGCGTCTCAGACCTGCGAGAAAACGCTGGTTCGCGGCGGCAATAGCCGATATCCCGGGGCGAATTTGCCGGATGTCGTCTCATTGTCGCGAGACGGCGTCTTGCCGGTGAGACGAGGACGAGAACCGAGATGACCGAACCCGCTTACGTCGCGGTGGACTGGGGCACCAGCAGCTTCCGGCTCTGGTTGATCGATCGTACCGGCGTGGTGCTGGCCGAACGCCGCAGCGATGAGGGCATGCTGGCGGCGGCAAAGACCGGTTTCGCGGTCGTGCTGCAATCGCATCTTGCCGCCGTCGAAGCACCAGCTCAACTGCCGGTTCTGGTCTGCGGCATGGCCGGCGCCAAGACGGGCTGGGTCGAGGCCGGCTATGTCGACACGCCGGCACCACTCTCCGCCGTTCTGAAGCAGGCCGCGCGCGTGCCGGGCGAAGCACGCGACATCCGCATCCTGCCGGGTATCGCGCAGCGCGATCCAAGAGCGCCGGACGTGATGCGCGGCGAGGAGACGCAATTGCTCGGCGCGCTCGGGCTCGATGCCGCCGGCGAAGCGCTGGTCTGCATGCCCGGCACGCATTCGAAATGGGTGCGCCTGAAGGACGGCACCGTCGCGCGTTTCTCCACCTTCATGACCGGCGAGCTCTTCAGCGTCGTCTCGCGCGAGACGATTTTGTCGCTTGCGGTTGCCGGGGCCGATGACGCCGAGGATGTCGCGAGCTTCCAGGCAGCGGTGAAGTCTGCGTATGAAGCGCCGGCCTTTGCAGCCAACCTTCTGTTCACCGCGCGGTCGCGGCAGTTGCTGTTCGGCGGCACGCCAGCTGCCGCGCGCGAAACGCTGTCGGGCACCTTGATCGGCATCGAGCTGGCCGCGGGGCTGTCTGGCGCCGTGCCGAAAGCAGGCATTACCTTGATTGCCTCGGGGCGGCTCGCGACGCTGTACCGGCTGGCTTTCGGCGCGCTGTCGGTCACTGTGAACCCGGTCGATGCCGATGAAGCGGTCCGCCGCGGTCTGTCGATGGCGGCTGCCGCGATCTGGATGAAATGAGAGGACTGTCGAGATGAGCGTTCCCTTTCCGGCGATGAAGCGGCCACTGGTCGCGATCCTGCGCGGCGTGAAGCCCGAGGAGACGCAGGCCATCGTCGGCGTGCTGATCGAAGCCGGCATGACTGCGATCGAGATCCCGCTGAACTCGCCGGACCCGTTCCGCTCCATCGCAACGGCCGTGAAACAGGCGCCGGCGGGCGTGCTGATCGGCGCCGGCACGGTGCTGACCACCGCAGATGTCGATCGGCTCAACGATGTCGGCGGCAAGCTGATGGTCTCGCCGAATGTGGATACACAGGTGCTTACGCGTGCACATCAGTACGCCATGGTGACGTTGCCGGGCGTGTTCTCGCCGACCGAGGCGCTGCATGCCGCGCGCTCCGGCGCCTCGGGCCTGAAATTCTTTCCGGCCAGCGTGCTCGGTGCATCCGGCATCGCCGCGATTCGCGCCGTGCTGCCGGCCGGCGTGATGATCGCCGCCGTCGGCGGCGTCTCCGACCAGAATTTTGCGGAATATATCAACGGTGGCGTGACGGCGTTCGGGCTCGGCTCCAGCCTCTACAAGCCCGGCATGTCGGCGGCTGATGTCGCCGCGCGCGCAAAGTTGACGATTGCGGCCTACGATCGGGCGATTGCGAAAGACTGAGCCCGCAATAAACCAGCCGTGATGCGGTCACGGTCGCGCGTTATCCTATCTTGCCGAAGAAGCGAGATCAGGAGACCGACATGGCGATCAACAACGTGGCCGATCTGTTCGTGGCAACGCTCGAACAGGCCGGCGTCAAGCGCATCTACGGCATCGTCGGCGACAGCCTGAATGCGCTGACCGAAGCGCTGCGGCGGCGCGGCACGATCGAGTGGATCCATGTCCGGCACGAGGAGGTTGCGGCCTTCGCCGCTGCCGGGGAAGCGGAGATGACGGGGAGCCTTGCGGTGTGCGCGGGCTCGTGTGGTCCCGGCAATCTGCATCTCATCAACGGCCTGTTCGACGCACATCGCAGCCGCGTTCCGGTGCTGGCGATCGCCGCGCAAATCCCGACCGCCGAGATCGGCAGCGGCTATTTCCAGGAGACCCATCCGCAAAACCTGTTCCGCGAGTGCAGCCATTATTGCGAGCTGGTCTCCGATCCGAGCCAGCTGCCTTACGTGCTGGAAAACGCCATCCGCGCGGCGGTGGGCATGCGCGGCGTTTCCGTCGTCGCCATGCCCGGCGACGTCGCCTTCCGTAGCCCACCCAAGCGCGCGCTGTCGACGGCGCGTGGCCTTGCGCTGTCGGCGCCGAAGGTCGTGCCGCAGGCCGATGAGCTGAAGGCGCTCGCGGACCTCTTGAATGGCGCCGAGCGCATCACCTTGTTCTGCGGTCGCGGCTGCGCCGGCGCGCATGCGCCGTTGATGCAGCTTGCGGAAGCTTTGAAGAGCCCGATCGTGCATGCGCTGGGCGGCAAGGAGCATGTCGAATACGACAATCCCTACGATGTCGGCATGACCGGCTTCATCGGCCTCTCCTCGGGCTATGCGGCCATGCACGCCTGCGACGCGCTCGTGATGCTCGGGACCGATTTTCCCTACAAGCAGTTCTTCCCGACCGACGCGAAGATCGCGCAGATCGACATCCGTCCGGAAAATCTCGGGCGCCGCTGCAAGCTCGATCTCGGCCTGGTCGGCGACGTCAAGCTCACCCTCGAGGCGCTGCTGCCGCTGCTGAAATCCAAGACGCAGCGCAAGCACCTCGACGATGCGATCGCGCATTACAAGAAGGCGCGCGAGGGCCTCAACTCGCTCGCCAAGGGCACGCCGGGCAGCAAACCGATCCATCCGCAATACCTGGCAAAGGTCATCAGCGACCATGCGAGCGATGATGCGGTGTTCACCGCCGATGTCGGCACGCCGACGGTGTGGGCCGCGCGCTATCTCGAGATGAACGGCCGCCGCCGGCTGATCGGCTCGTTCGTGCACGGCTCGATGGCCAACGCCATGCCGCAGGCGATCGGCGCGCAGGCCGCGCAGCCCGGCCGTCAGGTGATCTCGCTCTCGGGCGACGGCGGCTTCACGATGCTGATGGGCGATCTGATCACGCTGACGCAGATGAAGCTACCGGTGAAGGTGGTCATCTTCAACAACGGCGTGCTCGGCTTCGTCGCACTGGAGATGAAGGCGGCCGGCTTCGTCGACACCAATGTCGATCTGGAGAATCCGGACTTCGCGGCGATGGCGCGCGCCATGGGCATCTTTGCGCGGCGCGTCGAGGATCCCGGCGAACTCTCGGGGGCGGTGAAGGAGATGCTGGCCCACAACGGGCCGGCGCTGCTCGACGTCGTCACCGCGAAGCAGGAGCTGTCGATGCCGCCGACCATCACGCCCGAGCAGATCAAAGGCTTCAGCCTCTGGGTCTTGCGCGCGGTGATGAATGGCCGCGGCGACGAGGTCGTCGATCTCGCCAAGACCAATTTGCTGCCGCGCTAGCCGCGCTTGACCGACGGCACGGGCAGCCGCTCATGGCGGCGCTGGAAGCGTTGCCAGTGCAGCACGATGCCGATTAGCAGTGCCGGCACGAAGCCGAGCGCGATCAGGAAATGCGGCAGCTGCGCCGGTGAGATGAACGCAATGCCGATGTCGGAGATCAGCCAGAGCGCTGCGAACATCACCGCGAAATCCAGGCGCGGGCAGCGCAGATAGTAGAACACGGCGGTGATGACGATGGCGGGTCCGATGGCAATGCCAATCATCACCGCGGTCAGCTCCTTCGGCGTCAGCGCGTCGAGCACCATCGCCGCCAGCAGCCAGAGCGCGGCGAACATGGCGATGATGTCGAGCGGATGCCGCAACCCAATACCTCTCGCGGGAACGCGCTATCGTTGTGGCCCAGACCTTGGCCGTCAAGGGAAAATGCGCCTATTCCTCGTCGTTTCCGGGCGTCGGCCGCAGCATGAAATGGCCGAAGGCGGTGGCGATCGGCTTGTTCGCATCGTCCTGCCAGGCCCGCGCCTCGAAGGCGACAATGCGCCGGCCCTGCTTCACGATCGAAACGTTGGCGAACGTGTCGAGCGCGCGGCCCGAGCGCAGATAGTTGACGGTGAGTCCGATCGGCTTGGGCAGTGCGGCGACGCCGAGCTCGCGCGCCACTCCGAAGATCGCGGCGGTCTCGAGGAAGGCGCCGGTCATGCCGCCATGAATCGCGGGCAGGATCGGGTTGCCGATGATCTTGGGCGAGAACGGCATCGTCAGTGTGTCGTCGTCGTTGACGCGAATGCCGAGGCAGCGCGCGAACGGACTGTTGGCGAACGGGCCTTCCGGATCGTCCGGCGCCTCCAGCGTCGGGATGTCGAGCGAGTCCATCCTGCGATCCGCGAGCATGTTGGTGCGGTTGGCGCCGATCATGAAGCAGGCGGTCGCGGTCGCGACCGGATCGTCCTCGGACTCCTGATAGGCAGTGGAGCGCACGAAGGCGATCGAACGCGTGGTGCGATAGCAGACCGAATGCGCCTTGATGTCGAGTCCGGGCGTTGCCGGCTTCTGATAGTCGATGCGCAGATCGAGCGTCGCGATGGCGCTCGTGCCGTCGAGCGCGAGCTGCACAGCCATGCCGCAGCTCTCGTCCAGCATCGCGGTGACGACCCCGCCATGCAGGACGCCGGTCTCGGTGTCGCCGACGAAGACAGGCCGGTAGGGCAGGCTGGACCAGGCCTCGCGAGGTGCGAAGCGATTGAGCTGGAGCCCGCTGATACGGCCGTAATCGGAGCGGCGGCCCTGGATGGCCTCGGCGAGGTCCTCGAACGAAAGTGTGGTCGGTGAGCTGGACATGAGGACGTTCTAGACCAGTGGCGGGCGCGGCGCAAAACCCCGGATGCGCGTCCGGCGGCAGGCGCCGGGGGCGGTTTGGCCTCGACAGGGCGGGCCGAAGCAACGATGGTGGGCGCTTCGTTCGTCCGACTAGCCGCAAGGAGTGCCCATGGCCGATTCCGAAACGCCCGCCACCAGCCAGGGGCCCGTCATCATTTCGACCTCGAGCTCGGAGCGGGCGCCGATCATCTATTTCGACGGCGCATCCTGCTTCGGCCACCACAACGGCGCGATTCAGATCGAACTTGCGGCGAACCTGTTGATGCCGGTCGGCGCCGCCGTCAGGGTCGACGTGGTCCAGACCGCGCATCTGCGCTGCAGCGTGGCCGCGGCGCTGGCGCTGCGCGAAGCGCTCGAAAAGGCGCTGGCGATGTACCAGCAGGGCCAGCAGCAGCCCCGGCCGGAAGAAATTCCGACCGTGAAGAACTGAGATCCGCTATGGAGGTTGGCTCGCGCGCTTGGCCTTATGGTTCGAGACGACCGCTTCGCGGTCTCCTCACCATGAGGGTCTGACATTTCGCCTCGCCGCTAAACCAGACCTCATCCTGAGGAGCCCGCAACGCGGGCGTCTCGAAGGATGGCCGCGGGGACGTGAACTCTCGTCAAGGCGAATAGCTCCGCTTCAGCTCACATGCACCTTCGGCTTCCTGCCGTCGTTCCACTTGCCGTCGAGCGCGCGCTCGATCTGGGCGGCGAGTTGCAGCAGGAGGCCGTCATTGGCCTGTTTCGCAATCGCCTGGATGCCGAGCGGCAGGCCGTGGTTCTGCGTGGCCATCGGCATCGAGATCGCGGGCATGCCGCAGAGATTGGCGAGCGGCGTGAAGGCGAAGAAGCGCCAGAGATTGCCGAACCAGTCGAGCACGTCGGGGTTGTCGGAGATGGTGAGATATTCCCTGGTGCCGACCTTCGGCGTCGGCAGCGCGGTGATCGGGGTCAGGATCACGTCCCACTGCTCGAAGAAGGCGCCGAAGGCGCGCGAGGTCGTGTTGAACGCGCCTTGCATCTTCGCCCGCTCGGCGAAGCTCGTGTGCCGGCCGGCTTCCCAGATCCGGATATTCATCGGCTCGATGAGATCTTCCGGCGGCCGTTCCAGCCCGCGCGCGGCGAGCATGTTGGAGATCACCACGGCAAAATTCGAGATGTAGCAGGTGGTCTGCGCCTCGAACGCGGCGCGGAAGTCGACTTCGGGCAAGGCGTGGTCGACGTGATGGCCGAGGCCCTCGAGGAAGCGGCCGGCCTTCGCCAGTTCGGCTGCGATCTCGGGCGTCGCGGTGTAGTCGCCCCAGCTGTGCGACAGCGCGATGCGAAGTTTTGACGGATCGCGCTTGATCATCTCGGAATATGGCTGCGCGGTGGTCCAGAACGGCATGAACTCGCCGGGCGCCGCTCCCCTTGCGTGATCGACGAAGGCGGCGGTGTCGCGCACCGAGCGCGACTGGCAGCCCTGGATGGAGACGAGGCCGGTGAGATCCGACATGTGCGGTGCCAGCGAGAACACGCCGCGCGAGACTTTCAGGCCGATATTGCCGTTGACGCCGGCGGGAATGCGGATCGAGCCGCCGCCGTCGGTCGCATGCGCGATCGGCACCACGCCGGCGGCGACCATTGCGGCGCTGCCGGCCGACGAGCCGCAGGTGGTGTAGTCGGTATCCCAGGGATTGCGCGTGACATAGACGGCCGGATTGTCGGCCGAGCTGCAGACGCCGAATTCCGGCGTCGTGGTGCGTCCGATCAGGTTCAGGCCGGCCTGGCGGAATTTGCCGGTCAGGAACGTGTCGGCGCTGGCGCGATTGCCGCGCATCAGCAGCGAGCCCATCTCCTGGAGCCGGCCCTTCATGGTCGGGCCGAGGTCCTTCATCAGGAAGGGCAGGCCTGCGAACGGGCCGGCGAGATTGGCGCCGTCCTTGGCCGGATCGGCGATCACGTCATCGAACAACTCGACCACGCCCGACAGTGCCGGATTGACCTTGGCAACCCCTGCAGCGGCCTGGCGCGCCAACTCCTTTGCCGTGAGCTCGCCCTTGCGGACGCGCGCGGCCAGCCCGACGCCATCATGCTGCGCCCATTCGTTCCAGCTCATCGGAAAAGTCATGCGATCCAAACCTCTTCGTGCGGCGCCATCTTAGTTTCGCACGGGAACACTTTAATCAACTGAGCGGCGCGAAGGGCAGGGTTGCGCCGGATGGAGAGGTAATCCCGCATTGCATGCGCGCGCATCAATTCGAGAGCTTTGCGATCACCGCGACCGGCCCGCCGCCGGCGGGGCCCTGATGCTCGGCGCCGCCGGAGACGTAGACCGCCCCGATGCCGGCGAGGCCGGCAATCAGGCCGCCGACGGCAGCCCGTGCGTGGCGCGTCGAGCTGATATCGGTATCTTCCAGCATGGTGTGGCGGAAGCCGCGCACGTTGCCATCAGGCGAGGCCTCGGCCTTGGCGAAGATGTTGACGAGCTCGCGGCCGGTCGTCGTCTGCGGCGCGGCACGGAGCCCAACGCTCTCCAGTGCCGCAAGCACTGCGGTGGCGTCGATCGCATCGCCCATCACGGCATGCCCGATCTCGAATTCGCTCGTTGAGGACATCGAATTGCCGAGCACGATGACGACGTTGTGCATCAGCTCGATCCCGGACGAGGTCGAGGCGACGTTCGAGAACAGATCGTAGCGGCGCAGCACGTCCGCGTCGCGTATGTCGGTTGCGATCTCGCCGAGCGCGACCGCAACGCCAAGCGCGGAAGCGCCGCGGGAATAGGCCATCGAACTGTAGGCGCTGATCGTCGCCGTCTTGTGGCCGCGCGCATTCGCCGCTTCGACGCGCTCGCTGGTGAGCAGCGGGCACTTGATCTGCACGAAATGGACGTCGGCGGGATCGGCGATGCCGCCATCTGCCATCGCGGCCTTCACGGCCTTGGCTGTCTCCGTGATCTGAGCGGAGCGGCCGAGCTCTTCCGGGAGAAAATCCCGCGTGTGCGCCATGCCGATGCTTAGCCGCTTGCCGGAGATGCCTGCCGGGCGCTGCGGGACTTCCCGGCGCGTGAACACCGTGATGTGCGGGCTGAGCACGCCCTCGGTGCCACCGGACATCACGAAAGCGATGCGTTGCTCGACCTCCTGCGGCAACAGGCCGAGCCGCGGCGCCAGCGCCGTGCACAGCGCGGCGACGGCATATTCCCGGGTAAAGTCGTTGACGCCGCCATTGCCTTCGGTCTTGCCGAGGATCGCCAGGATGGATGCCGGATCGATCGCGCCGGAGCCGATCATGCTGATCAATCCGGAGACGTCGCCGGGGCCTTTGGTGGCGACCTTGAAGACGCCGACCGATGTCGTCCGCATGATAGTCCTCACATGGGTTCAGGAGCCCGGCCGACAAAACAGCCGCTGAACCGCGGCGCCTGTCAAGGTGTCCTCCTCGTCGTCCTGGCGAAAGCCAGGACCCATTACCCCATGGGGGAGTTTGGCGAAGGCTCGTCGTTCGGTATTGATACCGCCCACAATCGATGAATTCCGCGGTATGGGTCCTGGCTTTCGCCAGGACGACGGCGGAAGATGTGCGTCGTCTTCCCCGCTCCCACGATTGTGGCGAGATCGCATCGGCTCAACAAAAAATCCCTTGTCGACGGCCGTGCGTCGCACCTTGATGAATCAACCCTGATTGGTCCATAAGCGGCGTCCCGCAGCCGGTGGTTCGCCTCCGCGATGCGTGCTTGGATAGAGGGGTTCTCGCGTGGCAAATATCAACCAGAAAATTGCGCAGGAGCTTGGAGTTCGGGCGGAGCAGGTCGAGGCGACAGTGGCTCTGCTCGACGGCGGCGCCACGGTTCCCTTCATCGCCCGGTACCGCAAGGAAGCGACCGGTGCGCTCGACGACGCGCAATTGCGCACGCTGGAGGAGCGACTGGGTTACCTGCGCGAGCTCGAGGACCGCCGCAAGGCCATCCTCGATTCGGTCCGCGAGCAGGGCAAGCTCGATGCCGCGCTGGAAGCCTCCATTCTCGCCGCCGACAGCAAGGCGCGCCTCGAAGACATCTATCTGCCGTTCAAGCCGAAGCGCCGCACCAAGGCGGAGATCGCCAGGGAAGCCGGCCTCGAGCCGCTCGCCAATCAGCTCATGGCCGAGCCCACCAACGATCCGAAGGTCGTTGCCGAAGCCTTCGTCAATGCCGAGAAGGGCGTTGCCGATGCCGCTGCGGCACTCGACGGCGCCCGCGCCATCCTGGTCGAGCGTTTCGACGAAGACGCCGACCTGATCGGTGCGCTTCGCGAGGAGGTGTGGACCAATGCGCGCATGGCCTCCAAGGTGCGCGACGGCAAGAAAACCGAGGGCGAAAAGTTTGCCGACTATTTCGAGTTCTCCGAGCCGCTGACCAAGCTGCCCTCGCACCGCATCCTCGCGATGTTCCGCGGCGAGAAGGAAGAAATCCTCGATCTCCAGATCCAGGCCGAGGCCGAAGCATCGCCCCCGGGCGTGCCGAGTGTGTATGAATTGAAGATCATGAAGCGGTTCGGCATCGCCGACCTCAAGCGCGCCGGCGACCGCTGGATGATCGACACCGTGCGCTGGGCCTGGCGCACCAAGATCCAGGTGCATCTCAACATCGACCTGCGCATGCGGTTGTGGAATGCCGCCGAGACCGAGGCCGTGCGCGTGTTCGCCTCGAACCTGCGCGACCTCCTGCTGGCCGCGCCGGCCGGCACCCGCGTCACCATGGGCCTCGATCCCGGCTTCCGTACCGGCGTCAAGGTCGCCGTCACCGACGCAACCGGCAAGGTAGTGGATACCGCCGTGATCTACCCGCACGAGCCGCAGCGGCAGTGGAACGAGGCGCTTGCGATCCTCGGCAAGCTCGCGCTGAAACATCGCGTCGAGCTGATCGCGATCGGCAACGGCACCGCCTCCCGCGAGACCGACAAGCTCGCGGCCGACCTCGTCAAGGGCCTGCCTGACTTGAAGATGACCAAGATCGTGGTGTCGGAAGCTGGCGCGTCGGTCTATTCGGCCTCGGCTTTCGCCTCGGAGGAGTTGCCTGATCTCGACGTCACCCTGCGCGGGGCGGTGTCCATCGCGCGGCGGCTTCAGGATCCGCTCGCCGAGCTCGTCAAGATCGAGCCCAAGGCGATCGGCGTCGGCCAGTACCAGCACGACCTCGGCCAGGCCAAGCTCGCCAAATCGCTCGACGCGGTGGTCGAAGACTGCGTGAACGCCGTCGGCGTCGACGTCAACACCGCGTCCGCTCCGCTGCTCGCGCGCGTGTCGGGCGTCGGCTCCGGCCTTGCCTCCAGCATCGTGGCACACCGCGACGCCAACGGTCCGTTCAAGTCGCGCAAGGCGCTGAAGGACGTGCCGCGACTCGGCCCCAAGGCGTTCGAGCAGTGCGCGGGCTTCCTGCGCATCCTCGGCGGCGAGGACCCGCTCGACGCCTCCGGCGTGCATCCGGAAGCCTATCCGGTGGTGCGCCGGATTCTCAGCGCCACCAAGAGCGACATCAAGGCGCTGATCGGCAGCAGCGACATCGTTCGCACGCTGAAGCCGAAAGACTTCGTGGACGAGACGTTCGGTCTGCCGACCGTCACCGACATCCTGCGGGAGCTCGAGAAACCCGGCCGCGACCCGCGTCCGGCGTTCAAGGCAGCAGTGTTCATGGACGGCGTCGAGGAGATCAAGCACCTCAAGAAGGGCATGATCCTCGAGGGCACCGTGACCAACGTCGCCGCGTTCGGCGCCTTCGTCGATATCGGCGTGCACCAGGACGGGCTCGTGCACATCTCGGCGATGTCCAGGACCTACATCAAGGATCCGCGCGAGGTGGTGAAGCCCGGCGACATCGTCAAGGTCAAGGTGCTGGACTTCGAGGTCGCGCGCAAGCGCATCTCGCTGACACTGCGGCTCGACGACGAGGTCGGCGCCAAGAAGGACGCGCCCGGCATGCAGCGGGACAACAGCCCACGCAACCCCTCCCGCATGACGTCGTCGGCCCCGCGCCAGCAGGAGTCTTCCGGCGGCGGCGGTGCGCTCGCCGAAGCGCTGCGCCGCGCGGCCGAGAAGAACGGCGGCAAGCGGGCGTAGCTTCTAACCTGTCCCCGCTCTTCTGCGGGGAGAGGTCGGAATTCGCGCGAAGCGCGGATTCCGGGTGAGGGCCGAGCCTCCGCTGATCGCACTGGTCGATGTATGGAGAGCTCTATCCAATCGTCATTGCGAGCGCAGCGAAGCAATCCAGAATCGTTTCGCGGCGGGACTCTGGATTGCTTCGTCGCTTCGCTCCTCGCAATGACGAGGAGAGATTCGGGACGCCTCCTAACTTCCGCGTCAGAATCTGGCGCGTTTGTAAGTTGAAGGTGCCGGTCCCTTGCTTTCATCTGAGCCTCCTCGCGCGGCAGGTATCGCTGCGCAGCACGGAGGACGCTTCGATGGACAACAGGATTCTGAAAGGCCTCACCGCGGTGTCGATCGCCGCGGTGATGGCGCTCGCTTCGCCTGTGCTCGCCCGTGGCGGCGGTGGAGGCGGTGGCCACGGCGGTGGTGGTTTCGGCGGCGGAGGTCATGGCGGCTTTGGTGGCGGCGGGCATTTCGGTGGTGGTGGCATGCACGCGGGAGGCTTCGGCGGTGGCATGCACGCCGGTGGCTTCGGCGGCATGCACGTTGGTGGCATGGGTGGCGCCCGTTTCGCCCATGTTGGCGGACCCGGCTTCGGCGGCGCCCGCTTCGCACATGCGGCGATCGGGCCGCGCTTCGCTGGCTCCGGCTGGCACGGCAGGCCCTTCATTGGTCGCCATGCCTTCTTCCGGCACCACCATCGCTTCTTCTTCGGAGCACCTTTCATCTATGCCGGCTACAATGACGGCTGCTGGCGCAGGAGCTTGACGCCCTATGGGTGGCAATGGGTCAATGTGTGCGGAGACTCTTGGTACTAGCATCGCCGTACCGCACCATTGTCGCGATCGTCATCGGACGGTTCCGCTCAGCCCCGGAACGGGATAGTCTGGTGGCGATCGTCGCGCGGAGTTTGTCATGACCGGAGCTCACCGCCGCATTCTGGTCGTCGAGGACGATGCGGAAACCGCAGGCCAGCTCGTCGAGGAGCTGACGACCTCCGGCTACGATGTCGATCTCGCCGCCACGGGGCGCGAAGCCCTCAGCCGCGGCGCCGCGCGCGACTATGCCGTCATCACCATCGACCGCATGCTGCCCGACATCGACGGCATCAGCGTGATGCGCCAGTTGCGTGACGACGGCATCGCCGCACCGTTCCTGATCATCTCCGCACTTGGCGAAGTCGACGACCGCGTGCGCGGCTTGCGCGCCGGCGGCGACGATTACCTCGTCAAGCCGTTCTCTTTCACCGAGTTGCTGGCGCGGCTGGAGGCACTCGGCCGGCGCAGTGACACCGTCGCCAAGGAGACGATCCTGCGGATCGGAGATCTCGCCATCGACCTGATCGCACGCAGCGCGAGCCGCCGCGGCCGGAAGATTCCGCTATTGCCGCGGGAATTCCAGCTGCTCGAATATCTGGTCCGCAACGAGGGCCGCGTCGTCTCGCGTGCGATGCTGCTCCAGCATGTCTGGGATTTGCACTTCGATCCCTCCACCAACATCATCGACGTCTATGTCGGGCGCGTCCGTCGCAAGGTCGATGGTGCCCAGGCCTATCCGCTGATCCACACCATCCGCGGCATCGGATATTGTCTCCGTGCTCCTGGCTAAAACGCTCCGCTCCTCGACCTTCCGCCTTGCGCTGATCGCGATCGCAGCGTTTGGGCTGATCGTCGCGGCAATCATGGCGTATGTCTATTTCGGTACGATCGCCTATGTGCGGAGCCGGGTCGGCGATGCCGGCGATCACGGCGGCTTCACCGCGATGATCGAGCTCGCAATGGCTGCGGTAGCCGTGCTGATGCTGGTGCTCGCCGGGCTCGCCGCGGTGCTGGTGACGCGCCGCACGGTCGGGCGAATCGAGGAGATCAACGCCACCAGCCGCGCCATCATGATGTCGGGCCTCGACCAGCGCATTCCCTTGCGCGGCAGCCACGACGAGTGGGACCGCGTCGCCGAAAACCTCAACCAGATGCTCGACCGCATCGAGACGCTGATGGGCGAGGTCAAGCAGGTCAGCGACAACGTCGCCCATGATTTGCGCACGCCGCTGACGCGCATGCGGGGTCGGCTGGAAAAAGCTTATCACGCCTCGCGCAATGACGAGGCCGACGCGGCGCTGATCGGCGACACCATCGCCGATCTCGACGCCGTGCTCGGCATGTTTGCCTCCATCACCCGCATTTCCGAGATCGAGACCCGAGCCCGCCGCAGCGCGTTTCGCAAGCTCAATCTCACTGAGGTCGCCGGCGAGGTCGTCGAGCTCTACGATGCCGCCGCCGAACAGGTCGCGACCCGGCTCAGCCTGGGCGGCGATCGCGAGGTGGCGATCACGGGCGACCGCGACCTGCTGTTCGACGCCTTCGCCAATCTCGTCGACAACGCGATCAAGCACGGCTGCAAAGGCGGGCAGGTGACCGTCACCTGCCGCAGCACCGACCGTGGCGCGACGATCGCGGTCGCCGACGATGGACCGGGCATTCCGGCGGATCAGCGCGATCACGTGTTCAAGCGTTTCTACCGGCTCGAACAGAGCCGCTACACGCCGGGTAACGGCCTTGGCTTAAGCCTGGTCGCCGCGGTCGCCGGCCTCCATGGCGCCGAGATTGCCCTGCACGACAACGCGCCGGGCCTGACGGTTCAGCTCAGCTTCCCGCTGCTCCCGCTCTAGAGTTCGATCACGCCGCGGCGGGCCGCATGTGCCACCGCGTCGGTGCGGCCGGTGGCGTCGAGCTTGTCGAGCAGCGAGCCGACATGGAATTTCACGGTGTGGACGGAAATGCCGAGCTGACGCGCGATCATCTTGTTGGAGCCACCTTCCGCCATCAACGCCAGTACATCGAGCTCGCGCTGTGTCAGCGCGATGTCCTCAGGCATGATGCGCGGATCGCGAGTGACGATCGTCGCGGCGGCCTTCTCGCCGGGTTCGGCGAGGCGAAGCCCGGCGATATTGCCGAGCAGAGCCGCCAGGCGATCGGCGAGGGCGGGATCGTCGATCTCCAGGGCCAGAACGATCTCGGGCGCGATATCCTCGCTCACGCCGCCGGCCTCTCGCCGATCGTGACCTTGAAGCTGACGGGCTCTCCGCCGCGGCGCGCCGCGACATCGACCACCGTGCCGACACTCGCCGGACCCAGCGTCCGCGACAGCGCGCGCACGCCGGACAGTTTCTGGTCGTTGACCGCGACGATGACGTCGCCCTGGCGGATGCCGGCCGCGGCCGAAGGGCCGGCCTTGTCGACATTCATCACCATCGCGCCGACGCCGTCGTCGAGCCGGACCGGCTGCAGCCCGAGGCCAAGATATCCGCGTGCGATGCGGCCGCGGGCCTCTAACTGAGCCGCGACCCGCTCGATCGTCGCCGTCGGGATCACCAGCACACGCCTCGGGCCGAGCACGGCCATGCCGAAGGCTTCGCCCGATGCATCGAGCGCGAGGCCGCCCTGCTGGCTGGAGCGCAAGCGGACGTCGAGCTCGATCCGCGCGTCGATGTCGCCGCCGCGCAAGGAGCGCCAGCTCTTGCCGGACAGCGACACCATGCCGAGCGCGGCGCTCGACGCATCGCGGTTGGTGGCGACGACGACCGACAACGCGCCGAGGGGCGGCACCGTTGTGGCCAGCTTGACCGGAGCAATCGCCGTATCGGCGCGCAGCAGCGCGATATCGGTGGTGTGGTCACGGCCCGCGATCGTGGCAGCCACCTGGCTGCCGTCGGGGAGGCCGATCGCGACGTCCCCCTCGTCAGCCAGCGCCTCGTCGGCGGTGACGATCAGGCCGGGTTTCCAGACGAAGCCGGTGGCGCGAGAGCGATGCGAATGCACGGCGAGGACGGACGGCGCAGTGCGCGCGACCAAATCCGCGAGCGCGGACGAAAGCGAGGACAGGGGAGTTGAGTCGGTCATGGCAGGCTCCTGTAAGCTGTCCTCAATCTGGGATGTCGCGGGCGATCGCGTAACTGGCCGCATGGCCAGGAAATAGGCAGGGAAGCTGGTCCGTAAGACCACGGCCGACGAACATGTGATTGGAGCCGCTCACGGGAAAGTGTAGCAATCGGCTCGACCTTGTGCCGTACGGCCTCGAGCCGTTTTTTGCGAGCCCTGATTGATGACCATCGACCTCACACGCCGCACCCTGCTTCAACTCGCGGGCGTCTCCTCGCTTGCAATGGCGGCCGCGGGCGCGGCGCGCGCCGAGGGCACACCGCAGGGCGGCGGGCCGACCTATGCCAGCCGCACCCCGATGCGGGTCGGCATGGTGACGCTCCGGGTGAAAAATCTCGACAAGGTTGCGGACTACTACCGCGACGTCATCGGGCTCACTGTGATGGAACGCTCGGCGAGCGCCGCCAAGCTTGGCACGGCCGGCATCGCGCTGCTGGTGCTGGAGGCCCGTCCTGATGCCGAGATCGAACCACGCAACGCCGCGGGCCTTTACCACACCGCCTTCCTGATGCCGACCCGCAAGGACCTTGCGCGCTGGCTGGTAGCAGCGGCCTCGCATCGTGTGCCGCTGTCGGGCTTTGCCGATCACCTCGTCAGCGAATCCGTCTATCTCGACGATCCCGAAGGCAACGGCATCGAGGTCTATGCCGACCGCGATCCCTCGCAATGGCAGTGGAGCGAGGGCAGCGTGAAGATGGCGTCCGACGAGCTCAACATCCCCGATCTGCTGTCGCTGACCAATGCGCGTGTGCCTGATTATGCCAAGGCGCCGGACGGAATGCGCATCGGCCACATGCATCTGCGCGTCGGCGACCTCGCGCAGGCCGAGCGCTTCTATCACGGTGCCATCGGCCTGGACCCGACCCGCAGCCGCAACGGTGCCGCGTTCCTGTCGTCGGGGCGCTATCATCATCACCTCGGCATGAACGTCTGGCAGAGCCAGGGCGCCGGCCAGCGCGACGATCAGGCAACAGGGCTCGCCTGGTTCTCGCTGGTGACGGAGAAGCCGGACCTGCTTGCCGCGCAGGACGAGCGCCTGCGCAAGGGCGGCGCGAAAGTCACGGCGCTGGCCAATGGCGTCGAGGCGATCGATCCCTGGGGCACGCGGGTGCGGCTGATCAGGGTTTGATCGCCGGCGCCAGCGTTGGTATGACCGGTCAGGCGCTGGCCAGTTTCCGGGATTCACACCTGACATGTCCGATTTTCGCGGCGTCTTCCCTTATCTCGTCTCGCCCGTCGCTGCCGATGGCGCGGTGCGCACGAACGTGCTCGCAAAGCTCTGCGACGATCTGGTCGGTGCCGGCGTCCACGGTCTGACCCCGCTCGGCTCGACCGGCGAGTTCGCCTATCTCAATGCCGCCCAACGCACCGCGGTCGTGCAGACCACGATCGAGGCGGCAATGGGCCGCGTGCCCGTTGTCGCGGGCGTCGCCTCCACCTCGACGGCGGACGCGGTGGCGCAGGCGAAAGCGTATCAGAAGCTCGGCGCCAACGGCATTCTGGCGATCCTGGAAGCGTATTTCCCGCTCGCCGACGCCCAAGTCGAATCCTATTTCCGCGCCATCGCGGATGCCGTGGACATCCCCGTCGTCATCTACACCAATCCGCAATTCCAGCGCTCCGATCTCACCCTCGACATCATCGCGCGTCTCGCCGAACATCCGCGCATCGGCTACATCAAGGACGCCTCGACCAACACCGGCCGGCTGCTCTCGATCATGAACCGCTGCGGCGATGCCTTGCGGGTGTTCTCGGCCTCCGCCCATATCCCGGCCGCGGTGATGCTGATCGGCGGCCTCGGCTGGATGGCGGGCCCGGCCTGCATCATTCCGCGCCAGAGCGTCGCGCTCTACGACCTCTGCAAGGCCGGCCGCTGGGATGAGGCGATGGCGCTCCAGCGCAGGCTGTGGCGCATCAACGAGGCTTTTGCCCGCTTCAACCTGGCGGCCTGCATCAAGGCCGGGCTGGCTATCCAGGGCTACGACGTCGGCGATCCCGTCCTGCCGCAGGCCGCTCTCACGGCCGATGCGCGCAAGATCGTGGAAGCGGCCCTGCGGGAGCTTGGCTAGGCGTCCATAGGACGGCTTCGCTTCCGCTCGCCTATGCCCGGCATGACGAAATCGTGGATAGACCGCCCAAAACCGCGGCTGGCCTCGCATGCCTCGATCCGCTAAAAGGCAGCCGCTTTTGAGACATTAAGGGACCCCACGGAATGAACATTCTTCCCGGCAATTTGCGTTTCGGAGCGGGGCAGCCCGTCAAGCGTTTGGAAGACCAGCGACTGCTCACCGGGAAGGGGCAGTTCATTGACGACAAGCCGGAAGATGGCGCGCTGTGGTTGTACCTGCTGCGCTCGCCCCATGCCCACGCGAAGATCGTCTCGATCGACACTGGCGCCGCCACTGCAATGCCCGGCGTGACCGCGGTCTACACCGGCGCCGACCTCGTCAAGGACGACATCGGAATCATCCCGACCTTGAGCATCTTCAAGCGCCCCGACGGCAAGCCGATGACGGTGCCGCCACGTCGCCTGCTGGCGCACGAGATCGTGCGCTATGCCGGCGAGGCTGTGGCCGCAGTGGTGGCCTCCTCGCGTGCCGACGCGCAGAGCGCAGCCGAAGCGATCGTGGTCGAATATGACGTGCAGCCGGCGGTGGTCGATCCGGTCGAGGCGGTCAAGCCCGGCGCGCCATTGGTGTGGCCGGAGGCGCCCGACAACATCGTCGGCGCGATGGCTTACGGCGATGCCGCCAAGGTTGACGAGGCTTTTGCCAAGGCGACGCATACCGTCGAGCTCGATCTCGTCAGCCAGCGCCTGGTGCCCTCGGCCATGGAGCCGCGCTCGACCATTGCCGAGATCGACAAGAAGTCCGGCCGCCTTTTGCTGCATGTGCAGTCGCAGACGCCCGCCTCGACCCGCGACGTGCTGGCCGAGGCCGTGCTGAAGCGTCCGAAGGACAGCGTGCGCGTGCTGGTCGGCGATATTGGCGGCGGCTTTGGCCAGAAGACCAATCTCTATCCCGAGGACGGCATCGTCGCCTATGCCGCAACCAAGCTGAACAGGAAGATCCGCTGGCGAGGGGACCGCACCGACGAATTCGTCGGCGGCACCCACGGCCGCGATCTCACCTCGACCGCTTCCTTCGCGCTGGACGAGAAGGGCAAGGTGCTGGCCTATCGTGTCAGCTCGATCGGCTGCACCGGCGCGTATTCCTCGGGCGCGGCCAACATCATTCCGCTGGTGCTGGGGCCGTTCGTGCAGACCGGCGTCTACGATTTGCCGCTGGTGCATTTCGAGGTGAAGTCGGTGATGACCCACACCGCACCCGTCGGTGCCTATCGCGGTGCGGGCCGGCCCGAGGCGGTGTTCATCGTCGAGCGCCTGTTCGACGCGGCCGCGCGGAAAATCGGCATGGACCCGCGCGCGATCCGGAAAGCCAACTACATCAAGCCGGCACAGCTCCCCTACACCAATGCTGCCGGGCAGGTTTACGATTCCGGCGCCTTCGCGCACATGCTCGACCGCGCCGTGAAGCTCGCCGACTGGGACGGCTTTGCCGCGCGCAAGAAGGCGGCGAAGAAGAAGGGTCTGCTCTATGGCCGCGGTCTTACCTCCTATATCGAATGGACCGGTGGCCGCGCCCACACCGAAAAGGTCAGCCTGCACGCGACGTCGGAAGGCCGCGTCATCCTGCATTCCGGCACCATGGCGATGGGGCAGGGGTTGCAGACCACCTACACCCAGATGATCTCCGACACGCTCGGCATTGCCATGGACAAGATCGACGTGGTCCAGGGCGACACCGATCTCGCCACGGGCTTCGGCAGCGTCGGCTCGCGTTCGCTGTTCGTCGGCGGCACGGCGGTCGCGGTCTCCTCCAACGATCTGATCCAGAAGGCGCGTGAGAAGGCGGCGAACGTGCTGGAGACCTCGATCGAGGACATCGAATACCAGGGCGGCATGCTCACCGTGGTCGGCACCGACCGCCGCATCAGCCTGTTCGATATTGCAGAGAAGGAGAGCGGCGCAAAACTCAGCGTCGATTCCGAAGGCGAGGTCGATGGCCCGAGCTGGCCGAACGGCACGCATATCTGCGAGGTCGAGATCGACCCCGAGACCGGCGTCTCCAAGGTCGTGCGCTACACCACCGTCGACGACGTCGGTGTCGCCGTGAATCCGATGCTGGTGACGGGGCAGATCCATGGCGGCGTGGCGCAGGGTATCGGCCAGGCGCTGTATGAAGCCGTGTCCTATGATTCCGACGGTCAGTTGCTCACCGCGAGCTACCAGGACTATTGCATCCCGCGCGCCGACGACGTTCCGCCCATTGTGGTGACGCTGGATGATTCCGCGCCCTGCCGCACCAATCCGCTCGGCGCCAAGGGCTGCGGCGAATCCGGCGCCATCGGCGGCCCGCCTTGCGTCACCAACGGCGTGATGGATGCGCTCGCCGAACTCGGCATCACCCAGCTCAACACGCCCCTGACGCCGCAGAAGATCTGGCAGGCGATCCGGGACGCGAAGGTGGGGTAGTTGCTCGGCGTGTAGCCCGGATGGAGCGAAGCGAAATCCGGGGCCGCTCGCGATTGTTGTCCCGGATTGCGCTGCGCTCCATCCGGGCTACAAGTGCTAAATCCCCAGCATCATCTTCGCAATAATGTCGCGCTGGATCTCCGAGGTGCCGCCGAAGATCGTATAGGCGCGGCCGTTGAGATATTCCGGCACCACGGTTAGCATCTCCTCCGGCATCGCCGGCTCGTGGTTGAGCCTGTAGAGCGGGCGCATCGGCTCGACCGTGAGGGCGTCATGGCCGATCACGTCGACGCCTAACCGCGTCACGGCCTGCCGGATCTCGCTGTTGCGCAGCTTCAGGATCGACGACACCGCGCCGGGATTCTGTCCGGTCTGCAGCGCCGCCAGCACGCGCAGCTCGGTCATCTCCAGCGCGTCGATGTCGATTTCGACCTCGGAGATGCGCGTCGCGATGTCGGGACTGTCGATCGCGCGGCCCGTCAGGTCCGATTCAGCAAGCTCCGCGATCGCCTTCAGCCCTTCGCGCAATTTTGCCGAGGCGATGCCGGAGCCGCGCTCGAACTCGAGCAGATACTTGCCGTAGGTCCAGCCCTTGCCTTCCTCGCCGACGCGGTTCGCCACGGGAACGCGCACGTCGTCGAAGAACACCTGGTTGACCTCGTGGTCGCCGCCGATGGTGAGGATCGGGCGCGTGGTGATGCCCGGCGTCTTCATGTCGATCAGGATGAAGCTGATGCCGTCCTGCTGCCGCGGGCCGTCGCTGGTGCGCACCAGCGCGAACATGCGGTTGGCGTGGTGGGCATGCGTGGTCCAGATCTTGGTGCCGTTGATGATGTAGTCGTCGCCGTCGCGCACCGCGCGCGTCTTTAGCGAGGAGAGATCGGAGCCGGAGCCCGGCTCGGAATAGCCCTGGCACCAATAATCCTCGCCGGAGAGAATGCGCGGCAGGTAGAAGTTCTTCTGCTCCGCCGAGCCGAAGCCGATGATGACGGGGCCGACCATCTTCACGCCCATCACATTGACATTGGGCACGCCGGCACGCGCGCTTTCCGTCTCGAAAATCCAGCGCTGCGCCGGCGTCCAGTCGGGACCGCCATGCTCGACCGGCCAGCCCGGCGCGCCCCAGCCTTGCTTGTGCAGCGTGCGCTGCCAGGCCATGCCGATATCGGGGTCGGAGAACACCGACGGCGTCAGCGCGGTCGCGCGCTTCACCTCCTCGGTAAGATTTTTGGCAATGAAGCCGCGCACCTCGTCCTGGAAGGCGCGCTCCTCGGCATTGAACGACAGGTCCATGAGGCTCTCCCAGTATCAGGCCGGCACGATGGTGCGGCCAAGCAGGGCGTGGCGGCCATAATGGTGCGCGCTGCCGCCGAACAACGTGTCGAAGGCGACCAGCCGCTTGAAATAAGCGCCGACCTCGAGCTCCTCGGTGACGCCCATGCCGCCGTGAAGCTGGATCGCCTGCTCGCCGACGAAGCGCGCAGATCTGCCGATCTTCGCCTTGGCGCCCGATGCGGCCCGCGCGCGCTCGACCGGATCGGCGTCGACCTTCAGCGCGGCGCGCAGCGCCATCGAGCGCGCTTCGTCGACCTGCACCGCCATGTCGGCGAGGCGGTGGCGGATCACCTGGTTGGCCGAGAGCGGCCGGCCGAATTGCTTTCGGATCTTGGTGTACTCCAGCGTCGTGTCCAGGAGCACCTGCATGATGCCGACGGCCTCGGCGCCAAGCGCAGCCATGGCGCGGTCAACAGCCCATTCGATGGCCGGCAGCGCGTCATGCCCGTTGCCGAGCAAGGCATCCTCCGGCAGTTGCACGTCCGACAGCACGATGTTGCAGGCCCGCCCGCCGCCGAGGCGCTCGGAGTCGGATATCGCAACATTCGGCGTCGTCGCCGCGACCAGAAACAGGCCGATCCGCGCCGAGGGCCCCTGATGATCATGGATATGCGCGGAGACGATGATCTCGTCGGCGGCATGACCGTCGAGCACGGCAATCTTGCTGCCAGCAAGGCGCCAGCCTTGCGCAGTCCTATGGGCGATGGTTGCAACCTTGGCAAGATCGAACCGCGCCGCGCGCTCGGAATGCGCGAGCGCGAGCTTCATCGATCCGTCCGCGATCTTCGGCAGGATTGCCTGCTTCTGCGCCGTGCTGCCGCATCGCTCGATCAACGCGGCGCCAAGCACGATTGTTGCGATATACGGCTCCGACACCAGCCCGCGGCCGAAGGCTTCCATCAAAATGCCGATCTCGACCGCACTGCCGCCGAGCCCGCCAAACTCTTCCGCAATCGGCAACGCCAGCCAGCCGAGCTCGGCGAATTGCGTCCACACCGCCGGACTGAAGCCGAGCGGATCGTTCGCCATCTTGCGGCGGTGATCGGCATCGTAACTTTCGGCCACGAAGCGCTCCGCGCTTTCGCGCAGCAGGCGTTGCTCGTCGGTGAGATTGAGATCCATCCTGTCTACTCCGCGGCCGCCGGCGGCTTGCGCACGGAGGGATGCAGGCCGGATGGATCGACGACCATGCCGAATTCCTGAAGATTATGCGCGTGACAGAGCTGATGCAGCGCGAAGGCCTGGTCGATTGCGGCCGGCTGGCCCATCACGTCAACCGAACGATTCACCGCCTCCTTGGTCAGCTTCAGCGCAAAGGACGGCTTTGACGCGATCCGGCGCGCCAGCGCCAGCACGGCGGCTGACAGCTCTGCGCGCGGCACGACCCGGTTGACCATGCCGAGCTGGTGCGCCTCTTGCGCGCTCCATGCGTCGGCGGTGAACAGAAACTCCTTGGCCTTGCGAGGGCCAAGCTCCCATGGGTGCACGAACCATTCGACGCCGCAGACGCCCATGGTGACCACGGGATCGCAGAACTGCGTATCGTCGCTGGCGACGATGAGATCGCAGGCCCAGGCCAGCATCAGGCCGCCGGCGATGCACTTGCCGTGCACCTCGGCAATGGTCGGCTTGGCGAGGTTGCGCCAGCGCCGTGTGATCTGGAGATAGATCTCCTGCTCGCGCGCGAAGCGGCCATGAGCATTTGATTCAGCGAAGCCGCCCCAATTTCCGATCGGCGGAAAATCCACGCCCGCTTCATTCTTGCTGCCGGGCCGCAGGTCATGGCCCGAGGAGAAGTGCGGGCCGTTGCCGGCGAGAATGATCACCTTGACCGCATCGTCCTGCACCGCCTCATCGAAGGCGGCGTTGAGATCGTAGGTCATTTGCAGGTTCTGCGCGTTGCGCGCGTCGGGCCGGTTCATCACGATCCGGGCAATCGCCGGCTCCGGCCTCTCCACGAGGATGGTCTCGAACGAACTCATCGCGTTCCCCTGGCGTTCCCGACCCGGTATTATTGTTCCCTCAAGTTGACTATTACAGCCGGGATTAAGCAAGAGGCTTGCGTACATTGGCTGCTTTTCGCGGCCTCGGCGCGGACGCAAGATGTCTGGCATCTCGCGTATGCAATCTGGTAGCTTGCGCCCGATTCCACCGGGAGAAATTTGATGCGCAAGATCCTGACCGTGCTGGCGGCGCTGGCCTCGTTGAGCCTCACCAATTGCGGCTATAACGCGATCCAGAGCGAGGACGAGCAGATCAAGGCCAACTGGTCCGAGGTCGTGAACCAGTATCAACGCCGCGCCGATCTCGTGCCCAATCTCGTCAACTCGGTGAAGGGTTTTGCGCAGCAGGAGAAGGACGTGCTGCTCGGCGTCACCAATGCCCGCGCCAAGGTCGGAAGCATCCAGGCGACGCCCGAGGTGCTGAACGATCCCGCCGCATTCCAGAAATTCCAGGCCGCCCAAGGCGAGCTCTCGGGCGCGCTGTCGCGGCTGCTCGTGGTCACCGAAAACTACCCGCAGCTCAAGTCGGATGCGCTGTTCAAGGATCTGATGTCGCAGCTCGAGGGCACCGAGAACCGCATCACGGTGGCGCGCAACCGCTACATCAAGGCGGTGCAGGACTATAACGTCACCATCCGCTCGTTCCCGAGCAACGTCACTGCGATGATGTTCGGCTACAAGGAGAAGCCAAACTTCACGGTCGGGAACGAGAAGGAAATCTCGACCGCACCGAAGGTCGATTTCAATCCGGCACCTGCGTCGTCGAAGTAAGTGCGCGCTATTTTGCGCATGCGCCCAGCCCCACCCACCACTGTCATTCTCCGCGAAAGCGGGGAATCCAGTACGCCGCGGCTTCACCGTATCCCGCTGGCGTGTCTGGAATACTGGATCGCCCGGTCCCGGCTTCGCCAAGGGCTTCGCCGGACTCCTCGATATGGGGCCGGCGAAGCGTCAGCGAAGACGGCGAGCCGGGCGATGACAGCGCATGTGTGGCGAGCGATAGTCGCCGTCGCATTCTCATTCTTTCTCACCTTTGCGCTTCCCGCCTCAGCTGATGTCGCCATACCCCAGCTCACCGGCCGCGTCGTCGATCAGACCGGCACGCTTTCCAGCGGCGACATCGCCGCGCTGTCGCAAAAGCTGCAGGACTTCGAGACCCGCAAGGGCAGCCAGATCGCCGTCCTGATCGTGCCGACGACGGATCCGGAGACGATCGAGCAATTCGCGATCCGCGTTGCGGAGGCCTGGAAGATCGGGCGCAAGAAGGTCGACGACGGCGCCATCCTGGTGGTCGCCAAGAACGACCGGCATTTGCGCATCGAGGTCGGTTACGGCCTCGAGGGCGCGCTCACCGACGTCACCTCGCGGCGCATCATTGACGAAGACATCACGCCGAAATTCCGGAGCGGCGATTTCGCCGGCGGCATCACGGCGGGCGTCGATCGCATGATCCGCGTCATCGATGGCGAGCCGCTGCCGACGCCCTCGCGCAGCGTGAATTTCGGCGATTGGAACGACATCGAGCCGCTTTTTTTCTTCCTGCTGTTCGGGCCGCTGGTGATCGGCGGCATCCTGCGTTCCATGTTCGGGCGGCTGTTTGGTTCGGGCATAACCGGGGCGATCGTTGGTGTCCTCGCCTGGTTCGTGATCGGCTCTGCGGTCATCGGACTGGGTGTCGGTGTGCTCGGCGCTGTCCTGACGTTTATCGCCGATCTGTTTGGGGCGGGATCGGGCACCGGGTCCTCGCGCGGCCGCTCGTGGTCGAGCGGCTCGTCATCCGGCGGCTGGAGCAGCGGGTCGTCGTCGAGCGGCGGCTTCAGTGGCGGTGGCGGCAGCTTTGGCGGCGGCGGTGCTTCGGGGAGCTGGTAGGTCATGAGCATCAAGCGCATCACCCGGCATCTGCTTCAGCATCATTGGCGTGCCAAGCAGGTGTTCCCAAAAGACATGCTCGACCGCATCGAGCAGGCGATCAGGCGCGGCGAAGCCATGCATTCCGGCCAGGTACGGTTCGTGGTCGAAGGCGCGCTCGACGGCGGCCCGCTGTTTCGCAACCAGCCGGCGCGCGAGCGCGCGCTCGACGTCTTCTCGCAACTGCGCATCTGGGACACCGCGCACAACAACGGCGTCCTGATCTATCTCCTGCTCGCCGACCGCGATGTCGAGATCATCGCCGATCGCGGTATCGATGCGAAGGTCGGTGGCGAGCGTTGGGAACGCATCTGCCGCGCCATGGAAGTCGAGTTCAGGTCGGGGCAGTTCGAGCGCGGCGTGATCGGCGGGATCGAGGCGGTGTCCCGGCAGCTGGCAAAGCACTTTCCGCCAAGCGGCCCGCATCCCAACGAGCTGCCGGATGCACCGGTGGTGATGTGATGGGAGCGGTCATAGCTCGCGATAATCTATCACCGTCACCCTGAGGTGCTCGCCTCTTCGGCGAGCCTCGAAGGGCGACGGCCCGGCTGCATCTCGGCCGTTCATCCTTCGAGGCTCCCGGCGCGATGCTTTGCATCGCGCCGCTCGCACCTCAGGATGACGGGCCAGGAGAGGCGGGTGCCGCACGCCCACCTAATCGTCCAGCTTGTTCAGATCCCGCACCGACTGCATGATCGGCTCGAAGTTCGAGCGCGCATCGAGCGCGTCGAACAGTTGCGCGGTGTCGTCCAGCAACCCATGCGACCTCGCGATCGCGATGCGGACGTCTTGCTGCGGTGTGTCCGACAGCCGGCCATGGCCCGATAGCAAGATCTTCGCGTTCAATCCCTTGAGCCGCTCCAGCGATTCGATGTAGTCGGCGATGCTGCCCGAGCCGAACACGCCGCCCATCACGCCGCCGGGCATGAGCGTATCGGCGGCAAACAGCAGGCCCTTGTCCTGGTCGAACAGCGTGATGCAGGCCGAGGTGTGTCCCGGCGTGTGCATGACGTTGAGACGGAAATTGCCGAGGTCGATCAGATTGCCCTCCTCGAGCCAGATGTCGATATTAACAGGCACGTTCGGCTCGTTGAACATCTTTCGCAGCATCGAGAAGTCGTCGCGCAGCATGATCTTGTTGGCGGCGAGGCGATGGGCGGCGACGAAGGTGCGGCGCTCGTTGAAGTGCCAGGCCGCGCCGATGTGGTCGAGATGCTCGTGGCTGAGCACCACCATGTCGATCTTCTCCGGCGGGCAGCCGACGAAGTTCAGGCAATCGACCATCGCCGCATAATTCGAGGACAGCCCGGTATCGATCAGGATGGTCCGCGCCGAGCCGCGCACGAGATAGACGTTGGCGGCGCGATTGGAGAAACGGATCTGGTAGACGTCGTCCGCAGCCTGGATCAGCGAGCAGGTGTCGTTCTTCATCAGGACCGGAAAGGCCGTCGGCTTGCCGTCGCTCATGATTGGGCCGCCCTGTAGCTGACCGCGTTGGCGGCGCGCAGGCGCTTCGACAGCGCATCCATCACCATCAGCGCAAACGCCGGCTGCTGGCTGACGAGATAGACGAAGCGGGCGTGGTTGACCCTCATCACCTTGGTGTTCGGCGCCGCCGCGATCGCGGTCGCCGAACGTGCCGAGCCGTCGATCACGGCCATCTCGCCGAAGAATTCGCCCTTGCCGAGTTTGATGATGCTGGTCTTGCTGGCGCCGCTGATCTTGGCGATCTCGACCTCGCCGTCGAGGACAACGTACAGCTCGCGGCCGGTCGAGCCCTCCTCGAAGATGATGTCGTCGACGCCAAACTCGTTGATGCACTTCTCGATCGTCATGACACCCCCCAAGGGCCTTCTGCAGCCGTTCTGGCTGACATCATGTTAGCGGGGTAACAGGGGCGGGCAACAGCCTGTTCGGGGAGAGCGTGGCCTGCCGCAGGGCAGCATCGGCTGACAATTTGTTGCACAGCGC
The DNA here is from genome assembly GCF_000244915.1 of Bradyrhizobium sp. WSM471. Taxonomy (NCBI): domain Bacteria; kingdom Pseudomonadati; phylum Pseudomonadota; class Alphaproteobacteria; order Hyphomicrobiales; family Nitrobacteraceae; genus Bradyrhizobium; species Bradyrhizobium sp. WSM471. The sequence goes on along the minus strand of NZ_CM001442.1, from coordinate 6,813,981 downwards.
CACACCGGTTCCACGATCCCGGCCCAATTCGGCCCCGGATGAGTTCCTAAAATTTCGGTAAGCGGGTCCGCAGGTAAGGAATTCGCAAGCAATGAAAGTTACCAAAAGGTCAACCGAGACTGGAGTATTTGAGCCGTGAGCGAACCAATGCCCGAGCAGGCCGCCCAGGATACTGGCGTCGTCGAAGCCGCAGCGACCGTGCCGCAGGCCATCGAGGCTGCTGCCGGGATCGAGGCCCCCTCGATTGCCCCCGACCACGAGACGCCGCCCAAACCCGACCCGGTCAAGATCGAGCCGCCAAAAATCGAGGCGTCGAGGATCGAGGTGCCCAAGTTCGAGGCCAAGGTTGAGCCCAAAGCCGAGACCAAGCCCGAGCCGAAGCCCGGCAAGCTCATCGTCATGGCACCCGCGGAGCGGTCCTGGGACCGTGAGGAGTTTGCGCCGCATGTGAAGGCGGACGAGCCGCGCGAGACCGGCGGCAAGCGCCGCCTGTCGGCGATGGCCGCGGTGGTGGCGATAGCGGCCAGTGTCGGCGCCATCAGCGGCGCGCTCGCGACCGCAGGGATGATGCACTTCGCAAGCCCCGCGCCGGCACAGGTTGCCGACACCAGCGCGCTGGAATCCTCGGTCGCCCGGATCGATGCCGATGTCGTCGCGCTCAAGGCCAACGTAGAACATACCTCCAAGACCGGCCTCGGCCAGTTCAACCGGACCAACGACCGCCTCGACAAGCTCGAGAAGGCTCAGGCCGAGCCGATGGCCAAAATCGCGAAGCTGTCCGAGACCGTCGACAAGCTCCGTGCCACCCCGCCCGCGGCGCCCCAGGCGGCAGCCGCCGTGTCCGCCAGGGAGACCACCGGCTCGATCGCGCCGGCCCAGGTTGCGACCGCGGCAGCTGCGCCGGCTCCCGCCGCACCCAAGACCGAGGTCGGCCGGCTGCCGACGGTTGAAGGCTGGGTGCTGCGCGACGTCTCCAACGGCGGCGCACTGGTCGAGGGCCGCAATGGCCTCTACGAGGTCTATGCCGGCGACCCCATCCCCGGCGTTGGCCGCGTCGATGCGATCCGCCGTCAGGACGGCCGCTGGGTGGTCGTCACCAGCAAGGGGCTGATCGTCGCGCGCTGAGCGGCTGCTATCCGATTTTCGAAAAGGCGCTTCACCACCATGTGAAGCGCCTTTTTGCTTGAATAGCCGTCCCGGCGCGGTGTTACCTGAGGCATGAGCCGCGCCTTACGAATTCTCGTTGCCGCCGCCGTGTTTTCCGGCGGCGTCGTCTCGTCGTTGGCCGCGGAGAATGCGCAACTGGCGCGCGGCACGGCGATCACCGATCCCGATCTCCTGCGCGAGCTCGACCAGCACGATGCGTTCACGATCTCGCGCCTGTTGTGGCCGGAGCGGAACGCGAACTTTCCGCTGACGACGGATCTGATGTTTTCGTGGTTGTCGCAGCTCAAGGAAATTCGCCCCGCAATCGAAGGCGAGATCGACCGCTACGTCGCGCGGCAGAAGGCGGCATATCCGACCGAGACCATCGGCGTCGGCGATGGCTTCGACGTACAATTGTTCGATCAGTCCAATCTGAAATCCCGCGACACCCGTTTCGTGCTGGCCGGCTTAGTCAACCGCATGGACCGGGCCTATGTCTCGGAAGACTCTTGCGGCGAGATCAGGCTGATCTATCGTCTCGCGCGTTTCGAGACCAAGCCGGACGGCGGCACAACCGCAACGCGGCTGCCTATGACGCTCAACCTGGTGATGAAAGCGCGCGATGCGCGGCAGACGGATGCGAGCGGCAAACCGATCACCTGCGCCGAGGTCGCGCGACGCTGGCTCGGTCATGGCGACTGGCAGGGGCTGATCGGCAGCAGCTTCCATCCTTATGATGCGATGCTCGATCGCATCGAGACCAACATTCAGATCTCGGTTGCGGCCAAATCGGCGCTGCACGATTTCCGCTCCGATTATCTGCTCAAGGTGTTCAGATACGACGCTTCCTCAAAGACGTTCGAGGAATCGACGCTGGAGAACCAGATCGACCGTGACCGCATCCTCGCCGACAATGATCTCCGGCGCGACTTCAGGGATTGGCTGCTCGCGCCCGATCATCTTCGGGATTTCGATCGCGGCACGGTGCTGATCCCCGAGAAATTCCTGGCCAAGGCTGCAATCGTGCCGACGCCAGCCGGCCTCGATGCTTCTCCGTTGCAGCCGGAGTTCGGGATGATGCAAGGGGAGGGCAATGGAGAGGGACAAGGCGAGCCGGTCTTCTCCGACGACGACGTGGTTGGTGCGCTGAAGCAAGCTGCTGCGCGCGGGGACATGCTGAACGTCCGCTCGGTTGCGGGCTTCCAGCGCCGCCTCAATGACGTCACCTGCGCCGGCTGCCACCAGACCCGCGGCATCGGCGGCTTTCATTTCCCGGGCGTCGATTGGCTTGCGGACAAGCCGTCCAACTCGACCATCGTGCCGGCCTCGCCGCATTTTCTTGGCGACCAGGTCCGCCGCCGTGACATCCTGACCGCGATGGCCGCGGGCAAACGTCCTGATTTCTCACGCGGATTTGCCAGCCGGCCGCAGACCCGCGGCAGCACTGAGCTGGCCGGGACCGAATATCAGGATGGCTGGGGTGCGCATTGTTCCCTGGAAAATGCGGGATCGGGATCGGCCGACAGGAGTTTTACGTCATGGAGCTGTGCTAAAGGGCTGACCTGTCAGGCTGCCGCGGCCTCGCGCCGCATCGGCATGTGCTTCATCAAGACGCGTTAGCGCGTGATCCGGACCCGGAGGGCCGCGCCAGCGCAAAGTGTGCAGCGGTTTTCCGAGAAGATCACGCGCAAGATAAAGCCCACAATCGGTTTGGATGACCCCATGACGAACTCCAGCGAAGCCAACAAGGAGCGCAATCGCGAGATCGCGCAGAATGAAGAGGCCAAGCAGGTCAGCGGCAGCTTCCGCGTCAGCACCTCGGCGGTCGCGGTCGTCGTCATCATCGGCGGAATCCTGTTCACGCTCGGCTGGCTGGCGCTGAAGTAGTCGGCGCCCTCACTTCGCGTAATTCGTCATCCGTTTGCCGGGCAGCAGCTCGTAGGCCGGCTTCCACCCGGGCAGTGCAGCCATGCGGCCAAGCCACGCGTGAATGGCGGGATAGCTTTCCGCGAAATCGAAGCCGTGCTCGTCGCTCGGATAGTGCAGATAGGCCATCATCGAGATGTCGGCGACGGTCGGCCTGGTGCCGATCGCGAATTGATTGTGCTGGAGATGGCCGTCGAGAATGCCGAGAAAATCCTCGAGCCGCCGGCGAAAATGTTTCAGCACCTGCGGATCGTTGCTTTGCGTGAAGGCGCGCATGAAACGGTAGGTCGCCATGTAGCCGGTGAGCTTGTGGTTGTCCCAGAACAGCCAGCGCAGCAGCTCGAACTTTTCCTCCTCGGTCTCGGCACCGAAACGCCCGTACTGCTCGGCAAGCTTGAGCAGGAGAGGCGCGGTCTGCGTCATCTTCACACCGTCGATTTCGAGCACGGGAATCTCGCCCATCTCGTTCACGCTCTTGCGCCATTCCGCCGTCCGCGTGACGCCGCCGCCGAAATCGGTCCAGACCGGCTCGAACCTCTCGCCGCAAAGCGTCAGCATCAGCGCCAGCTTGTAGCTGTTGCCGGATTCGGGGAAGTAGTGCAGGCGGTAGCTGGGCATGGGACCTCGCGATGGCGAATGTAGTTGAAGCAAGTTATCCCTCACCGTCGTCCCGGCCTAGTGCGCAATTGCGCACGGGGGCCGGGACCCATAACCACCGAATGTGGTTTGGCGAGGACTCGGAGTTGGCGGCTTTGCGCGACAACTCTCACTCTGGGATATGGGTCCCGGCCCCCGTGCGCAATTGCGCACTAGGCCGGGACGACATAGTAGATGCAGCGAGCCGCCTCTCTTACCCCACCGCCCCCTGCGACCGCAGCTGCTTGATCGCGGCCTCGTCGTATCCCGCGCCACGCAAGATCTCGTCACTGTGCTCGCCGACGCCGGGGGGCTTGCGCGGCTGCACTTTCTTGGCGCCGTCGATCCAGATCGGGCTGGAGATGGTGAGCATGGTGTCGTTCTCGAACGGCACCAGCACTTCGTTATCGAGCATCTGCTTGTCGTTCGGGATGTCGTCGAGGATGCCGACGATGCCGAACACCAACCCGTTGCCGTCGAGGATCTTGCGCCATTCGGCGAGATCCTTGGTTGCAAAGGTCTCGTCGAAGATCTTGATCAGCTCGACCGAGCGGGCGTGGCGATCGGGTTTGGTGGCGAAGCGCGGATCGGTGATGAGGTCTTCGCGGCCGAGACACCTGGCCAGCGTCGGAAACTGTTTCTCCTCGCTCAGCAGCGACAGGATCAGCCAGCGGCCGTCCTTGCACTGGTAGTGGTTGGCGACCGCGTTCAACGCGCGTTCGCGCGGCCGCCGCTCGGCGAACTTGGCGCCGCAGAGCTTTGCCTGCGCCAGCACGCTCGCAGCCCACACGCCGTTCGCCATCAAATTGGAGGCGACATGCGAACCCTTGCCGGTCTTCTCGCGCTGGTACAGCGCGGTGACGATGGCGCCGTAGAACGCCATGGCGCAGGGATGGTCGCCCATGCCGGCGACCGAGCGGGCCGGCGTCGTGTTGGTGTCGGCGCGGACGAGGTCCATCAGGCCGGAGCGCGCCCAATAGGCGTTGCTGTCGAAGCCGGGCTTGTTGGCCTCTTCGCCCTTTTCGCCGTAGCCGGTGAAGGAGGCGTAGATCAGCCGGTCGTTGAGATGGGCGAGGTGGTCGTAGGTGATGCCGAGCTTGGCGCGCACCGGCGGCGGCATGTTGGTGATGAAGACGTCGGCCTCTGCCACGAGCTTGTAGAGCACGGCCTGCGCCTCGGGCTTTGCGAGGTCGAGCGCGATGCTCTTCTTGTTGCGGGCTTCCAGCAGCCAGGCAAAATTGTGCTCACTGCTCGGATAGCCCGGGATGTTGGGCAGGTTGCGGTAGGGATCGCCGGCACCGGGCGGCTCGATCTTGACGACATCGGCGCCGAAATCCGACAGCACGGTCGCGGCCGCTGGTGCTGCGATGAAGCTCGCGCAATCCAGCACCTTGAGCCCTGCAAAAATGCCCTTTTCCATCGCGGAATTGCTCCCTCGCTCGTGTTGTTTCCCGCGCGCTGGAATTGGCGAGGGCTACGTCACGGGCAGCATTAGACCGATGTTTCGGCGGGATGCAACGGCGGCGGGCGCAGAGCTTCGCTGCGGTACCACTCCCGTCATCCTGAGGTGCGAGGCATGGGCGCATCGCGGCCCATGCGGAGCCTCGAAGGATGAACGGCCCGGCTGCATCTCGGCCGTTCACCCTTCGAGGCCTCCGCTACGCTCCGGCACCTCAGGATGACGGAACTGAGATCATGCGTCGTAGCGTGCTCCTCGCCGCGCCTCACTCATCTCCTGCGAGCAGGGCAGCGTTGCCGCCGGCTGCTGCGGTGTTGATCGTCACGGTCTGCTCGGTCGCAAAGCGCGCGAGGTAGTGCGGGCCGCCGGCTTTCGGGCCGGTTCCGGACAGGCCGTTGCCGCCGAACGGCTGCACGCCGACCACGGCGCCGATCATGTTGCGGTTGACGTAGATGTTGCCGATCTGAACGCGGTCGACGATCGCCTCGATCGTATCGTCGATGCGGGAATGGACACCGAGTGTCAGCCCGTAGCCGGTGCGCTCGATAGCATGCAGGACGCGTTCGAGATGTTCCGCACGATAGCGCACGACGTGGAGAATCGGGCCGAACACCTCCTCGGTCAGCTGGCCGGCATCCCCAAGCTCGAAAATATGCGGCGCGACGAAGCAGCCCTCCGGCGCGGTGCCGGCAAAGTGCAGCCGTGCCTCTCTCTTCATTCGTGCGATGTGCGCATCGAGGCGCTGCTTGGCCTCGATATCGATCACCGGACCGATATGGGTCGCGACGTCGCTGGGGTCGCCGATCTTCAACTCGCGCGCCGCACCCGCGATCATTTCGATCATGCGGTCGGCGACGTCCTCCTGCACGAACAGCAGCCGCAGCGCCGAGCAGCGCTGGCCGGCGGAACGAAACGCCGAGGTGACGACGTCGTCTGCGACCTGCTCGGGCAACGCGGTCGCATCGGCGATCATGGTGTTGATGCCGCCGGTCTCCGCGATCAGCGGCACGATCGGTCCGTCCTTGGCTGCCAGCGCGCGGTTGATACTGCGCGCGACTTCGGTCGAGCCGGTGAAGACGATTCCGGCGATATCGGGATGCGCGGTCAGCGCGGCGCCGATGCGGCCGTCGCCGGTGACGAGGTGCAGCGCGCTCGCGGGGATGCCGGCCTCGTGCAGCAGCCGCACCGCCTCAACCGCGATCCGCGGGGTCTGCTCCGCGGGCTTGGCCACCACGCTGTTGCCGGCCATCAGCGCTGCCGTGACCTGGCCGAGGAAGATCGCCAGCGGAAAATTCCAGGGCGAGATCGCCACGAAGACGCCACGGCCGCGCATGGCCAGCACATTGCTTTCGCCGGTCGGACCTCGCATCGCCACATCATTGCCGAACAGCTTGCGGCCCTGCGCGGCGTAATAGCGGCAGAAGTCGGCGGCCTCGCGCAGCTCCGACAGCGCATCGTCGAGCGTCTTGCCGCCCTCGCGTTGCAGCAGCGCGATGAAACGGGGCGCGCGGCTCTCCAGAAGATGCGCGGCCTGCTCCAGCGCCGCCGCGCGCGTGGCTGCCGGAGTCCGGTCCCAGGCGGCAAAGCCCGCGCGCGCAGCCGTCACGGCCGCATTGGCCTGATCCGGCGTTGCGTCCGCGATCGGCTTGAGGTCGGCCCTCTCGGCCTTGACCTCCGTCAGTAACCGGTCGAGCGCGGCGCGCGCGCCGAATTCGACGCCGCGCGAATTGCGCCGCTCCGGCGCGAACAGATCGCACGGCAGTGGAATTTTAGGATGGGCCGCCTGCTGCGGCCCGACGACGGCATCCGCCGGACGTTGCAGCAGCGCCGTAACCGGCACGCGGTAATCGGACGCCTGCGCCACGAAGGAGGAGTTGGCACCGTTCTCCAACAGTCGCCGCACCAGATAAGCGAGCAGGTCGCGATGGCTGCCGACCGGGGCGTAGGTGCGGTAGGCGATCTCGGGGTGATCCTTGGCGAGCTGTTCGTAGAGCGCCTCGCCCATGCCATGCAGGCGCTGGAATTCGAAGCCGCCGTTCGCACCGGCAAGCTCCAGCACGGTCGCGACGCTCAGCGCATTGTGGGTGGCGAATTGCGGGAAGATCCGCGGCCGCAGGCTCAACAGCTTTTGAGCGCAGGCGACGAAGTTCAGATCGGTCATCGCCTTGCGGGTGAATACGGGATAGCCGTCCAGCCCGCGCTCCTGCGCGCGCTTGATCTCGGTGTCCCAATAGGCGCCCTTGACCAGCCGCACCATCAGCTTGCGATCGTGCGCGCGGGCCAGCGCATCGACATAGTCGATCACGGCGCCGGCGCGCTTCTGATAGGCCTGGATCGCGAGGCCAAATCCGTCCCAACCGGCAAGCGAGGGATCGGCGAGCGTTGCCGCGATCACGTCGAGGGACAATTCCAACCGGTCGGCTTCCTCGGCATCGACGGTGAAGTTGAGGTCATGGGCCTTGGCGCGTTGCGCCAGGTCCAGCAGTTGCGGCACCAGCTCAGCCATCACGCGGTCGCGGCTGATCGCCTCGAAGCGCGGATGCAGCGCCGACAGCTTGACGGAGATGCCGGGCCGGTCGGGCAGGGGATGGTTTCCGGTCGCCTTGCCGATGGTCAGAATCGCGCTGGCATAGGCGTCGAAATAGCGCTTGGCGTCAGTGGCCGTGCGCGCGCCTTCGCCAAGCATGTCGAACGAATAACGCGCCCTCTCACCGGAGCGCGGTCGGGCCCGCTCCAGCGCCTGCGCGATGGTCTCGCCCAGCACGAAATGATTGCCCATCAGCCGCATCGCTTGGCGCGTGGCGGTGCGCACGGCGGGTGCGCCCAGCCGCTTCACCAGACGGCCGATAGTGCCGTCGGGCGTCTCGCCGGGCTGGATCACCCGCGCCGAGAGGCCCAGCGCCCAGGCCGAGGCGTTGACCAGGAAGGCGGTGGACTTGGTCTCGTGGTGGATGAAGTCGCCCTCGCCGAGCTTGTCCTCGATGAACTGGTCGGCGGTGCGCGCGTCGGGCACGCGCAGCAACGCCTCGGCCAGCACCATCAAGGCGAGGCCTTCCTTGGTCGAGAGCGCGAACTCCCGCAGCATGTCCTCGACACCGCCAAGACTGCCGCTAAGCCGGTCGTCCCGCTTGCGGATGGCTTCGATCAGCCGCGTCGCGGTGCGATCGATCCGCGCCTCCTGCGGCGCGCCGAGATGCGCAGACGGCAAGAGGCGCGCGGCGATGTCGGCATCATCGGGCGCGTAGGCGGCGGAGAAGGGAGGCGGAATGTTCGGCATGGCGTGTCCCGTGGCTCAAATCCAGGATAATGCCCACGCTACCTTAGCTCGATAGACAATTTAGCTCATTCGGCTTATAAAATGAAGCAATCGAGCCATTTGGCCTTATGAAATATGGAATTAGATCGAACCGACCGGAAAATCCTCTCGATTTTGCAGCAAGACGGGCGAATCGCCAATGTCGAGCTCGCGGAGCGCATCGGGCTGTCGCCGACCTCGATCGGCGAGCGGCTGAAGCGTTTGCAGCGAGAGGGCTTCATCGAAGGCTATGGCGCGCGGCTCAACCCGCACCGGCTCGGCCTCGGGCTCCTGGTGTTCGTGGAGGTGCTGCTCGACAAGACCACGCCCGACAATTTCGAGCGTTTTGCCCGCGCGGTGAAACTCGCGCCCGAAGTGCTGGAGTGTCACATGGTTGCCGGCGGCTTCGACTATCTTGTGAAGGCGCGGCTGGCAGACATGACCGCGTATCGACGTTTCCTCGGCGAGACCTTGCTGTCGATGCCGGGCGTGCGCGAAACGCGAACCTATGCGGTGATGGAAGAGATCAAGCGCGACGCACCATTGCCGGTGGACTAACGAAATGCCGTCGCGATTGTCGTTGCTGTGGCGTCGAACGGGCGGTCTTCACGGGCAAATAGTTCTCCGTGTGCAATCGCAACGCCTGTCGTCGAATGCACTGACCGTCTTCTGAAATTTTCTTGGCCCGGGTCCCGGATTGATCCGGGAGTTAGCAAAAGCCGGCGGGCTTATACTTTGAGGTTCTCTGCGGAGCTTTTGCCTCGGTTTGCGATCTCTTCATACTCCACCGTCTGTCCTTCGTTCAGGGACGACAGACCGGCTTTCTGCACTGCCGAGATATGCACGAACACATCCTTGCCGCCCGACGCAGGCTGGATAAATCCATAACCCTTCGTCGGGTTGAACCACTTGACCGTACCTTTAGCCATCACGACTTCTCCGCGGGTCTTCCTCCGAGATCTCGAACCGCCAGTCCCCGCCAACCGGCCGGTTCGGTCCTAATACGATACGCGGAATGTGGCTGGCTTGGTAGCTCAAACCACATCTGCATTTCGCCGAATTCCGCTCAACTTCGCGGCGTTTTTGCCGGATTTGCCCGTTTCGCGGTCACTTGGTCCGCGCACCGCGCGCCATCCTCAATAAGTCGCGGCCAGATAATCGACGATCTTGCCGACATCGGCATCGTCGATGGGGGCGCCATAGACCTTGATCATCTTGGTCACCTCGGCCTGCCAGAAACCTTTCTTGTCCTTCATCGGCGGCTGCGTGTTGATGTAGTCGGACGAGTGGCAGGCCGTGCAATTGCCCTGAACCACTTCGAGATTGGGCCCGGGCTTGAACGCCGCGACCTCATCGGGGGTCTTGTAATTGACCGGTGCTGCAAGTGCCGAACCCACCAATGCGGCGAGGGCGAGCGTGATGGCGAGGAAAACGGTGCGCTGCATGATCGTTCCCCTCAAGCCACGGTGACGCGGACGGTTTCGACGACGTTGCGCAAGTAACCCGCCGGATTCCAGCGCGGCGTATCCGGCTGGGTTTCGCCGCCATTGCCGGTGGCGCGCACCTTGAGCTCGTGGGAGCCCGCCGCGAGCTTCACCGGCAGCGTCCATTCGCGGAATGAGTATTTGCCGAGATCCTTGCCGAGCTTGGCGCCGGTCCAGGTCTTGCCGCCGTCAGTGGAGACCGCGACCTCCTTGATGCCCTTGCCGCCGTCGAAGGCGATGCCGCGCAGCGTGGTGCCGCCTGCTTTCAGCTTGGCTCCGTCGGGAACGCTGGTGATGAAGGAACGGATGGTGAAGCGGTTGATCGGGATCGTCGCCTTCGGCGCGGTGCCCGGCTCGATCGCATTGTTCGGCGTGTCCGGAATACGATAGGCCGACTTCATCCAGAAGCCGTCATAGACATTGTCGACGACGGTGATCTCGTTGAGGTGCTTGACCCAGTAGGTGCCGTAATAGCCGGGCACGATCAGGCGGAGCGGAAAGCCGTTGAGGAACGGCAGGTCCTCGCCGTTCATGCCATAGGCCAGCATCACCTCGCCGTCGCTGGCATGATCGATATCGAGCGCCTTGACGAAATCGGGCGTCTTGTCGCTGACCGGACCGTCCATGCCGTTGAAGGTGACTTGCTTGGCGCCGCTCTGCACGCCCGCCATCGCCAGCACGGCCTTCAACGGTACGCCGCGCCAGCGCGCATTGCCCATCGCGCCGTTGGCGAGCTGGCCGCCGGCGACGCGCGGATCCAGGAAGCCGCGGCTGTTGCCGGAGCACTGGTTGACGGCGACGATCTCGGTCGCCTTCATCTTCCTTATGTCCTTCAGCGACAGCTTCAGCGGCTTGTCGACCTTGCCCTTGACCTCGAGCGTGAACTTGTCGGGGTCGATGTTGTAGGGCAGGTCGGAAAGGTGATAGCGCACGAAGAACGCGTTATTCGGCGTGATCGGGCCGTCGTTGAACACCGCGAACGGCGTCTCGAGCTGCGGCGGGCGGCTGGTCAGGCCGATCATCGGCCGCTTCTGCGGATATTTCACCAAGGGACGTTCGCCATTGGCGAAGGGCAGGGTGACGGTGTCGAGTGCCAGCGCTTTGGTCGGGCTCATTGCAGCCGCAGCAGCAGCAAAGCCCGCTCCTTTGAGCAGGTCGCGTCGATCGAACATGTGGTCTCCTCCCGGAGCTTTTCGTTGATGGCGGTCATCACCGCCATCTCGCGTCCATGTGTCGCAACGACTCAGTTGAAGTCAATTCGTGCTTTCGCAGCAAGCCCATGCCGCTGCGTTGCAGCAAGCCGGTGTTTCGCTTGCAAGGAGATTGAGCCGAGCCGTAGCCGCGACGACGGTGCACCTCTCCCGCTTGCGGGAGAGGTCGCGCCGAAGGTGCGGGTGAGGGTTTTCTCCTCTGGGGGATTGTCCCGTTGCGGAGACACCCTCTCCCCGACCCTCTCCCGCAAGCGGGAGAGGGAGCGCTCCGCCTCAGTGGCCGCCTTACGCCGCGACGCGTTCGCCGTGGTCGACGAGCGCCGACAGCTCCCTGGCGTCCGCGACGACGCGCACGGCCATCGGTTCGTCGCGGCCGCGGATCGGGACCTCCTGCTGTGGCAGCGCATCCTCGGCAAGGCCGGCGGTGCGGCGGACTTCCTCCGACACGACCGCTTCGCAGGCCAGTGTCTTGGTCATGTCCTGGAGCCGGGCCGCGACGTTGACGGCATCGCCCAGCGCCGTGAAGACGATGTGATCGCGATAGCCGATGTCGCCGATGATGACCTCGCCGCCGTGGATGCCGATGCCGAAGCGGATCGGTTGGCGCAGATCGTGGCTCAGGAGCTCGTTGAGCTCGTCGATATGCACGGCAATGCCGGCTGCGGCCTTCAGCGCCTGCCGGCAGGCTTCTTGCGGATCGGCGCTCAGTCCGAACAGCGCCAGCATGCCGTCGCCGACGAACTGGTTTGGCTGGCCGCCATTCTCGATGACCGCCTGCGAGACGGCGCCGAGGAAGCGGTTGACGATGAAGACGGTGTCGAACGGCAGCCGCTTCTCGGCGAGCTGCGTCGAGCCGCGCATGTCCACGAACAGGCTGACGAGATAGCGCTCCTGGCCGATTCTGGCGGGCGTCGAGGCCTGCGAGCTCGCCGTCAGGGTATGCGCGGTGAAGAGCTGGAAGAAGGAGAGATCCGACGTCGGCCGCAGCTGGCAGGCGAGCCTGATCGAGGGGTCGCTGGTGCCGACACGGGTCAGCACGAACGCCTCGCGCTGCGACGGCTCGGGCAGGGCGCCGTGATCGCCGATGATGCGGATGCGGCAGGTCGAGCAGCGGGCGCGGCCACCGCAGACGCTGGCATGCGGCACATTGTGGCGCAGGCTCGCCTCCAGCACGGAGAGGCCCTTGGGGACGCGCACCGTCTTGCCGTTGCCGTAGGACAGCGCGATCATGCCACCGCGTCGTTCGCGCAAGGCCCGTACGCCGCGTGCGGCCAGCGCCAAGGCGAGCAATCCGAGATAACCGGCGGTAAGGCCGCCGGTGATGCGGTCGAGCGTCGTGGCCTCGGCCGCCGTGCCGACCTGGCGGCGCGTGAGATTGTGCGTCCGCCATTCCCCGTCGTCGGCCTCGACCTCGACGCTGCGGCCACCCTGGTAGACACCCAGCAGCGACAGCGTCGGGATCAGCACGGCCGCCGCGAGCAGATAGGGCGCCGCGCGCGTGAAGAACGGTTTGAGGCGAAGCCAGAAATAGATGCCGATGCAGCCGTGCACCCAGGCGATGAGAAGCAGGACCGTCATGGTCCAGATACGGTTCGACGCGACGAAGAACAGATAGAGTTCCTGCGGATAGAGTTTCTGGTGTCCGTAAAGCGTCTGGCCGAGCCGCACCCCGATCACATGCGCCATGACCAGCGCGGGGATGCTCAAGCCCAGCACGAGCTGCAGCGGCTCGACCGTCCGCCAGCGGAACTGCCGGCGCTGATACAGTGCATAGATGCCGAGCCCCATATGCGTCAGCGCCGCCGTGTAGAACACGATCGCAACCGGCAGGAACTGCCAGAACAGCGTGTGGTAGGTGACCCCGATCTCCATGGCATCGACCGAGATGTTGCCGAGTGCATGGTTGAGGAAATGGCTGACCACATAGGCGAACAGGATGACGCCGCAGACCAGCCGCACCTGGCGCAAGCTGATGGCGCGGGAAAGCTCGGAAAATCGGGTGGATGCGGTTGCGGCCATGATTCTGTTGTATCAGTTCATGAAGGAGAACAGCCAGCGCCGCGTTTAATTCCGGGCTCGATCGGTTCGCGGGATCACATCCGCGGCAGGAATCACTCCATTGTCGTCCCGGACAAGCGCGCCCTTGGGCGCGCGCAGATCCGGGACCCATAGCCACAGGACCGGGTTTGGCGACGACTCGTGGTGATCAGCTCGCGCCACACCACTCCCTGTGGTTATGGGTCCCGGGCTCGCGACTGCGTCGCGCCCCGGGACGACAGGTTTCTTCCCCCCACATTGACTCCCCCTCCCAGGTTGGCGAAAAGCGCCGCCGTGACGACAGCTCCCGACATCACGATGCCCCCCGCCGGCGCGGCGCGCCGGCCGCTCGTCATGGCCGCGGTAATCATCGCCGCGATGACGCTGCTGCGCATCGTCTACGCCTCGGCCATCGAGCTGCGCACGGACGAGGCCTATTACTGGACCTGGTCGCGGGAGACGGCGCTCAGCTTCCTGGATCATCCTCCCGGCATCGCCTGGCTGATCCGGTTCGGCACCGCGATCTTCGGCGACACCACGCTCGGTGTGCGCTTTGGCGGCATCGTCGCGATGCTGGTGACGCAGCTCCTGCTCGCCGATATCGTTCGCCGCCTCACCCACGACATGCGCGCCGTCGTGCTCGCGGTGCTGATGCCGGAGGCCGCGCTCTATTACGGGCTGCTGATGGCGAAGGTCGCGCCCGATGTCGCCATGATCCCGCTTGCGGTGGCGATGATGTGGTGCCTGGTGCGGCTTGCGCAGGGCGGCGACGGCTGCTGGTGGCTCGCGGCCGGCCTGTTCGCCGGGCTGGCGATGCTGTCGAAATTCACCGTGATCATGTTCGCGCCGGCGGTTGCCGCCTTTCTGCTGGTGCCGGATTGGCGCTGGCGCTGGCTGCGCAGCCCCTATCCGTATCTCGCGGTCCTGATCGCAATTGCCGTATTCTCGCCCGTCCTGATCTGGAACGTGCAGCACGACTGGGCCGCGATCCGCTTCCAGGGTGTGCGTGCCACCACCAGCTACGGCATCTCGCTCCGCACCTTCGGCGATTACATCGGCCTGCAATTCGGACTGGTCGGCTTCGTCATGCTGCCGGTGGTGCTGACGGGGGTGGTGCTGACGGCGTGGCGCGGCTATCGCACGCGCGAGCCGGTCGCGATTTTGCTGTCGACCGCGGTGCTGGTGCCGTTTCTCTATTTCCTCTTGAAATCCCTGACCCTCCGCGTCGGCGACACTTGGCCGATGTTCATGTGGCCGGTCGGTTTCGCCGCCGCCGCTGTCAACCTCACCATGCTGTCGCGCGAAGGAAGATCGGCGCGGATGCTCAGGTCGGCGCTGTTCTGGGCCAACACGGCGGTGGTCTCGGGCATCGCCTTTGTCGTCATCGTGTTCCTCTACTACGTCGCCGCGCCCTGGAATTTGCTCGGCAAGATCGATCCGATCGGTGCCGAGTCCGGTTACGAGCAGGTCGCCGCGCGCGCACAGGCCGCATTGGACGAGACCGGCGCGACCTGGATCGCAACCACGGACTACCGCACCTATGCCATGATGCGCTGGCTGTTCAGGGGCCGCGTGCCCGTGATCGAGATCAACGAGCGCGGCCGCTTCCAGGATTTTCGTGATCCCGGCATGGATCGGATCAAGGGCCACGCCGGCATTTATGTTGGGCGCGAGCCAGACAACCGCTCGCCGCTGTGGGAGAACATCCCCGCCAGGCGCGAGCCGCTCGGTCAGGTCGAGCGCCGCTGGCGCGGACTCGTGATGGACACGTACACGCTGGAAAAGCTCACCGGCTGGACTCCGGAGCTTTCACCACCGAAGGACTCGCCGCTGTTCCAGTGGCGCGTGCTGGCGGGAGAATTCGAGCGACGTACGCTCGCATAGCAAGGCGGCCTTCTTCCTTCTCCCCTTGTGGGAGAAGGTGGCGCGAAGCGCCGGATGAGGGGTATCTCTCCGCAAATTCGAATGAGAGTTGGACTCGAGGAGAGAACCCCTCACCCGTCTCGCCGCTTTGCGGCGAGCCACCCTCTCCCGCAAGGGGAGAGGGAACAGCGGTCGCGTCGCGCGAACAGAACGCTACTCCTCGTCGTCCTTCTTCCGCAGAAGATCGGTCGCGAGATCCGACAGCTTCGGCGGCGGCAGGGCCGCGAACGGCAGCGGTCGTGTGACGTCGATCGCGGCGAGGCCCAGCCGCGCCGTCAGCAATCCATTCAGCATGCCTTCGCCCAGCCGCTGCGACAGCTTCGCCGCAATCCCATGGCCGAGCATCTGCTGCACCAGACTGTCGCTCGCCGCCATGCCGCCGGTGATGGCGAGATGGGCGATGACGTGGCGGAGCAGGCGGATCATACCGAGTGCGCCGGGACGGCCGCCGTAGAGAAAAGCGAGCTGGCGTATCAATCTCAGCGACGCCACGAACACGAACAACACGTCGATCAGCGCGCGGGGCGAAACCGCTGTCACGATCGAGACCTTTTGCGCGGCTGACGACACCAGCCGCCGCGCCTCGATGTCCAGCGGCGACATCAATTCGCGCTCGGCGAGCCGGATCATGTCGGCGCCGTCGATGATCTCGCCGGCATGGCTTTCCAGCGTGGCGCGGGCGCGCGCGAGCTGCGGGTTCTGGTGCGCGATCTTGAGCAGATCCTGCACGATGATGCGGCTCTCCTTGCGGTCGTCGCTGGCAAGGACGGCGGCTGCGCGCTGATGCAGCTTTTCGATCGTTGCCAGCCGCGCCAGCCCGAACGCCTCGCGTCCGGTCACCACCGCGAGCGCAAGCGCAGTGACGAAGGCAAGCGCCAGTCCGACGAAGCCGAGGCTTTCGCTGCGCGCAAACAGATCCTCGATCAGACGGACGACGCCGAGCCCGACCCCGAGCAGCGTCAGCCCGGCAACGCCGGACCAGAACAATGTGCCCCAGGGAAAGCCGCGCCGCGCCGGAAGCGTCGCTGCGATCGGCACCGGAAAATTCGCCGGATCGGGCTCCGGCGTGATCTGGATGGTGGTGCGGCCGAGCCGGGTCGTCTCGTCGGCCTCGGTGACGACGACGCCGGGATCGTCGAGCCGGAACGTCGCCGGCCGCCGTGGCTTCGATCGGTCGTTCATGACAATTTGTCTCCGATCAGGAACTGCAAGGCACGGTCGAGGCGGATGTGAGGCAGCGCCGGCTGGTCGTCCCCCTCGCGTTCGAGCTTTGGCGGACGAAAACGCAGGAAACGAAAATCGCTCTTCTCGACGGCCTCGGTCGAGAGCCCGCGGAACGCGTCGGTGCCGTTGAACAGGGGTTCGGGATCCAGCGGCAGGTCGCCCGGAAAGGTTGCCACCTCGGTGTTGCCATCGAAGAACTCGCCGCCGGCGCTTTCGCCTGCGGCCGGCGTTCCCAAAATCGACGGCAATTTGTCGCGGCCATGCGCAACCTGCGCCTCGCGGGTAGCGCGGACGGCGGCAAGCGCGACGACGTCGATCACCGCGCCGGTAGTTTCCGCGCGCGCAACGGCTCCCGAGACGGCGCGGCGCAGCACGGCCTCGAGCCGGTCGTGGCTGGAATGATGCAGATGATCGGCCTTGGTCGCCGCGAACAGCACGCGGTCGATCCGCGGCCGAAACAGGCCGGAGAGGATCGTGCTGCGGCCGATGTTGAAGCAGTCGAGAATGCCCGCGAGTGCGGCTTCGAGATCGTGCAGCGCTTCGGGGCCGGCGTTGAACGCGGCGAGCGCGTCGGCCAGCACGATCTGGCGATCGAGCCGGGCAAAATGATCACGGAAGAACGGCCGCACCACGACGTCCTTGTAGGCCTCGTAGCGACGTACCATCATCGCCCACAGCGATCCCTCCGGCGCCTGGCCGCCTGCGGGCACGTCGAGCGGCGCAAAGGTCAGCGCTGGTGTATCGGCGAGATTGCCCGGCATCAGGAAGCGGCCGGGCGGCAGCAGGCTCATCGCAAACCGCTCGTCGCGGCAGCCTTGCAAATAGCTCCTGAAGAGCTTTGCGGCCGTGAGCGTCGCCTGCTCGTCCTCGCGCGCTTCGGGTTTGAGCGTTGCGAGATGCGCGTGCCAGTCCGCGGCCAGATGGACGCGCGGCGCCTCGCGCGACAGGGCGAGACTTTCGGCCGACCATTGCTCAAAACTCTTCTGGAGCAGCGGCAGGTCGAGCAGCCACTCGCCGGGATAGTCGACGATGTCGAGCGTCAGCGTGCGGTCGGCGCCGTTCTGGCGCTGGTAGTCGATGACGAGCCTGAGCTCGCTGATGTCGACAGTCGAGTTCGGCCAGCGCCGCTCCTCGATCAGCGCGCGCAGATGGCTCTCATAGGCAAAGCGCGGCACGGCGTCGTCCGGCTGCGGCGCCAGATGCGCCCGCGCGATCCGCCCGGATGAATAGGCCTCGAAGACCGGAAACCGCCCACCGCGCGTGAGGCCGTGGATCAGCGCGGTGATGAACACCGTCTTGCCGGCCCGGGACAGGCCGGTGACCCCCAATCGTACCGTCGGATTGAAGAAATGCTCGCCGTAGTCGATCAGCGCCCTCGCCGACAGCCGCGCTTCTTCGACGATATCCTGGAAACTGAATGCCATGTGAACGAGAGGGTCTCGGGCGGGGGGCAAATACGCAAAACGGACTAATCACAAAAATGGCAACTGCCTGAGGAAAATCAAGCTTCACACTTCCACCGCCTTTATCGGCAAATCAGCTATTTGAACGACGCGCCGATGCCGAAAGACCCATAGAAAAGTGGCCCCTTCCTTGCCTCCGGATTGCCATGACCGTCTTCCAACTGAAACAGCTCGCATCCTTCTCCGTCCACGCAGCCGCTGACGCGGTCGGCTGGCATTACGACCGCGCCGAGTTGATCGCCGACGGCGTGATCCACGCGATCGGCGTGCTCTGCGGCATCATTGCCGCGACCGTGCTGGTGGTGCTGACGGTGCTCTTTGCCGACGGGACCGACATCCTCGGCGTCTCGATCTACGTCGCCGGCCTGCTCTCGATGCTGGTGTTGTCGGCGACCTATAATCTCTGGCCCGTCTCGCCGGCCAAATGGCTGCTGCGCCGCTTCGACCATTCGGCGATCTATCTCCTGATTGCGGCGACCTACACGCCGTTCATCCTGGAGGTGAAGGACAGCGCCTTCGCGCTGGTGCTGCTCGCCGGCGTCTGGTGCGTGGCGATCCTCGGCATCGTGCTGAAGCTTCTCTATCCCGGCCGGTTCGACCGCGTCGCGGTCGGCATCTATCTCGCGATGGGCTGGAGCGGCGTGATGCTCTACGATTCCGTGGTCAAGGCGTTGCCTGCGCTGGTGCTGGGCTTCATCCTTGCGGGCGGACTGCTCTACAGCTTTGGCGTGATCTTTCATGCCTGGCGGCGGCTGCGCTTCCAGAATGCGATCTGGCACGGCTTTGTCTTGGCCGGCGCGGCATGCCATTATACCGCGGTGCTCGACCTCGTGTTGAGCTGAGCAAGCTCCGCGAAGCGGAATAAGCGCAACTGCATAGGTATAAAACAAGAGGGAGACGTCGCATGCAGGTGACCGGCAAGGTCGTGGTCGTCACGGGCGGCGCCAACGGCATCGGCAAGGCGCTGTGCGAAGCGTTTCACAAGGCCGGTGCGGCCAAGGTCGTCGTGGCCGATATGGACGCGGACAATGCGAGGGCGGTCGCAGCCACGGTGGATGGCGCGGCCTTCAAATGCGATGTCGCGCAGGAAAAGGATATTTCCCACGTCATCGAGGAGACCGAGCGGCTGTTCGGCCCGATCGAATTGTTCTGCTCCAATGCGGGCATCGGCGGCGGCTTCGATCCGATGTCGGTCAATGCCGGTGGCGCCTCGGATGAGCCGTGGCAGCGCAGCTGGGCGATCCACGTCATGGCGCATGTCTATGCGGCGCGGCACCTGATCCCGCGCATGAAGGCGCGCGGCGGCGGTTATTTCCTCAACACCATCTCGGCCGCGGGCCTGCTGTCGCAGGTCGGTAGCCCGGCTTACTCCACCACCAAGCATGCCGCGGTCGGCTTTGCCGAAAATCTCGCGATCTCGCACAAGGCGCACAACATCCGGGTCTCGATCCTCTGCCCGCAGGGCGTCGATACCAACATGCTGCGTTCGATTCCCAAGGGCCCGCAATCCGGCGACGGTGACCTCTCGCCCGAGCAGGTCGCCAGGGACGTGCTCGCCGGCCTCGAGCAGGAGACCTTCTTGATCCTGCCGCACCCGCAGGTGCTCGGCTACATGCGCAAGAAGACCGAGAACTATGACCGCTGGATCGGCGGCATGGCCAAGATCCAGGCCAGGATGCGGGAAGATTTCGGGACGTAGGGAAGGCGGGCCGACAATTTCGGAGTCGTCCTGGCGAAGGCCAGGACCCATACCGCGAGGTCGATCGATCTTGCCGTGGTAGCAGTACCGAACGACAAGTCTTCGCCAAACTTCTCCCTGGGGGAATGGGTCCTGGCTTTCGCCAGGACGACGCTGGTAGCTACGCCGCCGACTCCACCTCGCCCTCCACCCGGCTCTGCCGCAAAGCCCGCGCATAGAGCATCATCCCTTCCCGGACCGTGCGCTGCTCGGCCTCTGTCAGTGCGGCCAGTGCACCACTCACCTGCTGCCGTCCGAACGCGTGCAGCGCCTCCAGCGTGCGGCGGCCCTTCGCGGTCAGTGACAGCAGCTTGCTGCGCGCGTCGGCCGCATCGGGCGTTTCCCGCAGCTCGCCGCAGTCGATCAGCTTGCGCACCAGGCGGCTGACGCTCGATTTCTCCAGCCGCAGGAAATCGCCGAGCTCGCCGGAATTCATCGGCCCCCGGATACCGATCTCCAGGATCGTGTGCACGGCCGACGGCGGATAGTCCGATGCCGCCACGGTCGCATCCATGAAGCCGAGCTCGCGTACCATCAGGCGCGAGGCCGCGCGAATGTCGTCGATCAGCGACAGCCTGGTCATGCTTGACTCCGCGCATATAGTTGTACAATACAACTATATGCGCGGAACGGCGCGTGCAAGCGTTTTGGGGTGAGCCATGAGCGGAGCTTTGCCTGCGGGGGCGCGGATGAGCGGCAAGGTCTGCCTGGTGACGGGCGGCGGCAGCGGCATCGGGCGTGCCACGGCGTTGCGAATGGCGTCCGAAGGCGCGGAGGCGATCGTCGTGGCGGGCCGGCGCGAAGCCGAGATCGACGCCACCGCTGCGGCGTGCCGCGAACTCGGTGCGAACGCCATCGCGTTCAAGACCGACATCACGCGCGAGGACGACGTCGCGCGCCTCGTTGCCACGGCGGTCGAGCGATGCGGCCGGCTCGACGTCGCCTTCAACAATGCCGGCTTCCAGGAGCGGCGCGCGCCGCTGGAGGAGCAGGGCATGGATGTCTACGACAGCGTGTTCGACACCAACGTCCGCGCGCTGTTCCTGTGCCTGCGCCATCAATTGCCGGTCATGCTCGCGCAAGGCCGCGGCAGCATCGTCGTCAACGCCTCCGTCAGCGGCGTGCGCAATCCCAATCCCGGCTTCTCGCTCTACTCGGCATCCAAGGCCGCGGCGATCTCGTTGACGCGCTCAGCCGCGATGGAGAACGCTCCACGTGGCATCCGTATCAACGCCGTCGCTCCCGGCCGCGTCGTCACCGACATGATGCTGCGCGCCGGTGTCGGCGATGTCGCAACCGTCAGCGCGGGCCTGCCGCTGCGACGGATGGGGAGCCCGGAGGAGGTGGCCGAGGCGGTGGTGTGGCTATCGTCCGACGCGGCGTCCTATGTCGTCGGGCATGTGCTGGCGGCGGATGGGGGGTTCCTCGCTTCGTAGCCCGGATGGAGCGTAGCGTAATCCGGGGCGGATTCGCGTGTGGCACGATTCCCGGATTACGCTGCGCTCCATCCGGGCTACGGCACGGTCAATGCTTCTGCCCGTATAGCACCGGCACCGCCGAATCCACGACGACCTCGACGAGGCTGGTCCCTTCGAATGCCATCCCGCGCTTGAGCGCCTCGCCCAGTTCGGCTGCCTTCGTCACCCGCACCGCATGGCAACCCATGCCCTCGGCGAGCCGGACGAAATCGATCCCCGGCAGCTCGAGCCCCGGCACATTCCTCACCTGCATCACCTGGCTGAACGAGCGCATCGCGCCGTAGCCGGAATTGTTGATGACGATGATGGTGAGCGGCAGCTTGCGCTGCGCGGCGGTCCACAGCGCCTGGATCGAATACATCGCCGAGCCGTCGCCGATCAGGCACACGGTGCGGCTGCTCGGCTTGCCGAGCGCCATGCCGACAGCGGCGGGCAGGGAGTAGCCGAGGCCGCCGCTCGCCATGGTGTAGAAACTGTCCTGGCCGCGCATCGGCATGAACTTTTGCATCGCCGGCCGGTGCGAGGGGATTTCCTCGACCAGAGACGCGCCATCCGGCATCGCCTGCGACAGCGAATGCAGCAGGAATTCGACCGGAAGCGGCTCGCCGGCCTGCGGGCCGGGCGGCAGCGTACGCCCCTTCGGTGCGGCGCGCTTGCTCTCGGGCAGGAGCTCGAGCAGCGCCGTGAGCGCCGGCTTCATCGTCGCGATGATGCTGGTCCCGACCGGCGTCACCGCTGCGGCATCCGGGTCATCCGTGATCTGGAAGATCGTCGCGCCGCCGTCGAAGATCGCGGCGTGGCCTTCGACGTGGAAGGTGAACACCGGCGCGCCGATCACGACGACGAGGTCGTGCTCGCGCAGCGCGTCGGACAATTGCGCCGGCGAGGCATGCAGGAAGCCCGCGAATTGCGGATGGCGTTCCGGGAACGAGCAGCGCGCCGAAAACGGGCTGACCCAGACGCTGGCCCTGGCCTTCTCGGCGACGCGCACCATCAGGTCGACCGCGCCGGCGCGGTCGACGCCGGGGCCGACGACGAGGGCAGGGTGCCTGGCCGAGCCGAGCGCCGTGACCAGCGCCTTCATCGCGTCAGCCTCGGGCCCGATCTCGCGGCTGACCTTGCGGGCTTCGACGGGCGCTGTCGCATGCGCCCAGTCGTCGACAGGGATCGACACGAAAGTCGGCCCGCAGGGTGGCTGCATCGCGGTGTAATAGGCGCGTGCGATCGCGGCCGGCACGTCCTCGGGCCGTGCCGGCTCGACGCTGTACTTCACATAAGGCCGCGGGAATTCGGATGCACGCTCCGCATAGAGGAACGCCTGCAACGGGAGGATCGAGCGCGCCTGCTGGCCCGCGGTGATCACGAGCGGCGTCTGGTTGCGATGCGCGGTATAGATGTTGCCGAGCGCGTTGCCGACGCCGGCGGCCGAATGCAAATTGACGAAGCCGGCATTGCGCGTCGCCTGCGCATAACCATCGGCCATGCCGACGGCCGAGGCTTCCTGAAGCGCCAGCACGTAGTCGATGTCGTCGGGCCAGTCGCTCAGGAACGGCAGCTCGGTCGAGCCGGGATTGCCGAAGACGCGTCTGATGCCGAAGGAGCGCAGCAGGTCGAGCGCCGCCTGCTTGACGGTGACGGATTTGCTGCCGGTCTTGCCGTTCTTCGCCATGGTTCCGTCCTTCTAATTCCTCATCCTGAGGAGCGCGTCTTCGCGCGTCTCGAAGGATGAAGGCCCGGCTGGTGGCCTCGCCCTTCGAGACGCGCGCGAAGGACGCGCTCCTCAGGGTGAGGGTCTAGCAGCAGTGTATCACCACACCGCCGTCCCCTTCATCGTCGGCTGCCCCTCCGCGTTCGCGGTCCACAGCTCCATGCCATCGGCGGTCTCGTTGGCGTTGATGGAGAACTCGCTGCCCTCGAACAGCGGCTGCAAGCCGCGATAGGTGAACTTCTTAGGCGCCTTGCCGCCGTGCAGCCTCGCGGCCATCTCGATGATCAGCGCCGCCTGTAACGGCCCGTGGAAGATCAGGCCGGGATAGCCCTCGACCTTGGTGACATAGTCGCGGTCGTAATGGATGCGGTGGCCGTTGAAGGTCAGCGCGGAATAACGAAACAGCAGCACGGGATCGGAGACATGCGCCTCGCGATGCTGGGCCTTGGGCGGCGGAGGTGGCGCCTTTGCCGGCGCGGGCGTCGTCGTCATCTCGCGATAGACGATGTCCTGCCGCTCGCGGATGGCGACGCCGCGCGGCGAGGAGATGCTGTGCTCGACCGAGACGAAGCACAGCGTGCCGGTCGAGCCGGTCTTCACCTGCACGTCGGCAATGCGCGAGGTCCGCGTCGATTCGTCGCCGACGCGCAGCGGTTGCAGGAACTCGATCTCGCCGCCGGCCCACATCCGGCGCGGCAGCGGCACCGGCGGCAGGAAGCCGCCGCGGGTGGGGTGGCCGTCGGGGCCGAGCATCGACATCGGAAACACCGGCTGCGCCAGACACCAATGCACCGTGAACGGCGCCGCATCGCCGGCCTTGGGCGAGCCGACCTCCTGGAACAGCGTCGCGCGCAGACCCTTCACGAGCTGCGCGGTGACGGTGTCGGTGGCCTCTTCGCTGCGGCCGATCCATTGCCTGAGATGATCGATGTCGAGCTTCCCGGTCATGACGCCTCGCTCTCGTTATTTCTTGGATTGGGGATTTTCGCCGATCCCCGGCACCGCGCCATAGCTGCGCGTCTCGCCGACAATGATCGGCGCCGGCGCGGGATAGCTGACACGTCCCTGCGGGGTGTCCACCTCGATGCGGCGCAGATGCGGATGGTTGGTGAGGTCGGCCATGGTGTTGACCTCGGCAAAGGCGATGTCGGCGTCGGACAGCCGCTTCAATAGCTCGTCGCGCGTCATCTTGCCGAAGGCATCCGCGACCGTCTTGTCGGTGAAGTCGCGGTTGCGTACGCGCTCGACCATGTTGGCAACGCGCGGATCGGCGGGCAGATCCGGCTGGTCCAGCACTTTTGCGCAAAGCGTCTTCCACTCGCGCTCGCTCTGGATCGAGATCAGAATGTCCTTGCCGTCGCTGGACGTGAACACGCCATAGGGCGCGATCGAGGGATGGCGGAGCCCCATGCGCTTGGGCGGATTACCGGCTTCCGAGTTGAGCAGCGGCACGGTGCACCAGTCCGCCATCACGTCGAACATGGAGATCCGGATGTCGGCGCCCTTGCCGGTGCGCCCGCGCCCAATCAGCGCCTCCAGGATCGCCGCATGCGCGGTGGCGCCGGTCGCGACGTCGACGATGGACATGCCGACCCGCGAGGCACCGTCGGGATTGCCGGTGATCGAGGCAAGGCCGCTCTCGGCCTGGATCAGGAGATCATAGGCCTTGCGGTGCGCATAGGGGCCGTCGTCGCCATAGCCGGTGATCGTGCACGAGATCAGTTTGGGATAATCCTTCAGCAGCCGCTCGCGCGAAAAGCCGAGCTTGTCCATCGAGCCCGGCTTGAGGTTCTGGATCAGCACGTCCGCGCTCGCGATCAGTCTCTCCAGCTCGGCGCAGCCTTCCTTGGTTGCGAGATCGACCACCGCCGATTGCTTGCCGCGGTTGAGCCACACGAAGTAGCTGCTCTGGCCCTTGGCCGCCGCGTCATAGCCGCGGGCGAAATCGCCTTCGGGCCGCTCGATCTTGATGACTTCCGCACCGGCATCCGCCAGCCGCGACGAGCAGAATGGCGCCGCCACCGCCTGCTCGACCGCAATCACCCTGATCCCGTCAAGAGCTCCCATGACGGTGGCCTCAGTACGAGCGGGGCATGCCGAGCACGTGCTCGGCGATGAAGGACAGCACGAGATTGGTCGAGATCGGCGCGACCTGATAGAGCCGCGTTTCGCGGAACTTGCGCTCGACGTCGTACTCCTCGGCGAAGCCGAAGCCGCCATGGGTCTGGACGCAGGCATTGGCCGCTTCCCACGAAGCATCGGCCGCGAGCATTTTTGCCATGTTGGCCTCCGCGCCGCAGTCGAGCCCTGCCTCATATTTGCGCGTCGCTTCCTTCACCATCAATTCGGCCGCGCGCATCGCGGCGTAGGCCTTGGCGATCGGGAACTGGATGCCTTGGTTCTGACCGATCGGCCGGCCGAAAACGCTGCGCTCCTTGGCGTAGTTGGTGGCCTTGGCGATGAACCATTTGGCATCGCCGACGCATTCGGCCGCGATCAGGATGCGCTCGGCATTCATGCCGGAGAGGATGTAGCGAAAGCCCTTGCCTTCCTCGCCGATCAGATTCTCCGCCGGCACCTTCATGTCGGTAAAGAACACTTCGGTGGTGGCGTGGTTCATCATGGTGCGGATCGGGCGGATCTCGAGGCCCTTGTTCTTGGCCTCACGCATGTCGACGATGAACACGGAAAGGCCGTCGGTGCGCTTCTTGACCTGGTCCTTCGGCGTGGTCCGCGCCAGCAGGAGCATCAGGTCGGAATGTTCGGCGCGGCTGGTCCAGATCTTCTGGCCGTTGACGACGTAACCGGCATTGCCGTCCTTGCGCGCGAAGGTCTTCAGCGAGGTGGTGTCGGTGCCGCTGGTCGGCTCGGTGACGCCGAAGGCCTGCAGCCGCAATTCGCCGCTCGCCACCTTCGGCAGATATTTTGCCTTCTGCTCGTCATTGCCGTGCCGCAGCACGGTGCCCATCGTGTACATCTGGGCGTGGCAGCCGCCGCCGTTGCAGCCCGCGCGCTGGATCTCTTCGAGGATCGCCGCGGCCGCTGAAAGCTTCAGGCCCGCGCCGCCATATTCCTCGGGGATCAGCACCGAGAGATAACCGGCCTCGGTCAGCGCGTCGACGAAGGCCTTGGGGTAGGCCATCTCACGGTCGAGCTTGCGCCAGTATTCGCCGGGAAACTGCGCGCAGAGCTTTGCGACGGCTTCGCGGATGTCGGCGTGATCTTCGGTGTGGTGTTCTTCACTCATGGGGTTTCCCGTATATGCGGCAGTCAAGATAACGCCGGCCGATCCTCTGGCGTTGTGAAAACAACGCCAGCCCCCTATGCTCATTTGCTATAGCGTATGGAGTAGCCTTCCAGGATTGGCAAGCATGGATTTCCGTCAGCTCAGGACCTTCAGTTGCGTGGCGGAGCTCGGCAGCCTCTCCAAGGCGTCCGACACGTTGCGCGTGGCGCAGCCGGCGCTCTCCAGGCAGATCAAGCTGCTGGAACACGAGCTGCGCACCGAATTGTTCACCCGCAACGGCCGCGGCATGGTGCTCACGGATGCCGGCCGCCTCTTGCTGGCGCGCACCTCCGGCATCGTGCGGCAGATCGACCAGATCCGAGACGACATCCAGTCCTCCAAGGGGCCGCCGTCCGGCCAGGTCGTGCTCGGCCTGGTCCCGACCGTGAGCTGCGTACTGTCGGCGCGCTTCGCGCGGCGCTGCGTCGAAAAGTTTCCCGGCATTTCGCTGCGCATCGTCGAGAGCTACAGCGGCCATCTCGTCGAATGGCTGCATCGCGGCGAGATGGATCTCGCCATCCTCTACGGCCGCTCCGCCGATCTGCATCTCAACGTGGAAAGCCTCGGTCGCGACAACATCGTCGCCGTTGGTCCGCGCGGTTGTGGCCTGGCGCGCAAGAAGAGCGTCGATATCGGCTGGCTGCTGCGGCAACGGCTGGTGCTGCCCAGTCATTCCCACGGTCTCCGTGCGCTGATCGAGCACGCGGCGGCCCAGCGCAAGATCAAGCTCAACGTCCAGCTCGAGGCGGATTCGTTCCGCGTGCTCACGAGTCTCGTCGAGGAAGGCCTCGGTTTCGCGCTGCTGCCGCCCTCGTCGGTCCACGGCGAGGTCGCGGACGGGCGGCTGGAAACCGCCGTCGTCTCGAAGCCGATGACCCGCGAGCTCATATTCGCCTCTCCGATCGACCGTCCGGTCTCGACGGCCTCGGTCGCCGTCACCGCCCTCCTGCGCGAGGAAGTCGCCGCCTGCCGCAAGGACGGGGTCTGGGACATCAAGTTGAGTTAGATGTGTCCGTGCGGTTTAGGACAGTACGCCGTGTGCGACCCATCGCATGTTGTGCGAGCTGTCATGCCGGAATTTTATATCCGCGCGAAAGGCGTTTATCCTCATCCTGAGGAGCGCGTCTTCGCGCGTCTCGAAGGATGCAGGCCCTGCTCTCGGCCTCGCCCTTCGAGACGCCTGCTTCGCAGGCTCCTCAGGGTGAGGGGATAGAGTTGAACGCGCCGCAATGACGGACAGTGAAGTCTACCCCGGAATCCTCACCGGCAGTGACTCATAGCCCTTGATGAAGCTCGAATAGATCCGCTTGGGCTCGCCGACCACCTCGATGCGGTCGAAGCGCTTCAGCATCTCTTCCCAGACGATCTTGAGCTGGAGCTCGGCGAGGCGCATGCCGACGCAGCGGTGGATGCCGAAACCGAAGGAGAGGTGGGTGCGCGGCCGCGGGCGATCGATGACGAACTCGTTCGGCCTCTCGAACATCTCCTCGTCGCGGTTACCGGAGACGTACCACATCACGACGCGGTCGCCCTTCTTGATGTGCTTGCCGCCAACTTCGGTGTCCTGCAGCGCAGTGCGGCGCATATGCGCGAGCGGGGTCTGCCAGCGGATCACTTCGGGCACCATGGAATCGATCAGTTCCGGGTTGGCGCGCAGCCTGTCGTACTGCTCCGGATTCTCGTTCAGCGCCAGCACCGAGCCGGTCATGGTGTTGCGCGTGGTGTCGTTGCCGCCGACGATGAGCAGGATGATGTTGCCCATGAGATTGTCGGGATCCATGAACCGTGTAGCGTCGTTGTGCGCCATCAGCGACAACAAATCGTTGCGCGGCGCGGAATTGACTCGCTCGTTCCAGAGCCTGGACATGTAGGCGTAGCACTCGTCCATCTCGCGGCGGCGCTCTTCGGCCGAGGCAACAATGCCGCTCTTGGGCAGCGCGGTCGCGACATCGGACCAGCGCGTCAGCTTGCGCCGCTCCTCCCAGGGGAAGTCGAACAGGGTGGCCAGCATCTGCGTCGTCAATTCGATCGAGACGCGCTCGACGAAATTGAAGGTCTCGTTGCGCGGCAGATTGTCGAGCACGGTCTGCGAGCGCTGGCGGATCAGTTTTGCCAGCTCGTCCAGATGCGTCGGCGTGAACATCGGCGACACCGTCTTGCGCTGCGACGAATGACGCGGCTGGTCCATGGCGATGAAGCTCGGCCAGTCGTAGCCTTCCGGCACGTCGCGGATCCCGATGCCGCCGAGCGTTGAATCGGAGGAGAACAGGCCGTGGTTGGTGTCGACATGCATGATGTCGTCGTACTTCACCACCGACCAATACGGCTCGATCGGCGCATTGGTGCAGTAATGCACCGGCTCTTCCTTGCGCAGCCGCTCGAACCACGGCCACAGGGTATCGTCCTGGAACAGCCTGGGCGCGCCGGGGTGGAATTGCGCCAGCGGCGTCGCATAGGCCTCCTCGCGGGCCCGACGCATGCGTTCGGCCTTGTCCACTTGAACCGGCGCTTGAATGTTCATGGTGGTTGCTCCAGTGTTTGAATCGGACGCCGGGACGCAGTTCACCTCGCCCCGCTTGCGGGGAGAGGTCGGATCGCATCGTTAGATGCGATCCGGGTGAGGGGGACTCTCCACGATCCGGCTGTCACCGTCCTCGCGGAGACTCCCCCTCACCCCACCCTCTCCCCGCAAGCGGGGCGAGGGAGACAAGCACCGGCGCATGCCGCACGTCACGCCGCAATCTTCACCGGCAAGGTTTCGAGACCCTTCACGAAACTCGAATAGACCCGCTTGGGTTCGCCGACCACCTCGATATGGTCGAATCGCTTGAGGATCTCTTCCCAGATAATCTTGAGCTGGAGTTCGGCAAGCCGCAAGCCGACGCAGCGGTGGATGCCGAAGCCGAACGAGAGATGCGTGCGCGGGCGGGCGCGGTCAATGATGAATTCGTAGGGCTTTTCGATCGCGTCGGCGTCGCGGTTGCCCGAGACGTACCACATCACGACCTTGTCACCTTTCTTGATCTGCTTGCCGCGGAACTCGAAGTCGGCAAGCGCGGTGCGGCGCATATGGGCCAGCGGCGTCTGCCAGCGGATCACTTCCGGCACGAAGCTGTCGAGCAGCGCGGGATTTTCGCGCAGCTTGCGATATTGCTCCGGATGCTGGCTCAGCGCGTGGAGCGAGCCCGACATGGTGTTGCGGGTGGTGTCGTTGCCGCCGACGATCAGAAGGATGAGATTGCCGAGGAAGTTCTTCGCGTCCATGTCGCGCGTCGCGGCGCCATGCGCCATCATCGACAACAGGTCGCTCTTCGGCGGCTGCGCGATGCGTTCCTTCCACAGCCGCGCGAAATAGCCGGCGCATTCCGTCAGCTCGGCCTGACGCTCGTCTTCGGTGGCGACGAGGCCATCGGGTCCGGGAATGGTGGTCGCGATGTCCGACCAGCGCGTCAGCTTGCGGCGATCCTCCCAGGGAAAATCGAACAGCACCGCGAGCATCTGCGTGGTGAGCTCGATCGAGACATGGTCGACCCAGTCGAACACCTCGCCACGCGGCAGATTGTCCAGACACTCGGCCGAGCGCTGGCGGATGCTCAGGGCCAGATTGTCCAGATGCGTCGGTGTGAACATCGGCGCCACGGTCTTGCGCTGCGCCGCGTGGCGCGGCGGGTCCATCGAGATGAAGCTCTCGCGGCGCAGGTCCGGATCGATGTCGCGGATGGTGATGCCGCCGAGCGAGGAGGCCGAGGAGAACACCGAATGATTGGTCTCGATCTCCATGATGTCGTTGTAGCGCGTCACCGACCAATACGGCCCGAACATCGAGTCCTTGCAATAGTGCACGGGATCTTCGCGGCGCAGGCGATCGAAATAGGGCCAGAACGTATCGGTCCTGAACAGCTCTGGGTCGCCCGGATCGAACTGCTCCAGTGGCAGTGACGTAGCGCGTGCGCGTAACGCGTCGAGCTTCGCCGCGTTTTCGATGGTCCCATGCATGACCGCTCTCCCTGACATCAACCGCGCGTTCTCGTTGAATTCTGCGCTGCGGTATTTGATTTGCAATTACAGCCGGTTGTCTGCGCCGGAGCAAGGGCGAGTTTTGCCACATGGGTGTGTAGTAGCCCGGATGGAGCGAAGCGAAATCCGGGATTCAGGCCGCCACTGCCGCCGTCCCGGATTGCGCTCCGCTCCATCCGGGCTACCGGACATTCGCGAACGTGATCTCGCGCACCCCCTCGGCCGTGAAATCGTGCCAGAAAGCGACTGGAATCGAGCCAAATCGAACCCGCCCATCTTGGGGATCGACTAATCTCTGATCTATAGTTTGATCGAACCAGGTCCGCACCCCGAGGTTGCCGCCGTGAACGACATGCAATGGGCCCCTATCGGCTCAGAACCCTTACCCCCGCCGCTGCCGCCCACGCGGGTCGATTTCACCGGCAACCGCACCGAGTTTCGCAAATTGGTCACCAAGGGTGCCCTGCTGGAGCTCGTCACCTTCGGCTTCTACCGGTTCTGGCTCGTCACCGACATCCGCCGTCATCTGTGGGCGAACATCGCGGTCGACGGCGACGCCGCCGAATATACCGGGCGGGCCAAGGAGCTTCTGGTCGGCTTCCTGTTCGCGCTCGCGATTCTGGTGCCGATCTACCTCGCTTACTTCCTTGTCGGTATCGAGTTCGAGCGCTGGCAGGGCTTTGCCTCGACGCCGCTGTTCATCAGCTTCTACGCCTTCGGCCAGTTCGCGATCTTTCGCGCGCGGCGCTATCGGCTGACGCGCACGGTCTGGCGCGGCGTGCGGTTCTGGATGGACGGATCGGGCTGGGCCTATTCGTTCCGCGCCATGCTGTGGGGCTTGCTGGTGTTTCTGACGCTTGGGCTCGCGTTGCCGTGGCGCGAGGCCTCGCTCGAACGCTACAAGATGCGGCACACCCATTACGGCGATTTGCGCGGCGATTTCGATGCCGACGGCTGGACGTTCTTCAAGCGCGGCTGGTGGCTGTGGCTGCTGAGCCCGATTGCAATGGTGATCTTTCCGCTGGCGCCGTTCTTCTATGCCGAGTTCAAGGCGCGCGAGTGGCGCTGGTGGCTCGACGGTATCCGTATCGGCGGCGTCAGCGTGTCCTCGCAACTGCCGCACAACGCATTCTACGGCCTGTACTGGAAGGTAATCGGCTGGTGGATGCTGCTCTCGGTGATCTTCGCCGCCTATATCGGCGGAGCGACCATGCTCGTCGTCAAGCTGAGCGGCCTTTCGGTCGAGCAGGCGTTGGGGCCCGGCAATGCCGCCAAGAGCATCCCGACACTGGTGATGATGGTGATCGGCTACTTCGCACTCGCTCTCGCCCTCAACATCGTCATGCGGGTCTATCTCCAGCGCGATCTCTGGGCCAAGGTGCTGGAAACGGTCGATGTGCACAACATCGGGGCCGCGGCTGACGTGCGCGGCAGCGCCGAGCTTGCCAGCGCTCTGGGCGAAGGCTTTGCCGATGGACTCGATGTCGCGGGATTCTGAGCTGTGAGTGACGTATTCGCTGAGGCCCCGGCGCAGTCCGCGAAGCCGACGATCTTCTTCGACGGCGTGTCCAGCCGCAGACGGCAGGTGGTGCTGACGCTCATTGACGCGCTCGAGATCCTCGAAGAGGGTGCGACGCCCGTTCGCTGGGCCTATGCCGACATCCGCCGCGCCGACAGCCCGCCCGGCATCTTGCGACTCGCCTGCGCTTCCGCGCCGCCGCTGGCGCGGCTGGAAATCCGCGACGCTCTGCTCGCCTCAGACGTGACCGCCCGCTGCATGCGGCTCGACGAGCACCAGACCTCGCGCCGCGGCGTCGCAAAGATCGTCGGCTGGTCGATGGCTGCCGCCGTCTCCATCGTCTGCGTCGTGCTGTTCGGCGTGCCGCTCGCCGCCGACCGCCTCGCGCCGCTGGTGCCGAAACCGATCGAGCGGCGCATCGGCGACGCGTCGGAGGTTCAGGTGAAGACGATCTTCGGCCGCAACGCGTGCGAGGACGCGGCAGGGAAGGCGGCGTTCATCAAGCTCGTCAATCGGCTGCGCGATGCCGCCGGCCTCGACGACGATTCCATGACCGCGGGCGTGCTGCCGACCCCGGTGCCGAACGCGTTCGCGCTGCCCGGCGGCAAGGTCTTCGTGCTGAAGGGCCTGCTCGACAAGGCCGAAAGCCCGGACGAGCTCGCCGGCATCCTCGCCCACGAGCTCGGTCATCTCAAGCATTACGACAACATGCGCGGCCTGATCTACAACGGCGGCACCTCGTTCCTGATCGGCTTGTTGTTCGGCGACGTCACCGGCTCGAGCGCCGTGATCTTCGCCTCGCGTAGCGTGGTCGAGGCCTCCTATTCGCGCGAGGCCGAGACCGCCGCGGATACGTTTGCCATCGAGATCATGCACAAGCTCGGCCGTTCGCCGAAGCCCGCGGCCGAATTGATGTTCCGCATCACCGGCAAGGAGGGCGGCGGCCTCACGTCGATCCTGGCGAGCCATCCGCTGACCGAGGACCGCCTCGCACGCATGACGAAAGAAGACCGCCCCGCCAGCGGCGCGCCGCTGCTGACCGATGCGGAGTGGCGGTCACTGAAGGGGATCTGCGGCAGCGGCAAGGTATAACGCGCCGCCCTCGGCGCATCATTTCGCGGGCGCAGCAGGCGGGTTCGATCCGGTGGTGACGCTCGGCGCGTTGTTCGGGCTGGAGGTCGTGGTCTGCGGACCGACGTCGCGTCCATTGTAGAAGAAGACGGCCGCGACCACGGCGATCACGAAGATCGCGCCGATCGCCCAGCCCACCGGGCTGTTGCGGCGTGCTCTGTCTGCCCTGCGGTCATCCTGATAGGTCATCGTGCTCTCCATCGTAGAGCAGGAAGAACCTTGCGCGGGCGAAGCTGTTCCTAACGTGACGCGGTTTGCGGGCCGGCGCCTATCTTGTCCCGTAGGCGCGGTCGCCGGCGTCCCCGAGGCCCGGCAGGATAAAGCCGTTCTCGTCGAGACCTTCGTCCACCGCGGCCGTCCAGATCGGGACGTCAGGATGCAGTCCGCGCAGCCGCTCGAGCCCTTCGGGGGCGGCGATCAGGCAGGCGAGGCGAATATCCTTGGCGCCGCGCTCCTTGAGCCGGTCGATTGCGGCCACAGCCGTGTTGGCGGTCGCAACCACCGGCGTCACCACGATCGCCAGGCGCTCGCTGAGATCGGACGGCGATTTGAAGAAGTACTCGACCGCCGCAAAGCTGTGCGGCTCACGATAGAGTCCGATATGGGCGACGCGCGCGGTCGGCACCAGGTCCATCATGCCGTCGACGAAGGTCGTGCCGGCGCGCAGCATCGGCACGAATACCAGCTTCTTGCCCGCGATCTTGGCCGAATGCATCGTCGCCAGCGGCGTTTCGATGACGGTATCGGCGAGCGGCAGGTCGCGCGTCACCTCGTAGCACAGGAGCATGCCGATCTCCTTGATCAGCTCCCGAAACGATTTGGTCGAGATCGATTTGTCCCGCACCAGGGTCAGCTTGTGCTGCACCAGCGGATGATCGACGATCGTAACGCCTTGCATGGAACGCTCCTAACGAAATGCACTTGGGTGAAACGCGACGGGCCGATGCTTCCCTTCTCCCCTTATGTCCGCCGAAGCCTTGGCGAAGGCGGATGTGGGAGAAGGTGGCGCGAAGCGCCGGATGAGGGGTCTGTTTCCGCGAACTCGAACGAGAGACTAGAACACCGTGCCGTCGCTGATCACCGTGAGCGGCGGCGAACCGTCGGGCCGGCGCGCGAAGGCGATCGCGCGGCCCGCGGCCCAGGTGCCGCCTTCCAGAATGCTGGCGAGCGGCAATGTTTCAGGGGTGCGGCCGAGTTTTGCGCGAACCAGTTCGGCGAGCCGGTCCAGCAGCGCCACCGTCAGCGCGCGCCACTCGACGACGAGCAGGGAGTCCACCGCATGCGCATGTTCGGCGTCAGCGGCGTCGCGCAGGCGCAACACCTCGTGATCGACGAACAGGCCGCCATTGCGATATTCGGCCAGCCCGGTCAGGCCGTCGATGTCGGTGACGTCAATTCCGGCGCGCTGCAGCGGCTCGATCAGCGAATAGCTCAGCCATTGCGACAGCTTGTGCAGAGGCACGAGGCCCGAGGTGGCATCGCTGGCCTTGATCGCCGGATGGCGCCAGCAATCGCCGAGCGGAATCCCGGCAAGCTCGAGCCGCGACGGCCAGATCGGTCCGAGCTGGTTCAGCACCGCCGATAGGATCGCGGGCGCGGGAACCGCGCCGCCCTTCGCCTGTGCCGCGATGTGATCGAACAGCCCGCCCGGCCGCGGCGTGTCGTGCGAGCCGAACACGTCCGCGCGCTCCGCCACCAGCTTGCCCAGACGCCGCAGCAGATCGGTCCGCCCCTCGAGCCCGAGCAGCGGATTGGCATCGCTCACCTGAAAGGCCGGAGTGAGCGCGGCGAGCGGCAGTTGCGCGAGCACGTCGGCATCGGCCCTGAAAGGCGCGCGGGCATCGTGGGAAAAAAGACCGCTCGCGAACATGTCGAGACTTGCAATCGCCAGTCCTTCGGATCGGCCGATGCTTTGTCCCGTCACAGCGTCGCGGTATCGCCACGCCGCACCCGCGCCGGCATCGAGCAGCACGCTGACGATGGCAAGGTCGAACTCCGCGCGCGCCCGTGCCGCGCGATCGGTCCATGACGCCGAATCCGCAAGCCGCGCCCAACGGTCGACGCCGCCGAGCACGAAATGCCGCCAGCGCGCATGGAACGGAATCTCCAGCGTGGGATAGGCTTTTCGCGTAACAGCCAACACGGCGTCGGCAACGCCGTCCATGCGATCGAGATCGATCGTGAAGTGCGTCAGCCCTCCGTTCAGGCCGATCTCGAGCATCTCGCCGGCACGCGCGCGAACCGCTGCTGCGCTGAGCAGGGAACGGGCCTGCAATTCCAAAGCGTCTGCCATCAATCGATCAGTATTTTTCCAGCGAACGCCCGACCACGCCGTCGACGTCCTTCTCCGGCGCGATGTCGGTGGAGTAATAGCCGGCGGCCTTCTTCGCGGCGATCTCGACATAGGCGTCGGCGGGAATGAGCTCGGGCGGGATCGGCACGCGCTCGACAATGTCGATGCCCTGAGAGGTCAGCGCGTCGTGCTTCATGTCGCTCATCGACAGGAAGCGGTCGATGCGCTTCAGGCCGAGCCAGTGGATCGTATCCGGCATCAATTGCTGGAAACGCGCGTCCTGGACGCCGGCGACGCATTCGGTGCGCTCGAAATAGGCGGCGGCCGCGTCGCCGTCTTCCTGGCGCTTGCGCGCATTGTAGACCAGGAATTTCGTGACCTCGCCGAGCGCGCGGCCTTCCTTGCGGTTGTAGATCACGAGCCCGAGCCCGCCCTCCTGGGCGCCGCGCGCGGATTCCTCGATGCCGTGAATGAGGTAGGGGCGGCAGGTGCAGATGTCGGAGCCGAACACGTCGGAGCCGTTGCACTCGTCATGCACCCGGCAGGTGATCTTGGTGCGGTGGTCCGGCAGCTTGGTGACATCGCCGAACATGTAGACGGTGGTGCCGCCGATCGGTGGCAGAAACACCTTCATGTCCGGCCGGGTCACGAGCTCAGGGAACATGCCGGCGGTCTGCTCGAACAGCGTGCGCCGCAGCTCGGTCTCGTTGGTGGCAAAGCGCTCCG
This sequence comes from Bradyrhizobium sp. WSM471, assembly GCF_000244915.1. Lineage (NCBI taxonomy): Bacteria > Pseudomonadati > Pseudomonadota > Alphaproteobacteria > Hyphomicrobiales > Nitrobacteraceae > Bradyrhizobium > Bradyrhizobium sp. WSM471. The sequence continues at coordinate 6,778,281 of NZ_CM001442.1, read as the reverse complement.
CAAGACCCGGCAGATACCAGACCGGATCGATCGCGATCTTCACCACCGACACGCTGCCATTGGCGTGCACGACGTCGCCGTCGGCGCGCAGGCGCTTGGCGGCGAGCGCCTCGCGGATCTCCGGCAGGTCCAGCCGCGCACGCGTCACCGCGATGCTCGGCCTGATGTCGATGCCCTCAGCGATGTCCTTGCCGAAATTCTCGGCGACGAGATGCCCCCAGGGATCGAGCGCGACGATCTTGGCGGGATCGCTCCATTGCGGAAACGGCCCGATGGTGGCGGCCGGAAAGGTATTGGTGAGGTCGGGACGCCGGATCGGATCGAGTGCGCCGGCGGACACCGCGAGCGCGCGGTACATCGCATAGGAGCCGCCATGGCTGCCGATCACGTTGCGATCCCCGGCGCGCGACACCGTGCCGATGATCGGCCCGCGGGCGCGTGCGTCGGCGGCGCCCCAGTGGATCGGGAAGGCGGCTGTCCTGCCCGGCTCCGGATGGGAGGTCAGGCGGATGTGGTCGGTACGGTTCGCGCGGCTCATGACCAAACTCCCAAAAAGCCAACGGCCCGCCGCTCGGACGGGCCTTGGCTCGTCGCGCTGCCGATGCGGAACATCGGCGGCGCGAGCTCAATCCAACATATTGTAGCGGGCAGTCGCGACAGACAAGTTAATCGTGCTGCGCGGGGCAGGGCGGCTCGCGGCCAAATTCCCGTCATCCCGCGACCCGGCAGCGCTTGCCCGAGTGCCACGCCACCGCACTGGCGGAGCTCGCTGCCATCGCCGTAAGCTGATGAAGTAATTATGGTTTTCACGTTTTCAAGGGGCGGTGCACGGGTTGCGCGGCGGTCGTCGAGTTTCCGGACAAAACGTGTCATCAAACCAAACGTACAGATCGCCTTTGCCCTATCGCCAACCTCATCGTCTTCCTTGGAGACCGCCATGCCCGCCGCCGCCTACATCGATCCCCGCAACGGAAAGCTCTATCCGCTGGACCAGCCGCGCTGGTGCTCGGACGAACGCACGCCGCTGCTGGTGACGCGGGGGGCCGGGATGTCGCGCGAGGACATCGACGGCCGGGCGCGCTCGCTCTGGCGCTACCGGGCGGCGCTGCCGGTCGAGATCAAGACTCCGATCACGCTCGGCGAAGGCTGCACGCCGCTGGTGCAGCAGGCCTGGGGCGAGCTGCGCCCGTTCTTCAAGCTCGAATGGTTCAACCCGACCGGCAGCTTCAAGGACCGCGGCTCCGCCGTGATGCTGTCCTTTCTTCGGCAGATCGGCGTCGAGGCCATTCTGGAGGATTCGTCCGGCAATGGCGGCTCGTCGATGGCGGGGTTAGGTGCCGCCGGCGGCATGCGCGTGAAGATTCTCGCGCCGGCATCGACGTCGCCGGCCAAGATCGCGCAGGTCCGCGCCTATGGCGCGGCAGTGCAGCTCGTCGAGGGCCCGCGCGAGGAATCGGAGGCCGAGGCCATCCGGCAGTCCAGCCAGACCTTCTACGCCAGCCACAATTGGCAACCGTTCTTCCTCGAAGGCACCAAGTCGCTCGCCTATGAGATATGGGAAGATCTCGGCTTTCGCGTCCCCGACAACGTCATCGTTCCCGTCGGTGCCGGCAGCTCTCTGCTCGGTTGCGCCTTCGGCTTCCGCGAGTTGCTCAAGGCGGGCCAGATCGCCAGGCTGCCGCGCCTGTTCGCGGCGCAGCCGCTCAATTGCTCGCCGATCGATGCAAGCTTCAAGGCGGGTGTCGATACGCCTGTCGCCCGCGAGGTCAGCAAGACCATCGCCGAAGGCACCGCGATCAAGCATCCGCTGCGCCTGCGCGAGATCATCGGCGCGTTGCGCGAGAGCGGCGGCGGCACTGTCGCGCTCACCGAGGACGAGATCGTCGCCGCGCTGCGGCGCCTTGCGCGGCAGGGCCTGTTCGCCGAGCCGACCAGCGCCAGTGCGGCCGCCGCGCTGGACAAACTGTCCGCCACCGGTGCCATCAGGGCGAACGAGACCACGGTCGCGGTCCTCACCGGCACCGGCCTCAAGGCCGCGACCATCGTTGCCGATCTCGTGCAATAGGACCGCAAGGAGGCGAAGCCGTTGCCGTCATGGGCCCGCGTTGAACCTTTGGCATCCGTCGTCAGCCTCATGAAAACCGACCTCGAGCGAAGGGAGAGTTCCATGACCGCGCAAGACCCGTTTGCTGGTTTCAAGGCAGTCCAGAAGGAAGCCTGGTCGCTGTTTACGCCGATGGAAGTGTTCACGACGCCCTCGGCCGCCAAGCTCGTGAGCTTCGCCGGGGTCGCGACCGGCCAAAGGCTGCTCGACGTCGGCTGCGGCACCGGCGTTGCCGCGATTACGGCGGCGCGCCGCGGTGCGAAGGTCAGGGGCCTCGACCTGTCGCCAGTCCTGATCGAACGCGCTCGCGAGCACGCGCGGCTGGCGAACCTCGACGTTGACTTCGCCGAGGGCGACGCCGAAAACCTGCCCTATGGCGACAACGAGTTCGACGTGGTGCTCAGCCAGTTCGGCCACATGTTCGCGCCGCGTCCCGAGGTCGCCATCGGCGAGATGCTGCGTGTGCTGAAGCCCGGCGGCATCATCGCCTTCTCCACCTGGCCCCCGCATCTCTATGTCGGACGGATGTTCGCGCTGATCTCCCGCCATCTGCCGCCGCCCGAGGGTGTGGCATCACCGGTGTCGTGGGGCGATCCGAAGATCGTCTCCGAACGTCTCGCGGGGAAAGCGAAGGACATCGCCTTCGACATGGACATCATGACGCCATCCGCACTCAGCCCGCAGCATTTCCGCCGCACCATGGAAACGACGATCGGGCCTTTGATCAAGCTCATTGCCCAGTACAAGGACGAGCCGGACAGGTTGCGGAGTTTTCGCAGCGAGTTCGAGGCGCTGATCTCCGAATATTTCGACGCAAGCCACAACGTGATGCGCCAGCAATTTTTGATGACGAAGGCGAAGAAGGCGTGAGGCCGCGTTGACAGTGACTTCCCTTCTCCCCTTGCGGGAGAAGGTGGCGCGAAGCGCCGGATGAGGGGTTGCTTCAGCGAGCTCGAAAGCGAGAGGTTCGCGGGCTGAGAGAACCCCCGCAGGGGGAGAGGGTGAGAGTGCCTCACTCCTTCAGATCGTTCACGCGCCTCACCCAGATGCGCACATCGGTGAGCACGCCGGGCAGCGCGGCCTTGACCTCAGCCACGGTCATGCCGGCCTTGATGCGGGGATCGTAGAGCAGGTTGAGGATGTACTGGTCGTAGACGTCGAAATAGCCCATCGAGACGTTGTCGTTGAACATGGTCCAGGGCACGCTCGCGGTGTCGTTGATCGGGCCGAGCGATTGCAGCAGCTCCTCATAGGCGCAGTCGAGGAAGGTGAAATCGCCGTTGTCCACGGTGAGGATGACGTCGGAATGCTCGATCTCGAAATTGTCGTTCTTGCGGAAGCCGGACAGGCACTGCGGATCGAGCGAGGTGCGGATCTCGCGGGCCTTCTCCGCACCGTAGAAGCTCGAGATGGTGCGGAACAGATCGCGGTCGCGCACGAGCTTCACCCGCACATTGGCGGCCTCGCTGCTGTCGATCATGGCGATGTCGAGATGCTGCACGCGCTTGCCGATGTCGGCCACGACCTTTGCGAGCTGCGCCTTGCGGTCGGCGCGGTCGCTCTCGGCAAACACGCGCACCGGTCCGTCGAACTTGCGGATGCGGTCGACACGGCCGGCAAGGTGATATTCGGCGCCGAACGCCGTCTTCAGAAAGCCATCGACGATCTCGCCGTCCGTAAAGCTCTTCTTCTCGGCGCGCTGGCGCGAGGCGATCGCGGGCAATTCGCCCGCGACGGCGATGGTAGCGGTGTCAGGGGCAAACGCGACGGTGGCGAGCGCCAGCAGGGCGATGCGAAAGCCGGACGAAGGCGGGGCCATTGCGCTCATTGCCGGGCGACGCTGCCGTATTCGCCTCGCGCACACAAGACCGCATATCCACGCGCCCGGCGGTTCCTGCTAATTGTTCAGCACGACCACGGTGGTGCCGACCCCGACGCGGCCGTAGAGGTCGGTGACGTCGTCGTTGGTCATGCGGAAGCAGCCCGAGGATACTGCCTGGCCGATCGTCTCCGGCTCGTTGGAGCCGTGGATGCGGTAGAGCGTCGAGCCCAGATACATCGCGCGCGCACCGAGCGGATTCTCGATGCCGCCCTTCATGTGGCGCGGCAGGTCCGGCCGGCGCGCGATCATCTGCGACGGCGGCGTCCAGTCCGGCCACTCCTTCTTCGCGGTGATCCTGTGCACGCCGCCCCAGCGGAAGCCGTCGCGGCCGACGCCGATGCCGTAGCGCAGGGCCTGGCCGCCTCCCAGCACCAGATAGAGCCGGCGCTCGGTGGTGTTCACCACGACCGTGCCCGGCGCGTAATTGGTCGGATACATCACGGTCGAGCGCGGGATCGGGCTCGCGCCACCGCCGAGAAATCCGCCGGAACTGGTACCCGTGAAGTCTACCATCCCTGCCGCGGACACGCCGCTCGCGCCGGTGACCAAAAGCGCCATTGCGGCGACCGACGCGGCAAAAAACCGGAACATGCTCTACCCCCGGGGAAAATCGATTCAACACACCCATCAGAGGCCATATTCGCCGGGATTTCGCAAGCCCCGGCGCCGTGAACATGCGCAACCCGATGGCGTCGCCGTTAGCGAATCCGTAAACGGTGACCGTCAAATTGAACGGCGAGGTCCGCAGCCGCGGGGCCGGGCAGGGCAGCAATGCCGCCGAATGCTTTGACGAAGACGGCGAACAATGTTTGATCGGCCGTGGATCTACGATCATGGTTGCGGGAGCTGACGGATGAACGGTGCGGAAAGTCTGGTGCGGACGATGGTCAAGGGCGGGGTCGACGTCTGCTTCTCCAACCCCGGCACCTCCGAGATGCATTTTGTCGCAGCGCTCGACCGCGTGCCCGGCATGCGTTGCGTGCTCGGCCTGTTCGAAGGCGTGGTGACCGGCGCCGCCGACGGCTATTTCCGCATGAAGGGCACGCCGGCCTCGACGCTGCTGCATCTCGGTCCCGGCCTCGCCAACGGCCTTGCCAATCTGCACAACGCCAAGAAGGCGAATTCCGGCATCGTCAACATCGTCGGCCAGCACGCCGTCTACCACATCGGCTACAACGCGCCGCTGACCTCCGACATCGAGGGCCTGGCCCGGCCGATGTCCTCCTGGGTCCGGACCTCGCCGGACTCCAAATCGGTCGCCGCCGACGGTGCCGCGGCGATCGCGGCCGCCAAGAGCGCGCCGCCGCAGATCGCGACCCTGATCCTGCCCGCCGACACCGCCTGGAACGAAGCGGACGGCATCGCCGAGGTTCCGGCCGAGCAGCAGCGCGCGAGCTATTCGCCGCAGGCCGTCGAGCAGGCCGCAAAGATCCTGCACGGCGACGGCGAGGGCACGCTGCTGCTGATGACCGGCAGTGCGCTGAGCGAGCAGGGCCTGGCGCTGGCCGAGCGCATCGCCGCCAAGACCGGCTGCACCGTGATGGGCCCGACCTTCCGCCCCAGGATGGCGCGCGGCCGCGGCCGCTTCTCGATCGATCGCATTCATTACGTGATCGACAACGCGCTGCAGATGCTGGCGAGGTTCCGCCATATCGTGCTGGTCGAGTCCGACGATCCCGTGGCCTTCTTCGCCTATCCGAACAAGCCGAGCATCCTCAAGCCCGAGGGCTGCGACGTGCATCGCATGACCTCTTGGGGCGAGAATTCGGTCGCGGCGCTGGAAGCCCTCGCGGGCGCGGTGAAGGCCAGCGCGAAGGACGTCAAGCCGCAGGCCGCGGCCGAGCTGCTCAAGCCGACCGGCGCACTGACCCACGCCTCGATCGCCCAGTCGATCGCCTATGCGATTCCGGAGAATGCGATTCTGGTCGACGAATCCCTCACCACCGGCCGCGCCTTCTTCCCGCCGACGGCGGCGGCTGCTCCGCACGACTGGCTCCAGAACATGGGCGGCTCGATCGGCTTCTCGACGCCGCTCTCGATCGGTGCCGCGATCGCCTGCCCGGACCGCAAGGTGATCTGCATGGTCGGCGACGGCAGCGCGATGTACACGATCCAGTCGCTGTGGACGCAGGCAAGAGAAAACCTCAACATCGTCACCATCGTGTTCGCCAATCGCATCTACCAGATCCTGCGCGGCGAGTTCGACAATGTCGGCGCCGGCGAACCCGGCCAGCGCGCCACCGACATGCTTCGTCTCGACCGGCCGACGCTGGATTTCGTGGCGCTGGCCAAGGGCATGGGCGTGCCCGGCCGCGCCGTCACCAACGCGGACGAGTTCAACAAGGCGCTGGCCGAAGCCGTCGCCGAGCCCGGGCCGCGGCTGATCGAAGTCCAGATGTAACTCTGGTCGATTGCGCCGCGAATTCCGGCCTCACGTAGCCCGGATGGAGCGCAGCGTAATCCGGGACGCCGTGCGTTTTGCGAGAACCCGGATTGCGCTGCGCTCCATCCGGGCTACGATTGGGCCCGGAGGCAAGATGCAGACCGAGCTGAACAAGGTGATCGCGGCGCTCCGGGACTTCTACGCGCACGAAGCATTCCTGTTCGAGAAGGACATCGGCGAGCGGACCATCACGCACCGCTTCGCCGTGCATCTGGAGAAGCAGTTCTCCGGCTGGTCGGTCGACTGCAACTACGACCGGCTCGGCGAGCGTACGCTGCATCTGCCGCACGGCACCATCATCTCGACCGACGATCATCTGGGCAAGTCGATCTATCCCGACGTCGTCGTGCATCAGCGCGAGATCCCGAACAATTTGCTCACCGTGGAGATCCGCAAGGCGAGCAATCACACCGCGCTCGACCACGACCAGCACAAGCTGATGGCGCTGACCGATGCGCATGTCTGGTTCGCCTTTTGGATCGGCGTGCTGCTGGTGCTGGACAAGGACCATGTGACGATCTCGGAGGTCTATGTCAGCGGCGTCCTCGATCAACCGCTGTCGCGCTGGTTCGCCACGCGGCTCGCGGAGATCGGCCTGGGGACGGCGCGGTAAGGCGTGTGCCGAGATTGTCGCCTTCAATTCAGCTATTGCTTTGAGTCACAACCCAAGCGCGATCTCGGCCCATTTCAACATGCTGTCGCTATTGAGGAACGACAGCACCGCCGGCTCCAGTGACGCTGTCGCGCCCGGTGCGAGCAAAGCCGTCGCGGCCACCATGTCGCAGCGTTGATTGAAGGCGAGTGAGAGCGCGGCCTTGGGGTTCCCCTCGATGCGATATGCCCGGCTGCGACCGCGCATTGGACCGACGACGATCTCTCGGCCCGCCCCCATCGGCGTTGCTTTGCCAATCAGCGGCAGGTCGCCCATCTGCTCGAGGTCGCCGTCGTCGGCAACGCCGGTGGCGCAATTGCAAAAGCCGAGCTTGGCACGAACGTAGAGCTGGACTTCGCCACCGCAATCCCCGGCCTTGCAGCGGAACGCCTTGCCTTTCCCCCACGGATCCGCTCCGAAAGGCCAATCAATTTCCGTCCACACGGGTCGGACCTCCCCGGATGCCGCTGTTGCGCGTGCCGGTTCACCGGATCGCAATATCCAGACCGCAGCGGCTGCGCAGAGCAGTGCAGCGACTGCGCCGATTGCAACAAATTTGCCTGTCAGGCGCATGGATGCTGCCGCGGCACTTTTGCTAATTCTGAGCCATCAACTTTCGTGCGGCTGCGAGGTCTTCCCGCGACGAGTCGCCATTTCTCGCCGTTTCGACGATTTTTGCGTAGTACTGGCGGGCCTTCACAGCATCCCCCGCTTTCTCGGCCGCGTGAGCGGCGCCGATGGTCGCGCCAAAGCGGTTCGGCTCCTTGCGCATGGTGCTTTCAAACGCGGTCAATGCCTCGGTCGCCATGCCGCGTTCGAGCAGCATGGTCCCGTAAAGCTCGCGTGCGGGGGCAAGCGGACCCGGCGTCACGATGGATTTCTCGGTCTTGTCTTCGGCATCGGCGGCCAGGCGCATCGCTTCCAGCGCCTCCGCCTGTTTCCCCCGGGCGTTGAGCTGCCAAGCTGTGGCGACCTGCCGCTGGATGTCCACGATTTCGGTCCAATAGGCGTCCTTGTCCTGCTGCAGCTTGTCCCGCAACTCCGCCAGCTTGGCGATGTCCGGAGTTGCTGCGTCTGCATTGCCGGAGCGCGCGGCGCCAAGGGCGCGGGCGAAATAGGTGATCGCATCGACATAGGCAAACCGGCTCGGCTCGACCTTCAACGCGGCAGCACCTTTCCAATCACCGCGCTCGACCATATAGCGCGCCTGGCTGGCCGCTATCGCGTAGGGACCGGCGCGGACAGCCGGCGCATAGCCCGTGGTCGCAACCATATCCGCGATGACGTCGCTGGCGCGGCTGTCCTGCGCAAGCTGGAGCAGGGCGTAGACCATATAGTCGTCGGCATGCAGCTGCTCGCTGGGGTCCTTGCCCTCCTTGGCAGCCTTGGCGGAACGGCTATTGGCGTCGATGGATTCGTTCCAGTAGCCGACGCGCGTGAAGATGTGCGACGGCATATGCAAGGCGTGCGGTGCCGCCGGCGCGATCTCGGAGTAGCGCTTGGCAGCGTCGAGTCCCTGCTCTGCGATCGCCGGATAGTCATAGAGGTGGATCAGGTAATGCGCGACGCCGGGATGCCGCGGCTGGCGCTTGAAGATCGGCTCCAGGATAGCAGCGCCCTTGAGCTGGTTGGCATAGGTCTTGTCGTTTGGTGACGCCGTGACATTCAGCGTGATGGCGTAGGCGATCTGCGCCTCGTCATCATCGGGATAGCGCGCGGCGACGGCTTCGGTTGCCTTCAGATAGTCCTGCGCCCGCTGGCCAAACGTCGTCTTCTCGTCGCCCGAATAGAAGGCCAGCAGCGCGTCGATATAGTCGCGTTCGCGTTCGCTCTTGGCGCCGAGTGCCTTGGCCTTCTGCAGCGCGGCGAGGCCTCCGGCGAGGTTTTCCTTCGGCGCGGGAAAATGCGGATTGTACAGCAGGCTCAGCGCAATGCCCCAATAGGCGATCGCGCAATCCGGATCGGCCTGCAGCGTCTCCTCGAAAATTTCTTTTGCGGGCCGGTACCAGAATGAATGCTGATAGCGCATGCCGCGATCGAAGCGGCGCTGCGCCACCTCATTGCAGGTGGTCTGGAAGTGCACCTTGCCAAATTGCTCGTCGGTCCCGTCCTCCGCGCGTGCGGCAGGCGTGCCGGAAATCGAACCCAGGGCAGCGAGGGCGAGAAGAGAGACGGTTCTCAAGGCGAGCGCGCGCATCAGCCCCTCCATTTTCTGTTCAGAATAAATTTGGTCGGATGGCGCCGATAAAACCGAGGGCGCCGAAATTCGTACTGCTGAGATTGGCAATGGCAATTGTCTTGTTGAAGGATTTCTCCATTCGCGATGCGAGTCAACAGGAAGCGGACGGATTCGCGTTAGGGAAGCACGCCTGCCAGGACCCGTCCGCCCGCCCGTCGAGGCGATGGGGCCACAAGGCCGCTCGCACGACGAGCGGCCTTGCATCATCGTCCGTCACCCGCTCAATGCAGCGGGTCGCCCTGGCCGAGCGCGTAGGCGACGAGGTCCTTCAGCGCGAAGCCGGAGCCGGTCACCGGCGTCCATTGCGGGTCGAGCGACAGCACGGAGGAATTATCTCCGAACATCATGCCGAGGAAGACCTCGGCGACGATGCGGCCGCCGACCGGTCCGAGTTGCGGTGTCTTGACCGTGGCGGGCCCACCGGTAGCCGGGATTGGCATGTCCGTCGCGTTTTGCCGCGCCTCGGCCAGGATATAGGCCCACAGCGGGCAGTTGTCGGCGAACACACCATTCGCGATGCTCGCGATCTTGACTTGCGGATCGCCCGGTCCCGGCTCGTCGACGGCCTTGCCGATGATGATCTCGTCGTCGGTCAGCGGCGTCAGGTTCATCGCCCGGGCGACGGCCTGGCCCGACGGCAGTCCGAGCCGCCAGCTGCGCTCGAGATTGCGTAGCGCCAGCGACGCCGGATTGGAGGCGACTTCCGGCGGCAGCTTGCGCAGCGGGTCCACCAGCGAGGCATCGATGCGATAGGCGAACTGCAGCCGCCTCTTGTTGTCGGGATTGGCGTCGTCGTCCTCGACGCCGTAGGGGCGCGTGTCGAGATCGATGAAGCGGCCCCAGTCCATGGCGCGTCCGGGTCCCATCGCACGGAAGCCGGTCAGTGCGTTGTGATCGGGATTGTTGGGGTCGGGGAAGATCTGCAGCAGCATGTTGGCCGCATCGTTCAGCCGGTAGCCGGGGCGGATCATGGAGTGCCCGAGCCGGTAAGCCGCGACCGAGAATTCGACCGGCATGAACGGATAGGTCTTCCAATGGTAGTAAGCGAGCTTGCTGCGGTCATATTGACCTGCGGTCTTCAGCTCGTCCAGGACGCTGGCGTGGACGATGCGCGGCAGGAAGTCGTTCAGCACGACGTACTGATAGTGGAATCGAACGCGCTGCTGCACGTCTTCGAACGACAGGCTGTCATTGTCGTCGACCATGCGGTTGTGAAAGCGCAGCATCAGGGCCTGAAACTGCGAGACGATGCTGTTCTCGTCGTTGCGGGGATCGCCGATGAGCGCGCGGCCCTTGAAGCGCGGCAGGTCGACCGCATCGGGCACGCCCGCGCCGGTGACCTTCTCGCCGAGCCGGAACTTATTGCCGTCATACATGTAGGGCTGGTCGTTCGGGCCGCGGCCGTAGACATTGTCCATGTCGAGCGAAGGCGTGCGGAAATCGACGAGGCCGTCGGGATCCTGCTGCTTGGTCAGCGAGCTGACCGGATCGAAGGTGATGTCGTGGTCGACGAACTGGCCGAAATAAGTGTAGAGCGAAGGAATGCCGCTCTCTTCCGCGTCCGGCCCGTCCTTCGGCCCGTCGAAGCCGGCGATCATCTTGTCGGCGAGCGCCGACAGGTTTGCGATCGTGTTGGAATCGTTCGGGCCGAATTTGGCCGGTGCGAGCTTGCGGAACATGCGGCCGAAGCGGCCTTGCGAAAGCGGCGAACGCGTTGCGTTCAGACCGCGCGGAACAATTGCGTGGCGGCTGCTCATTGAAACACCTTCCTGAAAAGTCGGATGAAACAGTTCGGGCTCAAGTTTCTCGCGCTGGGATTTGCAGCCTAGGCGCGATCACGCCTGCCACGAGCGAGATGGATCACAATTGCCCGTCATCGAAATTTTCGGAAGGTGTGCTTGGCCCGCAAGCCACGGCGGCGCATCGTGAATTTCTCCGTGACGATGACGGATAACATTCTCGTCATCGACGGACGCAGGCGGCTTCGGGCAGTATCAATTCGCCGGAGCGTCGGCGAAGCGGATCGTCTTCACGTAAAAAATTGTGGCGGCGTGCGCGGCATGCGCGCACGCCGCGAATCGTCAGGAGTCGCGCTGCTGCGAGAACGCGTAGCGCGGGCTGATGCCACAATGGGACGACGTGCCGGACGCGGTGGCAAGGCACTGCTGGTAGCTGGCGAACTGGCAATATGCCTTGCGTTCGCGACAAGGCACATCGTGACGCAGCCTGCCGCCGGCAATGTGATCTCGGCCACAGTTCACGATGGGGTTCGAGCCTATCGTGAACGGACTTGCACGCGTCGATCCCGGAGAACTACGCTTGCCTTGTTCGGATCAGGTATTTTGGAGGTTCTAATGCAGAAATCATATTGGCTGGCTGCGACAGCAGCGCTGGCGCTTCTCATGCAGACACCGCTCGCGCTGGCGCAGGGCGCACCAGCCGCCGCCGGAACCGCGGCGCCTGCGGCGACAACCGCCGCGCCGGCAGCGACGACCACAGCGCCTGCCGCCACGAATGACGCTTCCAGCCAGCCGACCGACTCCAAAAAGAGTGCGTCGAAAAAGCCGGCGAAGAAGAAGATGACGCGGCAGCAGGAGATCGATCACTCGGTCGACAGCGGCACGGTGCCCGCGCGCTACCGCAGCTCGGTGCCCAAGCAGTACCAGCAATACATTCCGTTCGATGAGCAGTGACGGATCGCACGGCGGCGCGGCGTGATCGGGCGTCGCGCCGCCGGTGTCATCGCGTGACGGACTTGAAATAGGACCTTGGCCGGACGGAATCCGGCCATACAACCCGGTGGCGGTCCGCGCGAGCGGTGCTAGAGTAGGCCGAAGCTTGGGGGAAGTAATGAGTGACGACGTGAGGGATGCTGGCCTTGTGGCCATGATCAGCAGCATCCTGGGAGGCAACAAGCGCAATTCAGAAAGTGTTGCGCCGCCGCCGCTCATCGAGGTTCCGCCGCCGACCGCGCCGACGAACGGATTTGAGCTGGTCGAGCCCGCCCCCGATACATCGCCCGCCAATCCAGAGAACAAGCCCGAAAATAATTCCGAGAACGCGCCCGATGCGACGCCGGCTGCCGCGAAGCCGGCCGAGCCGCCGGCGAAGATCGCCACCACACCTGATGGCAAGCAGTTGCTGCCTGCCGAGGCGATCGCCGATCTCGTCCTGGGTGAGCTGCGCAAGCTCGAGAATTTTCCGGCGGCCGGCGCCTCCGTGACGGTCTATGGTTACAGGCACTGGAACGCGATGATCACCTTCGCGCCGTTCTCGACCACGTTCCGGGATGCTACGCGGTTCCGCCAGGCCATGCCGGACATCGTCTTCAAGCTGCGCCGTTTCGTCGAACTTGAGATATGATCCGGGATGATCGCCAGCTTCGGCCCGCCGCGTTTCCTCGCGGCGCGAAGGCGCGGGCCGTGAGCCCGAACAGTTCGACAGGATTTTCGACTTGAGCGTTGCCTTTACCAAAGAAGAGAGCGCGGAAACCGCCGCCGAGACGCTGTTGCCGGATCGGCCGATCTCGCCGCATCCAAACCTCGTGACGGAAGCGGGTTTGCAGGCGTTGCAAAAGCAGCTTCAGGACGCACGCGAGGCCTATGAAGCCGCGCAGGCCATTGAGGACGTCAACGAAAAGCGCCGGCAATCGGCGGTGCCCTTGCGCGACGCCCGCTATCTCACCGAACGGCTGCGCACGGCGCAGGTCATTGCCGCTCCGGCCTCGACCGATATCGTCGCCTTCGGAAGCACGGTGACGTTCAGCCGCGCCGATGGCCGCGTGCAAACCTATCGCATCGTCGGCGAGGACGAAGCCGATCCCAAGGCCGGCTCGATCTCGTTCGTGGCTCCGGTGGCGAAGTCGTTGATGGGGAAGGCGGTCGGGGATGTCGTGGGGTCGGGTGCGCAGGAGATCGAGATTTTGTCGATCGGGTAGGGGGCGTTTATCGATGGTTTCCGCTGTGTCCGCGCAACAAGGCGCGATAGCTGGATGAGGCGGTTTCTGTCGGGAGCATTGCCGTTCTACGCGCTGGCCGGATTGGCCATGTGCATGTACCTCGTCCTGTACAGGACAAACCTCTTCGACTTGAACGCCATCGTCCAGGATGCGACCGGTTCTTCGTGGTTTTTGGTCTTCATATTCGTCTGCGTGCTGCTGGAGTCGGTTTTCCCGTATTTTGGCTATTTTCCCGGAACCGCCCTCATCCTGATGTCCGTGGCGCTCAATCCGAAGCCCGCGGACGTCTCCGTTTTCATCGTGGCGTGGCTGGCCATCATCCTGGGCGCCGTTCTGAGCTACGGACAGGCTCGTTTTTTCAGACCGCTGTTGCAGCGGGTTGCCTCAAAGGCGGCGCTGAACCGGTGCGAGTCCCTCCTCGACGCCTACGGTCCTTACGCGCGAATTGCCCTGTTCGTTCATCCCAACGCCTGCGCGATGTATTTCACGGCACTCGGACTTCTCGGCCGCAACCTGACGCGCGAACTCGCCTATCTCGCCGTGGGTGCAGCAGCCTCCGTGGGCGTGCTGTTCGTCGTCGTGAGCAGACTCGTGTCGTCCGTAGGCACGACAGACGATGGCGAATTGCAGCTGCTCCTGGCCGCAGCGCTGCTCGCCATCGGGACGCTGGTGGGTCTCTACGTGGCCTGGCGGCCGGCGCGGGCGGCTTGATCCGCCATCAGACTTCAGCCCCCGCGACGATGCCATCATGCCAGTGTTTTGCCCGACGGCGCAAGTGAATTCGGAAAAAGAGTAGTTACTCGCAGGGGGCGCATCGCGCGGTGAGGCGTTCGCGCAGCGCGAGCGCGGCTACGGCAAACGGACTTTCGCCAAGCCCATCGCCTTCGCCGATCTGACGAATCGCTGATTGAAGGTCAGTAAGGCATCGCAGGAAGCAGCCCGCCCAAGGTGGAGCAAATCGGCAAAATCCATGCAAGATTGATATCAATCGCGAGCATGACGTCTTCGCGCCTCTGCAGCGATACCCGCCTCCATCTCTTCCACCCTTTTTGGCTTGCCCCGATAGGGCAGCGACGCGAAGACATCCGTGGTCTTGCCTGGCGCGAAAAGCGAGGCCGGCTTGAGAAGCACTCCCTCCGGCGTGTTCTCGATCGTGAGTAGCGTACCCGCCCGCCAGCAGCGCTTATCACGGATCGCCTTCGGCAGGACGACCTGACCCTTGGTCGTGACGGTCGTCGTCAGCTTGTCCAAAGCCATGCGGTCTCCTTGGTACGACAAAAGTTAGATAAGTCGGCCGCCCTTCAGGCAAGGGCGGTCAGCCTTAAATCGCTGCGGTTGATCACGTCATGTGGGCCGCACCCAAAGAATCAAAACATTCGGGAAAGCGTAACCCCTTGATTTCGCACGCGTCGGCTACTGTGCATGGGGTTGTTTTCGACATTTTTGATCGAGACGGTCCCCACACGCGACCGTGCGTCGACGATGAGTCCGCGATCAGCAGGGTTCAGGAAGGTGGATGGTGGGCGCACAAGGGATCGAACCTTGGACCTCTCCCGTGTGAACCACAATCCGTAGACCACAGCCAACCAAATTTGGCCATAGTGAAGTTCTAAAAACGTTGCGCAGCAGTGAGTTCTGGCCATCTGGGGCCATAGCAGGCCTTACTACAATTTGTATGCCCTGGCTGTGCCCTCGGTGAGTTTTCCCTTGGGGCACACCAGAGCCGGGAACGCGAAGGGAACGGTTTCTGATCCGTTTTGGGTCTCCCCTCGATGTGCCCCGGGGCACCAGGAAGAAGGGCAGGATCGATGGAAACGAACGGTAAAGATCTTAGGCCCGAGAACCACCTGAAGCTCACTGACGCGGCGATCCGTGCGTCCACGCTGCCGTCGGGCAAGTCGCAGCATTATCTCCACGACACAGAGCAGCCAGGGCTTGCGATCAGGATGCGCGCGACTGGCGGCCGGACCTGGGTCTACATGTTCACCAAGCCTGGGATGAAAGGCACCCAACGCAAGACGCTAGGCGCATGGCCCAAGTTCAACGAGAAGGCCGCGCGCCAGGCCGCTACCATCGCCGCTGCCGAGGTGGTCAAGGGGGTGGATCCGAACGACGCCAAGCGCGAGGTAATGCGGCAAAAACTCGCCGACAAGCAATGCACGACGCTGGCGATCCTGATCATTGAAGATGGCCCCTACGAAACGTCCTTGACCGGACGCCAGGTCGTCAACTGGAAACCAGCAATGTCGGCGCTGCGACGCGGTCTCAAGGATCATTTCGATCTCGCTATCGGCGAACTGACGCGACGGCAAATCATGGCGGCAGTGGACAAGATCACCAAGACCGGTAAGCGCGGCGCGGCCAAGGACTTGCGCAAGCATACGCACACACTCCTCGAATGGTGTGTCGGTGAAGGTTACGTCGAGCACAACGTGCTCGCCGGCTATCGCGCGCCCAAGGAAACCCGTGCGCAGAGGGTCGGGCGCCGAACGAAGGGCCGCGCGCTGATCGATGAGGAGATCATCAAGGTCTGGCACGCATCGGGCAAGCTCGGGGCTTTTGGGCAATTAGCACGGATGTGCCTGCTCGGTGGCCCGCGCCGCAGCGAGCCAACCATGATCGAGTGGCGAAAGCACATCATGGATGACCGCATCACCTTCGATGCGGCATGGACCAAGATGGGCCTGCACCACGATGTGCCGCGCACCCACCTCGTTGATGAGGTACTCGCAGCAGCGAAACATTTCCAGCGCGCGACGTCCGACTATGTCTTCCCGTCACCGAAAACAGGTGGCCAGATGTCGGGTTTCACCAAGATGGTCAACCGTCTGATCAGGGAAGCGGGTGTCGCCAAGTTCACCATGCATGATTTAAGGCGCAGCTTGAGAACGATCATGTCGCGCTGCGGCTACGACAACGAAATCCAGCGGCTGTGTGTCGGGCAAAAGCCGCGTGGAATCGATCAGGTCTACAATCACGACGAACAGTGGATCATCCGCAAGATGGCGTTCGAAGCGGCTCATGATTACATCGCGGAGTTGGTGGGTGCGAAACGGGCCGGCAAGGTCGTGCGGTTGCAGCGGACGAATCCGCTCGACCCCATCAAGGCCGAACTGCTGGGCCGTCTCCGCGAGCATTATGCGGCTGGGGCGGCTTAGTGGTCTTATCGCATCCGGCCAAATAGTCGCGCACCGCATCAACACGATAAAGCGGGCGGCCATCGACGTAGCGCCATTTCAGCGGGTGGTTCGGATCGCGCCGCCACTGCTCCAGCGCTCCGGGCGTGCGCCGGATGACCGCGGCCGCCTCCAAAGCCGTCAAATTTGAGCTGCCCGGCAGCGTCTCGATATCGAACGTCGCGGGCGGTGGCATGCCCCGGTTCTTGCGATGGCGCTTCGCCACACGTGGGATTTTCCGACCGCCTGGCGACCCTAATGCCTCGATCCGAGTCTTTTCGTCCTTGCCGCTCATGCCTCCGCCCCGAACCATGATTGGTCTGAGGCAAGAAGATCTTAGACATCACCAGAAAGAAAGGAATCTAGCGCGCAGATATGGCTGCTGGGTAGCTTTGGCGTACAAAGAGGACGAATTCCCTTTGGCGCCAAGTTGACGAGCCACTGCTGTCGCTCGGCGGCCAGCTTCTGCAGGGTATGGCCCTACGCACGCTCAATGTGGCGGTAGTGGTCGCGTTGATTTCCTATGGTTCGATTTCTTCGGTCTTGCGGCCTCCCTCGTGATCCTGGGCGAGCGCCTGGCCGAGCTGTATGCGCGGCTGATGTCTTTGCACCGGACGCGGGTCAGACGGCCCGGGCCTGGTTGACGGAAAGTGCCGGGAACGCCTAGCTCGCGCGCGGCCGGGTCGGGCTGAAATCGGGATAATTTGGCCAATAACAGCCGCGTCCGAAATTTGTATACATATTTCGGACATACAATTTTGCGTTTCATCCGAAAAAGGTATACATTTTTCGGACATGACCGACGACTCACCTGATCTCAAGACGGCAATCCTGGAGCGCATCCGGGCTGATGCGCCACGCAAGGTCTGGACGCCGACCGATTTCGTCGACCTCGCTTCGCGAGACGCCGTCGACAAGACATTGCAGCGGCTGACCAACGCCGAAAACCTCAGGCGGATTGACCGCGGGCTCTACGACCAGCTCGGTTTCAACAAGCTGACCCAGAAACCCAACCCGCCCGATCCGCGATCCGTCATCGACGCCGTCGGGCGGCGTGACCAGAACCGGATGCTTGTCGACGGCATGACCGCCGCGAACGACCTGGGCCTGACCGACGCTGTGCCAGCGAAGATCGTGGTCCATACCGACGCGCGCAAACAGCCGATCAAGCTCGGCAACGTCACCATCACTTTCCGTCTAACTGCTGCCAGCAAGCTCTTTTGGGCCGGACGGCCGGCCATGCGCATCATCCAGGCACTTCACTGGTTGCGTGATCTCCTGGCCCGTGAAGGCGAGAGTGACCGGGTTAAACGAAAGCTTGCCAAGCTCTTCGACGACCCGTCGGCAGGGCCGCCGCTTAAAGCCGATATCAACGCCGGCATGACCGCGCTTCCGATCTGGATGTGGGCGTTCCTCAAGCCACTGATCGAAAGAGACATCAATGTCCAAGATCGGTACGTCGATGCTGACTATGCTGCTGATGATGATCATACTGGTTCGGATCATGATGATCATCGTCCCGCCGCCGGCGTCCGGTCAAAGGGCAACCTGGACCTAACCAAAAAGCCGCAATCAGCCAAGCGGGGCAGGGCGAGAAAACATGAATCGCGCTTTTGATGAGGTCCTCGCAGCCGGAACGGACACGATGTTGAGCGCCTTCGATACGACGGCGCTACGCCTCGGCACGGTATCCCAAAATATCGAAAAGGATTTCTGGGTGTGCTGGACGCTCGACGCCTTATTCCATGGCCTGAAGGAGGGTGGACCCCGCCTGCTATTCAAGGGCGGGACATCATTGTCCAAAGGCTTTGGCCTGATCAATCGCTTTTCCGAAGATATTGACGTGACAGTTTTTCGGGACGACATCGGCGAGCCGGCGACCATCGAAGAACTCAATGCTCTTAGCAACAACAAGCGCCGCGCGCGGCTCGATGCGATCAAAGCGGCATGCCAAGCCTATATCAACGGCCCATTACGCGACCAACTGACACAGATTCTCAAGGATCGGCTAAAGGCCGCCGGTCTTGATGCAGGCGCGGCACGGGTGGAAGTAGACGACACAGATGCCGACAAGCAGACGCTTCTGATCTGGTATCCGACGGCGACGCCGCAATCGGATTATGTCCGCGCCGCGATCAAGATCGAGTCGGGCGCCAAATCCGCCCTTGATCCGAACAGCGAAGTGCCGATTAAGCCCTATGTTGATGACGATCTGCCGGCGCTCGACCTGACCGTTCCGGACGTACGAACTGTCGACCCCGAACGAACCTTCTGGGACAAGGTCGTCATTCTGCACGGCTTACGGCGTTGGTTCGACAAGCGCGGCGAGCTGCGCGGCGGCGGCCAGCGCGTGTCCCGCCACTATTATGACCTGCATAAGCTCCTTCCGACGCAGGCCGGAGCCTCCGCAATCGAAGACCCGGAACTCGGAGCCGACTGCGTCGCGCACGCACGGATGTTCTTCAACCGCCCTGATTTCGATCTCGCGAGCGCCGCGCCTGGCTCCTTTGCGCTCGCTCCACATGACGAGATGATCGCGCAGCTGCGTGTCGACTACAGAGCCATGACTGGCATGATCTTCGGCAACCCGCCGAGGTTCGAGGCCGTGCTCGAGAGCGTCACCTCGCTCGAGGCGCGCCTGAACAAACGCGCTGGTGGAGGCAGGGCAGCGCGATGAAACGATCAGAAGATCATGTTGGCGCAAAGCCGCAGGTGGATGCGGAGCCGTCAAGCGATGTCGTCGTAAATCCGCTGCGCAAGCGACGCCAGAGCGGTGAACTCTATGAACGCGATCCGAAGATCAACGCACTCATTGCCGAGCTCGCGGCCCTGCCGCGGGACGCCCTGGTCACTAGGGCGGCAATCACCAAGCGCTCCGACCCGGCCTACATTCCCAGCGAGTGTCTCATCTATTTCATCCGTGCAAGCCGTCGCGACAACAACGAGACCTGGTTCGAGCGGCTCTATCGCATCCTGACCGAAAGGGTGCTGCGCAGTCTGCCCAAGGCGGATAGCCAGGATGGTAAAACCGAGTCGCTGACGCGCGGAATCGTGCGCGACAAGGTCTTCGGCCGGTTTGTCGAGCTGCTCTCGGCGGATCGCGCCGACTATGTCGACAAACTCGACTATTTCGAGGTCCGTTTCGATGGCGCGCTGGCCAGCCTGCGACGAGACGCGCAGGAACAGGCTTGGCGCGACGAGAACCGGTCCCAGTCCCTGGAATATGACGAGGAGAGCGGGGAACTGTCGGAGGAGGTCGAGACGGCCGCCGGGGCCTACGATCCCTTCGCCACGTCAAATTTTGACGATCCGGCTTACCGGTTGCGCCTGGACGCGGCGATTGATGCCTTGCCACCAGAACAAAGCAGGATCATTCATATGCTGAGACAGGGCTTCCCCATCGACCCAAAGGATAAAGACGTCATGTCTATCCCCAAGGCCCTCGGCCGTTCCGAAAAGACCGTCCGGACCTACCGCGATAAGGCCTTCGCCGCAATTCGGGCCGCCATGGCCGATGGAGGTGAGCGGTGAATCCCGCCGGCCAGCGACCATCCCGTGAGGCCGTGCTCGACGCATTCGCGGTCGAAAGCGTTCCTGATCGGTCGACTTTGGAGCAATATCTCCGGCTTTACCCGGAATATGCTGCGGAACTCGTCGATTTTTCGCGAGAACTCTGCCGCGAAGATCGTGACGACACGACGCCGCTGACCGCTGCCGATCGGAAATTGCTCGACGCTGCCTGGGCTCGGCACGCAGCGGCCCAGCCGACGGCAGCGGCCGACCCCTTCGCAGCGTTGACGGCCGATGACTGGCGGGCAGTGGCCCGCCGTCTTGACGTACCCCGACAGGTCGTCACCGCATTGCGGGAGCGGCGGGTCCTGCTCAGCAGCATCCCAAAACGATTTCTCCAGATGTTCGCTGACGCGGCCCGCAGCACCATCGCGCTGGTCGAGGCCTCGTGGGGCTCGCCCGAGTCGTCTCTGGCGCGCAGCTACAAGGCCGACAGCAAGCCCACGGCCGGCGAGCAAGTGACCCTTGAACAGGTCCTCATCGAGGCCGGCGTCCCGGCGGAGAAGCGGGCCCGGTTGTTGGCCGAGGCTAACTGACATGGATGGGGTGGAGCTCGCCAGGCAGATTGCCGCAGAGCTTCACGCTCGCCTTGTTGCCGCCGGTGCCGATCCCTGGTCGCCTTACGAATTTGCTGTCGCCGAGGCCAAGCGGCGAGGGATCGATGTCGAGCCGACAGCGGCGGGAGCCATGGTGCTGGATGGCGGCCGGGCGACCTTAGTCGCCGCCGACGATCTGATCATCCACGAGAATATCGGCTCTCGCTTCGATCAGGCTTTCCTCGTGGCGCACGAAATTGGCCATGTCGAGCTCGGCGACGATCCGGATGGGGCTGTAGCGGCGGCGACCATCGATCCGGCCCGGGCCGCCGAGCCGTCGCCGGTCGGCATGGACCGGGTTGTCGACTATGGACGCAAGCAACGCCGTGAAGTCCAGATGGACCTGTTTGCACGTGAATTGCTGCTTCCCCGCAACGTTGTGCGGGCGCTCCATGTCGACGATGGCCTATCCGCGTCTGCTATTGCGGCCAAGCTCGGCGCGCCATTCGAGGTCGTGGCGCAACAGCTTTTGGATGCTTTACTGTTGCCGTCGATCCCGCCGACGGCAGAGGTGACGCATGTCGAGCGGTCGCTCAATCCGCTGCAGGTCGCGGCGGCAACGCACCGTGGTGAAGCCTATCTGCTCGAGGCCGGGCCCGGCACAGGCAAGACGCAGACGTTGATCGCGCGCGTCGAAGGCCTTCTGGATGAAGACATCGATCCGAGGCGCACCCTGCTGCTGACGTTTTCCAACAAGGCGGCAGGCGAGATGGCGGAGCGCATCGCGCGCAAGCGTCCCGATGCAGCGGCTGCGATGTGGATCGGTACGTTTCACGCCTTCGGGCTCGATATCATCCGCCGATTCCATGTGGAGCTCGGGCTGCCGAAAGATCCACGCATGATGGACCGGACCGAAGCCGTCGAACTCCTCGAGGAGGAATTTCCGCGCCTGCGGCTTGCGCACTACCGCAATCTCTATGATCCAATCCAGGTCATCGCCGACATGCTCGCTGCTGTGTCGCGCGCAAAGGACGAGGTGGTCGACGCCGAAACTTACGCCTCGCTCGCTGACGCTATGCTGTCAAAGGCACAAAATCCCGATGCACGCGAACGGGCGGAGCGCGCCGGCGAGGTGGCTCGCGTCTATGCGGCCTATGAACAGCTCAAACGCAACGCGCACTGCGTCGACTTTGGCGACCTTGTGACCCTGCCGGTTCAGCTGCTCGACAAGGACACGGCCATCCGCGCGGCGCTGCAAGCGCAATATGATCACGTCCTTGTCGATGAGTACCAAGACGTGAATCGCAGCAGCGTGCGATTGCTGAGTGGCCTGCGACCCGACGGCCGAAATCTCTGGATGGTCGGCGACGCCAAGCAGTCGATCTACCGGTTTCGCGGCGCGTCATCCTTCAACATGACCCGGTTCGGCAAAGAGGACTTTGCCGGCGGCAAGCGTGGCCGATTGAAACGCAACTACCGTTCGGTGCCAGAAATAGTCGACGCCTTCTCCAGCTTCGCGACAAAGATGCTGGCTGGCGATGCCGAGAGCGGCCTGGAAGCGGACCGAGATGACAATGGGCATAAACCGGAGTTGCGCACCGTTCGGCGCGCCGAGCAACAGCAGGTCGCCCTGGCCGACGCGATCGAGGAACTCCGGCGCGAAGGTTACGCCTATCGCGATCAGGCGGTCCTCTGCACCGGAAACGAAAAGCTGTCAAAGATCGGGCAGGAATTGGAGCGGCTCGGCGTGCCGGTCCTGTTTCTGGGCAGTCTCTTCGAGCGGGGTGAGGTCAAGGACCTGCTGGCTTTTCTGTCGCTTTTGGTCGATCGCCGCGCCATGGGTCTGGTGCGCATTGCCTGTTGGCCTGAATTCGCCAGTTCCTTCGCCGACGTCGTTGCCGTGTTTGATTATCTGCGGGCGGCCGACCATGCGCCGGGCAGCTGGCTGACTCAGGACGAGCCGATCCCCGGATTGAGTGACGCCGGCCGCCAGGCGCTGGCCAAGCTCGCGGCCGCCCTCGATGGTTTCGGTCAGGCGGCCTCGCCCTGGACGGTGCTTACGACGTTGCTGCTCGATCGCACCCGTATCGCCGCTCGCCTCGGGACGTCAGCGGACCTCGCTGATCGCACGCGCGGCATCGCCATATGGCAATTCCTGAACTTTGTGCGGGTCCAACCAGCCGGCCGCGGACTGCCCATAACGCGTTTGCTCGACCGCGTGCGCAGGCTTGTTCGTCTTGGCGATGATCGCGACCTGCGCCAGTTGCCTGCGGCGGCGCAACATCTCGACGCGGTCCGCCTGATGACCATTCACGGCGCGAAGGGCCTGGAGTTCGGTGCGGTGCACATCCCGGGCCTCAACAGCGATACCATGCCGCGCGTCCCGCCGGCGCCGCCCTGCCCGGCGCCTGACGGCATGATCGCCGGCGCCGAGGGAGATGCACTCGAGACATTTCGCGCGGGCCAGGCCGAGGAGCAGGAGTGCTTATTCTACGTCGGCCAGTCGCGTGCGCGCGATCGCCTGATCCTTTACGCGCCGACCGAGAAGAGCAACGGCCATAATTGGCCGCTTTCGCCGTTCCTCGACCGTCTGGGCGGCTTTTTGGCCCGCCGTTCTGTCGTTCCCGCCCGACCGCTTCCCTTGGCGGCGGAAGCGCGCGGCATTGACCTGGTCGTCGACGGCCAGCTCCGCTTCGGCGCCCCGCAGATCGCTCTATATGAGTCTTGCCCGCGGCGCTTTTTCTACACCCATGTCTTGCAAGTCGGTGGGCGGCGAACCGCGACCGCTTTTATGCATTTGCATGAGGCGGTTCGCTCGGTCGTCGAAGCCGTGATCGCATCGGACGAGCCTTTGAGCGAGCAGGCGCTGCAGGACCGCACCGATGCGGCGCTGGCCGGGGAGGGGCTCGCCGAGCATGGCTACCGCGCCGATTTTCGCGATCTGGCGCTCACGATGCTGCGCTTCTTTCTGAACAATCGCGCCGGCGCGGCTCCCGAGCCGCCGGTCGCGCTGAGCCTCAATTTTGGTCGCGAAGAGATCCTGGTTCGACCGGACGAGGTGCTGGTCCGGCCGGACGGCAAGCGCGCTGTGCGCCGGGTTCGCACCGGCCACATGCGGTCGGCCGACGCCAAGGATGTCGGCGCCGCGGCGCTGATGCTGGCGGTCAAGCAGGCCTTCCCGGGCGCCGTCGCCGAGCTTGTCTACCTGTCCGACGGTGAAATCCACTCCATTTCCTTGTCTGACCGCGAGTTGAAAGGGCGCAAGGACAAGCTCGCCGCGTTCCTTGGCGACATCCGGGCTGGCCGGTTTCCGGCGGAGATATCGTTCCGCACCTGCCCGAACTGCCCCGCCTTCTTCATCTGCGGCCAGACCCCCGACGGCCCCCTGAAAAAAAACTTCGCCTGATTTTACCGGTTGGCCGATCTCGCCCCGATTGGACCCTTAGAGCCCCGGCATCCGCTGCGGCCAAACCTAAGGAACCAATCTGATGAAGACTGAAGAACTGCTTGACTATGACGACCTCGGCGATGCCCTGCGCGAAGGCCGGGCGCTGCGCCCGGCGCGAGGGTATCGCTTCCTCCTCGCGCAGGGCGATCTCAACTTCCAAATCCGCCAGGTGAATGATCCCGTGCCGCTCGGCCGGCAACTGCTCGAGACCGCAGCACTCGACCCGCGGGATGGTTACAGCCTCTTTGCGATCTTGCCGTCCGGTGATTTCGAGGATGTGCTGCTCGACGAGCCCTTTGATCTCCGCGCACGCGGCGCCGAGCGCTTCATCGCCTTTGAGACCGATCGCGATTTCAAGCTCACCCTCAACAAGGACGAGCTGCGCTGGGGCAAGCCGGCCATCAGCGGTGCGGTGCTCTACGGTCTGGCCAAGCCCGGCGAGGGCGAAGCCGTCTTCCTCGAAATCCCCGGCGGCGAGGATCGCCTCATCGAAGGCGGTGATCTCGTCGATCTGACGCAGCCCGGCATCGAACACTTCATCACGGCGAAGAAGGGCTATGAGATCATCGTCAATTCACGGCCCCGCACCGTGCCGGCGCGCAAGGTCACGTTCGAGGAAATCGTCCAGTTGGCCTTCCCGGGCCAGCACGCGCCGAACGTCGTCTTCTCCATGACCTTCCGCCACGCGGCATCGGCGCCACACGCTGGCGAGCTCGGCGCAGGCGGCTCGGTCGAAGTCAAAAAGAAAGGCACGGTGTTCAATGTCACGCGAACTGTTCAGTCGTAATCAGGACCTCAAGCAGCTGCGGGACGAAGGCTACTTCGTCCAGCAGCAGGGCGGCTCTCTCGTGATGCGGGAAGTACCCTACGTCGATGCGCACCGCCAGGTGCGCACCGGCAACTTGATCTCCAGCCTCACTCTGGCCGGCGACCAGACGCGAACGCCCGACACCCATGTGGTCCATTGGGACGGCGACTTTCCGTGCAATGCCGACGGAACCCAGATCCAGGGCATCTCCCATGTCGCCGGCGCTTTCGACCTCGGCCACGGCCTCAAGGCGGCATTCGGCTTCTCCAGCAAGCCCGACGGCGGCTATTCGAACTATCACCATAAGATGACGAGCTACGCCAACATCATCGCGGGGCCTGCCGCGGTGCTGAAGCCCGGCGCTACGCCTCGCACCTTCCGCGCGCCAGAGGAGGAGGAAGACAGCGTCTTCAATTATGTCGAGACCGCCTCGGACCGTGTCGGGATCGGCGTCTTGACCGAACGGCTGGTCAATGAGCGCGTCGCCGTCATTGGCGTCGGCGGCACCGGCGGCTACATCCTGGACTTCGTCGCCAAGACGCCGGTCCACGAAATCCGACTGTTTGACGGCGACGAATTTCTGACCCACAACGCGTTTCGCGCGCCGGGGGCGCCGAGCTTGGAAGAGCTGCGGGAAGCGCCCACGAAAGTCGACTACCTGAAGGGCATCTATGGCCGGATGCACTGCAATATCGTGGCCCACGGCGTCACGCTCGGCGCCAACAACATCCACCTGCTCGACGGCATCACCTTTGCCTTCTTGTCCCTCGATGCTGGCGAAGCCAAACGTCTAATCGTCGAGAAACTTGAGGCCATCGGCGCCGGATTTATTGATGTCGGCATGGGTCTGGAGCTCGACGAAGGCTCCCTCGGCGGCATCTTGCGGGTGACTGCCAGCACGCCGGAGAAGCGCGATCACGGGCGGCAGCGGATCTCCTTCGTCGGCGGTGGCGCTGAGGACATCTACGCCTCCAACATCCAGGTCGCAGACCTCAACGCCATGAATGCGGTCCTCGCAGTCATCAAGTGGAAGAAGATCCGCAGTTTCTACCGCGACCTCGAACACGAGCATCACTGCACGTACACCACGGACGGCAACATGCTGATCAATGGGGACCTCACATGATCAGATACAAGAAATTGGAGCATCGGTTCGTCGAGCATATCCCCGAATGCCTTCAGCCAGGCATCCTCTATGTTTCGACGAAGTATGCCACGTCGGCCCACAGCTGCTGCTGCGGCTGCGGCGAGGAGGTTGTCGCGCCCTTCACGCCGACAGATTGGAAAATGACATTCGATGGCGAGACCATCTCGCTTCGCCCATCGATCGGCAATTGGACGCTGAAGTGCCGGTCACACTATGTGATCGACCGTGGCAAGGTGATCGAAGCCGGTCCCTGGAGCGATGAGCAGGTTGAAGCCGAACGGCGCCGTGATAGTGCCGCCAAGGCGCGCTTCTACGGCCAGCCGCCACAGGCGGAGCACCCGCCGCAGCCCGCTCAGCCCAAGGCAACGCCAAGCATTTGGCGCCGCGCTTGGCACTGGGTCTGGGGCAGATAACGACGGGCCCGGCGGCGACCTGCCGCCGGGCTGCCTTCTTTGCGCGATTTGGCGCAGGGCCGATGATGTGTGGGCACGCTGCGCCAGATATCCAAGTCGGTAGGGTTCTTTGATAACGTTGTTGCCGGAAATGGGGACGAGACAGTGGTGATGAGGGGGACGGTTATTGTGCAGGGCGGGCTGGCTTTCGCCACCCGCCGCGCGGCCGCCGCTTGCGATGGCGAGAACGGTCTGCAGATCATGACAATAACGCAATTGGCGGCGCGGCTGGCAGGCGGCTTCCTGCATCAGGTCACAGGCGAGGAGCTTGAATTTGTTGTCGCCCGCGCCCTCGATGCCGGAGGCTTTGAGGACATCGAGACCGTCCGGCACCTCCCCGGGATGACGCGCGCCGTTGCGCGAACCCTGAGAGCGGCATGGAACGCGGACACCCGTCTCGCTCACGCCCCGGACGGTAACGCGCGCATCCGCGATCTTGCTTTGCTTGAGAACCGGGTGCGCGGCTTTCTTGCCGGCGGCGCGCGCCTGCCGATGGATCTGCGTGACGAGGCGCGCGCGCGAATGCAATGGACGCCTGAGGTCCTGGGCTCGGTCTCCATCATGGGCGTTCACTTCATCGAGCCGGTCTGGCGACCGATCATCCATGATCTCTGCGCCGTGGCGCCAGTCATCTGGACCGCACCGCCGGGCGCAGACACGGCCTGGTTTCGAGGTGAGGTCAGAACGGCCACCGCCGCGGCGGCGCCGCCCGTCCAGGTCACTTGCGCCGATCCCCGACACGAGGTGCTTGAGGCTTTTCGTTGGGCGCGCGCCTTGATTGCCTCAGGACAAGCCGAGCCCCGCGACATCGCGATCTGTAGCGTCAGCACCGATGAGTGGGACGAGTACATCGTTGCGCTCGCGCAAGAGACCGAACTGCCGGTGAGTTTTCCGCACGGCAGGCCGTGTCTTGGTACCGCAGATGGGCAGCGTTGCGCGGCGCTCGCCGATGTCCTGCTACATGGCTTAAGCCAGGCCCGCGTGCGGCGCCTGTTTGCTCTGACCGCAGGTCAGCGAACGATGCTCGACGCCTTGCCGCGCGACTGGCTGCGCGTGCCGCGCAGCGCCTCGCTGACCTCGGCCGCGGAATGGGCGGGGGCCCTCGACCAACTGACCTTTCTAGATACCGATCCGCGTCCGATCGTGATGCCGCTGCTGACCTTGCTGGAACGAGGAACAGTTGCGGCCGAAGAAGCGGCGGACGCGTTCCTGCGCGTCCGTGCGCGCCGCCTCTGGGAGCGGGCGACACGAGGCGCGCCGGCGGCCGCGCTTGAGCTTTCGCTGCGCAAAATCCGAGTCGAGGATGAGCGAGATGCCAGCGATGCCGTGGCCTGGGCGCCTGCATGGCAGCTGGCGGCATCGCCTCGCCCTTGGGTTCGCCTGCTCGGGCTAACGGAGCGCGGATGGCCGCGCTCCTCCGGCGAAGATCCTCTGCTGCCGGACCATATTGGTCCTCCAGGTCCTCTCGACGCTGATCCGCCCGCTGAAGCGGATCGGCGGGCATTCAACATCATTGCCACTTGCGCGACACAGGGCATTGTTCTTTCGCGCAGCCGTCGCAACGCCCAAGGTGGTCGCGCGGGACCAAGCCCGCTCCTGGCTACTGGCGGTAATGCGCTCGCACTCGCGCGCACGCGGATCGCGGAGCACGCGGCGAGCGAATCGGACCGGCTCACAGCGCGCCCGCAAGAGATCGCGGGGCACCTCGCGACAGACTCTGCCCTGCAGTGCTGGCAGAGCTGGCACCGACCGGAGTTGACGGCCCATGACGGGCTCCTGGTTGTGGGTCATGCCGTCATCGTCAAGAGCCTCGCAGAGATCCAGTCGCCGACCTCGCTCGCGCGGCTGCTACGTGATCCGCTAGGCTTTGTCTGGAAATACGCATTGGGATGGCGTGCGCCGGCCGACCGGGAGCGTCCACTGATGCTCCCGCCCGATGAATTCGGCCGGCTGGTCCATGAGCTTTTGCGCCGCGCCGTCGACGCGCTTGAGCCGTCGCCCGGTTTTATCGTGGCCGGTACGGAGGAGATCGAGGGCGCGCTTGAGGGCGCGGTGCGTCACGTGATTGCGGCGTGGCCGCTGGAGCGGCCGGTGCCGCCCGAGGTGCTCTGGGTCAACACCGTGCGCCAGGCCTCCGCCATGGCGCTAGCTGGGCTCACGAACGAGAAGTTCACGGAGAGCGGCACGCGCAGCTGGACCGAAGTGCCGTTCGGCGAGCATGCCAATCCGCCAGAGCCGATAAATCCGGATTGGCCGTGGGACCCTGCGTTGCGCGTCGATGTGCCTGGAACGGCGGTGGCCATTCGCGGGAAGATCGATCGCCTCGACCTGCGCGCCGGCAGCGTCGCCGTCCGTGTGACCGATTACAAGACAGGCGAGCGGCCGGAGAATGCCGCCGACAGAGTCATTGCCGGCGGCGCGGAACTGCAGCGTGTGCTGTACGCCTTGGCATGCCGCCAACTTCTGCCGGACGTGCCCGCCATTCGAACCCGGCTCATCTATCTGAAGGACGAACCAGCAATCTTCCTGCTGCCGGATCTTGACGACGCGATTGGGCAAACCGCCGCCTTCGTCAACGCTGCCTGTGCCGCTTTGACGCGCGGCCACGCTGTCCCAGGGCCAGCCGCCGACGGCCGTCTCAACGATCTGCGGCTCGCGCTTCCTGCATCTCCGGCCTACTTCCGCAGAAAGCAGGCTGCGCTCACAGCCGCCGCCGGCGATCTAGCCCGGTTCTGGGAGTTGCCATGAACGCGCTCGCCGACAGCGCCGACCGGCGGCGCGCCCTCACGGTTCTTGATCAAACCCTGCTGGTCGAGGCCGCGGCAGGCACCGGCAAGACCTCGCTACTTGCCGGCCGCGTGACCATGCTCCTGGCCAGCGGTGTCGCGCCACGCAACATTGCCGCCATCACGTTCACCGAGCTCGCGGCCGGTGAATTGCGTGTGCGCGTGGAGCGGTTCGTCAACGAACTGCTGAACGGAAACGTCCCCGATGATCTGGCGCTTGCCGTCGATAAAGCCCTGACCGCGCCGCAGAGAGCTGCGCTCATAGCGGCGCGCGCGCGGCTAGACGAACTCACGGCAACCACGATCCACGGCTTCTGCCACAAGCTGCTTCGCAGCTATGCGATTGAGGCGGGCGTCGATCCCGGCGCCGAGGTCCTCGACGCGGTCCAGACCGAGTTTGCCTTCACGACGGTATTCGAGCGTTGGCTGCGGCGGCGTCTCGGCGAGAACGCTGATCCGACCGATCCGGTCGTCGTCATGGCGCGCCGAGATCCAAGGGAGGCTGTCGACACCCTGAAAAAGCTCGGCAAGTTCCGGCGCGACTTTCGAACCGCAAAGCCTCTGCCCCGCGATCTCGCCGAACATGCCGATCTGGAGTTTGTCGAGAGTGTGCGGGAGTTTCGCCGCTGGATCGACGGCACACGGGCGCCTGACCGGGCGCTCGAAGACATTGCCGATCTCGAGAGGCTCGCCGTCTTCTTCACGGGTGCCTTCAATCCTGCGCCATCATTCGAGCGGCTCTGGGAGCTTGCCCATCCGCCTCGGGTCGAAGCCATGGCTTGGCGCTCCAACGATCTGCGCCCTTATCGGCGCTTGGGGGCCTGGAAATACGTTGCCGGCAAGGACCAAGGCACGCGCCTCGCAGAGGAGGCCGCATCCTACTATGACCGCTGCGCGACGGAGTTTCGTGGCCTTCTTGGTAGTATCGCAACAGCGCTGGTCGCGACCTTCTCCGGCGCGCTCGATGAGCTCCTTGAAGACTTCGAGGCGTTCAAGCGCAACGCTGCCGTCCTTGACTTTGACGATCTGCTGCTCGCCACGCGCGCGCTTTTGCGCGGTCATGAGGCCGTCCGGCGGGCGTCGTCGAAGCGCTACACGCGAATCCTCGTCGATGAATTCCAGGACACCGATCCGGTGCAGGCCGAGATCCTGTTTCTGATCGCGAGCGCTCCTGGCGCGGCTCCGGCCTGGCAGGCGCGGATACTGATTCCGGGCAGCCTGTTTATGGTCGGCGATCCCAAACAGGCGATCTATCGATTTCGAGGCGCGGATGTCGCAACCTATATGGAGGCGCGCAATGCCGTCGAGCGCCAGTTCCCCGGGAACATCTTGCGGATCACAACAAGCTTCCGGTCACGCGGCGAGATTTTGGACCACGTCAATCGCTGTTTCCGCGATCCCCTGGGCCGACAGGCCCCGGGTTACGTTCCGTTGGTTTCTTCGCTTGGTCCAGCCGAGCACGGTCTGCCTTGCGTCATGAAGGCCACGATCCGCATCGGCGAGAAAAGCCGTGCGGCGTTCGTACGCGATAAGGAAGCGCACGCCGTTGCCGATATCTGTGCTCAGCTCATCGGAAATGTCCGCGTTCGGCGATCCGGCGGAGAAACGTCCCTGATCGTGCCTGGCGACATCGCTTTGCTCGCGCCGGTCGGCACCGAGCTCTGGCGTTACGAGCGGGCGCTCGAGGAGCGTGGCCTGCCGCTCGTCTCGCAGGCCGGACGCAACCTCTTCCGGCGCCAGGAAGCGCAGGATTTCGTCGCGCTGATCCGTACGCTCGCAGATCCGGGTGATACGCTGGCGCTCGGCGCCCTATTGCGCGGGCCGCTCGTCGGTCTGACCGATCACGAATTGCTCGACATCACGCGGGTCCTCGCGCCGAATGAGACCGAAGATCGTGCGCCGGCGCCGAGATTGGCGCTGCAAACGCCGCCCGATCAGATCAACCATCCGCTGGCGCGAGAGACGCTCAGCGTGCTGGCGGACCTAAGGAGGCGCGTGCGTCGAACGACGCCGTTCCTCCTGCTCAGCGAAGCGATCGATCGGCTGCGGGTGCGGGCCACCCTTGCCGTGCGGGGCAGCGACCAGGCCGCGCGGGCTCTGGCCAACCTCGATCTTCTGATGGAGCGTGCACGTCGCTACGGCGTGCGAGGCCTCAAGCAATTGGCGCAGGACATCGACGCCGACTGGGAGGGCGGTCCTCTTGGACCCGAGCCCTACGACGAGGCTCGGCTGGATGCGGACCGCGAGGCGATTGAAATCATCACCGTCCACAGTGCCAAGGGCCTCGAATGGCCGATCGTCATTCCGATCAACATGGGCTCCGAACTCAGACGGCGAGAGCCGTTTATCCACCGCCACCAGGACGACACGCTGCACTGGGTGCTGGGCGACGTCGTGCCGCCGGCTATCGCGGATGCCATCCACCTCGACGACCAGGACAGCGCAGAGGAGCACGAGCGACTCCTGTACGTCGCCTGCACGCGGGCAATCGAAATGCTGATCCTGCCCACATTGTCGGTGCCGCGCACCAACAGCTGGGCGCACCTTTTAGATCTTCGGCAGGACGATATTCCGGAATGGGATCCAGCGCGTTTCTCTCGGCGTCCTCAGGCGCGCGTCGCGCCAGAAGAAAATCATCAAAGCGAGGAGGTGTTTGCCGCCGAGCAAGCCGCGGTCGCGGATGCGTCCCGGCCCATCCGCTGGGTTCGGCCGAGCGACGGCGACACCGATCGCTTGGTGGAGGTCGCTCGCGTTGACGAGAGCGCCGACATTAACCCTGCCGGTCTCGTGACGGTGGCGGGCAGCGCCATCCGGGGTGCAGTGCTGCACAAGCTGATCGAAGAGATATTGACGGGCGAGATCGAGGAGATTGCATCTGATCTGCAGGCGCGCGCCGCTGACCTCCTCGCACAGCTGGCGCCGCTCGAAGCGCAGCCGCTGCCCGATCCGGCGGAGATGGCTGCGACCGCGTTGCGAACCCTGCGACTACCGGGTGTCGCGGAACACCGTGCTGCGCTTGTGCCGGAGTTGGCGCTCTATGCTGCCCGTGACGCTGGCCGCGTCTTGACCGCCGGGCGCGCGGACGCTCTCGCCGTCGCAGCCGGCCTAGCCGTTGTCGCCTTTGACTGGAAAAGCGACGTGGCCCCGACTGCCGCTGACCGGCAGACTTATGCTAGGCAGCTGCTGCAATACCTGGACGCGGTCGGCGCTCCCCGCGGAGCTGTCGTCTATCTTACTCTTGGAGAATTGGACTGGATTGATCGATAAGACGCGGGGCATTGATGACCATTTGGCATGCGACAGTCGGAGCACACCCTCACCTTCATGACGCTGAGGCGCATCGGAGCGGCTCGTTATCTCGGGCGGTGGAATAGCTAGCCATATCGATTCGGGACGATCGCTGCGGGTTGGAATAAAAAGAAGCGCTAAATCAATGCGTTACTTGATTGACCTTGCCAAAGGTGGACGAATCTATTAAGTGACCATAATGGTACATTTCTCGTAGTTGCTGGAATGATCGATAATAAGCCGATTGAGCTCACACCGGGCGAAATCCGTCGTATCCGAGAAAAAATCGGTTTGTCGCAGGTCGAAGCCGGCGAACTCCTTGGGGGTGGTCCGCGCGCCTTCACGAAATACGAATCCGGCACGATCAAGCCCACGACGGCAACGGCGAATGTCCTGCGCCTGCTCGACGCCAACCCATCTGCCATCATCACCCTGTCCGGCGGCAAGGTCGCGCCCATGGAGGCGGACAGCACGGGACCGTTCGAGGTCACCGGCAAGCACATCGCGGCGCTCAACCCGAGGAAGTTCACGCTGCTGATGCGCCGGCTTCTGGACGGCGAGGCGCTGAGCGGCAACCTGCCGATGGATGGCATCCACGTCGCCGCCAACATCACCGCGGCCGATGGCGGCGAGGATGCGCGCATCGAGTGGCAGAACGGACCCGAACGAACGACGTTCTTGCCGAGCCGCATCTCGCAGTTCCAGCTGAAGGCAGGGCCGATTTCGCCGGCGGAAGCCGGCGCAGACGTGGTCACGCCGGGTGGCGAGGTCAAGTCGATGGTGCGCGAAGCCTTGGAAAAGGGCGGCACCTACGTCATGGCGTGCGGTCATTCGTACGAGAACAAGCTCGTCAAAGCGCGCGCCGAAAGCATCCGCAAAGCCCTCGCAAAAGCAGGGCTCAAGGTCAGGCCCGAGCAGGTTCAATTCCGTGACGCTGACCAGCTCGCGTCATGGGTCAACATTCTGCCGCCCGTTGCGGCCTGGGTGCTCGAGCAGACGCAGCCCGGCCTTGTCGGGCCGTTCAAGGATTGGACCCATTGGGCAGGTCGCTTCGACGGCACTCCCTGGATCCCGGACCCGCGGTTGCCCCCTTTCCGGGAGAAGCTTCGCGCGTTGGCCGGTAAGCCGCGTGGTGTCGCGCGCGTCGTCGGTCTGTCCGGCGTCGGCAAGTCGCGACTGACGCATGAAGCTCTCGGACCGACCGACGAGGAAGAAGCGTCGGGCGTTCAGCTATCGGACCTTGTTCTGTACTCTGTGGAATCCGAGGCTGGACCGGTGGCGATCAAAAGTATCGTGCAGAGCCTTGTGGACTCTGGCTTCCGTGCAATCGTCGTCGTTGATCGTTGCCCGCTTGAGTCCCATCACGATCTCGTTGCCATGGTGAAGCGTTCCGGCAGTCGCGTGTCGCTCATCACCATCGACCACGACCTCCCCCCGTCGGTTCAGGGTGACGATGAGCTGCAGATGGTCGAGCCGGCGAGCGACGCCGTCGTGGAAGGGATGATCAAGCAGATTGCCCCCGAACTGCCGAGCGAAGATCATCGTCGCCTCCTGAAATTTGCACGCGGCTTTCCACAAATGGCAACCTTGCTCGGCCAGGCGTGGCTCAGCGATATGCCCATCGCGGCCGCTACGGATGACGAGCTCATCGATCGGATTCTTCTTGGCCGAAGGCCGACCGACCCTGCATTGCTGAAGGATGCGGGAATGCTCCTGGGCGCCTTCCGGCTTCTCGGCACCGCCGGCGAGTTGAACGATCTTGCGCAGGCTGCAGCGTTTACGCGCGGCCGGTCCGTCGATGATCTCCGTGCCGCACTGACCGATCTGCAGGGACGCGGCGTGGTGCAGCAGCACGGACGCCTTGTCAGCCTGCAACCCAAGCCGCTTGCACTGGCGCTTGCCGAGCGGCAGTGGCGTCAATGGGGACAAGCAACATGGGACAGCGTCCTCGCTGGAAATCTTCCGGAGCGGCTTCGGCAGAACGCCGCATGGCAGCTCGCTCTCTTGAACACGGGCGCTGTCGCTCCGCAGGTCGCGCACCACCTGATGCGTTTTGATGGCCCATTTGCTTCGCTGGAAGCACTTGGCCAGGAAGGGACTGGTGACGTCGTCAGCGCCTTGGCGGAGATTGATGCCGACGCGGTCGTCACGCTGCTCGAACACATCCTGAACCCGCTCTCCGTCCAGGAACTCGTAGGCGTTCGTGGAGACCTGCGGCGCGGCCTTGTTCGTGCGCTTGAAAAGATCGCTTTCATCGACACGACGTTCGAGCGTGCTGCACTGTTGCTACTCAAACTTGCCGTCGCCGAAAACGAGCAGTGGGCCAACAACTCCGTTGGTCAGTTCAAGGCATTGTTCCCGGTATTCGGCGGGAACACGGTTGCCTCGGCCGCGTCGCGCCTACGCCTGTTGGATGAGCTGTTGCAGAGGGATGACCCCCAAGAAATGCCTATTGTGATCGACGCGCTGTTGGATGCGTCCAGCGCGCACTCGCATGCGAGCTTCATGGGTCCAGAAACGCATGGCAGCCGTCCCCAACTGGTGCCCTGGCAACCGAAATACTGGAAGGACGCCTGGGACTACG
The DNA here is from genome assembly GCF_000244915.1 of Bradyrhizobium sp. WSM471. NCBI lineage: Bacteria > Pseudomonadati > Pseudomonadota > Alphaproteobacteria > Hyphomicrobiales > Nitrobacteraceae > Bradyrhizobium > Bradyrhizobium sp. WSM471. The sequence goes on along the minus strand of NZ_CM001442.1, from coordinate 6,743,208 downwards.
TGATTGCCTGCGTCGATCGGCTGGTCGCGATCGGCTTGCGCGACGACGGCCTCGGTGCCAGTGCGCGCAACGGGATCGCGCAGGAATTTCGCTCCTACGTGGATGGCGGCTTAATCGATCACGTCGAGAAGTGGGTTGCCCAGATTCAAGCGGTTCATCCGTACTGGCCTGCCGCCCTGAACGCGCTGGGCGATGTGCTGCAGTACGACTTGCCGGATCTCAAGGACGACGAAGAGGCGCGCGTCCGCAAACTCATCGCCGATCTCTCCCCACAAGATATTGCGAGCCGCATCCGCCTGCTTGTCACCGAGATGCCCTGGGATTATCCCGCCGACGCGAAGCTCGAATTTTACGAGCGGGAAAAGTACCAGGCCGACACCGTGCGGGACTTGGCCAAGGAGGCGCTTGGGCAGCCGGGGACGCTGCGGGCCTCGCTCGACGCTTTGTCCCGCGATGAGCAGCGCATGTCGGTCGCCTTTGGCAAAGCCATCGCCGAGCTTGCGGACGTCCCCCTTTCTTGGGAAGAGCCGATCAAGCGAGCTTATGCCGCAACCACGGAAGGCAACCGGAACTACGGACTGGTCACCGGGTACTATTCGGGCCTCGCGGCGCAGCACCCCGCTGCGGTCGCCGCCTATAAGAACGAGGCTATCGCCTCGACCATTTTCGCGCCCACACTGCCGTTCTTGTGTCTGTTGCTGGGCATTACGGCAGATGATGTCAGGCTGGCATGCGTGGGCCTGAAATCGGGCACGATGCCGCCGAGCGCGATGTCGCATTGGGGCATGGGCGGTGTGTTCGCCAAGCTCGATGCACCCGCAGCAGCGCCGTTGTTCAACCAGCTTTTGAATATGGACAGCGTGGCCTATTCGGTAGCGCTCGATGTCATGGGGATGTTCGTTCACGGCAACCGCGAACGGCTTGAGGAATTGCGGCCGCAAATCATGTTAGCGGTTGAGCACGTCGGTAAGCGGCCGAAGCGCCGCGGCTCACAGATGAGCGCGCATCACTTCGAGCATGTGGTGGCCTGGCTCTTGAAGAAGGGGCGGGACGATACCGATGCCCGCGTGGCAGCCGGGAAGCTGGCGAACTACCTTGCGGCTAGCCCGGATGGGGACGCGGCTAAGATGATCAAGCCGTTGCTGCCTATCATGTTCAAAAACTTCTCCTCCATCGTGTGGCCGGTGTTCGGCAACGCGATTATCCGGGACCGAGCCACGGCATGGCGCATAGAACACACAATCGGGGACGGCTTTTCCTTTGCCGATACCAAGCAGCCGGCGGTTTTGCATGTGCCCGAGGATATCCTTTTTTCGTGGGCGCACGCCAATCCCGAGGGTGGACCTGCGTTCCTCGCGCGAACGCTGCCGGTGCTGAACTCGCGTGCGCCGGGGGTCGAACGAAGTTTCCATCCGTTGATGATGCGCCTCCTGGACGAATTCGGTGATCGCGACGACGTGCGGCGCTACGTCATGCAGAATATGCACACCTTCGGCTGGTCCGGGTCATTGACAACATATTTCGCGCTCTACGAAGAGCCGCTGCGGTCGCTTTTCGAGCATCCGATCGGGGTTTTGCGGCGCTGGGCGACGGTCGCGCACACCCAAATGCGCAAGCAGGTGGAGTCCGCAAAGCGCGACGACGATGAGCAGGATGCTCATTGGAATGCGTGACTTTGCTTCCGCTAAGCTAGCCTGCGCATCTCATTCGACAATGGTTGCTCGTTAATGAAACCACTTACCGGTCTCTTCCTCGGTGCGGGCGCCTCCTATGAGGCTGGGCTTCCGCTCGTCTGGGAACTGACGGACGAACTTAAACGATGGCTAACGCCTGCCAAGCTGCGCGAGTTCAACGAAGGATGGCGTGTACAAGGCGGCGGGCAACCGGATGAGGTGATCGATGATTTGATTGCCTGCCTTGGCAGGCCGGAGATGCACTACGAGGCGATCTTGGGTTACCTGGAAACGCAGTGGCATCGACACCGGGCTCACGCGCAGGCGTATCACGGGCTGTATGTGTGGTTGGTCGAGATGGTCTACCACATGCTCTACTATCGGCACACCAACAACGAAGCGTATCTGGCACGGCAACTTTCTGCGTATGATGGTCTGCGCGCATTGGCCGATGAGAATACGCCCTTGTGGATATTCTCGCTCAACCATGACCTCATCATAGAGGCCATTGCAGCGCGTCTTTCCATTCCGCTGCACAGCGGGTTCAGCCCGGCGCGGAAGACATTTGTTCGTCGTAATCATGCAGGCAAACCGATCGGTGAGATCCAAGCGGAAATTCTCGGCAAGAGCGAGCTCGAAAAGCACGCTATGTATTTTGCGAACCCCTTCAAGCCCGGGATCTACCTTCTCAAGATTCACGGCGCGCTGGACGTCTTCACGTTCAACGAAGGCGAAGACCTGCTGAAGCTGTTGCCCAACGCTCCGGGCGAGGAGGGTGTCATCGACGTTCTGCGCGCCGCGAATGAGGGACTTTTCTACGACATTCCCGGTTTTCCAGGTAGGCATGCGAAAGCCGCAAACGAGATCTGTTATCCCGACGAACAAGGCGTGATGCAATTTCTTCGGCGGACGCTCCTCGCCGGCGCATACAAGTTCGACGCCCGAGGTCAGCAAGTTCTGCCGAAAAGCATGCTCAAGCACTTTCGGGAGAACCTCAATTTTGTCACCACGCTGGTCTGCATCGGCTATGGCTTCGGCGACCTACATATCAACCTTATCATCCGCGAATGGCTCGAATTCCATCCCGAGCGGCGGATCGAGATCGTCAGTCCTGACGCACGCGACGTGCCGCCATTTCTATTGCACCTCTTCTCACAAGTGACGATCACCGCACGCACTGCGACCGAATATCTAGACGAACGTGCGGGTATCGTGCGAACTCCGAAAGAACTGCTCGAACGGCGCGTCGGCAATACCCTTCGGCGGCTCGGCAAGGAGCGGGCAGACGAGGCCCTCAAGGGATTTGCCCGCGCTAATCAAGAGCGGACGGCGCAGGGAGTGGCAGAGCGGCTCAAATCGCTTCCCGTCGTGGACGGTCAACCGGACTTAGCCGCGCTTGGCGCCCCCGCGTTGGTGGCCAAGCAGTGGGCCGCAGAATTGCATCTGTTGCCGGAAGGTCAGTTAACGCAATTTCTGGCGTATGTGGAAGAGTTACGAACTCGCGAGCAGGCGCCTAACGCGAAAACGAGTTAGGCGGCTACGCAGGCCACTCGGCTATTCTTCGAAGCGTGCACTACGCGCCAAATCGTCTCTTTGTTCCCGTTGCCGGTACACCTCCGCCTCCTGGGCGAGTTCTCCACGAAACACGTCAACGGCTGCACGGAGACCGTGATGATCGCCGATATCGAGTTTGTCGAGAAGATGTATCCGCAGCTCAAATTTCGAGGCGGGTGAGCCATCGAAACTCGTCGGCCAAAGACGGCCCTTCATCGCCTCAAACACGGCGACGGGATCGGGAGCGCCGGTCAGCAACGATTTCGCGATCGGTTGCCATGCGTGCGGCGACTGATCGTCCGGGCGCGAGTAGAGCAGTGCAACCCCTGCAGCAAAGGGATAGCGGAGGCCAGGATCCCCTCCACACCAGCCGAGTAGCACATCGTCGGGTACAATGGCCGACGGATTCTGTCGATGACGCATGGTTTCCCGCATAAGACCCGTACCCGCCTGCCGATCATCTCCGTCTCCTGCGGCGAGTTCATCCAACGCGGCAATCGGCTGTCGCTTGAACAGGCTCCGAATAAGATCGTCTTGCTCCCAGGCAGAAATGTCGTGCCGTGCAACGGCCTCCTTCATATCACGCAATATCTTGCGCGTGATGGGTGCCCCCTCCGGCCCGATGAGGGAGGCTGAAGCCACCAATCCAAGTCTGTAATCATCATGGTCGCCGGTATTGCTCTGGTCTATAAACCGATGATCAATCAACAATTGACGTCCCGCTTCAGCGCTTTCTGGCAGTGGCTGGCGCTTGGCCGTGGCATCCGCGTGGAGCCGCATGGACAGAATTGAAAGTGCAATGGGGTTGCCGTCAGGCTTGGCGCCGATCGCAAGGACAAGGTCCCGAAAGGCAGGGCCCGGGATAGGTTCACACACGCCGCCATTTTCGAGGTTGGAGAACTGCTGGATCGGCGCCTTGCCAAGATTCAGTGCACGCCGCAGCCGCGCAACCCCCGCCTTGTCAATGGTCACTGCGGTCTGGAGTGCGGGCAGCCATCGGCCAAGCGTCGGGTCATCAATCGCCTCATCAAGCAAAGCGTGGGTTTCAGCATTGTCTCGCACTTCGAGCCCATTCAGAAAGCCGAGAAGGACGCGAATACTGGCGTTCTCGGCTTTGGCAACTGCGCCGACTAATTGATTCCAGAGAACGCGTGGCTCAATGGCCTCGAGAGCCAACCCGCGACCAAATTCGCGAAGGTTTCCCGGAGTGCTCACAAGTTCAGGGAGCAATTCGGAAAGCGCAGCCTCGTCGATGGCCACGTCCTTGCCCAGCTCTTCGGCGGCGATATTGGATTGCTTCACTCGCTCGGAGGCCCGTGCGACCGGCTCGTCGTCGCTTACGGCGAGTTCGTCTAACGTCAGGCGCCCGCTGCGATCTCCGAGAAGGATCGCGCGCACGCGGTTGACCAGCTCCTTCGGCCGGAGAAATTGTTCCAGCCGCACAAGCCGATCCAAAGCCTCAGGCTTGAGACCCTTGCCGTCATAGTAGTGCGTCTGTCGTGCCGCGACCCAGCCATCGCGCCAGAAGCCGTTCCGAGCGACTGTCTTCGCAATCCGTTCGAGGGCATCGTAGCGACCTCCATGGGTCCAAAGACCGCGAAAGCGCGCGGCGATCGCTTTCCTCGCGCGGGCTGTGACGGGGCTATCGCCAAGCGCGAAGGGTTCCGCGAAAGTCAGCACATCCTCAAACCATTGGCCCGCTTCAGAGCCCGTCTTTGGATAATAGCCGTAGGTGCGAGACCGCGCGCCGAATTCGAACCGTCCATAAGGGGTGAAATTGTTCGACTTCATCAGCGCGTCGAGAGCCTGGATTCCGAGATGCTGCTCGACTGATTTATCGGACTTGAGGAGCCGCTCCGCGACGGCCAGACGCAGCGGGAGTGGCGTCACGGTGCCCGAAAATGCGGGATAGAAGAGGGGCGTCGCCGCCCGAATAGCTTCTCCATCAAAGCTGCCTTCATCAAGAACGGTCGCGAATGTGGCGAGCAACCGGACGGCACGTTCGAATAGCGGCGGGTCATAGGCAAGGGAGTGCAGCAACCGGATGAAGTGTCCGCCTCGTAAGAGCGTTAAGCGATCGGCGTTGCCGAATACTCTTTCCAACGCGGCGAGCGTCGCTTCGGGCAGGACCGGCGCGACGTTCTCGAACATCGCCCGGCCCAGCTCGCCGAAGTTCAAAATGTCTGAAAGACGTCCGTCTTTCGAAAGCCAGCCCCGCACGATGTCCTGCGCTTGCTTGCTGTCATCCAGATAGCCAAGACGCCGCGAGAACGAGCGAAGCAGGCGTTCGGAGCGGCCATTGACGATTTCGGCCTCGATAGCGGCATAGGGAATATTCTCTAGCGCGCGCTTCGCAAGTTGGTTCGCGATAGCGTGTGGAAGCACGGCCCGCCATTCACGGCGCTGCTGGAGAAGACTACGCCGGCCCAACTCTGCGGCGGTTGCATGTACCTCCAGGGCCGTCTTTCCGATCAATTGGCCAAGCACCGGCAACTCGGCGTTATTGCCTTCCAAATCGACCCCTTGGAAGGAATAGACCACCGAACAGGCTTCAGCGATCTGAAGAAGATTCGCATCATGCGCGTGGCGTTGCTGAAACAGCCGCGTGAACAGATCGACGTTGGTCAGACCGGAAATCGTTTCGCTGTGCTTGACGGTGCTTGCAAGGGCAAGCGCGATGCGGGCATTCCCGTCAGAGAATTCAGCGATCGTGCGAGCATCGATTTGCGAAATGTCAGGATACCGCCCCCGCACCAGCTTCTCGATGAGAGGTAGCGACGACGTCTCGAGCGAGAAGACGTCGGTACCTTCTGGCTTGTCGTCCTTGATATCGTATTCGATTGTGATCACGCTGATGGTGGAACCGGGGATGCGCGCCACGTCGACCACCTGGCGGTGGGTTTCCGGCGGGCAATTGTCGATCACGACAATCGCGCGCGTGCCCGACGCGATGAGGTCGGAGGCAAGGCCGCGTGGCTGTGGGTCAGGCTCGAAGCCTGTATCGGTGTATATCGCGAGCGACTGGTCAAGCGCGTTTGTGCCGATTGTTGGATCGAACAGGGCTTCGGCCAGCCGGGTCTTTCCGACGCCTGACAAACCGACCAGCCTTACAACCTGGCCTGGGCTTCGAAGCGCATCCCGAATGCGGTTAATGCCCTCTGCGGCTGTCAACCCGTCGGCATCATCCTTGCGGGCGGTCTTGATGCGAGCCTTATCGTCGAGCAGATAGCTGTGGTCGGCATTCGCCGGAACCAGAGACCACCCGCCGTAGGGTTGCCAGCCGCGGAACGCCCTGCCGATCCGTGCCCGAACCCAGGGGATCAGGCCCGCATGGCCGCGCACCCAGCTCGCAATTCGGTTTCGATCATAGAACTCAAGATGAAGCTTGGGGGCATCCGCGCTGCCAGCAACAGCCGCCGCCATGGAATTGCGCCTGCTGGTCAGTGCGGAATCGGATATCGAACCGTTAGAGCTGATGATGATGTAGGAGCCGGAAGCCGCCGCCAATTCTTCGATCACTGGTCGAAGCAGACCCTTGGGCTTCATCTCCTTTGTGATTTCCGCCGCAGGCATATCCGGCTTCTTGACCTGGAAGCCGGTGGCGGCCCTCGGGACAAAGCCTTCGATTCTGGTTCCGGGTTCCAATGCAACACGAACGTCAAGACCTCCATCCTTGGCCGTTTGATCGCCGCCCCAGGTAACGGCGGAAACGGGCAGCCCCCTGCGACGCAGTTCCGCTTCGCAGAGCCTGCCGATCAGCGTGCGCAGGTCTTCATCATTCAGAGCTGCAATATCATCTCGCGTTATTTCAAACATGCCCTACTCGTCGTCTCGTCTCGAATGCCGGTCTCAAGTGTGTCGATGTTTACTGGTTTACGCGACCTTCCGTCGAGCTGTTCCACAATTTTGCGGTTGCCGGTGGGAGGGTCCCCCGCGCGCATCGCGATGATTGCGCCGCCTGCCGCTGGACGTCGAACGGGCGGGACGGCAATCCGTCAACTGCGGCTTGTTTTGGCGACCGCGGCAACCGCGACGCCGTCACGCCGGAAACGTGTATGTGCGCTCCCGGAATGTCCCGACAAAAGCGGGGACATAGCACTCTTTTCAGCGACCACTGAGGCGATGCTTTCAATCGGAAGAATGCGCGAGATGCCGCATCGCCCTTAAGCGCAAAGTCCCAACCGTACTGCGCGCAAAGCATGACAAAGAAGCCGGTCAGCGCGTCGAATGCATTATCGAGGGATGCCCGGGAGAAATGGTCGTCACGATAGTGCTTCACGGAACTATATGCGCCGTACCATGGCAGATCTTTCGTCCCGTGTTGCTACCCTTCAAACGGGCGACGTTCAGGCATCCATGGATAGTATAAGAATTCCACCGCATACTCGGCTAATTTCATCGGCGCACAAAGCTTGACGTAATGCATGGTGTTCTCAGCTTTCGTGCGGTGGGCCGCAAGAATGGCCTTCCATTGGGATTCCAATTCCGTGCAGGCGAGAATAGGCACATTTCGGATTTCGTGTCCGTAGGCCTGGAAGTTTGAGTCCTTCGGGTGGACTACGCGGCAAATCTGTTCAAGCTGTTGGATGAGTGCATGAAGCTGTCCGCTCGCGCTTGCACGGCGGCTCATTGTCCCGACGCTCTGATCGGGATTGCGCCCAAGGCTCTCCCAAAGGACAGGACGCGCCATTCCTGGATAGTATTCGCCCGGCCCAAGCTCCATCTCGTCAAATGTTGTACCCGGATAACTGCTTCGCAGCGTTTCCAATGCGGTTGTGCCGGGCCGGGCCAAAAATCTGCCGAGATCTGAGACGTCGATACGTCTTGCAGTCGTTTCATCGACCTCCCAAAGCCCGAGAACCTGGCTAGGATCGATGCCATTCAAAGCGCTTTGGACATAGTAAGACAAAGTTTTCCGGGCTCCCGTAAAGGCTCCATACTCTATGCGATTCAATCCGCGGTTTCACCCTATCTCGCAAGATACCGCGGGACGCGTCGCAGGGTGTGTTAGGCTGATGCTCGAATCGGATGCATCCAATTGCTCGCCGATAAGCCCAGATAAACGCGACGCGGACATGTCTTGCGCGCGCCCTCGTCTATTGACCGCTGGGCGGAGAGGGTCGGGCGCCAGTACGATAGCCGACTAGGAGCTGCAGGCAATGAAATCGCTACAGCAAACCGTCGACGATATCTTGGAGCGGCAGTGGCCGCTCAAGATTTGTACGGAACTGCTTGACGAAAAACTCCGTGACCAAGGCTTAAAGCTCTCGAAGTCCAAACTGACCAAGCTTGCGGAGCGCGTATTGGATGAGAGGACATCATCGGTCGATCTCGATATCGATGAACCGGCGCTAGCCGGCATTCGGATTGAGTTCACGAAGGAAGACGGACGAAAGGCGGAAGAGAGAATGGAGCAGCTATCGAACTCGCTGCCCGGCTTCCTTCAGGAGATGACCGTTGTTGGAACGGAACTCGTTCTGAAAAGCATGAGGCGCCGCTGGCCGAAGGAGTCACGTGCGCAAAAGCGCGAGATAGAGCAATTTCGCCGAAACCTCCAGCTGCGCTGGGGACCAGGCTTAGAACGCCTGAAGATGCTTTGCACTATTTCCCGCGAGCTAGGCAGCGGTATCAACACTGCGCTTCGCGCCGCCGGTGGCGGGGATCGTCCGCTGACGTTTGACCTCCTCATCCGGCTCCATGCGCGCGCTTGTCAGATCACAGAAGAGGTGGTTTGCCTCCTCAGCGGCGGATTTGCCGACGGTGGCATGGCACGGTGGCGTACCATGCATGAGATCGCCGCCACGGTCTCCCTGCTCGAAACACATGGCGAGAGCCTGGCTGAACGCTATCGCATGCATGAGGTGGTTGAAGCCAGAAAAGCCGCTCAGCAATACAAGCGCTTCGAGACCCAGCTTCATGTTCAGCCGATGGACGACGAAACGATCGACAGTCTCGACAAAGACTATAGGCAAGCAATCGACAGGTTCGGCAAAGCGTTTGGTAACAGCTATGGCTGGGCGGCCGAAGCCCTCGGCAAGGAAAATCCCACGATCGCTGACATTCAGGCATCAGCGAGTATTCATCATCTCTCCCCTTATTACCGTCTCGCGAGCCACAACGTACATGCCAATCCAAAAGGGATATTCCACAGGATGGGGCTCTTGGAGGGGGCCACGACGCTGCTCGCCGGACCAAGCAACGCGGGCCTGGCCGATCCCGCGCATTCGACCGCCATATCGCTCTTGCTGATCTCGGCAGTACTGTTGAAATTGCATCCCACGCTGGACAATACGGTTGCGGTGCGGGCGATGAACGAAATCATGGACGAGATTGGAATACTGTTTCAGGCAGCGCACGAAAAACTCGAGCGGGACGATGAAGCGTGCCGTGGTTCCGGGCAGAACGACCCTGATCTTGCGGAGGGGAAAGAAAGATCAATCTAACTCGTCTGAGGCGGAAAGACCGCGTGGTGATATCCGCCAAGGTGTGAGATGTAACATCCCTTAAAGCCAATTGCGCTAAAGATCAGCCGGGTGACGATTTCGCGAACGACGCAATAATGTCCCCAAAGCTCCGGTCGCTTCTCTCCTTCTACATAGTAACGCCCCTCGTGAATAATTTCGTTTCGGGCGTTGAATGCGCTGCGGATCATCGATTTTGTGATGCCATCCATCGGCACTGACCAGCGTTCCAGTAGAATATCGAGCTTACGGCGCAGGGAGCGACGCTGAAGTTCAGCGAGCTTTACCGTCAGTTCGTCGGCAAGCGCAGGATCAATGGTTTGGAACTCGTTCTTCTCTGCGAACTCCTTGATCGCCGCCGTGAGTACGGATTTCAGCTTTGCGAAGAGCGCATCGTCAAGCAACTGCCTGATGTCCCGCGTGTTCGAGCTAACGAGATTCTCCAGCGCTGTCATTGCATTGACAAGACGTACTTCGTTATACGTTGCCTCCATGGCAATCCATTCCAGCGCCATCCAGAGATTCTTCGCGTCGAACGGCGGCGAAAAGAAAGAGGTGACCGCCGCCGAGAAGATGTCGTCGCGGCCAACCATCGGAAAGGATGGGATCAACGGCGTACGATGGGACGTATGGGGCTGAACGGTAATTTCCGCATCCCCGTCCAAGAAGAACGTCAAGGAGGGATCGGCGAGATTGGCACCAGCGGCAAACGACATCACCCGGCGGACGTGATCGAGCAAGCGCTTGGCGTTGGCGCGCCATTGGGCGAGATCTGCTGGCTGTTCATGTGCCCGAAGCTGGATATAGCCCGTAACATTTTGCAGATCGGTCTCGCGGACATCACCGCCTGCCGTGAGTTCGCCTAACGCGCACGTCGCGGTGACCTGCGGGAAACATTGAAATGCCTGTAAGCTGAGAAGGTACACCGGTGTCGGCGAAGGGCTTGTGGCTTTACGTCTGAGCGTCGCAATCTTGCAGACCGCATCAAACACGAAGTACGAGCCACGTTTGGAGTCCGAATGGGGCCCGACCGAGTTGAAGTACAGGCGCTCGGTATTGAGACTGACATTATCCCCGGCCTGTCCGGAAAGGCAAAAATAGGTGATCAGGTCACCTTCGCGGTGCCACTCCGTGAGGATAAACCGGGTCTCCTCGGTGAGTGGCAATTCCTGTAGTTTGATGAGGAGTTCGCCGCGCCGGTCGACATGGGCCTGAAAGTTCACGTCAACGCTGTCCTGGCCTAGACGAAGGGCCCCCTTGAATTGGAAGGGCTCAATTGGTCTGGTCTCGCTCATCGATGGCCTCGAGAGTTATTCTTCAACGGAAGATCGGTGGCCTAGCAAAGACAGCTTGGTTCCCCCATTCCGACCGAATTCAGCCGAAATGGTGAGCCTGGCAGTATAATTGCACTTTCGCTGATTCTCCCGGCCGTGAACGTGCGATTTCGGCCTGCTGGGTGTGTCAGCACTACGCGCTGCTCGGCTTGCAACAAAATGAATTTGCTCATCAAACCAAGATTTGTGGCGCTTGATTCATCCCATCTCGGCGATATCGCCCGTGATCACGCATCGATAGACAGCGATCGGAGGCGTGCTGCACGGGATTTTCAACGCGCGTTCGATGCCGGCAACAACGTCCTGCTTCTATGCTGGCACCATATTCAAGAGCTGCTTTCGCATCAGGATGAACGCGTCATCGTAGAGCGCATCGCTTACCTCAAATCGCTCCCGTTCGTCGCTTCCATTCGATCCGCGCGCGAAGATGATATCATTGGAGGTATTATCGATGTGCTGTCCATCGAGGTCCGTGCCGCTTTCAGCACGCCCGCTATGGATGCCGCGGAGATCCGCAGAGCCGTGGCGCCTGGTCTTTTGCGTGTAGGGCGCGGCGTCGAAATCATTCGCGCCTTCCTAGAGGTCTGGCCGTTGCTTAAATCCGAACTGACCCAGCGACAGGAGCGGGACAGAGAAATCGTTGCGATCTCCCGTTCCGGCTTCGCGGAGGTTTCCCACCTCAAGGTTGTCGATCTCCTGCGGGGGAAGCTCCGCCCACCGGAAGAGATTCTGCAGCGCTTGGGAGGCATGCACGATGCGTTGAGCCAAGACATCAAGACGCGTGGCGACCGACGCCTCTCCAATGCTGAAGGCGTCTCGGCGACTTTTCTGGAAGCGGTGCGCCGGTTTGGTATGGACACCCTGTCGCACAAAAATCCGGGGCTACAAATCCTCGAAGCGAACGGCATCGACGTCTCTGACATTGATGAGAACACAACGGTCGGTGATGTCGGGACTCTCGCGGTGTTTCGCGCAAAACTGCGGGTGATCAACCAAATAACGCGACTGCCGTGGGGCGAGCTTAAAGCGACTGTCCCAGCACGACGACTGCCATCGCAAATCATCCAGTCCAGCGTCGATCGATTCAGGCCGGACGGGAAGGAGTGGAAGGGCAGCGATTTGAACGATACTCACCTGAGTTGCTTAGCGGCCTACGCGGATGTGACATACGTTGATAAGCGAACGCACGAGGCCTTCCGCATGGCAAGGGATAAAATCCCCGGATTCACTGCACTGGTCCACCGGGTCGAGAAGGCCGGCCACTACTCGAAAATTCGGGAGCAGCTAATCGAGCCTGAGATTTGATTTCTTGACAGAGCGGGCGGCATGAACGGCAACTTCCGCGACGTTCTGACCGATCTCAGCAAGATCAATTCATTAATCGAAAAGGTTTGCGAGAATATCTAGTGTACTGCCGCAGCCGTCGAGGAACAAAGCGCCGTTGTCGGTGTGATGTCTTCGAGCATGCGACCGACTTGAACGCGATACCACCGGCGGGCACGGGGCACACGATGTCCCGCGACACAACCGTGGCGGAACTCCTCTCAAAGGGAAGAGGCGAAATTTGGAGACTGGCGAAGGTTTCAACGGTGAGCGGCTAAAAACGCATCCATTTCGACAAGCACCGGCGCCTTCACTTGATTGTCGTCTCGTCCGTCACGGCGCGGGTCCGGTCGGATCTTCCTTGGCGCCGCGAGCGACGATCTGGAGTGACCCATCGGGAAGCGGCCGCTGCAGCTTCAACGCCTCGTGCACGGGGACAGTCATCCAGGTTTCGACCTCTTCGGGCGTCGGCAGGATTACCGGCATCGCCTCTGGGTGGATGGCGCCAACTTCAGCGTTGGGCTCCGTCGTGAGGAATGCGTAGAGGTCGTTGGTGGTCTCGCCCTCTTTGACCTTCCGGACTGATGTCCAGTTGGTCCAGATGCCGGCGAAGCAGGCGAGCGGACGGGTCTCATCGAGCGCGAACCAGATATCGCCGCCCTCGGCCTTGTTGAACTCGCTGAAGGAGTTGAACGGCACCACGCAGCGATTTTCGGTCCCCAGCCATCGCGTCCAGTGCTTGCTCTTCACGTTACGGATGTTTGTCGTGCCGCCGTCCGGCTCCATTCTGAGCAATTCCTTGAAATCCACTGCCTTGCCTTTGGCCTGCAGCTTTTCGGCTCGTTTCTTGGTGGCGTCCATCAGCGCTTTTGACGACGATGGCATTCCCCATCGCGCAGTAGCGAGTTCGCGGCCCTCGGCTCCGTTGCGCACGATCGGCGCCTTGTAGTCGGGAAACACGCCGGGCATCGGCGCCAGATTGCCAACGTATCGGTTCACGACGCGGAACAGCGCGCTGATGGCGGCCTGGTTTGTCGTGATCGAGTAGAGATTGCACATCAGTCAGGCTTCGGTTCGAGGGTGGCGAGGCTGCCAAGCCAATTGTAACAGAGTCGCGGATGGACGCCGGCCCACCTTGGCGCATTTGCGGCAGCGCAGCCGGCTGGCGAGATCATGCACGAAGGTGGTTGGCGGGTGCTTCATCGCCGCAAGGTCGACGTCGCTCGGCGTCTTACAGCGCGCGCACCTGATCTCGAGCCAAGGGAAACCTCCATTTACAGCTTGGTCGATGGTGGGCGAAGGATCGATCGGTTCGCCGTCGCTCCACATGCGCTCGTTCCAGCTTTCGCAAAGCAGCCTGTCAGCTTGCTGAATCATGGCCTCGCCCTTGGCCCGCACCTCCGACGATTGAGCGGCCAGCATATTGGCCATCGCACACACCAACATGCTGCGATGCGCTTCTGTGCAGATGCCATACACCATCGCTCCATGGCATTTTCGATCAATCGAGCAAGCTTCATTTGAACTCCTGGGTCAGCGACAGCAAGGCCGTCATGGTCGTACAGAATCTTTGGGGTGTCCCAGCAATCCACGTGCCACCAAAGCCGCTTGCGAGCCTCGCTTGAAGAGGGCAAAACCATGTTCTTCGGCGCCAACGGCGGGATACTCGCGCCTCAGTGTCTGGTCCCCGACATTAACGTCTTCAGCCGGACACGGCTGAACACGACAAACGCGGGATGTTGAATGATGATGGAGGCCTCTCATGTTCAATCGCGAACATCTGCTGCACGACGAGCTTACGACCGAGTCGCTCGGCTGATGCAGGCAGCGTCGCTGCACATGACGGATATGCAAATGAATTCGTCACATTGTTGCGGCGCGGGGTGGCCACGTAGAAAGTCCGCTTGCTACCATCGGGGAAGCGTTCAAGTCCGACGCCGGTGTGAGGAGACTGATATTTGCTGTGTGCGCTTTCCAGTCAGTTGCGGGCGGTTGCACGCGGCGCCGCGTCGTCAAGATCACCGGCATCGCCTTGACTGGGTGTCGACACCCCGGCGTCCCCCCCGTTGTCAGGAAGGCACAGCCGCTCATCGAGAAGGTCTGGATGCACTGCGAGGACAAAGGTTCGCGGGGCCGGACGGTTAAACTGAGGGGCAGGTTCAACGATCTCGAGATCATCACGCGGAGCAGGACCGGACGCGTCCCGATTTCGAGCCGCTGCGAGCTCGAAACTTGTCGCTCGTCTTCCTTCAAACGAGATACCCGCTCCAAAGCCGATCCGCCTTCTTGTCTTCACGCCAGGGCGAACCGTAGGCCGAGCTGCAGCTCGGCCTACCAATTTGAGTCCGCATCGATCAGAATCAAGACCGCGGTACATCAGTAGAGCGCGAGCCCTCGTGCGCAACGCGGCAGAGTTTACCTCAAATGCGGGAATCCCAAGGTCGAAAGACTTACGGTAGGATAGGCGTCCATGGTTGAACACCCCACGACCGCTCTATCGCAAGCGGTACTTGACGAGGTCTGCCAGACGCTTCCGCGCAAGGGGAGCGGCGCTGGTTTGGCCTCCGAGATCGTCGAAGCCGCAAAGACCGACGAAACAACGCCGAAGCTGCTGCGGCATATAGGGCGTAAAGCCCTGGCCCGAGCGTCGATCATGTGGCGTTGATCGGGCGAGGTGCGGAGTGAACTTCCAGGTCACAGTCTTGAAGATCCTGGTGAGTTACCCCCAAGGATTTGCCGTGATGGCGGACCTCAAGCGGGACATGGCAATCCTCGCGACCAGCGGCCCGGAATGGGCCGAGCGCACCAAACGGCTGGCCGCGCGCGTTCCCGGGCTGGACATTTTTTCGGACGGCCTCGTTGAGCGCCAAAACGGCGGTTGGAGAATCACGGTGAGAGGGCGAGTTGTGCTCGAGACCATGGAGGCGCGCCCAGGCCAAGACGAGCCGACGGAGAAGGTCCCAGTCGAAACGGCCGGGCCGGTGCCATCGGTGCCCAGCCCTCGGAACGAGCGAACCGCTGACGCGAGCGCTTCCAGCGTCGCCGCGAAGCCCGCGAACGCGCGCGAGCGCATGCATCTTGAGGAGCAGCCGCCGAGTTCTCCCAGCGGCTCAGAAAGTCAGGTCGTTGACTCGCCTGTGGCGCACACGAACAGGTCCCCTGGGTAGGGGGTGTGGGAGCGAATTGGACTATGTCCGCCAGCAGCGGCGAAGCGCATCTCCGTCCGGCAGCGCGACCCGCGCGTCAAACCGAACCGGTGCCTTTGGCGTACCGTGCGGCACGAGCGCTGGTGCTGTTACGGTTGCGGAGTTCCGGATGCCCAACTGGCCCCGTCAGCGTCCAACCATGACCCCGGCCTACTGCTGATTTCGTCCAGACCAGTACTGACTTGCGATGGAATAGCTGGGGTCAGCGTTCGGCTCTGACGCATATTCGATGATCGTGTTTGTTTTTATGGCGCGCCAATCAGCCTAGCCTGAAGGAGATCGAGCTTAGCGCGCCCGTACATTTGCCGTTTGACCCAGCTTGAGGTTGGTGATCTGAGCTTCCACTTGACCATTGGACCATGGTTGCGTGATAGCCGCGTGCACCGCGCCCATATCGTTGGCAATGCCATTCGCGAACGAGGCAATGAGGCTCCGCTTGGAGTCATCAATCCAAGGTTCGAGCTCCATCTCGGCCTTCTTTCGGATCATCGCGTGGAAGCGGCCAACGAGAGCTTGGGCATCGGCCAGCATAGGAACGTTTTGTTCGATGACCGCAAGCGTGACGGTCTCGGCTTTGGTTAGGTGGTCGCGCTTCGTCGTCATCAGCTGCGCTATCGTCCTGGCGGCGGGGACCTTCTGCAATTGTTGATGGCTGATAGTCTCGGCACGTCGCCGTCGCGTCGCCCATTCCGCCACGACGCGCAGCGATCCCTTGAAGCCTTGTCCCTTCAAGCGGCGCCAGAGCTCGGCACCGTTGCGACAGCCGACTGACCACTGCGCGTCCAGGAACGGCAGATGCCCGTCCAGGGTGCTTTGACGGGTGCGGAACATATCCGTACCGCCGCCGCGGCTAATTTGGCGAACCAGATTGCGACTATGTCCTGTGCGGCGGACGATCTCCTTGAGCGACACACCGTCGCTGACGAGAGCCGTAATTACGGCATGGCTGTCCTGCCGCCGCAAATAGCCCTGATAGCGCAGCTTTTCCGCACAGGTCAGCAATTCCGGGTTGATCGTCGTCGCTCCAATTGCGGTTCGGATTCTGTTCATGGAGCGGCGCACCGCATCAAGGAAGGCCGCGCTCGCATTTTCCATCAGATGCCAGCGGTCGGCGACTTGGATGGCGTTCGGCAGCGCCTTGGCTGCTGCCTCGCCGTATCCACCACCGCGATCTCGCGACACAATGTTGATCGCTGGGTGCTTCGATAGCCACGCCCGAACGGTCGCAGTTTCCCTGTCGGGCAGCAGGGTAACGATCCGCCGGCGCTCCAAATCGCACACGATCGTCCCGTATCGATGATTTCTCCGGAACGCCCAGTCATCGATGCCCACAACAAGCAATGGATCTGTCGGCATCGCCGTCCGCCGGCGGACCACCCGCAGCAAGGTATCGTTGCTGACGGGCAGCATGAGCCGCTTGGCGAAGCTTGCCGCCGGCCGGCCGCCGAGCGCCAACCCCAAGTATGGACGATGTATTCCAACCGTGCCGTCCGGCGCCGTCGAAGCGGGACGATGTCTTCTCCAAACCGCTCCGCGAAGATCCGCCGGCGGCAATGCGGCACCTCACATGTGAAGCGCCGCGTGAGCAATCGGAGGCGCACCGTTCTGCCCGCTGACGGCAAATCAGCCACGTGCCGGATGTATCAGCTATGGATTCGGCGCGACGCTGTCGCGCACAAAGGGCACTGGGCCTCCGCAGCCTCTGACCGAACAGCCAGAATAACCGAATCCTCTGAATCACTTACGCCATCAAAGACCAAACCACTCGGTACTAGCGATGAAATTCGAAAGCCTGTCCGCATGGCGCCGATTCTCCGTTGAAGAACCACAGTCGCCGGCGAACTTCATCAGAAATGAGTCAGAGCCAGCGTTCGACGCACGGGGTGAAGTTGCTCTCCGATTCTACAATGTGACGCTTGCCAACACGCTCGACTATCTGGGATCGCTGAGGTCGTAAGAGCGGCAATGTGTGGGTGAGAGATGGGTTATTGTTCGATCTGGCATCGTCAAGCCTCGAGCAGTCCACCGGTGACGACTACAGGCGCCTGGAATGCCGAGAGTGCGGCAGGTACCCGATTACGGGTTCGGTATTGCAGATGTTGGACTCGCGACTGAGTTGAGCCATGCGACGCGTGCGATGTCGAAGGCGGAGTTCGAATCGCCGAGATAAACTCGTTCAACATGGACGATATGATCAAGGTTTTACAGACGCTGTGCGGTGATCTTCGCCGATCATGATTTGTGCATTCCAAAAAAACCGTAGCTTCGTAAGATTGGCAACAGCTCATGAAGGTTGTTAATCGTGTAGTCTGGATGCGCCGCTTGCAGGCGCGCCTCGGAAACAAATCCCCCGGTAATGGCTATACTTATCAGTCCGAGATTCCGTGCAATATCCGTTTCGATCGGCATATCGCCGATGATGAAAGTTGACGCTGGTTTCAAGTTGTTCTTCTGCATGTATAGACGAAGTCGCTCTCCTTTGCTTGTCGATTTGTATTGCGTGTCGCGGCTTTCGAACGCGAGCACATCGTCGATGCAGTCATTGATTCCAAGTCTTCTCAATTGGTAGCGCAGAGGGTCGGCTATATGGTTGCTCACGATGATGGACGAAGCCCCTTCTCGGCGCGCCAACTCCAAGACTCTGCGCGCGCCCTCGCGTAGATCGGCTCTGCCCGCAAGAGCCTCATAGGCGTCGTGAAACATTGCACTCCCATCGCGATCCACCGTCGCAAGCTCGTCTCGCGATAGTCCGAGGCTGCGATAAAGAAGAGACAGCGGAACGTCGCAATGTTCCCGAAGCGTCTTCATGTCGATCGTTGTACGACCAAAGCGATCTAGAATTGCATTGGTGGTTTCGAGCAGTGCGTATGCATCATCGAGCAACGTTCCATTCCAATCGAAGACGAGAACCGGTTTCATGATCTGACCTTAAGCATAGATTCCGTGCGGGTGCCACCGTCGTTCGCCACGTATAGTAGCACCGAACTACTACGGCATGGGCATCGACACCCTAGATGAGTTGAAATGCTGGCGAGAATGGAGATGATTGACGCCCGCGATCAATCGAGCAAGTTTCATTTGGACTCCTGGGCCGGCGACTGCGAGGCCGTCATGATCGTACGGGCTCTTTTCGGTGTCCCAGCAATCCACGTGCCACCAAAGCCATTTGCGAGCCCCGCTTGAAGAGGGCAAAACCATGTTCTTCGGCTCAGGCGACGGAATACTCGCGCGTTAATGTCTGGTCTCCGACATTAACGTCTTCAGCCGGATACGGCTGAACACGACAACGCGAAATGTTGAGTATGAAGGAGGCGCCATTCGCAAGTGTTCGCGGGCGGCGCTCCATGGAGACGGGGCCTTTGCGCTGAAGACGCTCCGGTTGGCATGGGGAAGTCGGGCTTCGGCAGGCGACTGCCTGAGCAACACGCGATTTGAGGACCGCGAAGCGATCTTTCGTGGCGAGCACTCGCGGTCCTTGGCAGACTCGAGCTTCGCTGAATGCGCCTCAGGTCCGCTCATCATCCGGCTTGGGGACGCGGCCCTTGCCATCGCACTTATGTCAACGGTTACATCCAACGCACGGGCAGGGCGAAGAGGCTAAAGCCCTCGCACAATTCCCGCCAGAATATCTGCCCGCTTAAGACATTTTCGACCGTAGCAGCGCAGAAGCTGCATCGCGTGTCGCGCACGTTACGTCATCTAAAAGCGCACGTTCCTGCGACCTACGGTGATCGCGAATCGCTTCGCAAGATTAAGTGGCCGACAGTTGACGAAAGCAACAGGGGCTCAGACAGAAGAAGTTGAGCTGCTGCAAGAACACGCAAGGCTTAGAAATATGATCTAACCTGGGCATCTCCCTGCCGGGTTAACTTTGTAACTGGCCGCCCGGCAGCGCTCCTGGCAGCCTTATTGTGTTCCGGCTTGTGGACCGTGGAGGATGGTGCGCGTCAAGACTTCGACCCGTTCGGCAATTTGGCGAATTCGCCTCGCCACGTCCTCGACTGCGGTCATGTCCACCGGCTGCGTGCAGGAAATTGAGCTCATCTTCGCGTTAAGGTCCCTCAGCTCAGCCTTGCAGCGATCTAACTCCGCGTTGAGCATCGTAACTTCATTCATCGCCGTTGCCCGTATTGCCGTTGCTTCCGAGAAGATGTTTGTTCGGAGCATGCACCTGATTGCAATCTTTGTCGCGCTCGCGTGGTTCCACATGGGTAGGGCATCTCGAAAGGCACAGAACGGCCAACCCAAACACAGACCGGGTCGTTCACGCGCACAGCTGCAAATGGAGTCCCCATACCCAATTTATATAAAGGAATGAATTTCAATGGCACGCGCATGCGTTCCTCTCAGCAAAGCCCGGGCGACCGGCCGCACTCGCAAGAATCCAAAACGATTTTCGGGCCGCAGAGAGCCAAACGGCTTGGGTCCGTTAGGCGAACCGCCGAAATGCTTAGGCAAACCGCACGAGCGCGAGGCGCGGCGAACGCTGTCTGATGACCTTCGATGGTTCAACCCGGAGCCACCGGACGCTAGTGGCAATGGCAAGTGGGCTGGTTGCGCGGCAAATCGGAGGCGAAGACGTTTGCGAAAGCTCTGAATCTTCTCAGAATGATGCTGAATTCCATTGGCGGCTCGCTGTCCGATGCATCGAAAGTAATGATGCCGGAAGTGGAAGATGCTGAAGACCCGGCCGCGAAATACTTCTAGCTCATTCTCAAGTACTCTCGCCTGAATGGGCATCTCCAAACAAGAGTGTAGAAGCCCGGCTGAACCGGACTTCCGCTGTTGTCGGTCGCTCACTTCGGATTGTGATCTGCCCATACGATCAGACGCCATCGAATGGTGCTTGTGCTGACGTATGCGCATCATTGCTTTGCGGAGGCAATGTGTGGCCTGCTGCAATTCCGATTTCGCGATGACAGCCCGTGCATCGGTAGAGAGCGGCAAAGGGAGCCGCGACTCCCGGCCCCTGATCCTGATCGAAACAGTCGCTGTTAGATTGCGGTAGGTAGTTGGCGTTCTTATAGGTAGCCATTCGACTTCTGTCACTAGAGTAAAGCCGGACTTGACCTCTCGGGGCTTACCGAATGTAATGCTGTTGCTGCTAACATCGGCGTTTGGCCCGCAGTCCGCAGCGTTGCGCGGGCAATCGGGGCCGCCAGTCGCAAGCTGGCGGTTCTCCCCGATTCGTTACGAGCAGTGGAACACGTTTCCCGGCGTGCAACCGCAAATAGCGGAACCTTATGCCGGCTATTCACAGCTTCCTGTGGACAACCTCATTATTCGGAAGAGATTTCGCCGCGCACCGCACGCGCTCGGCGCATGGATTAATTATGACACCCCAACAGAAAGCCGCGCTGGCATCTAGCACTACGATGCCGGGATAAAGCAGGGAGGCGAAGTTGCTCTGTCCATCATAAGGGAGTTTCCAGACGGGTTCAGCGAAACGAAATGACGCAGAACTCGCCTCACAGGCTGGCGCTTCCCTTTCGACCGCCGTGACGGCAACTCATGAGCGCTTCCAGTTTGGGGTGGGCCTTCGCGCTGGTGTCTCGCGATATCGAGAAACCCTTTTAAAGTGCGGCTTCGGTCACTGCCGGCTTTTGCGTTGAGCGCGTCTTCATCGAGCGATCCGTCGGGGAGATGATCCGCCTCCACGGTGCGGACTGGCATTCGGCGGAGAACCGACAGCTCGAGTCATGAACGTCACCCGTCGCAAGCTCGTCGTTTTCACCATCCGATTGTCTACCCGAGGTATGCTAAGTTCCATGACGGCGCCCTTGAACACATCATAACAACATCACGAGGACCGGCATGCTTCGAGCGAGGGCAGCTTGTGAAGCCAACCGGGTTGCTGGGGTGATCAGAACCAGGAATCCATCAGGTGAACAAGCTGGGAGCCCGCCGTATAAAACGCCTCCTGCGCTGCACGAAAGCGCTGGGCTTCAACGGCGGTGACCGGCAACGGCAGGTCGTTCTCCGCGATCTGCCCCAATACATACGAAGCCAAAACACTGCCAAACACAGTGCCTGGTGCGATTCCGCGGCCGTTATAGCCACTGAAACCGATGACTTTGCGGTCCAGCTTGTGAAGCCGGGGCAAGTTGTCGGAGGTCATTCCAATCATGCCAAACCAGCCGGTTTCAAACTGGACGCCCCGAAGTCCTGGAAAAAGCTTGTGCAACGATCTTTGGGCCCAAGCGCGGTGAATAGATCGCCCAATCCCCTCAAGCGCACCAACACTGCCAAACACGAGTCGCCCGGAGCGATCGAGACGAAACGAAGAGAGGACTTCTCGAGTGTCCCACACACCCTGCCGCTCAGGCAGGATCGACTTTCTCAGATCATCGGGCAGACATGGCGTGCCAAAGTTGAAATAGGGCAGTTGAATCTGTTCCTGCCGTACCTCAGACCAAAGTCCCTTGCTATAAGCATCCGTCGCGACGACCACCCAGTCGGCCTCTACAGATCCGCTTTCGGTGCCGACTCTCCAGCGGAAACCATTCTGTTGCGCCATGACGGCCTCACTATGCGTAAATATCCTGGCTCCCATCGCAAGCGCGGCCCGCGCTAACCCTCGCACATAAGCCAATGGCTGTATGGTGCCGGCGCGCTTATCGAGCAGCGCGCCGGTGTAGTCGCCACCGCCTACTTTGCTGCGTGTTGCCTCCGCATTTAGCACCAGGACGGGCGCTCCACGCTTCTGCCACTGTTCGGCACGGGCCTCAACCTCCTCCAAGCCCTTACGTCCGACCGCACAATGCAAGGTGCCGGCACGTTCGACTTCACATTCGATGTGGTGCTTTTCGATGAGCTCGAATACCGTCTGCGGTCCGCGGCCGAGCTGTTCAAGTAACCGTTCTCCAAAAGGCGCGCGGAGCGCGGCCGGAAGCGACTCAGGCATGAGCCACATGCCCGCATTCACGAGTCCGACGTTCCGCCCGGACCCGCCGAATCCTATTTCAGACGCCTCCAAAAGCGCAACACGCGCTCCACCTTCAGCTAGATGAAGGGCCGCCGACAGCCCGGTATATCCACCGCCAATCACGACGATATCCGCTGCAATTTCATCAGTAAGTGGAGCAGTTTGTGGCGCTGGTGGCGCAGTCAGCACCCACAGTCCGTGTGATCGTCGATTGTTTCGCATCCGCCAATCCTCTTACAAGTAGCTTCTTGATCGACCCGAGCTCCAGCAGCCATCGTGAATACCGCTAAGTTCTGGCGGACCTCTCTAGTATCCAAGCGGACCTCCCTAGTATCCAACACTGACGTGCCAGCGCCACACCGGCAGGCAAATCGCAGGCCAAAAGGGCAGTTCGTCATCACCCCGAAGATCAGGCCGAGCTACTAAGTTGTTGATCTGTTGAGGGCACGCGCAGCACCCACGCGGCGGTGCGCCGGAGCTCCGACTGCGCGAACAAAGCCAAAGCCCCTCGGCGCTTGCTCTGGAACGCGCCTTTGTGCGAGACAATGGGTCCCAAAAGGGCAGCAAGGGGACCACACCGTGAGAGCCTCTCTTGATGGCGAAATTCGCGACGGCCGCCATCATATGCAGATCCGGGTCTATTTCGAAGATACCGACTCCGGCCAGATTGTTTATCACGCAAATTTCTTGCGCTTCATGGAACGCGGCAGAACGAACTACTTGCGCCTGCTCGGAACGAATCAGCAAGCATTACTCAAAGAAGCCAAGAACGATGCGCCCGGTGTTGCCTTCGTTGTGCGCTCGATGACGATCGATTTTCTAAAACCGGCGGTCTTGGATGACATTCTTGACGTCGTCACAGTCCCGCAAGAGGTGAGGGGCGCGTCGATTGCCTTGCTGCAGGAATGCAGGCGTGGCGACGATCTCCTGGTCACAGCACGTGTACGGGTAGCGTTTATCTCAGCTGGAAAGGCGCAGCGCATCCCGAAGTCGCTGCGGCTCGCTATGGAAGGGCATAGATAAATCTGCCGCCTCATTCACGCGTTTGCCTTGCAGCGCTCCAACGAATTCAAGTCATCATGGCGGCGTAAGTTAAAGCAAATGGGCTGCGGCAAACCCGGGGTGGCTCAATTGCACAGTCCAGCCGAATGAATCAGAAGCCGGCGAAGAACGAAAATAAATCGGACTTCGTCGGCCGCTTTGGTCACAGCGACCACAGCGAAACCCACGTCAAGGATGACGGGCCGATTGGCGACTGGCGCGGCTATCCCGGCGGCGCTGCCGTGGCGAACTTGCGCGATCGCATTTCGCGGCTCTTCTCAAATGGCGGCGCCGTCTCCATTGCCCCATGCTCCATCTGGCTGACGGCAGCGAGGCGGATGGTTTCCGAGCTGCGCGCCAACGCTCGGTGCTCTTGCCACTCCGGATAAAAAATCATGGAAGAGGGCGGAACCGAGCGCGATCATTTTCGACGAGATGGTCAAGACGGTCCAGGAGCCGGCCCAATCGAAGGCGGCCGGCGGCCTCGTCCTTGGGTCTGAAAACATCAAAGGCACGTTTGTCGGATTCATTGTATTCCTCCGGGGTGGGCCGCCTTGTTGAGTTGCAGGTATCCGACGAGGATCTAGCTTTAAGGCTAGCCTTAAGGTCGGTAGATGCGGGTAGAGGTCCTGGGCGGGGTTGAGCGTCGTCGTCGCTGGTCTCGCGACGATAAGATGCGGATCATCGAAGAGACGCTGGCGCCCGGCGCGGTTGTGACGGAGATCGCGCGGCGGCACGGCATTTCGACGAGTTTGGTGTTCACGTGGCGGCGGCGGGCGCGCCTGGCGAGTGTCGTTTCGGCGGGACCGAAGCTTGTCCCTGTTCAGCTCACCCCGGGTGCGACCGAAAGCGTTCCATCGATTGAAGCCCCAGCGGTGATTTCGCCCCGGAGGCGCCGGGGCCTGATCGAGATCGAACTCGGTGGCGGCAAGCGTGTCAGCGTTGACGAGAACGTCGATGCTGACGCGTTGGGGCGGGTCCTTGATGTTCTGAGCCGGCGATGATCCCGATACCGGGTGGCGTCAGAGTCTGGATCGCAACCGGCCACACCGACATGCGTCGCGGCATGCAGGGTCTGGCTTTGCAGGTTCAGGAGAGCCTGAAGCGGGATCCCCACGCCGGAGATCTCTATATCTTCCGAGGCCGGCGTGGCGATTTGGCAAAGATCCTCTGGCATGACGGGATCGGGCTGTCGCTCTATGCGAAACGCTTGGATCGCGGAAAGTTCATCTGGCCTTCGGCGTCAGGTGACGCGGTGTCGATCTCGGCGGCGCAGATGGCGTACATGCTCGAAGGGATCGATTGGCGCAATCCACAACTGACGTGGCGGCCGACAAGGGCGGGATGAGCGAAGAAAAATGTGGAAACCCGCGTATTTTGGGGTGCCGCAAATCACTAAAACTATGATTCACTTCGTCTCATGGATGCTGATCGCGCCGCTCTTGCCGAAGAAAACGCCGCGCTGAAAGCGGAGCTGGCGGTAGCGCGGGCAAAGGCGTCGGAGGACGCCGCGCTGATTGTGCAGCAGACCTTGCGGATAGCGAAGCTCGAGCGCCAGGTTTACGGCCAGAAATCGGAGCGCTCGGCGCGGTTGATCGACCAGCTGGCGCTTACCTTCGAAGAATTGGAAGCTAACGCGACGGAAGACGAATTGGCGGCGGAGCAGGCAGTCGCCAAAACGACTACGGTTGACGGATTTACGCGCAAGCGCGCTGAGCGCAACACGTTCCCAGACCACCTTCCGCGCGAGCGGGTGGTGATCGATCCGCCGACGGCGTGCGAATGCTGCGGCGGCAATCGCTTGCGCAAGCTCGGCGAAGATGTGACCCGAACGCTGGAATCGGTGCCGCGTCAGTGGAAGGTAATCGAGACGGTGCGCGAGAAGTTCTCTTGCCGCGACTGCGAGAAGATCAGCCAGGCACCGGCGCCATTCCATGTGATCCCGCGAGGGTGGGCGGGGCCGAGCCTGCTGGCCATGCTGCTCTATGAGAAGTTCGGCCAGCATCAGCCTCTGAACCGGCAAACCGAGCGTTACGCGTTGGAAGGCGTGCCGATCAGTCTGTCGACCGCAGCCGACGCCGTCGGAGCGTGCTGCACGGTATTGGAGCCGCTGTTGCGTCTGTTGGAAGCCCACGTCATGGCATCCGAACGCCTCCACGGCGACGACACCACCGTGCCCGTGCTGGCCTTGGGCAAGTGCGATGTCGCTCGATGCTGGGTCTATGTAAAGGACGACCGCCCCTTCGGCGGCTCAGATCCGCCGGCGGCAATGTTCTATTACTCGCGCGATCGAAGGGGCGAGCATCCGCAGGCGCATCTGGCCAACTATAGCGGTATCCTGCAGGCCGACGCCTTCGGCGGATACACCAAACTCTACGAGCCCCCGCGAAGTCCTGGGCCTATCAGGGAGGCGGCCTGTTGGGTGCATGCCCGGCGCCTGTTCTTCGCCATGGCGGATCTTGAGGAAAACGCGCGACGTAAGGCTGCTGGCAAGAAGGAGATCGCCCTCTCGCCGATTGCGATCGAGATCGTGCGTCGCATCGACGCCCTCTTCGCAATCGAGCGCACGATCAATGGCCAAGGCGCCGACCACCGAGAGGCTGTCCGCCAGGCGCAGAGCGCTCCGTTGGTTGCCGATCTGGAAGCCTATATGCGTGAGCAGTGCGCCAAGCTCTCCCGCGGTCACGATCTGGCCAAGGCCATGAACTACATGTTCAAGCGCTGGGGCTCCTTCACACGCTTCCTCGACGATGGCCGCGTCTGTCTCTCGAACAACGCCGCCGAAAGAGCGCTGCGCGGCATCGCATTGGGCAGAAAGTCTTGGTTATTCTGCGGGTCCGACCGCGGAGGGCGTCGTGCCGCCGCCATGTATAGCCTCATCGTCTCTGCGAAGATGAACGACGTCGATCCTCAGGTCTGGCTTGCCGATGTACTCGCTCGCATCGCCATCCACCCCGCCCACAGGCTCGATGAGCTGCTGCCCTGGAACTGGAAGATTGCGCAACAGCAAGGCCTCGCGGCGCAGGCGGCTTGATGGGGCCCGTCAACAAAGTCAGCCACGTGTTTACCCTCGGCCATGTCGCCGAGATGCTTGGAGAAGACGAGGAATGGCTGTTCGAGGTCGCCGAAGAAATGGACCCCGAGGACGGCCAGCTATGGGTCGTGGGCGTCGGTGAAGATGGGGTGATGGCGTTCACCGATGAGGGGATCGAGAACCTCAAAGAGCTGATCGCAATCCACAAAGAGGACCCTAGCATCATCGATAAACGCCGCCAAGTGCTCGCTGCGACGATGAAGCCGAAAACCGAGGAGTCCGACGAGCTCTAACGGTTAACTGGAAAGATCAGCGCGCTGCGGCCTACCGCGTAGGGTTACGATTCATTAGAAGGTACAATCTTTATGTTGTTTTCTGGAATGCGGATCAGCACGATCGAGCGATCGTCATTCACCGTCGCTCAAAGAGGATGGATATCGTCGCGGAAATGCCGCTTACGTTCGAGACCGCGCACCGGCTAGCGCTCTTTATGCCGCGTGCCGTGCCGACAACAACATTGCGCCGGATGCGCCGCCAATCGAATGAAGGGCCGCGCGGCCATTTTCGAAGTTGGTCCGGGCCTCCAATAGGCAAAACTGTTTCGTGGGGCGCCCACTTTATGTCAGCGAGTGCCATGATATCAGAATGGCAACCGGTGGCCTGTGGGCTGCCATACCTTACTTCACCGCTTGAACGCGCGAGGATAGTGCCGTGGCTAATGACGTAGAGCTTCTGATCTCGTATTTCGCGCTTTCGGGGCACGTTTACCCGCTGGGGGCCTGCTGAGGTCACTCCATTCCAATTCAAAGGCAGGGTCGAAGGGGCAGCGCGCGCGGGGTTCAACGGGTTCGGTCTTCACTACGAAGACACGATGGTCGCGCAAAGCAAGATTGGTTTTGCGGAAATGAGACGCATTCTTCAAGACAATGGCATTAAATATCTGAAGATTGAATTTCTGCTCGATTGGTACAGGACTGACGAGAAGCGAATGGAATCCGACAAATTCCGTCAGCAAACTGCTCGATGTCTCCGCCGAACTTGGAATGCGGGATATCAAGGTGGGCCCGGGATTCCAAGAAACGCATGCCGATGTGGCGCTCCGCCCATGGTGGCCTCCGTAAGGGGACACTTGGGAATGATCTGCAACGCAGAACCTAACGCAGCGTCCGGTTCACGCATTTCTTTCGGCACGAATGTTGTGACGCAGCTACAGCAATTCGCGCGCACGTTGTTAAGACGCATGAGGCTCGGGGCACTCAAGACATGAGAGTAGAAATGAAGAACTTCTTGCTTACGACTGTGAGCATTGTGGCGCTTGGCGCAATTGCGTCCGCATCCGGTGCAGACCTGGCTGCGCAGCCCGTCCAACCTCTCTACTCCAAAGCTCCGCCGCCTGTCGCGGCTGCAATTTACGACTGGAGCGGCCTCTACGTCGGTGTGAACGGCGGCTTGGGCTCAAGCTCGAATTGCTGGGACTACAATGGTCGCACCCCTGAGGGCTGTCATGATGCGACCGGCATTACCGTCGGCGGGCAGATCGGCTATCGATGGCAGATCGGCCAGATCGTGCTGGGCGTTGAAGGTCAGGGGAACTGGGCTGATCTGAGCGGATCCAACGTCAGCATTGCGTTCGGCGATGTCGACCAGAGCAAGATTGGTGCGTTCGGTACGATGACTGGGCAGATCGGTTATGCGCTCGACACCGTACTGTTTTACGCCAAGGGCGGCGTCGCAGTGGCGAGCAACACGTATCGAGTCAACTCCGCAGTCACGGGCGCGCAGTTCGCGGGCGCTGATAGCAGCCCTTGGGGTGCTACTGTGGGCGCCGGGATCGAAGTCGGTTTCGCGCCGAACTGGTCGGTAAGCGTCGAGTACGACCACTTGTTCATGCGGGATGCCGACGTGAACTTTGTCGTGGCTGCTGGTTCGCTGGGCGGCGACCGCATCCGCCAGGATTTCGATCTTGTGACTGCGCGGCTCAACTATAAGTTCGGCGGCCCGATTCTGCTCAAATATTGATCTGAAGTCGGACTGGTGAATCGAAGGCCCCGGCTAGACCGGGGCCTTTCAGGCATCGCGCGTGCGACGCGACTGGCGGGTGACCGGAAGTCAGGAACAGTTAGCGAAACCGCGGCGAGTTCATCTTCTGAGCTGAAGTTCTAAATCGATAAAGGACAGCGAGCATGTTCGTTTCATTCTTCCCTCGACCAAAGTTGTTCTTTGCGTCGTCAATTCTTTGGACGGCGTTGGCGATGGCGTTTTGGTATGTATTTGCCGGCAATCTCTTTCCAGCCCCGGAGAAGCCGGTCGGGCTTGCGACGTTCTGGTCGGCCTCGGCGCTGTGGTTTGATCTCTATTTTGCGCTGGCCGTTACGGTGTTCGCGGCGGCATGGATGTTATTTGCCCCCCATCCCTGGGCGACGTGGTCCATTCTTGGTTCGGCGCTGATCCTGTTCACCTCTTACTTTCAGGTCCAGGTCTCGGTCGCGATCAACAGCTGGTATGGACCGTTCTATGACATGATCCAGGCTGCGCTTTCGAAGTCGGCGCCGGTCACGGTCGAGCAGTTCTACAGCGAGTTGTCGACCTTTGCCGGCATAGCGCTCGTGGCCGTCGTGGTCGGCGTGATGACGCGATTCTTCGTCAGCCACTACATCTTCCGCTGGCGCACGGCGATGAACGATTTTTATGTCGCCAACTGGCCACGGCTGCGCACGATCGAAGGCGCCTCCCAGCGGATCCAGGAAGACACGATGCGCTTCGCCAGCACGATGGAAGGTCTAGGCGTCAATCTCATCAGCGCGGTGCTGACACTGTTGGCGTTCCTGCCGGTTCTGGTGAGGCTGTCCAGCAACGTCACGGAGCTGCCTCTGTTCGGCTCGATTGCCTATCCGCTGGTGTTCGCCGCGGTGATCTGGTCGATCCTGGGCACCGGCGTTCTCGCGCTTATCGGCATCCGCCTGCCCGGAATTGAATTTTTCAACCAGCGGGTCGAAGCGGCCTATCGCAAGGAGCTCGTGCTCGGCGAGGATGATACGGCGCGTGCCAATGCGCCGACATTGAGCGTGCTGTTTAGCGACATTCGCAGGAATTACTTCCGGCTCTATCTGAACTTCATGTACTTCAATATCGGCCGGATCGTCTATCTGCAGGCTGACGTCATCTTTCCTTATCTGCTGCTTGCGCCCACAATCATCGCGGGCAGGATCACCCTCGGCGCGATGAACCAGATCCTCAACGCGTTCACGCAAGTACGAACCTCGTTTCAGTATCTCGTCAACTCCTGGAGCACGATCGTCGAACTGATCTCGATCTATCAGCGGCTGCGGAGCTTTGAGGCAAAGATCCACGGTGGGCCACTGCCGTCGATCGAGATAAGGAAGCCAGCCACATGATTCCTATAGCTGTAGGGAGTTGACGGACACCTGACCTTCCGTTCCGCGTCAATCGGTCGCAACGCTGCTGAATTGCTTAAGTTGTGAGAAGGGGCACTCGAGAGAATGGCGCTCGGCGTGGAGAAACTTAGCAACTGCATATCGGAACCCCCGTGACGTGTTGTTGTGGATGACGGCTAGCGCGCTGTTGCAGCGCGCGGACTGAGGCAAAGGGGCGGCGGATGGCTGTAGGGGGCCATTACAGCCGCGGCGGGTAAGCTACAAAGCAGCCGCGTCGCGTTCGACCTGCAGTCGAGCCAGCGGGTTCATGACACCGAAGACTTGCTCCGAGAAAACAGCCATGAATCTGATTTGCTCCTGGAAATGGGTTCTCAGAGTCCACACCGCCTAGCTCTACAAATAAGTACCAGCGTGTCGTAAGTTCGACAGTGTGAGTCAGACACGCCTCAACGGTGTTGTCCCGCGAGCAATCATAATTGTGTCACACATGGCACCGGACACTGACTGACTAGCCAGAACGACCATGCGGGATGTTTCAAACTTGATCCGCCTCCATGGAATACGGTGCTAAACAGGGGTAGGCATTACGTGGGGCGGCGAGCCCTTGTGACCGCCGGATGTGTTGGTGTCCATTCTGGTTCTGGCGGAACGGTAATCGAGCCCAGTGGCACCCAAGCTCGTTCTAGCGTCACTGGATCGCGCAGCTGGGCGAAAGTTTCGGTGCGAATATCGAGCCACTCGAACCAGCGATCCTGGACGGCGACAAGCTGGGCTGGCCGGAGCACGCCGAAATTATCTCGAAGAGAAATTCTTATCACCGTAAGCTCAACTGTGAACCGTGCCAGAAGAGTTCAAGATGATGTTGCGTCGTGTTTCAACTACCAGAACCGGGATTTGACAACTCTGAGCCTGCGGACCAATCCGTTTCCGCCGAGCCGGAGCTCTGGCCGTGAACATGACCGCCAGATTGAGCAGCGTGGATTTCACAAGCGTGGCTCGCCGACTATAGCAACCGCGCCGCACATCCGGCTCAAAAGGCGCGACGAGCTCCTAAGCTGGAATTGGCGCGATCGAAACAAGCAATCCACTAAGGCTGCCCAATTCACGGCTCGGCGATCCTCACCAAATGCTTTACGAACTTTTGTTGATAGCGTCAGCAAGCGTCGACTTGAAAGCCAAAGGACCTATCCGCAGGATGCTTTCTTAAGCCGTCATGCATCCAGAATGAGCGGAGCACGAACTGTCACATTACCGAAACCTAGCTCTTGTACTTGTAGGCTCGGCCGTCTCCCTTACTCCTCCCGCTCCCTGGAGCGAAGAAGGTTTATTCCGCACGGCTTTCCGGGGGCCACCGGCCAGGCGGGCCGGAGCCGAGGTCGGCCAGATCTCCGTTGTTTTTGGATTAGCGCCATGACACCGAAAACCAAACTATGCGCTTTGTTGCGAGGTGTTCTGGACGATGCGATCGGGATGGTGCCCGAAGCAAACCGGACGTCTTCGTTGAAGGCGTGCCTCGCCGAAAAGGTATTAGCTCTGGCCGCAAAAGGCCACTTGGATCCAACTGTCTTGACGCGTCTCGCGCTACGGAGTCTGCAGGAATCCTGTTGTGGTTGCTACGGGTGCGAACTGCAGAACCCCCTTCGAGGTGTGAAGGACCGAGAATGAACTCCAAACCTATTCCCCGCGCTCCGGCGTGGCTGACCGACTGGGTTTCGGCGGGTTGCAAGGCGACGCGAGACTAGAGTTCTGCCCGGCCATGGAGCTTGCGCCCGGCAGCGATGCCATCTGAGCGCGAGGGTTATGGCGTCCTGGCCGGAGAAACTCGGGTCAGTCCTGCTGTGGATGCCGCCTTGCTTCATCATGGAGTCGCCCGTGTCCGCGGCTTTCACTGACGTCATTGCGCCCCGCCCGCGGCACCGATGATTTCTCCTCGGTCCGCATCGGCGCTTGGCGCGCGATGTCGGCGATGTCGGAGGGCAGGTGCTCGCCTGCTCGGTTGCCGCTCGTAGCCGAAGCAGGCGAGGCCGAGTGATCCGAAAGATCGGACGGGCCGGTGAGATGCTGGAAAGCCGAGCTGCCTATCGTCCGGGTTCGCGACAGACGCGGATGAGCCGATCTATTATGTCCTCAACGCTTGCAGGCGGATCTTGCCGTGGCCGCCTCAGCGGAGGCAGCTGTGTTCGACGATCTCGTCTGCCTCGATTGCGACGGCGATGCGCCGCTTACCCTGGCAAGGCGGCAGCCGCAAGCTAAGCAGTATCATTCCCGCGGGATCGACGCAGGTTCCGAGCTCGGCGCCCTTGCGACTACCCTGTCCACGATTACGGCCGACTTTCGGTGTCGAATGTGCTCCAGCGCTGAGCCGGCGGTTCCCCGCCAAGTGCTGCCGAGCTTGCCGTCCGGAGAAGGAGGGATCGCAGGCCAGCGAAAGGCGAAGGGCCGGGATCGCGCGCTTGAATCTCACGTCGGAATTGCCTGAATGGCCGGGCTCTGAGCGGGCCATGCTTTCCTTCAAATGGCCCCGGCTAGGCCGGGGCCATCGACACAAGTACGGATCAATATTTCAGGAGAATCGGACCGCCAAACTTATAGTTGACCCGTACCGTGATAAGGTCGAGACCCTCGCGGATGCGATCGGCCCCACCGATGTTCCCGCTGAATTTCGCCGTGCGGGGCTGGAAGAACAGGTGGTCGTACTCGAAGCCCACCGTCCAGTTCGGTGCGAGGCCGTGCTCGAATCCGACCCCCAACACACCGCCCCAAAGAACGTCACTTTTCCTACTGGCTCCTGCCACGGTCGAGCTGATCTGATGGATGTTGCTCGTGACTGCGGCGCCGCCTTTGCCGTAAAGTACGTTGTTCCCGAAGGCATAACCAATCTGCCCCGTCATGAGACCGAACGCGTCAATCTTAGTCTGGTTGGTAGTATCGGAAAACGCGATGCTGTGATTGGACCCGGTCAAATCAGCCCAGTTGCCCTGGCCCTCAACACCCAGCACGATCTGGCCCATCTGCCATCGATAGCCGATCTGGAGGCCCACGCTACCGCCTGTCGGATGATGACAGCCCTCGGGCGTGCTGCCAAGGTACTCCCAACAACTCTCGCCTGAGCTCAGACCACCGTTCACGCCGAAATAGTAAGCACTCCAATCGTAGATTGCAGCCGCGACAGGTCCTGGAGCGGTGGTGTAGAGAGGCCTGATGGGTTGCGCAGGCAGATCAGCACTGAATGCGGGGGCCACCGCAGCAAGCGCCACCGTACTGACTGTCATAAGCAACAAGTTCTTCATTTCTATTCCCATGTCTTGAGTGCCCCCGAGCCGGCTGCGTCTTAACAACGTGCACGCAAATTGCTGTAACTGCATCGCAACATTGGCGCTGGAAGAAATGCGTGAATCAAACGCCGCGTCAGGTTGCGGCGTTGCAGATATCTCCAACTCCTTGACATGCCCCTTCGCTTGCGAGCGTAGATCAGCGCGGTGTCCTGCCTCTTGCGCACCCGACAGCTTGACGGCATCGCTCCACGTCGCGACGTAGTAGCGTGGCAGGTCGACGGGGCGCCCGGTAAGTGCGTGTTCCAGCCGTTCGCGATCACGAAGTCCAAGCCATCGTGATCGCCCATTCCAGAGCATCGTGATCACCGTTTCCAGCCGATCGTGATCGCTATTTCAGCGATTGCGATCGGGGGTAACCAGGAGGCGCGCACCGCTGACAGTCTGCAACCCAGCTACCTTGGTCTTTTGCCTAACTCCGACTGCTTCAGCTATGCGAACGCGACAAGCAATGGGCCGGCCCCCTCAAGCCCATCCTGTCCCCAGGTCCATGTCGCCGGCGAGAAGCTGTTCGTCGACTATTCCGGCCAGGCCATGGAGCTGGGTTGACGGAGTACGATACACGCCAGTCCTGCTCCGGCTCCGCGGACGAAACCGTCAATGCAGGAGCGATCGGTTGGGCTTTCGGTCAGGGGCGGCGCCGACGGAGCAACGAACCCGGAAACTCTCACGCAAATAACCGCACACGTTCTTAATGTGGGTCAGTGGTGTGAGGTCCGCGATAGGATCTCCCGAAATCAGGCTCATAAGTGCCGCGGTTTCGCCCATGGCACAAGTACGGGTCTAATTAGGTTGTGGGCGCGTCCGCTCCGCGGACGGGGCTCTATGAGCCAGCTTGCCGAGCCATGCTGTCTCGGCCCTTCGGATCACGATGCCTCGCGCAAGCCATAAAGTGCTCCTCGCCGGGGGCACTCGGAAAACGGGCTCGCCTGTGGCGAGCGTTATCACGGCCCCGTTCCCGCGTACCGCTCAAACACCGGTGTTGTCGCTGCACTCGTCCCGCATGCCCCTTCGGGCCGCTATGCTCGCGGCCGGGCTGACATTTCTCTCGAGGCGAGCTAGGTGAACACTGAAGCTGATCCCGAAGGCGCTGCGGCTCGCCATGAAAGGGACGTAGAAAAATCTGCGCTTGTTCACGCTATCGCCCTCCAGCGCCCCAACGAAATCAAGAAGTTGGTATTCTGTTGCGATATCGTCAAACCAGAGTTTTCCGGCATCGTCTATCACGCCAACTATTTGCGCTTCATGGAGCGCGGACGGACCAACCATCTGCGACTGATGGGTGCCGAACAGCAGGCGCTGTTCGAGCAGGCCGAGACGGAAGACGCAAGCTTTGCCTTCGTGGTGCGTTCGATGCATCTCGATTTCCTCAAGCCTGCCCGGATGGATGACGTGCTCGATGTCGTGACCTGGCCGGTCGCCGTGAAGGGTGCGTCCATCGTGCTGGCGCAGGAGGTGCGGCGCGGGGAAAACGTGCTGGTGAAAGCCGAGGTGCGTGTCGCCTTCATCAGCGGCGGCCGCGCCCAGCCGATCCCGAAGTCGATCCGCGCCTTGATGAAGGCTGATCTGATTTCGTGATCGGGCGATAGCGGACGGCCTCTCGACTCCCCCGCGCGCGGCGATAGATTGCACTCCCGCCAACCGATGAGGCCATCATGTCGCGCCCGCCGCTTCCGCCCTTTACCCGTGAGACCGCAGCGCAGAAGGCCCGCATGGCCGAGGATGCCTGGAATTCGCGCGACCCGGTGCGCGTGTCGCTCGCCTATACCGAGGACAGCCGCTGGCGCAATCGCTCCGAGGTTTTTCAGGGGCGTGAAGCCATCGTCGCATTCCTCACCCGCAAATGGGGGAAGGAGCACGACTACCGCCTGATCAAGGACCTCTGGGCGTTCGACGAAAACCGGATCGCCGTGCGCTTCCAGTACGAATGGCACGACGCGAGCGGCCACTGGTACCGCTCCTACGGCAACGAGCAGTGGGAGTTCGACGAGCACGGCCTGATGCGGCGGCGCGAAGCCTCGATCAACGACATCGCGATCGCGGAGAAGGACCGACGGTTTCAATGGCCGGCGCCGGGGCCGAGGCCTGCGGACGTGGCGGGGTTGGGGACGGATCCTTTCTGAGCCGAGACACAACTGTCACCCCTCATGGTGAGGAGCCGCGAAGCGGCGTCTCGAACCATGCAGGCCCCCGTTGCCGCATCCGGGCCTCTATCCTTCGAGACGCGCGCGAGAGCGCGCTCCTCAGGATGAGGGGATGGATTTGCGCGCCAGAAACCGCGTAATCGCGCCTCCGAGTTTGGCGTGGTCCATCGGCTGCGCCAGTGACTTCCTCGCGGTTGCAACGACATCGTCCGGCGCTTTGCCGTCGCGCAGCTCGCAGCACACTTGCGCAAACTCCACGTCGAACTCCGGATGCGGCTGCACGGTGAGCGTTGCGCCGTTGGCGTAGAGCAGGCCGGCATGCGGGGTGAAGTCGGAGGAGAGAATCGTCAGCGCATCGTTTGGCGGCTCAATCACCTGGTCCTGATGCGAGCAGGCGATGGCGACCGCTTCGCCGTCGACGACGCCGTTGTCCGGCAGCACCTGATAGACGTGCCGGCCGATGCCCCAGCCCTTCTCCGATTTGCGCACGGTGCCGCCGAGCGCCTGCGCGATCAACTGATGACCGAAGCAGATGCCGACCATGGGCGTCTTGTTCGCATAGGCGGTGCGGACGAAATCCTCCAGCGGTGCGATCCAGTCGAGCCCGTCATAGACGCCGGCCGCCGCGCCGGTGATCAGCACCGCCCCCAAACTGCGCGGGTCGGGAAGCGCTTCGCCATTCGGGATGCTGACGATGTCGATCGTGGCCGTCGGATCCTCGGCGCGGACCATGCGTTCGAACATGTCCGGGAACGAACCGTGGCGCTCGCGATATTTTTGTGGGACCTGCCCGGTCTCGATGATGGTGATGCGTGCCATGTGCCCTCTGGTCAAGGTCAAGCCTCGTCGCTTCCTGCTCCATGTTGCTGGTGTGGCGCTGTGCGCTCCAGCAGCGCACTCTCTTTACGGACCTCGTTGAGAAACGCCTTGGCCAGGCGCGACAGCGGCTCGGCTTCCGACCATAGCATATAGGCCACCGCGTGCGTTGTCGGCGCGAACGGCCGTACGACGAGGCCGGTCCCGCCGTTCTGCCGCGGCGAGAAGGGATCGACCACCGCGGCGCCGACGCCGGCGGCGGCGAGCACGCAGGCCGTGTTGCAGTAGCGCACCTCGACGGTCGGCTGGAACGGCGCGCCGGCGCGTGCGAAACTGTCGCGCACGGCCTCACCAAGCCGCGTGCCGCGCTCGAGCCCGATGAAGGGCAGGCCAGACAGGTCCGCGGCCGAGATCACCGGCCGGTCGGCGAGCGGATGCTGCGGCGGCAGCACGCAGACCATCTCGCCGGTGTGCACCACCTCATGGGCGATGCCTGGATGATGTGTCAGCCCGAGCGCAAAGCCGAGCTCGGCGACGCGGTTGAGCACGCCTTCGATGATGCCCTCGTAGCGTCGCACGTCGAAGAACACCCGCGTCTCCGGGCGTCGGCGCAGGAAGCCTGACAGCGCCGAGGGGATGATGCTGTAGGCGAGCGGCGGCGTCGCGACCAGCGCGAGATGCCCGGAGCGGTTCTCGCGCAGATCGCGCACGCGGTTCTCGAGCTTTGCGTGCAGCGCGAAGATCGCCTCGCTCTCCTTGTAGAGCGCCATCGCTTCCGTGGTCGGAAACAGCCGGTTGTTGACGCGTTCGAATAGCGCAAAACCCGCCTGCGCCTCCATCGTCTTCAGCGCGTTGCTGACGGCGGGCTGCGACAGCGCCAGTTCGTCGGCAGCCGCAACGGTGGTGCGGTGGCGGATGACGGCGCGGAGAATCTCGAGCTGGCGCAGGTTCATATCACTGCCGATTATACTCTGGGCCAAAACATCATAGCAGAACGAATTGATTTTGCAGCCCCGCTTCCGCGTAATGGCAGCGGATTTGCACGTCGCATCAAGGGGTTCATTCGCCCATTGAGGCGGCACTGCGCACAGATTGGAGGCAGTCTTGGTTCGTGTCCTTCGCGCCGCCGCCGCACAGATGGGGCCGACGCAAAAAGCCGATACGCGCGAGCATACGCTGTCGCGGATGCTTGCGCTGCTGGAGGAGGCGGCCGGCCGCGGCGCCAGCCTCGTGGTGTTTCCCGAGCTTGCCTTCACCACATTCTTTCCGCGTTGGCTGCTCGAAGGCGAGTCGCTCGACCATTATTTCGAACGCGGGATGCCGAACCCGAACGTCGCCGCCTTGTTCGACCGTGCGCGTGCGCTGCGCGTCGGCTTCTATGTCGGATATGCCGAGCTGACGCCGGATGGACGCCGCTACAATTGCGCCATCCTGGTCGATCGCGACGGCGAGCTGCTCGGCCGCTATCGCAAGGTGCATCTGCCGGGCTCGGTCGAGCCGCGACAAGGTGCGCGCTACCAGCAGCTCGAGAAACGCTATTTCGACTATGGCGACCTCGGCTTTCCCGCCTTCCGCGCCGGCTCGGCCTGGGCCCACGCCATCATGGGCATGATGATCTGCAACGATCGCCGCTGGCCGGAATCCTGGCGCGTGCTTGGCCTGCAGGGCGTCGAGCTTGTCTGCATCGGCTACAATTCCGCGGCCTATGATCCCAATGGCGGCAGCACGGAGGATGCCTCCTTGCGCACCTTCCACTCCACGCTGGTGACGCAGGCCAACGCCTACATGAACGCGACCTGGGCGATCTCGGTGGCGAAGGCAGGCGAGGAGGACGGCTCCGGGCTGATCGGCGGCTCCTGCATCGTTGATCCCAATGGCCGCATCGTCGCGCAGGCCGCAACGCTGACTGACGAGGTGATCGTCGCCGACATCGATCTCGACCTCTGCCGCCAGGGCAAGGACAAGATGTTCAACTTCGCCGCCCACCGGCGGCCGGAGCAATACAGGGTGATCACCGAACGTGCCGGCGTGATCGAACCCGCGGTTCTCGACGCAGACTGACAGGACGTTCCAACAACGTTGGCAAAGGAGCTGACATGACACGCCTCTCGCATTTCCTCGGGTTCGCAGCGTTGGCTGCCGTGATGTCCGCGCAGGCGGCGGAGCTCCCGGCGGAGATCAAGCAGGCGGGCGCGTTGAAGCTCACGGTCAACTCCACTTACGCGCCGATGGAATATCGCGATCCCGCGACGAATGAGCTCGTCGGGCTCGATGTCGATCTGGCGAACGAGCTCGCCAAGCGTCTCGGCGTGAAGATCGTCTGGAGCGAGACGCCGTTCGCCGAATTGATCCCGTCGCTCCAGACCAGGCGCGCCGATTTCATCATTTCCGGCATCTCCGATCGCGCCTCGCGGCGCGAGACCGCGGATTTCGTCGATTATCTCGGGACCGGCCCGCAGTTCTTCGTGATGGCGGAGAACGAAGCCAAGGTCGCCACCGATCTCTGCGGCAAGAAGGTCGGCACTACCCGCAGCACCAGCTTCCCGGTCGAGATCGAGAAGTGGAGCAAGCAAAATTGCGAGCCGGCCGGCAAGCCGGCGATCCAGTACGTGCCGGGCGAGAACTCGATCGACGTTCGCAACCAGCTCAAGCAGGGCCGCATCGACGCCGCCGTACAGGGCAGCGAAACCCTGCCTTACGCGCAGACGCAGGAAGCGGGCAAATACCGCGTGATCGGCGAGCCTTTTGCCAAAGGATATCAGGGCATCATGTTCCGCAAGGACGATGCGGCGCTTCGTGAGGTGGTGACCGAGAAGCTCACCGCCATGATCGCCGACGGCTCCTACAAGGCTGTCCTCGACAAATGGGGTCTCGGCGCCAACGCAGTCGAGAAGCCCATGCTGAACGCGGCGCCGCAATGAAGACGGTACCGGCACTCGCGGAGGGTTTTCCCGATCTGTCGGGGATGCGGATCGCGCGCGAGCCGCACTGGTTTCGCTGGCTCAGCGCAGCGCTGATCGTTTTTGTGCTCGCCTTGATCGTGCGCGCTTTTGCGGGCGGCCAGATCGAATGGGCCTATGTCAGCCGCTTCCTGACCGCGAAGGTCATTCTGGAAGGCATCGTCAACACCATGGTGATGGCGGTGCTCGCGATGGCGCTCGGCATCTTCCTCGGCGTGGTCGTCGCGGTCATGCGGCTGTCGCCCAACCCGGTGCTGAAGACCGTCGCCGCTGGCTATACCTGGCTGTTTCGCGGCACGCCGCTGATCCTGCAGCTGCTGCTGTGGTTCAATCTTGCGCTGGTGTTTCCGACCATCGGCATTCCCGGCCTTTGGAGCGCGCGCGCCGTCGACGTCATGACGCCGTTCCTTGCCGCGCTGCTCGGGCTCGGCATCAACCAGGGCGCCTATACGTCGGAAGTGATGCGCGCGGGCATGCTGTCGGTCGATATCGGGCAATATGAGGCGGCGCAGGCGATCGGCATGGGACGCTTGCGTGCGTTGCGCCGGATCGTTCTGCCGCAGGCGATGCGGGTGGTGATCCCGCCGCTCGGCAACGAGTTCATCGGCATGGTGAAGGCGACCTCGCTCGCCAGCGTCATCCAGTATCCGGAACTGCTGCACAACGCCGAAAACATCTACTACGCCAATTCGCGCGTGATCGAGCTCCTGATCGTCGCCGGGCTCTGGTACCTGCTCGTCGTCTCGGTGCTGACGCCGCTCCAGATGCTGCTCGAACGCCGTTTTGCGCGCGGCACATTGCGGCTGTCACGATGACAAAACCCCTCGTCGCGATCCGCTCCGTCAGCAAGAGTTTTGGCGAATTTCAGGCTCTCAAAAACGTCACGCTCGATGTCCGGCCCGGCGAGGTGATGTGTCTGATCGGCGCCTCCGGCTCCGGCAAGACCACGCTGCTCCGCTGCATTAACCAGCTCGCCGCGATCGACAGTGGCGGCATCTGGCTCGACGGCGAGCTCCTGGGCGTGCGCGAGAAGGGCGGGCGGCTCCATCGCCTCGCCGAGCGCGAAATCGGGCGGCAGCGGCTGAAGACCGGCATGGTGTTCCAGCGTTTCAACCTGTTTCCGCACAAGACCGCGCTCGAAAACATCACCGAGGGTCCGCTCCAGGTTCAGGGCCGAAAATCCGACGAGGTGCGTGCGGAGGCGATCGAGCTGCTGCGGCGCGTCGGATTGTCGGCCAAAGCCGACTCGTATCCCGCCCAGCTCTCCGGCGGCCAGCAGCAGCGCGTCGCGATTGCCCGCGCGCTTGCCATGAAGCCGATGCTGATGTTGTTCGACGAGCCGACCAGCGCGCTCGATCCCGAGCTCGTCGGCGAGGTCTTGGCGGTCATGAAGGAGCTGGCGCGGAGCGGCATGACCATGATGGTCGTGACGCACGAGCTCGGCTTCGCGCGCGAGGTCGCCGACCGCGTCGTCTACATGGACCAGGGCGCGATCATCGAGCAGGGGCGCGCATCCGACGTCTTGGGCGCGCCGCGCGAGGAGCGCACCAGGGCATTTCTTTCGGCAGTGATCTGAATGGGGGCGTATCGATGAAGAGACTTCTGGTTACGGCAGCACTCGTGGGCGCCATGAGCGCTCCGGTCATGGCAGTCGAGCTGCCGGCGGAGATCGCCAAGCGCGGCAGCATCAAGGTCGCGCTGGTGCCGAACTATCCGCCGATGGAGTTCCGCGATCCCGCCACCAACGCGTTGTCCGGTTTCGACGTCGATCTCGGCGAGGCCATCGGCCGCAAGCTCGGCGTCAAGATCGAATGGCAGGAGACCAGCTTTGCCGAGTTCATGCCGTCGATCTCGACCGGGCGGGTGGACGCCATCCTGTCCGGCTTCACGGACTATGCCAGCCGGCACGAGATCGCGTCCTTCGTCGATTATTTGCGCAGCGGTCCGCAGTTCTTCGTGCAGCAGTCGCGCAAGGCGGAGTTCAAGGACGCGGCCGCGCTCTGCGGCAAGAAGGTCGGCGCCAGCCGCCGCACCATGTTCCCGGCCCAGATCGCGGCCTGGAGCGAGAAGAATTGCGGTACCAATCCGATCCAGTTCGTCGGCACCGACGGATCGGCCGACGCCCGCACCCAGCTGAGGCAGGGCCGCATCGATGCCGCCGCCCAGGGCAACGAGACGCTGCCCTACATCATGGACCTCGAGCCCGGCACCTATGCGACTGTGGGCGAGCCCATTGCGCAGCAATTCACCGGCATCGCTCTGCCGGTCAAGGAAAAGGCGCTGCAGCAAGCCATGCTGGAGGCGGTCGATGCGCTGATCGCGGACGGCACCTATCGTACGCTGCTGGCCAAGTGGAAACTGACTGACAACGCACTCGAAAAGGCGACCATCAATGCTGGACAGTAAGGCACTCCAGAGCATTCCGCTCACCCCAGCCAACACCGCGGATCCTGCGCCGGAATACCCCTGGCCGAAGCCGTACAATTCGGCGATGTTCCTGTCGTTCGACGTGGACGCGGAGAGCGCCTGGACCAGCAAGGACGCGATGCATGCGCAGCGGCTCATCACCATGAGCTATGGCGGCTATGAGGCGCGCGTCGGCACGCCGAAGCTCCTGGAGCTGCTCGACCAGCTGGATCTCAAGGCGACCTTCTTCGTCACGGGATGGTCGGTCGACGCGCATCCGGCGATGGCCGAGGCCATTCTCAAGGCCGGTCACGAGATCGGCCACCACGGTTATCACCATCTCCTTCCCGATCCCGGCGATCCCTGGATCGAGGAGGAGCTTGAGCGCGGCTTCGAGGCGCTCAAGCGCCGGCTTGGCGTCAAGCCGACCGGCTACCGCGCGCCCTACGGCGAGTTCACCGAGGAGCTGCGGGTGGGGTTGGTGCGCCACGGCATCGTCTACACCTCCTCGTTTCGCGACGACGTGCGGCCTTACCGCCATCGTCTCGCCGACGGCAAGCCGGGCACGATCGAGCTGCCGGTGACCGCAAGCTATGACGACTGGATGCACGGTCTGTCCGCGCGCTTCAGTCCGCGCTCAATTTTCCCCAAGGAGCATGTGCTTTCGATCTGGAAGGACGAGCTTGACGAAGTCCGCGACTGGGGCGCGATGGTGACGACCGTGCTGCATCCGCAATGCAGCGGCCGACCGATGCGGCTGCGCCTGCTGCGTGAGTTCCTGACTTACGCGAAGTCGTGCCCGGATGTCTGGATCACGACCGGCGAGAAGATCGCGGCCAACTTCCTGCGCCACGAGGCCGGAAAAAGCTGAGCCACGCCATGACCCGCATCCTCGTCATCAACCCCAACTCCTCCGCATCGGTGACGGCGGCAATCGATGACGCCGTCGCGCCGCTGCGCATCGTCGGCGGACCCCAAATCGAGGTCGTCGGTCTTGCCGAGGGGCCGCCCGGCATCAGCTCGCAACGCGACGCCGACAGCGTCGTCATGCCGCTGGTCAATCGCGTCATGCGCGACGAGGCGGATGCCTTCGTGCTCGCCTGCTTCAGTGATCCCGGCCTGCATGCGGTGCGCGAGGCAGCCGGCGGGCGCCCGGTGATGGGCATCGCCGAGTGCGGCATCTTTCGTGCGCTGATGCTGGGCGAGCGCTTCGGAATCATCGCGCTGTCGCCCTCGAGCATCCGCCGCCAGCAGCGCATGGTGCGGCTGATGGGCGTCGATAGCCGTTATGCCGGAAGCTGGTCGGTCGGCGCGAGCGCGGCGGAGACGGCGGGCGCGGACATCCGCGGACGGTTGATCGAAGCCGGCCGCGCGCTGGTCTCGCAATGCCGTGCCGATGTCGTGGTGTTGGGCTGCGCCGGCATGGCCTCGCATCGCGCGGCGATTGCGGAGGCCATCGGTGTGCCCGTGGTCGAGCCTGCGCAGCAGGCGGTGGCCGCTGCGATCGGTGCCATTTTGTTGAACACGTAAGATCCTTCAGGAGCCTCTTGCAATGCCCGTCTCTCGCCGTTCGCTCCTCAAGGCCGCAGCCGCTGTACCGGCGCTGTCATTCCCGGGCATCCTGCGCGCCGAATCCCAGACCACGCTGCGCTTCATTCCCGTGATCGACCTCGCCTTCGTCGATCCCATCTATTCCACGGCACAGGTGTCGCGAAACCACGGCTTCATGGTCTACGACACGCTCTATGGCATGAGCTCCTCCCTGCAAGTCTCGCCGCAGATGCTGTCGGGCCACGCCATCTCCGGTGACCAACTCCAGTGGGATCTGACGTTGCGCGACGGCCTGTTCTGGCACGACGGCGAGCGCGTCCTTGCGCGGGACTGCGTTGCCAGCATCCGCCGCTGGGCCGCGCGCGACGGCTTTGGCGGCGAACTGATGGAGGCGACGGACGAGCTGTCGGCCACCGACGACCGCACCATCCGCTTCCGCCTAAAGCGTCCGTTCCCGCTGCTACCGCAGGCGCTCGGCAAGGCCGCGATCAACGCGTGCTTCATGATGCCGGAGCGGCTGGCGAGCCAGGATCCGTTCAAGCCGCTGACCGAAGTGATCGGCAGCGGCCCGTTCCGCTATCTCGCCGACGAGCGTGTGCAGGGCGCGCGCAATGCCTATGCCAAATTCGAACGCTATCAGCCGCGCGGCGACGGCAAGCCGGATTGGACCGCGGGTCCGAAGATCGTGCATTACGATCGGGTGGTCTGGACCACCACGCCCGATGCCGGCACCGGCGTCGCCGCGCTGCAGACCGGCGAGCAGGACTGGCAGGAGACCACGCCGCACGACCTGCTGCCGATCATCAAGGCGGCCGGCGACATCGAGACGCGCGTGCTCGATCCCCGAGGTTATGCCTGCATGCTGCGCCTCAATCATCTTCAGCCGCCGTTCGACAACCCTGCCGTTCGCCGCGCGCTGCTGGGGGCGATCGATCAATCCGCCTTCATGACCGCGGTGGCCGGTACCGATCCGAACTTTCAGGTCTCTCCCATCGGCTATTTCGCGCCGAATACGCCGATGGCGAGCGAGGTCGGCCTCGATGTGTTCCGCGGCCCGCGTGACTACGCCAAGGTGAAGGCC
Organism: Bradyrhizobium sp. WSM471; assembly: GCF_000244915.1. Classification (NCBI taxonomy): domain Bacteria; kingdom Pseudomonadati; phylum Pseudomonadota; class Alphaproteobacteria; order Hyphomicrobiales; family Nitrobacteraceae; genus Bradyrhizobium; species Bradyrhizobium sp. WSM471. Next base: position 6,698,972 of record NZ_CM001442.1, on the reverse strand, counting down.
GATCTCAAGGCCGCGGGCTACAATGGTGAGAAGATCGTGGTGCTCGTCCCCACCAACTCGCTGGCGCAGAAGCCGCTTGGCGAGATCGCCGTCGACAGTCTGCGGAAGGCCGGCATGAACGTCGAATATGCCGGGCTCGATTTCGCCGTGGTGTTGCAGCGCCAGCTCAAGAAGGATCCGCTTCCGCAGGGCGGCTGGAGCGCGGCGGTCGGCAACTGGCAGGGCATCGACTGGCTCAATCCGGCCGGCAACACCAACATCCGTGGCGAGGGCAAGGTCGCCGGCTGGTATGCGAGCGAGAAGATGGCCGGCCTGCGCAGCCAATGGCTCGCGGCCTCCGAGCTCGCCGAGCAGCAGCGCATCTGCCGCGAGATCCAGGCGGTGGCGTTTCAGGAAATCCCCTATATTCCGATCGGCCTGTACAAGCAGCCGACCGCCTATCGCAAAGCCATCACCGGCATTCTCGACGGCACCGCCGTCTTCTGGAACGTACGCCCCGCATGAGCACGATCGCAATCTTCGGCAGCTATGTGCTGTCACGCAAGGACGGCGCGCAGGACGTGTTGCGCGACCACTGGGTCCTGATCGAAGGCAAGACGATCGCCGCGGTCACGCGCGACAAGCCGCGCGCGGACGAGGTGCATGACCGTCCCGGCCGTTTCGTTCTCCCGGGCCTGCTGAATCTGCATAATCACTGCTTCTCTGAGGCGGTGGCGCGCAGCCACACCGAGGACGGCAATGGTCGCAAGAACAACCAGAGCATCGTCTACACGGTGCTTTTGCCGCTGACCAAGCGCGGCGCAGATATCTTGTCGGCGGAAGAGCGCATGGCAGTCGCGCGGCTCGGCATCCTTCAACTCCTGAAGGGCGGCGCCACCACGGTGATGGAGCCGTTCCGCAACTCGATCCCGGAGATGTTCGGCGCGGCCGAGGAGATGGGCATCCGTTTCTACGGCGCGCCCTATCTGTTTTCGACGTCGGACGCCAAGGCCGGACCCGATGGGGTCGTGCACTATTCCGGCGATGACGGGACCGCCGACATGGCGACGTGGGATGCGCTCTATCAGCGCTGGAATAATCGCGGCGATGGCCGCATCGGCCTTGCGATGAGCCCGCATGCGACCGATACCTGCGGCCCCGATCTGCTGAAGGCCTGCGCCGCGCGGGCGCGCGAGCTTGGCGTTCCCATCACGACGCATATGGCGCAGAGCCGCGCCGAGGTCGAGACCATCGGCAAGCGCTATGGCGGCCGCACGCCGGCGCAATATCTCGACTGGCTAGGCCTGCTGGCGCCCGATCTGATGGCGGCGCACTGCATGTTCAGCACCGACGACGATCTCAAGCTGATGGCCGCGCGCGGCATGACGGTTCTCAACTGCCCGCGCGTGTTTGCGCGCGCCGGCGTCACTGCCGCATTCAGCCGGTTTGCGGAGCACGGCGTTCGCACCGTGGTCGGCACCGACGGCTACAACATGGACCTGCTCGGCGAGCTCAATGCGGCATCGCTGATCTCCAAGATCACCTCGGCGCGCGCCGATGTCGCGAGCTCGCCCGAGTTGATCGAGGCGAACACGGCAATCGCCGCCGATGTCATCAAGCGGCCCGACCTCGGCCGGATCGAGCCCGGTGCGACCGCCGACCTCACGATCGTCGATCTCACCCATCCGCATCTTCAGCCGCTGTTCGATCCGCGCCGCGCGCTGATCGCGCTCGCCAATCGCGCCAATATCGATCAGGTCATGGTCGACGGCCGCATGCTGATCGATGCCGGCCGCTATCTTGGCGCCGACGAGGCGGCGATCACGGCGGCGGGCACCGCTGCGATCGGCAAGATCTGGGACCTGTCCGAGGCGCAGGCGGCGTTCAACGGTTGAGGGGTCTCCTGGAGCCACGAAGGTGGTGCGCTCCCTCTCCCGCTTGCGGGAGAGGGCTCTCTCCACACGGGGACACTCCCGATGAGGAGAGAGCCCCCACCCGGCGCTTCGCGCCGACCTCCCCCGCAAGCGGGAGAGGTTGCAGCGAGCCCGCGGCGAGATCGATTGAACTCAAAACGTTCTTGGCTAGTCGTCGAATTCGGCGAGCGACTTGCGCATGGTCTCCACCAGATCCAGCGCCACCGGCGAGGGGCTGCGCTGCGCTGGAAAGACCGCCGAGAATTCGAAGTCGATGCGAGGCAGGAAGCGGCGCACGACGATGCCGCGGGTCGAAAATTCCTGCGCGGTGAAGGGATCGCAGATGGCGACGCCAAGTCCCGACGATACCATGCCGCACATGATCTCCGACAGCGTGGTCTCGACCCTGAGCACGCGGCGGACATCGTGGCGATGGAAGACCTGGTCGACGAGATGCCGGCTTGATGATCCCGCCGACAACGAGATGAAGGTCTCGCCCTCGAAATCGCGGGGCTCCAGCACTTCCTTTTCCGCGAGGCGATGACCGGTCGGCAGCACCGCGACGCGGGCCGGCGCTGGCAGCTTCTGGCTCGGCAAGCCCGAATGCGCGATCGGCACCTCGGCAAAGCCGACGTCGCACTGGTTGTTCAGCACCCAATCGACCACGATCGGCGAGATCACGCCGAAGAAAGCGAGGTTGAGGTTCGGCCGCTCCTTCAGGAAGTGCCCGGTGAGCCGCGGCAAATAGCCATTCGACAGTGCTGGAAGTGCCGCGATCCGCAGCGAGCCGGTGCGGCGGCCGCGAATTTCTTCGGCTGCCGCGGTGATGCGTTCGAGGCCGACGAAGGAGCGCTCGACTTCGGTGTAGAGTGCCATGGCCGCAGCGGTCGGCACGAGGCCGGTGCCGCGCCGCTCGAACAGCTCCATCTTCAACAGCGCCTGGAGGTCGCGCAGCAACCGGCTGACCGCCGGCTGCGTCACCGTCATCAGCGCCGCCGCCTCGGTCACGCTGCCGGTCAGCATTGTGGCCCGGAAGGCCTCGACCTGCCGCGAATTGATCCGTGCCATCCTCAATTCCATTCATAACATTTAGGCATGCAAAGGGTGCCATTATTCATTGGACGATGGAAGCTTGGGTTTGCAATCTTTTTCATCAGGACTGGAGACAGCCCGCTTTTCCGGCAGATTGGAGGGGTTCGAACCTCCAGATCGCGCCAAACCCGCCAAGCAGGGGCCGGAGCCCTGATCAGAGAGGGATTTGCGCGGAAGGAAATGCGGCAACGCGCTTCGGCCAGCGAGACTCGTCGGCACATCACCTCATCCCGGTATGGAGATCGGACCACATGAAGACTTTTCGCCTTCTGACAGCGGTCAGCATCGCGGCGCTTATCGCCGCCCCGTCGGTCGCCACGGCCCAGCAAAAGACGCTCTATGTCGCCGGCTATGGCGGCTCGTTCGAGAAGACCATCCGCGACGAGGTGATCCCGGCCTTCGAGAAGGAGAACGGCGTCAAGGTCGAGTACGTCGCCGGCAACTCTACCGACACGCTGGCAAAGCTCCAGGCGCAGAAGGGCAACCAGCAGATCGACGTCGCCATCGTCGACGACGGCCCGATGTACCAGGCGATCCAGCTCGGCTTCTGCGGCAAGCTCGAGGGCCTGCCGGCCGATCTCTACGACACCGCGCGCTTCAAGGACGATCGTGCGGTCGCCATCGGCATCGTCGCGACCGGTCTGATGTACAACACCAAGGTGTTTGCGGAGAAGGGCTGGGCGCCGCCGACCTCCTGGAACGATTTGAAGGACACGAAATACGCCAAGCAGCTCGTGATCCCGCCGATCAACAACACCTATGGTCTCGAAGCGCTGGTGATGCTGTCGAAGATGAATGGCGGCGGCGAGTCCAATGTCGATTCCGGCTTCAAGATCTTCAAGGAGCAGATCAATCCGAACGTGCTCGCCTATGAGCCGTCGCCGGGCAAGATGACCGAGCTGTTTCAGTCCGGCCAGGCCGTGATCGCGGTGTGGGGCACGGGCCGCGTGCAGAGCTTTGCCAATACCGGTTTTCCCGTCGACTTCGTCTACCCGAAGGAAGGCGCCGCGACGCTGCTGACGACCGCCTGTCCGATCACCAAGCCGAACGCCTCGCCGCTTGCGTCCAGCTTCGTCAAGATGCTGCTCGAACCCAAGATCCAGCTCGTGATGCTGAAGGATTACGGCTACGGCCCGGTGCTGAAATCGCTGGTGATCCCGCCCGAGCTCGGCAAGATGGCGCCGATCGGCGAGCGCGCGGCAAAGCTCTATAATCCGGACTGGACCGTCATCAACGAGAAGCGCGAGGAATGGACCAAGCGCTGGAATCGCGAGGTCGAGCGCTGATCGGTCATACCGGAGTCAGTATGATGGCCTATCTCGAGCTCGAAGGGGTCGCCAAGCAATTCGGAGCGCAGACTGTTGTCGACGACTTCAGTCTCGCGGTGGGGAAGGGAGAGTTCATCTCCTTCCTCGGTCCCTCCGGCTGCGGCAAGACGACGACCCTGCAAATGATCGCGGGCTTCCTCGATCCCACCCGCGGCGCGATCCGGTTGGAAGGCAAGGATCTGACTGCGATCCATCCGGCCAAACGCGGGCTCGGGATCGTGTTCCAGAGCTACGCGCTGTTTCCGCACATGACCGCGGCCGAGAATGTCGCCTTCGGCCTCGAGATGCGCAATGTGCCGCGCGGCGAACGGACCGAGCGCGTCCGCGCCGCGCTCGCGATGGTCGGGCTTGCCGGCTACGAGGAGCGTCATCCACGCCGCATGTCCGGCGGCCAGCAGCAGCGCGTGGCGCTGGCGCGCGCGCTGGTGATCAAGCCGAGCGTGCTGCTGCTCGACGAGCCGCTGTCCAATCTCGACGCCAAGCTGCGCGAGGAGATGCAGATCGAGCTGCGCCAGATCCAGCGCACCATCGGCACCACCACGATCCTCGTCACCCACGACCAGAACGAGGCGATGTCGCTGTCCGACCGCATCGTGGTGATGAGCCAGGGCCGGATCGAGCAGATCGGCACGCCGCAGGAGACCTATGAGAAGCCGGCCTCGGCCTTCGTCTCGCAATTCTTGGGCAAGACCAACGACTTTGCCGCGACGATCGATCAGACCAGTGCGCCTGCGCGATTGATCGCCGGCTCGTGGAGCGCGCCTGCGCCTGCCGGGCGCAGCGGTCCTGTCACCGTCAGCATTCGCCCCGAGCGGATCGACTTTGGCGACGCAGGCCTCAGCGCAAAGATCGTCACGCGCATCTTCCAGGGCAATCACTGGCTGTACCAGTGCGAGAGCGAATGCGGCCCGGCGACCGTAATCCGCCAGAATGACGGCCGGTCGCAGCCGGTCGAAGGCGAGGCAGTTCACCTCACCTGGAGGCCGGAGGACATGGGCGTGAGAGGCGTCGCATGAGCGCTTCCGCCGAGGAACGAAACGCACGCACGCCCTGGGCGCTGACCGCGCCCGCCTTGATGTTGTTCTTCGGCGTGCTCCTGATTCCGCTGGCAATGACCGTGATGCTGTCGTTCCACGATTGGGGCCAGTACAAGGGCATCGAGCCCGTCTTCATCCTCAAGAACTGGCGCGAGATCGTAACCGATCCCTATTACGCCGAGATGTTCTGGCGGACGTTTCGCATCGCGATCCTGACCACGCTGCTCACCGCACTGCTCGGTGCGCCCGAGGCCTACATCCTCAACCGCATGAGCGGACGCTGGAAGAGCGTTTTCCTGCTGGTCATCCTGGGGCCGCTGCTGATTTCCGTGGTGGCGAGGACGCTCGGCTGGGCGCTGCTGTTCGGCGGCAACAACGGGCTCGTCAACAAGCTGCTGATGTCGGCCGGGCTGATCCGCGCGCCTATCCCCTTCATGTTCACCGAAACCGGTATGGTTGTCGCGCTTGCGCACGTGATGATGCCGTTCATGGTGCTGTCGGTGTGGGCGGCGCTGCAGCGTCTCGATCCGCAGATCGAGAATGCCGCGATGTCGCTCGGCGCCGCCCCTGTGACCATCATCCGCCGCATCATCATGCCGCAGATCATGCCGGGCGTGCTGTCGGGGGCGATCATCGTGTTCTCGCTCTCGGCCAGTGCGTTTGCGACGCCCGCCATCATCGGCGGCCGCCGACTCAAGGTCGCGGCGACGCTCGCTTATGACGAATTCCTCAACACGCTGAACTGGCCGCTGGGTGCGGCGGTTGCCACGCTGCTGCTGGCCGCGCTGGTGCTGATTGTCGTCGGCAGCAACGCGCTGATCGAGCGCCGTTACGCGGAGGTGTTCCGATGAGCCGGAACGGGCCGCTCGCGCTGATCTTCCACACCATCTTCGTCATCGTCATGGTGGCGCCGATCCTCGTCGTCTGCCTCGTCGCGTTCACGCCAGAAGGCTTCCTGTCGCTGCCGACCAACGGCTTTTCGCTGCGCTGGTTCAGGGCGATCGCCAACTATCCCGAATTCATCCATGCTTTCTGGGTCAGCCTTGGCCTTGGCGCACTATCCTCTTTCGTGGCGCTGCTGTTCGCGGTCCCTGCGGCGCTGGCGATCGCGCGCTATCGGTTTCGCGGTCGTGACACATTGGCGGCGTTGTTCCTGTCGCCGCTGATGATCCCGCATGTCGTGCTCGGCATCGCCTTCCTGCGCTTCTTCACCTCGGCTGGCCTCGGCGGCAGCTTCGCCGCGCTGATCATCGCGCATGTCATCATCGTGTTTCCGTTCGCGCTGCGGCTGACGCTGGCGGCGGCCACCGGCATGGATCTTTCGGTCGAGATGGCCGCGGTCTCGCTCGGCGCCGGCGGCTGGACGCTGTTCCGCCGCGTGACGCTGCCGCTGATCCTGCCCGGCGTCATCAGCGGCTGGGCGCTCGCCTTCATCCAGTCCTTCGACGATCTCACCATGACCGTCTTCCTCGCGGCACCCGGCACCGAAACATTGCCGGTGCGCATGTTTTTGTACATCCAGGACAACATCGATCCGCTGGTGACGTCGGTCTCTGCCTGCGTGATCGCGATCACCATGACCGCCCTCATTCTGCTCGACCGCTTCTACGGGCTCGATCGCGTGCTCGCCGGCAAGGGCGATACGGGGCGATAGGAGAATCCATGCGAACAGATTACGACGTCGCCGTCGTCGGCGGCGGATTGCTCGGCTCCGCCATCGCCTGGGGCCTCGGCCGGCTCGGCAAGCGCGTCGCCGTGCTCGACGAAGGCGACATCACCAAGCGTGCCTCGCGTGCCAACTTTGCGCTGGTCTGGGTGCAGAGCAAGGGCCTCGGCATGCCGGCCTATACGGTGTGGACCGTGCAGGCGTCACAGGCATGGAGCCGGCTCGCGTCCGAGCTGAAGCAGCAGACCGGCCTCGACGTCTCGCTTCAGCAGAATGGCGGCTTTCATCTCACGCTCGGCGAAGACGAATTCGGCCAGCGCACTGAGCTGGTCAAGCGCATGCACAACCAGACGGGCGCTGCCGACTACAAGATGGAGATGCTGCCGGCGTCCGAGGTCAAGAAGGTGCTGCCGCTGATCGGGCCTGAAGTCTCCGGCGGCAGCTTTTGTCCACTCGACGGTCACGTCAATTCGCTGCGCACGTTTCGTGCGTTCCACACCGGCTTCAGGGCATTCGGCATCGATTATCTTCCGGAGCGCCCGGTCTCGTCGATCAGCCAGAACGGCGGCGAATTCCGCCTGATAACGCCGCAGGGCGAGCTCCGTGCCGCCAAGATCGTGCTCGCCGCCGGCAATGCCAACCAGACGCTGGCGCCGATGGTCGGTCTCACCGCTCCGATGGGCCCGACCCGCGGCCAGATCGTGGTGACCGAGCGCACCATGCCGTTTCTGCCGCACCCGCTGACCACGATCCGCCAGACCGATGAGGGCACGGTGATGATCGGCGACAGCAAGGAAGACGAGCTCGACGACCGCACGCTGAAGCATTCGATCAGCGCCGTGATGACGGATCGCGCCCAGCGCATGTTTCCGCATCTCGCGCGGCTCAATGTGGTCAGGAGCTGGGCCGGCATCCGCGTCATGCCGCAGGACGGCTTTCCGATCTACGACCAGTCGGAAACGCATCCCGGCGCCTTCGTCGCCTGCTGCCATTCCGGCGTGACGCTCGCCTCCAACCACGCTTTCGAGATCGCGCGCATGGTCGCGCAAGGTTCGCTCGAGCCGGAGCTGGTCGGCGCGTTCTCGGCCAGCCGTTTCGGCGGCGCGGGCGCTGCGAACAATAGCGGCTACTAGGGATATTGAAGGAGCCCAGATGTTCAAACGATCCGAACAGGACAAACGGCCGCCGGTGCAAATCTTCGTCGATGGCGTTGCCGTCGCCGCGCGGCAGGGCGACACCGTCTCCGCGGCGCTGCTGGCCTCGAGCTGCGATGCACGCCGTTCGACCGCGGTGAGCGGCGCGCCGCGTTTGCCCTATTGCATGATGGGCGTGTGCTTCGATTGTCTCGTCACCATCGATGGCGTCGGCAACCGACAGGGCTGCCTGGTGCCGGTCACTGAAGGCATGCAGATCGAGATCCAGAAGGGCAAGCGGGAGATCGGAAAATGATTATGGCTCCCAAGCGCGAAGATTATGATGTGGTGGTGATCGGTGCCGGCCCCGCCGGCCTCGCCGCCGCCGCGACATCCGCCGAAGCCGGCCTGTCGACGCTACTGCTCGACGAGAATATCGGCCCGGGCGGCCAAGTGTTTCGTGCCATCGCCTCGACGCCCGTGACCGACCGCAAACAGCTCGGTGAGGACTATTGGGTAGGCACCGAACTCGTGCAGGCGCTGCGCGCGAGCGACGCCGAGGTCATCCACCGTGCCACCGTCTGGAGCCTCGACCGCAATCTCGACATCGCCGTCTCGGTCGGCGGTGCGTCCGCCTTCGTCAAGGCCAGGCGCGTGATCCTCGCGACCGGTGCGCTGGAACGGCCGTTTCCGATTCCCGGCTGGACGCTGCCGGGCGTGATGACCGCGGGCGCGGCGCAGACGATGCTGAAATCGTCGGCCCTGGTGCCTGACGGACGCACGGTGATCGCGGGGCAGGGGCCGCTGCTCTGGCTGCTCGCCGCGCAGATCTTGCGTCTCGGCGGTCGCATCGATCGCATTCTCGACACCACCGAGCGCGGCAATTACTTCGCGGCTCTTCCCCACGCCTTTGCTTTCCTGACCTCGCCGTATTTCGCCAAGGGCCTCTCGATGATGCGCGAAGTGAAGGCGAAGGTGCAGGTCGTGTCCGGCGTCACCGAGCTTTCGGCATCCGGCGACGGCCAGCTCGCGAGCGTGAGCTATGTCGCCGGCGGCAAGCGCGAGACCGTCCTTGCGGATCTCTTGCTGCTGCACCAGGGCGTCGTGCCCAATGTCAATCTGGCGATGGCGGCCGGAATCGAGCATCGCTGGGATGATCTGCAATTGTGCTGGTCTCCGGTGCTCGATGCCAGCGGCAGTTCATCGGTCGCCGGCATTGCGATCGCCGGCGACGGCGCCGGCATCGGCGGCGCGAATGCAGCCGTGGTGCGCGGCCGCATCGCGGCGCGCGCGGCAGTGGAAGCGTTGGCGCCCCCGGCCGCCGCGAAGCTTCCAGCAATGGCGAGCCTCCGCGCCGATCTCGCCAAGGCCGAGCGTGGCCGTGTCTTCCTCGACACGCTGTTTCGCCCGGCGCCGCAGTTTCGCATTCCCGCGGGCGACACCATCGTCTGTCGCTGCGAGGAGGTCACCGCAAAGGACATTCTCGACGCCGTCGCGATCGGCGCGACCGGGCCGAACCAGCTCAAGGCCTATCGCCGCACCGGCATGGGTCCGTGCCAGGGCCGGCTCTGCGGCCTCACCGTCTCCGAGCTGATGGCGCAGGCGCGGGGCAAGAGCCCGCAGGAGATCGGCTATTACCGGCTGCGCGCGCCGGTCAAGCCGATCACGCTCGCCGAGCTTGCCGCGGTTCCGAAGAGCGAAGACGACATCAAGGCGGTGGTGCGCGGATGACGAAAAACGTGGATGCGATAGTCGTCGGCGGCGGCATCCACGGGTGCTCGACTGCGCTGCATCTGTGCCTTGCCGGCCTGAAGCCGGTGCTGATCGAGAAGGACTATGCCGGCCGGCATGCCTCGGGCGTCAACGCCGGCGGCGTGCGCCAGCTTGCGCGGCACATCCCCGAAATCCCGCTCTCGATCCGCTCGATGGGAATCTGGGAGAAGATCACCGATCTCCTCGACGACGATTGCAGCTTTGAGAGCTATGGCCAGGTCCTCGTCGCAGAGAACGAGGAGGAACTCGCGGTCTGCCGCGCACGTGTGGCCGAGCTCAACGCGCTCGGCTTCACCCACGAGGAGCTGATCGATGCGGCCGAGTTGCGACGCCTCGTGCCTGCGGTCGCCGAGAGCTGTCCCGGCGGCGTGGTCTCGCGCCGCGACGGTGCGGCCAATCCCGCGCAGGCAACGACGGCGTTCCGGCGCAAGGCCGGGCAGCTCGGTGCGACCGTGCGCGAGGGTATTGCCGCCACGAATATCAGGCGCACCGATGGCCTCTGGCACGTCGACGTCGGCGCGGAGAGCTTTGCCGCGCCGGTGCTCGTCAATGCCGCCGGCGCCTGGGCCGGGACCATCGCAGCCGCGCTCGGTGAGCCCGTTCCGGTCGAAACCGTGGCGCCGATGCTGATGATCACCTCGCGCGTGCCGCATTTCATCGACCCCGTCGTGATCCTGCGCGGGCGCAAACTGTCCTTCAAGCAATTCAAGAACGGCACCGTGCTGATCGGCGGCGGTCATCTGGCAACGCCGTACCGGGACCGCAACGAGACGGTGCTGGACTGGAAGAGCCTCGCGACCAGCGCGCGCACCGTGTTCGAGCTGTTTCCTGTGATGCGCGATGCGACGATCATGCGGGCCTGGGCCGGCATCGAGGCCAAGACGAAGGACGATCTGCCCGTGTTCGGGCCGAGCAGCCGCCACAAGGGCCTCTATCACCAGTTCGGCTTCTCGCTGCACGGTTTCCAGCTCGGCCCCGGCGCCGGCGCCGTCATGGCGGAGCTGATCGTCAACGGCGGCACCCAAACCCGCATCGGCGATCTCGGCATCGACCGTTTCCATCCTTCCACGCTCTAGCATCAAGAGGACATCATGAGCATTACCCGCAGCATCCGCACGCCCATCATGCACCGCGCCGTCGAAGCCAACGGCTTCGTCTTCATTGGCGGCACCATCGCCGACGACACTTCGCTGTCGATGGGCGAGCAGACCCGCAACATCCTCGGCAAGATCGCGGGCTATCTGAAGGAAGCGGGCACCGACAAGTCGCGCGTCGTGAGCACCTCGATCTTCGTCACCGACCTTTCGAAGAAGAAGGAGATGGACGCGGTCTGGACCGAGTTCTTCGGCGACAATCTGCCGACCCGCGCCACCGTCGGCGTCGCCGATCTCGGCGGCAGCGCGCTGATCGAGGTCGTGGTCACCGCGCTCAAGGACTAACGACGTCTGCCGATGTGGACTGAAGCCGGGCGTCCAGCCGCCGGAACGATGATGCCGATCCGGGCCGCCGACGGCGCGCCGATCCCGGCGCGTCGTCCCTCACAGTGATTATCAAAAACCCGACGCCCTGCCCCCAGCGCGTCGGGTGGAAAGAATGAGTATCAATCCGTGATCCCAACCCGGTTGTTGTGGCGCGTTGCGCATTGATTGACCACTCCGGGAAACTACCGCGTTGGAACCGGACTCCGCCATACTTGCGCGCGGCCTAGGAGGCGGCGCTGCCGCCCGGTTCGAGAGCCTCACCCATCTCCAGCGGATGGGCCATGGTCTCGTGCAGCGCATCGCGGTCGAGCTCGCCTTCGGAGATGCTGATGACGACGCAGGCGACGCCGTTACCGATCAGATTGGTCAGCGCGCGGCACTCGCTCATGAACTTGTCGATGCCGACCAGGATCGCGATCGACTGGATCGGGATGTCGGGCACGATCGAGAGCGTCGCCGCGAGCGTGATGAAGCCCGCCCCGGTCACGCCCGAGGCGCCCTTCGAGGTGATCATGGCGATGCCGAGAATGCCGAGCTCCTGCCAGATGGTCAGGTGGGTGTTGGTCGCCTGGGCCAGGAACAGCGTCGCCAGCGTCATGTAGATGTTGGTGCCGTCGAGGTTGAAGCTGTAGCCGGTTGGAATGACGAGGCCCACCACCGAGCGCGATGCGCCGAGATGCTCCATCTTCTGGATCATCTGCGGCAGCACCGTTTCCGACGACGAGGTGCCGAGCACGATCAGGAGCTCGTCCTTGATGTAAGCAATGAAACGCAGGATCGAGAAGCCGGCGAGCCGCGCGATTGCGCCGAGCACGACCACAACGAACAGGATGCTGGTGAGATAGAACGTGCCGATCAGGGCCGCGAGGTTGAGCAGCGAACCGAGGCCGTAGGCGCCGACGGTGAAGGCCATCGCGCCGAACGCTCCGATCGGGGCGACCCGCACGATGATGCGGATGATGCCGAAGAACATCTTTGCGGCCTTGTCGATCGCTTCCGCAATGGGCTCGCCGGCCTTGCCGAGAAACGCGATGGCGAAGCCCGACAGGATCGAGATCAGCAGCACCTGCAACAGATCGCCGCGTGCGATGGCGCCAAGATAGCTGTCGGGGATGATCGCCATCAGATGGGCGACGATGCCTTCTTCCTTGGCCTTGGTGACGTAGGTCGCCACCGATTTCGGGTCGATCGTGGCGGGATCGATGTTGAAGCCGTGGCCGGGCTGGAGCACCTCGCCGACCAGCAGGCCGACTGCGAGCGCCACGGTCGAGACCGTCTCGAAATAGATCAGTGACTTCAGCCCGACCCGGCCGACGCGCTTGAGGTCGCCCATCGAGGAGATGCCGTGCACCACGGTGCAGAAGATCACCGGCGCGATCATCATCTTGATCAGCGCGATGAAGCCGTCACCGAGCGGCTTCAGGGCCTTGCCGAGATCGGGATAGAAATAGCCAACGAGCACCCCGAGCACGATCGCGATCAGCACCTGGATGTAGAGGATCGTGTACCAGGGCTGGTGCCGGCGATGGATGGCTGGCTGGATCGCGATCTGTGTCATAGAATAGGCCCCGGAACGTATTGATCTTGTTTGATTTGCATCATGTGATGGTCGCCGCAGAAGCGACAATCACATTTTTGTCTGTTCGCACGAAGATCGGTCGCTGCACCGCAACTGGGGGGAACATGCCGATTGCAACGGACTCAGATGAGCGAGCGCAAGGCTATTTCCCGCGTTGGACTCTGAAGTCCTCCGGCGTGATCATGCCCGAGGAGCGGCTGCCGCTTGCCCAGACCGTCGTCTCCGGTCTCCAGCATTGCGTCGCAATGTCGGGCTCGACGATCATCGCGCCGCTGCTGATGGGGTTCGATCCCAATGTTGCGGTGCTGTTTTCCGGCATCGGCACGCTGATCTTCTTCGTCATCGTCGCGGGGCGCGTGCCGAGCTATCTCGGCTCGAGCTTCGCGTTCATCGCGGTCGTCATCGCCGCCACCGGCTACGTTGGGCACGGGCCGAACCCGAACCTGTCGGTTGCGCTTGGCGGCATCGTCGGGGCCGGCGTCCTCTACGGCGTGATCGCGCTGGTCGTGATGTGGTCGGGGGTTGGCTGGATCGAGAGACTGTTGCCGCCGGCCGTCACCGGCGCCGTGGTCGCCGCGATCGGCCTCAACCTCGCGCCCGTGGCCGTCAAGGCAGTGAGCGCCGATGCGTTCGACACAGGAATCGGGCTCGCGACCGTTCTGATCATCGGCGTGGTTGCCGTTGGTGCACCTGGCCTGTGGCGCCGCCTGCCGATCATCCTCGGCGCGATCGGCGGATATCTTTTGTACCTGCTGTTCGCGAACGGCCTTGGCTTCGGCAAGCCGATCGACTTCGCCCCGCTTGCGGCTGCGCCGTGGATCGGCCTGCCGAGTTTTACGACGCCGAGCTTCCAGACTGATGCGATCGTCCTGATCGCGCCGGTCGCGATCATTCTCGTCGCCGAGAACCTCGGTCACATCAAGGCCGTCGGCGCCATGACGGGCCGGAGCCTCGATGACTATCTCGGCCGCGCCTTGCTCGCCGACAGTCTCGCGACCATCGTGGCGGCCTGCGGCGGCGGCACCGGCGTCACCACCTATGCCGAGAACATCGGCGTCATGGCGGCGACGAAGGTCTATTCGACCTTGCTGTTTGCCTTTGCGGCGGTGGTGTCGATCGTGCTCGGCTTCTCGCCGAAATTCGGCGCGCTGATCCTGTCGATCCCGGGTCCCGTCATCGGTGGACTCTCGATCGTGCTGTTCGGATTGATCGCAGCGATGGCCGGCCGGATCTGGGTCGAGAACAAGGTCGACTTCTCAAATCCGGCAAACCTGATCACCGTCGCGGTCGCGCTCACCGCAGGCGCCGGCGACTTCACGCTCAAATTCGGCGCCTTCACGATGGGTGGGATCGGCACCGCAACCTTTGGCGCTATTATCCTGTACCAAATCCTGACTTCGCCGCTGGCTCGCCGCGAGAAGTGAATCCCAGCGATGCGCTGAGGGATGGAACAAAACGCCGGTTCCGTCCATGTTGATGTGTCCTCGGAGAACAACGATGCCACATACCGACCGCTCGACCACCTTTTCCTCGCGCCTCGTCGGCCAGTACGCGCTGGTGACCGGCGCCTCCCAAGGCATCGGCCGCGCCGTCACCATCCGGCTCGCTCAGGAAGGCGCGACCGTCGCCATCAACTATGTCGATCATCCCGAAAAGGCAGAGGAGACGCTCGCGCTGGCACGGACGGCATCGAGCGATCGGGGCCACGGCAGGCTCGATCATGCCATCGTCAAGGCCGACGTGAGCAATGAGCAGGAGGTCGCCGCGATGTTCGAGACGGTTTTGGCGCGCTGGAAGCGCCTCGACTGTCTCGTCAACAATGCCGGCTTCCAGCGGGAATCGCCGAGCGAGGCGCTCGACATCGATACCTATCGCCGCATCATCGACGTCAATCTCAACGGCGCCGTGCTCTGCGCGCAGAAGGCGCTCGCGCATTTCGTCGCGCGGGGCGCAGGCGGCAGCATCATCAACTGCTCCAGCGTGCACCAGATCATCCCGAAACCCGGCTACCTCGCTTACTCGATCAGCAAGGGCGGCATGGCCAATCTGACGCGTACGCTGGCGCTCGAATTTGCCGGCCGTGGCATTCGCGTCAATGCGGTCGGTCCCGGCGCGATCGACACGCCGATCAACGCGGCCTGGACCGGCGATCCGGAAAAGCGCGGCGTGGTCACCAGCCACATTCCGCTCGGCCGCGTCGGTACACCGGAAGAGATCGCCGCCGTGTTCGCCTTCCTCGCCTCGGATGAAGCCAGCTACATCACGGGGCAGACCATCTACGCCTGCGGAGGTCTGACGCTGTTTCCCGAATTCCGCGAGAACTGGGCGAGTTAACGGGCTTCCTGGCCATCTGGCAAAACCGAGCGCAGCAGACTACATCTGCGCCATGGAAAAAGCTCCGCTCGAAGACTTCGTTCAGCGGCACGAAAACCTGTTCGTGCTGACCGGTGCTGGCTGCAGCACCAATTCGGGCATTCCCGATTATCGCGACACTCACGGCAACTGGAAGCGGGCCCAGCCGGTGAACTTCCAGGCTTTTATGTCGGAAGAGCATACGCGCCGGCGCTATTGGGCGCGCAGCCTGATCGGCTGGCGGCGGTTCGGCCAGGCGAGGCCGAACGATGCGCATCACGCGCTCGCCCGGCTTGAGGCAAGCGGGCGTTGCGGAATGCTGCTGACCCAGAATGTCGACCGGCTGCATCAATCCGCCGGGCACCGCCAGGTGATCGACCTGCACGGCCGGCTCGATCTGGTCCGCTGCATGGGCTGTGGGCAAAAGACGCCGCGGCGCGAATTCCAGGAGACGCTCGGCCACGCCAACGCAGAATGGTTGACGCTCGACGCCGCCGATGCACCCGATGGCGATGCCGACCTGGAGTATGCGGATTTTTCGTCGTTCACGGTGCCTCCTTGCGAAGCCTGCGGCGGCATCGTCAAGCCGGATGTCGTGTTCTTCGGCGAGAACGTCCCGCGCGACGTCGTCGCCACCGCGCAGGATCATCTGGCGCAGGCCGACGCCATGCTCATCGTCGGCTCCTCGCTGATGGTCTATTCCGGCTTCCGCTTCGTCAAGGCGGCCGCGCAGCGCAACATTCCGATCGCTGCGGTCAATCTCGGACGCACCCGCGCCGATGATCTCCTCACGCTCAAGATCGAGGAGCGCTGCGAAGCGGCGCTTGCATTCCTGCTCTGATCGCGCAGGCTGCGACATGCCTTGCCTATTGCATGGGTGCCAAGCAGAATAGCTGGACACAGCATGTTCCTGTCATCCATGGCATGGAAATTGCTGCGCTTTTGTCCTCAGTCTTGACGATCAGCACGGAGAATTTGGAATGCTTGAGGGAGCCGAGGTGCGGCTTGCCGTCGATATCGGTGGCACGTTCACCGACATCGTGCTGGACGTGGGGCAGGATCGCAAGACGCGCAAATTGCTGACGACACCGCAACGGCCCGAGCAGGCGGTGCTGGACGGCATGCGGCTCATTCTCGCTGATGCGCGCGCCCATATCAGCGACATCGACGTCTTCATTCACGGCACGACGCTCGCGACCAACGCCATCATCGAGCGTCGCGGCGCCAGGACGGCGCTGATCGCGACCGAGGGCTTTCGTGACGTGCTCGATATCGGCACCGAGAGCCGCTACGACCAGTATGACCTCAGCATCGACAAGCCGAAGCCGCTGGCGCCACGATCCCTGCGCTTCACCGTGCCCGAGCGTATCGACGCGCACGGTGGCGTCCGCCTCCCGCTGGACGAAGCGGCGGTGCGCGCTCTCGCGCCAAGATTGCGCGCGCTGAACGTCGAGAGCGTCGCGGTCGCCTTCCTGCACTCCTATGCCAATCCCGAACACGAGCGCCGTACGGCAGCGATCATCAGCGAGGAGATGCCCGGCATTTCCGTGACTGTATCGTCCGCGGTGTGCCCGGAGATCCGCGAATATGAGCGGACATCGACTGCGGTGGCCAACGCCTATGTGCAGCCGCTGATCGACGGTTATCTCGCCCGCATGTCCGACGCCTTGCAGGTCGAGCAGTACCGCGGCGCGATCTATCTCGTCACCTCCGGCGGCGGTGTCACCTCGATCGAGACGGCGCGGCGCTTTCCGGTGCGCCTCGTCGAATCCGGTCCTGCCGGCGGCGCCATTTTTGCGGCGCAGATCGCGGCGCGTCTCGGCGAGAGCAAGGTGCTGTCCTTCGACATGGGCGGCACCACGGCAAAGATCTGCCTGATCGAAAAATACCAGCCCGAGACCTCGCGCGTGTTCGAGGTCGATCGCGCAGCGCGCTTCCTGAAAGGTTCGGGTCTGCCGGTGCGGATTCCCGTGATCGAGATGGTCGAGATCGGCGCCGGCGGCGGTTCGATCGCCCATGTCGACGCGATGAAGCGCGTCACCGTCGGCCCCGAGAGTGCCTCGTCGGAGCCCGGGCCCGCCTGCTACGGCCGCGGCGGCCTGCGCCCGGCCGTGACGGATGCCGACGTTGCGCTCGGCCTGATTGATCCCGATGCCTTTGCGGGTGGAACGATCAAGCTCGACCCTGCGCTCTCGAAGCAGGCGCTGCTGCGCAGCGTCGGCGAGCCGCTCGGCCTGTCGGCGGAAACCGCGGCCTATGCCGTGCACGAGGTCGTCTGCGAGAACATGGCAAGCGCGGCGCGCGTGCATGCGGTCGAGCGCGGCGAGATTGTCGGTCAGCATACGCTGATCGCCTTCGGCGGCGCGGCACCGCTGCATGCAGCGCGCGTCGCCGAGAAGATCGGCGTCTCCCGCGTGATCGTCCCTTCCAATGCCGGCGTCGGGTCGGCCGTCGGCTTCCTTGCGGCTCCGATCGCCTATGAGTTGGTGCGCAGCCGTCACGTGCGGCTCGACGATTTCGACACCGAGGGGGTCTCCGACCTGCTCCAGGAGATGGTGACCGAAGCGCGTGCGCTGGTCGAGACGGGTGCGGCAGGCGCGCAGGTTCGCGAGCGCCGCGCCGCCTTCATGCGCTATGTCGGCCAAGGCCATGAGATATCGATCGAACTGCCGAACCGGCGGTTGGCGACGGCCGATCTGGCCGGCCTGCGCCAGAAGTTCGAGGCGGATTATGCGGCGATGTTCGAGCGATCGATTCCGGGTGCCGCGATCGAGGTGTTGAGCTGGTCGGTGCTTGCGACGACCGAGGCACGCAATCCGCCGCGCGTCGCCGACGTGGCACGCATGCCCGCGGGCAAGGCGTCGGGCAGCCGAAAATTCTTCGACGGCCGGGCAGGGCAGGTGATCGAGATCCCGCTCTACCGCCGCGAGGACATGGCGCCGGGCGCGACGATTGCAGGTCCCGCCGTGATCGCGGAGGACGAGACCTCGACATTCGTCTCTAACAGTTTTGATGCCCATATCGATGGTGCCGGCAGCATCGTCATGGAACGGAAGGCGGCCTGATCATGAGCAAGGCAAGCGGCGCGAGCCTGATCGACCTTCAGATCATGTGGCACCGGCTGATCGCCGTGGTCGAGGAGCAGGCGCAGGTGCTGCTCCGCACCGCCTTCAGTCCGATCGTGCGTGAATGCGGCGACCTCTCGGCCGGCGTGTTCGACCTCAAGGGACGGATGCTGGCGCAGGCGGTGACCGGCACGCCCGGCCACGTCAACTCGATGGCGGAATCGGTCAAGCACTTCATCGCCCACTTTCCGATCGAGACGATGAAGGAGGGCGACGCCTATATCACCAACGATCCCTGGATGGGCACCGGCCATCTCAACGATTTCGTCGTCACCACGCCCTGCTTCAAGGACGGCAAGCCGGTCGCGCTGTTTTCCTGCACCAGCCATCTCATGGACATCGGCGGCATCGGCTTCGGACCCGACGCCACCGACGTGTTCATGGAGGGGCTCTACATCCCCATGCTGAAGCTGATCGACCAGGGTGTCGTCAACGAGACGCTGATGGCGATGATCCGCACCAACACGCGGCTGCCGATCGACACCGAGGGCGACACCTACTCGCTCGCCGGCTGCAACGACGTCGGCTGCGAGCGCCTGGTCGAGATGATGACCGAGTTCGGCATCGACTCGCTCGATGCGCTCGGCGACTACATTTGCGACCGCTCGCGCGAGGCCGTGCTGGCCGAGATCGCCAGGCTGCCGAAGGGCACCTGGCGCAACACCATGGTGGTCGACGGCTATGACGCGCCGGTCTCGCTTGAGGCGACGTTGACGATCTCGGACGAAGGCATCCACGTCGATTTCGACGGCACCTCGGCCGCGTCCAGATTCGGCATCAACGTGCCTCTGTCCTACACCATCGCCTACACCGTGTTCGGTCTCGGCTGCGTCGTCGCCTCGCAGATCCCGAACAATGCCGGCTCGCTCTCGCCGCTGACGGTATCGGCTCCCCCGGGCGCGATCCTCAATGCGCCGAAGCCGGCGCCGGTCGCCTCGCGCCACATCATCGGCCAGATGCTGCCCGACGTCGTGTTCGGCTGCCTGCGCCAGATCATTCCCGAGCGCGTGCCCGCGGAAGGGACATCGTGCCTGTGGAATCTCAACGTGCGCGGACAGACCCGCTCGGGCGCCGGCGGCAATTACGGATTCTCGATGGCGGTGACTTCCAATGGCGGCACCGGCGCGCGCTTCGCGAAGGACGGGCTATCGGCGACCGCCTATCCCAGCGGCGTGCGCGGCACGCCGGTCGAGATCGCCGAGACGCAGACGCCGCTGATCTTCTGGCGCAAGGAGCTGCGTCCGGATTCCGGCGGGGCAGGGCGCACCCGCGGCGGTCTCGGCCAGATCATCGAAGTCGGCAGCGGGGTCGATGCGCCGTTCGACATCCTGGCCGCGTTCGACCGCATCGATCATCCGCCACGCGGCCGCGATGGCGGCAAGAACGGCGAGGCCGGCTATGTCGGCCTGAAGTCCGGCAAGAAGCTGCGTGGGAAAGGCTTTCAGCAGGTGCCGCCGGACGACCGGCTGGTGGTGCTGACACCAGGCGGCGCCGGCATCGGCGATCCCCGGGAGCGCGCGCCGACAGCCGTCAACGACGATATCGAAAGCGGCCTGGTGTCGGCCGACAACGCGGTTGCAGTTTATGGGCATACGCGATGACGCTTCAGGCGTCGTGCGCGTAGCAAACGGAGGGGCTCAATGATCACGCGACGGAATTTTACAGCGGGCGCAGCGACGCTGCTCGCGGCCGGCCACATCTCGACCCGTGCGCAAGCGGCGACGGTGAGCTGGGACATGTCGACGGTATGGCCTGACGGCAATTTCCACACCCAGAACGCGTTTGCCTTCGCGGAGGAGGTGAAGAAGCAGAGCGGCGGCTCGGTCGCGATCACCGTGAAGGCCGGTGGCCAGCTCGGCTTCAAGGGCCCCGAGCATCTGCGCGCCGTGCGCGACGGCCTGGTGCCGCTCGCCGACGTCCTCAATATTCAGCAGGTCGGCGACGAGCCCTTCATGGGCGTCGAGAGCATTCCCTTTCTCTGCGGCTCCATGGACGAATTGAAGGTGCTGCACAAATATGTGCGGCCCGAATACGAGAAGGTCGCCGCGCGCAACAACCAGAAGATCCTCTACATCGTGCCCTGGCCGACCCAATATCTGCACCTTAAGGTCAAGGTCGCCGATGTCGACGGGTTGAAGAACATCAAGATCCGCGTGCCCGACAAGAACGCCGTCGAGATGCTGGCCGTGGTCGGCATGGCGCCGGTGATGATTCCGTGGGGTGAGACGATCCCGGCGCTGGCCTCGGGCGCGGTCTCCGGCGTCTCCACCTCGGCGGTGTCGGGCGTCGACGGAAAATTCTGGGAATTCCTGAAATACATCTACGCGACCAACCACGTCTGGTCGTCGCAGATGCTCACCGTCAACCTCGATTCCTGGAAGGCACTGAGCGCCGATCAGCAACAGCTCGTCGCAGGCATCGCCGCGAAGATGGAGCCGGGCTTCTGGGCGAACTCGCTCAAGGCGGACGTCGACAGTCTCAACCGGCTCAAGGAAGGCGGGATGGAGGTGGTGCCGGTCTCGGAGGCCATGATGACGGACATTCGCGCCAAGACCGCGCCGCAGCTCGACGCTTTCGTCAAGCGCGTGCCGGCGGCCGACAAGCCGGTGCGGGCCTATCTCGCCGAAATGAAGCGCTGAGGACGGAGCGTGGCAAGCGTTTCGCCCGCAGCTCCGCAGAGTCTCAACGCAGCGGCGCCGGCGCCGCTGCGCATCCTGCTCGACGGCATCGATCGTCTTGGCCGGCTGGACGGCTGGATCGGCGGCGGCTGTCTCTTGATGCTGACGCTGCTGATGCTGTGCGAGGTCGCAACGCGCTTCCTCTCGAACTTCCTGTCGTTCTTTCCGCCCACGATCTCGATCGCGTGGGAGTATTCCTCCTATCTGATGGCGGCGTCCTTCACCTTCGGGGCTGCCATGACCCTGCGCGTCGGTGGCCATATCCGCGTCGTGCTGCTGCTGAAGAACGTCCCGGCCCTCTTTCAGCGCGCGATCGAAATCCTGTCGGCCGCCGCGGGCTTCGCCTTCATGGCCTTCCTGACCTCGTCGATGGCGAAGTTCGCCTTCGGCGCCTATGTGCGCGGCCAGGTTTCGACCTCGAGCGATACCCCGCTGTGGTTTCCGCAAGGAGTCGTCACCTTCGGCATGCTGCTGCTGACGCTCCAGTTCCTGGCGCGCGCGATTCAGGCCGTGCTCGGCCTGCCGCTGGAGGATCATCGCATGAAGGCCTCGCCCGTCGAATGATCGCCCTTGCGCAAGCCAGCGGACACCGGACTCCATGACCATAGAAGTCGTCGCTCTCTTTGCGATCCTGTTTGCGCTTCTGGCATGCGGCGTATGGATCGGCCTGACGCTTGCGCTCACCGCGACGCTGCTGCTGGCGATGTTCCGCTCGATCCCGCTCGACAAGCTGCTGCCGCAATACGCCTGGAACATCTTGACGACGCAGGAGCTGCTGGCGTTGCCGCTGTTCATCCTGATGGGCGAGCTGCTGTTTCGCACCCGTCTATCGCGTTCGCTGTTCCAGGGACTCGCACCCTGGGCAGGGCTTCTGCCGGGTCGTCTTCTGCATGTGAACGTAATCGGCTGCACCATATTCGCGGCGATCTCCGGCTCGTCGGCGGCGACGACGCAGGTGATCGGCCGCATGTCGCTCAACGAGCTCACGCGCCGCGGCTATTCCCGTGACATCGCGATCGGCTCGCTCGCCGGCGCCGGCACGCTCGGCTTCCTGATCCCGCCCTCCAACATCATGATCATCTACGGCGTGCTGGGCGACGTTTCGATCTTGAAGCTGTTCACGGCCGGCTTGCTGCCCGGCCTGCTGCTGGCCGCCACCTTCATGGGCTGGGTGATGCTGCACACGACCCTCAACCCCAGCATGGTGCCGGAGACGGAAGCCAAACTCTCGCAGGTGCCGTGGCGCGAACGTTTTGCGGCGCTGAAGGACCTCGCGCCGGCGCTGTTCCTGATCGCCTGCGTGCTCGGCTCGATGTATGGCGGGCTGGCGACGCCGTCGGAGGCCGCAGCGGTCGGCGTGTTCGGCGCGGCGCTGGTCGCCTGGGCGCAGGGCTCGATGTCGCAGCAGGTGATGCGTGACGTGCTGATCGGCTCGGTCGTGACCTGCTCGATGATCGCGCTGATCGTGCTCGGCGCCTCGATCCTCGGCAACGCTGCGGCCTTCCTCGGCATCCCGCAAACAGTCGCCGCCTTCGTGAAGGGCTTGGGGCTATCGCCCTTCATGCTGATCGTGGTGCTGATTATCTTTTATCTGATCCTCGGCTGCTTCCTCGATGGCTTCTCGATGATCGTGATGACGCTGCCCATCGTGCTGCCGATCGTGAAGGGCGCCGGCTTCGACGAGATCTGGTTCGGCATCTTCCTCGTGCTTGCGGTCGAGATGGCGCAAATCACCCCGCCGGTCGGCTTCAATCTGTTCGTAATCCAGGGCTTGACAGACGATGGCCTCGGCTACATCGCGCGCGTCACGATGCCTTATCTGCTCATCATGGTCGGCTTCGTGCTGCTGCTGACGCTCTGGCCCGGCATCGTCACGATCCTCCCGCGCGTGCTGTACGGGTAAATCCTTCCTCGGGGCTTGGCGCTATCGCGTCCGCCCGCAGCAGTCTGAGACTGCGAGGCCAAACGAACCGGACAGCGCAACTGACGTTTGTGACCTGCGCCGCGCGTCAAATTCGCGCCGTGCGCGTGTTCCGTCTTTGCGCTCCTCGTCATCCGGCGTACGCTGCCGGAGCGAGGATAAGCACAACTGCAACCAATCCAGAGAACGTAGCACCTTTTGGCGATGTCCGCCGAGAGCGATCGAGAGCCGTTGGCGGCTCGTCTGCAATGGAGAAGAACCGACAGATAGCGGACTGCAACATCCCTCGCGGCGGCGTCTGTGAGACGCAAGTTAAACAACATAAAGCGGGAGGAACGGATGAAGAAGCGTTGGTGTAAGTCTGGTCTACCTCTTCTTGCAGGCGCGACGCTGGTGGTGTCGTCGGCCTTGGCCCAGTCCGTGGATACTGCGCGGATCGAAAACGGCGGTCAGAACGATTGGCTGACCTACCACGGTTCATACAAATCCTATCACTACAGCCCGCTGGCGCAGATCAATGCAAACAATGTCGGCAATCTGAACGTTGCCTGGACCCACATTCCAGGGCGCTCGACCCGCGGCCTGCAATCGATGCCGCTAGCGGCGGATGGCGTGCTCTATTACTCGGGTTCTTACAGCCGGGTTTTTGCGCTCAACGGCGCGACAGGCGAGGTGATCTGGTCCCATTTTCCGGAGCTGGACGAGGCCCTGATCTCCCGTCAGACCCATTCCCCCTACAATCGCGGCGTAGCGCTCGGCGAGGGCAAGGTTTTCGTCGGCACCATGGATGGCAGGGTCCTCGGCCTGGATATGAAGTCGGGGAAGGTCCTCTGGGAAACCAGGCTGATCGACTCGCAGAAGCTCACGGTCGGTTTCACCGGTGCACCGCTTTACGCAAAGGGTACGGTGATCATCGGAGCGCAAGGTGGTGAATGGCCGGGCCGCGGCCCGATCTTCGGCCTGGATGCCACCACCGGGAAGAAGAAGTGGGAGTTCTTGACCGTCGCCGGCACCGACGAGGCCATGAAGACGTGGGGAAACGATTCCTGGCGCACGGGCGGTGGCGGTGGCTGGATGCCGGGCACTTACGATTCCGAGACCAACACGATCCTGTGGGGCACCGCAAACCCGGCGCCGCTCTACGATTGGTCGGGTGCCGATTACAAGACGCAAGGCGCGCGTCCCGGCGACAATCTCTACACGAGTTCGGTGATCGGTCTCGACGTCGATACCGGCAGGCTGAAATTCCATCATCAGGAATTGCCCCACGACGCCTGGGATTTCGACAGCGCGGTCGGCGAGTTTGTGATGCTGGAACGCGACGGTCAGAAGTTCGTGGTTCACCCGAACAAGGGCGGTTTCGTCTTCGTCTATGACCGCAATCTCGCCGTGAAAAATGTCTGGCGGCTCGTTGAGAACATCAATTTCGTCAAGGATATCGATCCCAAGACGGGTGCCTTGATCGGCCGTCGCGACTTCACCGCCGGGAAGGTCACCGAACCGCCGCTGTGCCCCTTCATCGGCGGCGGCGTCAGCTGGAACGCCGGCTCCTACAACCCGAAGACCGGCCTGTACTACAAGATCGGCCAGGAATGGTGCATGACGCTCGACGTCCAGAAGACGACGCCGGTCACAGCGCCCCAGGTCCAGCTCAACATCGGCGCCGATTTCAAGATGGTGCCCCCTCCGGGCGGAGAGATTTATGGACATCTCGACGCGCGCGACCCCATCACCGGCGCCAAGAAGTGGGAGGTTCGCTATCCTGAGCCGCCGCTCGGAAGCGTGCTGTCGACTGCGGGCAATCTCGTATTCGTGCCCGACTCCCGCGGCATCCTTCATGCCTACGATGCCGAAACCGGGGCCGAGCTCTGGAGTCACAACAACGGCACCGGCCACCAGGGCGGCATCGTTTCCTATTCCGTCAACGGCAAGCAGTACATTGCCGTAGTCGCAGGCTTTGGCGGCATGCTGGCGGACGAATACGCGCCAAACTTCGGCGGCGCCTACAAGAGCATGCCGCGTGATGACGGGGCGCTCGTCGTCTTCAGCTTGAAATAAATCATCGCAGATTGCCGGGGAGCAGGCGCAAGCTTGCTTCCCGTGCATTGGAATTTCCGGGTGTGCTTCAGGACTCGTGCTTCGGGGCGTGGCGCTTCAGGATATGGAGCTGGATACCTTGAACTTGCATGTGAAGAAGATCACCGCGCTGCTATCGGCGGTGCTGGGCGCCTCGTCACTGTATGCCGCACCGATTCAGGCGCAGTCTGCCACTCCCGTACCCGACAACGGGACGTTCGACGTCGAACAGCTATTCGCGGGGACTTGCGGCTTTTGTCACTCCGCAGGCGGCCGGGCCGCCGGCAAGGGACCACAGCTGATGAACTCGCCGCGCGACGACGACTATCTGCACAGCCGCATCAAGAACGGCAAGTCTGGTGCGATGCCGGCATTCGGCGGGGCCTTCACCGACGCGCAGATCGACCAGATCGTCAAATACATCCGCGCCCTGAAGCCGCGCGAGGGCTGAATGGACCAGCCGATGTCGATACGAGGACGCGGGATGAAGACAGTTCTCCCGCTTGTGGTCGGCGCCGTGATCGGATTGCTGAATCCTGCGCAGGGGCGAACCCTGGACGCGATCCGCGCATCCGGTGTGCTCGGATTATGCGCCCATCCGAACTCGCTTCCGTTCGCAAGCAAGGCCGCCGATCCTCCCGGCTTTCAGATCGAATTGGGCGAGGCGCTGGCACACGAGCTCGGCGTCTCGCTGCGTCTCGACTGGATCATCACCCAGTACCAGATGCGGAGCGCCGGATGCGACATTGTTCTGGACGTCATCGCCGACCGCGAAGCGCAGGGTGAAACCCGCTTGAGATTCTCAAAACCGTATTATCGCACAGGCGTCGCGCTCGCCGTCCCCTCATCCAGCGCGCTCGCCTCGTTCCAGAGCCTCAACGAGCATACCAAGGTCGGGGTGCAGGTCGGATCCGTCGCTGCCATGATCATCAGTCAACGGCACGTCCCGACGTCGACTTTCGGCTTCGAGAGCGACAGCCTCGATGCCTTGTCAAACCATGAGATCGATGCCGCTGCGGTCACACCCACTGCAGCGAGTTATTTCAATCTGACGCATCCAGACAAGGCATTTCGTATCCTGGATCGCGACGAGTCCGTGGCCGATCTCAACTGGAACGTCGCGGTCGGCATGGTCCGTCCGGATGATGCATTGCGCGACACCATCGATGGAGCGGTTGAACGGCTGCGAAACGACGGTACGATCGATCGGATATACGGCCGCTACGGGGTCGTACTGCAGACGCCGAAATAGTCACGTGTTCCGTCCGGACCCGTCGTCCCGGCCGCATTGGCCGGAACGACGGTCGTTTCGAATGCCGCTTACGCCGCGGCCTTCTTCCGCGCCTGCTCGGCCTTGTACAGTTCGAACTCTTCCGCGATCGCCTTGGCGATCGACGGTCGCTGACGCAGGCGTTCGTAATAGGCCTTCACGTTCGGCCATTTGGCGAGCTCGATCGGCGGCGTCGCCATGGTCCAGTTGATGACCGTGACGAGATAGGCGTCGGCGACGCTGAAATGGTCGAGCAGGAAGTCGCGCCCCTTCAGGTAATTGTCGAGGTAATCCAGCCGCGACAGGTTCTTCTCCAGCGCATAGGCTTTCGTCTCCTGCGGCGCCTTGCGGTCGAGCACCGGGATGAACAGGCCCTTGTGCAGCTCGGTGCCGATGAAGCAGAGCCATTGATGAAGCCGCGTGCGCTCGATGCCCGCCGCGGCGCCGAGGCCCGATTGCGGGAAACGGTCGGCGATATATTGCAGGATCGCGGCGTTCTCGGTCAGCACCACGCCCTCGTCGGTGCGCAGTGTCGGCACCAGGCCGATCGGGTTCACGGTTCGGAAGTCAGTGCCGTCGCTCAGCACTGTCTTGGTCGGCGGATCGACTTCGAGATATTTGGCTTCGGCGCCGGCTTCATACAGCGCGACGCGGCTCGCCATCGAACAGGCGAGCGGCGAGAAATAAAGATCCATCTTGAGCCTCCTTGGGCAATTCCTCGATGTGACTTTTGGAGTGTCGCTCAACCTGGCCAGATTGATTTTTGTACTGTCTTGCATATTATGAGGACGGTCAAGGATTAAATTGCAAAATGGTACAAAAAGCCAAGCCGCCAGCTGCTGCCAGCGAACCCAAACGCCGCGGCCGTCCGCGCGCCTACGAACCCGACGTCGCGCTGGGCAAGGCGCTCGATCTGTTCCGCACGCAAGGTTTCGCGGCGACCTCGCTCGACGATCTCAGCGAAGCTACCGGAATGAATCGCCCGAGCCTCTATGGCGCCTTCGGCGACAAGCGCGAGCTCTACATCAAGAGCTATCAACGCTACCGCGAGGATGCGCGCGCATCGATGGTGGAGATCTTTCGCCAGGAGATGCCGGTGCGCCAGCGGCTGGAGCGTATCTTCGCCTCCGCGCTGAACATCTATCTCTCCGGCGAGACCGGCCCGCGCGGCTGCTTCACCGTGGTCACGGCGGCCTCCGAAGCGATCGGCGATCCCGACATCCGGGCCATGGTGCTCGATGGCCTCAACGAACTCGACAAGGCATTTGCGAGTTGCTTCCGCCGCGCCAAGGAGAAAGGCGAGTTGCCCGAGAGCGCCGATCCAGCAGTGCTGGCACAGCTCGCTTCAGCGACAGTGCATTCAATCGCTATCCGCTCCCGCGCCCGCGTGTCGCGGAAGGAGCTCGAGGCGATCGTGAAGGGGGCGATCGACGTGATGGTGGGACGAAAGAGCTAGGCGGTTGCGTGGCGCGAGCTATCTCCCAAACGTCGTCCTGGCGAAAGCCAGGACCATAGGCACCCGAATCTGGTTTGGCGAAGATTCGGAGTTGCCGCCGTCGCGCCGCAGCTCCTCCCTGGGGTAATGGGTCCTGGCTTTCGTCAGGACGACACTGAGTTTGTAGCCTGCTACGCCGCGCGAATATGCGCGAGGAAACGGTCCACCTCGTCCCGCAGCCGCTGCGATTGCTTTGATAGCTCGATCGCCGAGCCCAGGACTTCCTCCGCCGCTGTCCCGGTCGCGGCGATGCCGGCGGTGACGCCCGCAATGTTTTGCGAGACCTCGCCGGTGCGGGCGGCTGCCTGCTGGACGTTCTGGGCGATCTCCTGCGTCGCGGTGCCCTGCTGGCCGACGGCGGCGGCAATCGCCGCGGAGATCTCGTCGACCTCCTGGATCGTGGCGCAGATCGACTGGATGCCGTCCACTGCGCCGGTGGTCTCGCCTTGCACCGCCGTCACCTGCGCGCCGATCTCCTCGGTCGCCTTGGCGGTCTGGGTGGCCAGCGCCTTTACCTCGGAGGCGACCACCGCAAAGCCGCGGCCGGCTTCGCCCGCGCGCGCCGCCTCGATCGTCGCGTTGAGTGCCAGCAGATTGGTTTGCTCGGCAATACCGCTGATGAAGGAGACCACGTCGCCGATTTTCTGCGCGGCGTCGGCCAGGCTCTGCACGCGCTCATTCGACCGTCGACCGTCGCTCGCAGCTTTGCCGACCACCGCGGTCGCGTGCGCAAGGCGCCGGCTGATCTCGGTCATCGACGACGACAGCTCTTCCGCGGCGGCAGCGACCGTCTGCACATTTTCCGAGGCGAGCGCCGAGGCCGACGACACCGTGCCGGTCTGCTGCCGCGGCCGCTCGACGATATCAGACATAGAGCGCGCGGTGTTCTCCATCTCGACCGCTGCCGAGGAGACCGTGGTGACGACGTCGCGGATGCTGGCTTCGAAATTGTCGGCGAGCGCGGCGAACGCGCGCCGTTTCTCCGCTTCGGACTGCGCCTTGGTGTCGGCCTGGTCGGCCTGGAGCTTGTTGAAGTTGACGGCGTTGTCGCGGAACACTGCGACCGCCTTGACCATTGCGCCGACCTCGTCATTCGCTTTGCTGGCGGGGACGGCGACATCGAGGTGTCCGTCTGCCAGCTCGCGCATCACGGTGGTGATGGAGATGATCGGACGCGAGATGCTGCGGGCGATGAGATAGCCGACGATTGCGGCGAGCACGAGCCCGAGCGCGGCGATGCCGAATGCCAGCAGCCAGGCACGGTCGGCGGAGGCCACATAGTCGGCATTGTCCATCACCAGTTCGACCGCGCCGAGGGGCTTGCCGGAAAAATCCCTGATCGGTCCGAGCAGCGCGGCCACCGGCGTCGTGTCGAGCTTGGCCTGCCGCATCGTGAAGTCACCGCCGGCGGCGCGGCCGTAATCGGTCGCGTCGAAGAAGCTCTTGCCCTTCAGCGTTCCGCCGAACAGCTTGAAACCGCCGCCGTCCGCGAGATGGAAGGCGATGTCGACATGGCGGTTGGTCTTGAAGTCGTCCAGGAAAGACTGGCCGAAGGTCAGGCCAAACTCCACTGAGCCGAGATGCTTGCCGCCTTGCGCGATCGGCACGACGCCGCGGATGCCGAGCCCGGCCAGGCCGCCCTCGAGGCCGACCACGACCTTGCGCTCCTGGTTGGCCATGATCACGGTCTTGCGGAAGCCCGAGAGGTCGTCGCCAAATTTGGCAGGCTGGTGCACGCGCAAGAATGAGGTCGCGGGCGCCACGTGGAACTGGAACTGTTCGACGCCGTACTCCGATTTGGTCGCGGCAAAGACCGGCCCGAACAGGCTGACCAGGGCATTGCGATCCTGTTTGGCCATGGCGTCCTGCGTCGCGGGCATCGCGGCGACGACGGCGCTCATGGCGGCGGCGCGGCGGGACTCTTCGGTGATGCGCGATTGCAGGGCATCGTAATGGCTGCGCAGCTCGCGCTGGTCGGCGCGGTCGATGATCCCCGCGATGATCCACATTGCACCGAGCACCGCAAACAGCGCGGTCGCGGCTGCCGTCACCGCCAGCGCAACCGTGATCCGCATCCTGAGGCCGAGCGTCAAGCGCATGTCCGACTCGTTCGTTGAGCGTTGATTAAGGAGACCTATCAACTTCTCGCTAAGAGAGGGTGAACGGGATACCGGCCGAGCGGGTGCCTTCGTGGGGGGACGGAGTGACCGAGAACTCTGGCGTCGTCCTGGCCTTCGCCAGGACGACACCGGGAATGAGGCGCCGCGTGCGGCCTAATACCCCCGCGTCCGGTCCACCACGTTCTCCAGCACACCACCGGCCTCGAACCGCGCGATCTGCTCGGCGACATAGGCCGAGATCGCATCGGCGTCGGTGTCGGCGGCGTTATGTGGCGTCAGCAAAACCTTTGGATGGGTCCAGAACCGGCTGTCCTTCGGCTGCGGCTCCTGCACGAAGACGTCGAGCGAGGCGGCGCCCAGCGTGCCGTCGTCGAGGCAGGCCAGGATGTCGGCTTCGTTCTGAAGGCCGCCGCGGCCGGCGTTGATCAGCACGGGCGCACCGAGCGGGCTCTTGCGGTTGAGCTTGGTGAAGACGTCGCGGTTGAGGATGCCGTGTGTATCGGGCGTCAGCGGCAACAGGCTGACCAGAATATCGGTCGTGCGCAGGAATGCGTCGATCTGCCCGGCGCCATGGAAGCATTCGACACCCGCGATGGTGCGCGGGCTGCGGCTCCAGCCGGCGACGCCGAAACCAAGCCGCCGCAGCACATCGGCCGCGTCGGCACCGAGCGTGCCCAGTCCCATGACACCAACCGTGACGGCGCTCGCCGGCCATTGATAGGTCGGCTCCCAGCGCTTTTCGCGCTGCGACTGGCGCAGATAAAGCTCCTGGCGGTGGTGCATCAGCACGTGCTGCACGACGTATTCGGTCATGCGGCCGGTCAGGTCAGGCACGGCGACGCGCACCAGCGGCACGTTCGGAAGGCTCTTGTCCGCCATCAGCGCATCGACGCCGGCGCCAAGATTGAAGATCGCCCGTAGATTGGGGAAGGAGCCGAGGTCGCCCGGCACCGGCTTCCACACCGCGGCATAGTGCACCTCGGCCGGATCGAGCCCGGCATCGGGCAGCAGCACCACGCGGCGGCCGCCGCTGACCGCGTCGAACCGGGCCTTCCAGCGCTCCGGCAGCCAGTTTTGCTGCGTGCTGTTGATCAGGACGGCCAGTGTGCCCACGGTCATTCGAAGTGCCTCTTTAAGTTCCGTTTTTGAAGGCCCTCCTTGGCACGATCTGCCGGATTTTTCTTGCAATTTTTTTCCGCAGCCATGTCGGGGCGGGGCATAGTGGATCGTCTTCAAAACAAGCGTTCAGAGAAGGTACTGCCCATGCTTTATGCGATCCTTTGCTATCACGACGAGGACTTCGTCGGCTCATGGAGCAAGGACCAGGATGAGGCCGTGATGAAGAAGCTCGCCGTGGTGCAGGAGAAGCTGACACAGCAGGGCCGGCTCGGCCCGGTGGCGCGGCTGCTGCCGACCACTGCGGCAGCGACGCTGCGCAAGGAGGACCCGCCGTTGGTGCTCGACGGCCCCTACGCGGAGACCAAGGAGCAGTTGCTCGGCTTCTATATCGTGGATTGCAAGAATCTCGATGACGCACTCGATGTCGCCCGCGACCTCGGCGCCGCCAATCCCGGCGGCGCCTACGAGGTGCGCCCCGTCGGCGTGTTCAGGCCCGGAGGGAATCTGACGTGAGCGAGGCCGATACCGCCTGGATCGAGACCGCGCTGACCTCGGCGCGCCCCCAGGCGGTCGGCGCACTGCTGCGCTATTTCCGGGATCTCGACACCGCGGAGGAGGCCTTCCAGAACGCCTGCCTGCGCGCGCTGAAGACCTGGCCGCAGAACGGGCCGCCTCGCGATCCCGCGGCCTGGCTGATCATGGTCGGCCGCAACGTTGCGATCGACGAAGTGCGCCGCACCCGCAAGCAGCAGCCGCTGCCGGAGGACGACCAGGCGATCTCCGATCTCGACGACGCTGAGGGCGCGCTCGCGGAGCGGCTCGACGGCTCGCACTACCGCGACGACATTTTGCGGCTGATGTTCATCTGCTGCCATCCAGGCCTGCCGGCGACGCAGCAGATCGCGCTGGCGCTCCGTATCGTCTGCGGCCTGACGGTGAAGCAGATCGCGCGCGCCTTCCTGGTGTCGGATGCGGCGATGGAGCAGCGCATCACGCGTGCCAAGGCCAAGGTCGCGGAGGCCGGTACACCATTTGAAACGCCGGGCGCGGTCGAGCGCTCGGAGCGGCTCGCCGTCGTCGCCGCGATGATCTATTTGATCTTCAACGAAGGCTACTCGGCGAGCGGCGACACCGCCGAGATCAGAAAGCCGCTGTGCGAGGAAGCGATCCGGCTGGCGCGGCTGCTGTTGCGGCTGTTCCAGAGCGAGCCGGAGATCATGGGCCTCACGGCGCTCATCTTGTTGCAGCATGCGCGCAGTGCCTCGCGCTTTGCCGCGGATGGCTCGCTGATCCTGCTGGACGACCAGGATCGTTCGCTGTGGAACGGCACGATGATCGCGGAAGGCCTCGCGCTGATCGACAAGGCGATACGCCATCGCCGCAGCGGGCCCTACCAGATCCAGGCCGCGATTGCCGCGCTGCATGCCCGCGCGTCCACGCCCGCGGAGACCGACTGGGCGCAGATCGACCTGCTCTATGGTGCGCTGGAGGTGGTTCAGCCCTCGCCGGTGGTGACGCTCAACCGCGCGGTCGCGGTTTCCAAGGTGCGCGGACCGCAAGCCGCGCTCGACCTGATCGAGCCGCTGGCGCCAAAGCTTGCCAACTACTTCCACTTCTACGGCGTGCGCGGCGCCTTCCTGATGCAGCTCGGCCGCAACGACGAAGCCCGCATCGCCTTCGACCGCGCCATCGCCCTCGCTAACACGTCCGCAGAAGCGGCTCACATCCGCATGCATCTCGATCGCCTGATCCGGGACAGCCAGCCCAAGGGCGCAAATGGCGGCGCCAGGCAAGACGCCAAGGTCGAAGGCGCCAAGGTGAAGTAGGGAGCGCCTGTTTCGGGCGTTGCAAAATTTTTGCTTCGCCTTGTCGGGCTCGACCCCCTCCCTTCGTCCTAGGAGCGTATCCAGGGAGCCATTCATGTTGAAAGCCATTGCCGTCATCGTCATCCTGCTCGCGGTCGGAATCGTGGGCGTGCTCGGCCTCGCCCTGACGAAGCCCGACACATTCCGCGTCGAGCGCAGCCTCGCCGTGAAAGCGCCGGCCAATGCGGTCTATCCCTTGGTCGCCGATTTCCATCGCTGGACGGCCTGGTCCCCCTACGAGGGCCGCGATCCCGCCATGAAGCGCAGATTCGGCGGAACCGAAGGAAGGGGCGCGACCTATGCCTGGGACGGCAACAACAATGTCGGCGCCGGCCATATGGAGATCCTCGAGGCGAGTGCGCCGTCAAAACTACGCATCAAGCTCGATTTCGAGCGGCCTTTCGAAGGCCACAACACCGCCGAGTTCACCTTTGTGCCGCAAGGCGATGCCACACTGGTCACGTGGGCGATGTCCGGTCCGGCCCCGTTCCTGTCCAAGGTCATGCAGGTGTTCATCAACATGGACAACATGATCGGCAAGGATTTCGAGGCGGGCCTGGCCAGCCTGAAGAAGCTCACCGAGAAGTAGCGCCGTCACCCGAACGAAAGCAAAACGGAGAGAAACGATGCTCAATCCCTATCTGTTCTATCAGGACACCTGCGAAGCGGCGTTCAATTATTACGCCAAGGTTCTCGGCGGCAAGATCGACGCCATGATGCGTTCGTCGGACGCACCGCCGGACATGGCCGCGGCGCCCGGCCGCGAGAAGACGATCATGCATGCGCGGATGTCGCTACCCGACGGCAGCGTGCTGATGGGGTCGGATGCGCCGCCCGAGCATCGTCACAAGCCGCAGGGCTTTTCGATCTCGCTCACGGTCGCGGACCCGGCGGAGGGCGAGCGCAAGTTCAACGCGCTCGCCGATGGCGGCAACGTCACCATGCCCTTCAGCAAGACCTTTTGGGCCAAGGGTTTTGGCATGTGCGTCGACAAGTTCGGCATTCCCTGGATGGTGAATTGCCCGGCCGAGGGAATGTGACAGGCGCGATCGCCTGACGCGCCAAGCGGCGATCCCCTCTCCACGACGATGCGGGAGAGGGGCGCGCATGAGGACGTTGCGTCATGGGCCGATCGACCGCGTGCCCTATCAGCGGATCGATCCGGTCACGTCATTGCTCGGTGGTTGGGAGGAGGGAACGCAGCGCGGACAGATTACGAGCTTGGTCCCGAGCTGCCTGTCATTCTCCGCTTCGATTTCGTCATGGATTGCCCACCATGCCGCGGAGTACGGGCGCAAGGTGCCGAGGACTCTCTCCCGCTCCTGATTCGAATCACTCGCCGCGGGAGCTTGGGTCGCCACACGACGCTTGATGACGGAGGGACGGTTCGGATCCTGACCGAGGCCGTCCCATGCGATCGGACGGCGTTCCTGCGCAGGCGCGACCACGCATCCCATGAGCGTTGCGCAAAAAGTGAGCAAGACAAAGCCGTGTCGTATCATGCCGGGCCCTTGGGTGTTGTATGCGACGCGCAAAGTCCGCTTGCCGAAGCTTGCCTCGCACCGCTCAAATGGAACCTAAGGGAAACGCCTGGCCGACACGGCCGAATATGGATGTTGCTGTCGCACCACATTGCGAGAGCAGTGAGGCCGCTTCGTGAAATCATGCGGACCGCATCGCACAACAACTGGCGCAATATTAGGCTGTGAACTCCGGGACAGAATCGTTATTTATTTCGTCATAAATTCTAAAAACTGGGGCGGGCGGACTTGGAAGGGGAGCGACCGATGGCGGCGGCGCTGCAGATCAACTTTGCACTTTGGGGTATGCTCATCTGCGCGAGCATGGAATTGGCCCAGCTGATCCAGAGCTTTTACTAGACTCACGAAGCATGTGACCGGCGCAATTTTGCCGGCGCGCTTGTTCGCTGGCTCACGTGCAACGCGATGGCCGTGAAGTTGACGCTCGCGATCATCGAGGCGGTGTCGTTGCGCGGCCCTACCGTGCGGGCGCTTGCGTCCGCCTGATCATCACCGGCAGCGCGGATAGATCGCGGCGAGGTCGCGTCCCTTCAGCAGAAGCAACCGCGACGAGAGGCCGCCGCGGCGGCTGATCCAGTCGCGCACCGGGCCGGGATAGGCCGCAAGCACCGCATCTGATGCTTCCGGCTCGGCGTAGAAGCGTCCGCGCCGATCGATCGAGCGCGCCGCATGGAAGCCGAGCACGGCACGCTTGGTGACGCATATCCGCTCGCCCGGCACGATGCTCAGTACCAGCGTGCAGGCGGACAGGCAGGGACCGTCGATCACCACGCGCTCGCCGCTCTCGCGCACCTTCTCGAACAAATCGAGGAACGGCCCGACCTGTCCACCGGGCGACTGGACGATGCGGATTTCGGCCGAGGCAGGCGTGGCGGCGAGCAGCGCGGATGCGAGCATCAAGGCTCTGAGCAAGGTGACGCGTCGCATGAAGCCTCCGCGAATTCGAGTCCGTGGGATAGGCCGACGAGAAGAGGTGGGTGACGCTTCGCTAGGCCAACCTGCGCCGTGTCTATCCGTTCCGCCGTTCGCCGCGCAGCGTCGGCAGGCCGATGCCCGCCGCATCGAAGCCGCCATCGACGGCCAAAATTTGGCCGGTGATGTAGCTGGATCGTTCCGAGCACAGGAAGTAGATGGCTTCGGCGAGTTCCTCTTCCAGGCCGTAGCGGTTGAGCGGGATGGCGTCGTGATAGTCGGCGCGGATCTCCCTGGTGTGCACCTGCTTCGCCATCGCGGTGTCGACCGGTCCCGGCGCGACCGCGTTGACGCGGATGTTGAGGGACGCGAGCTCGACCGCGAGCTGCTTGGTGAGGTGCGCGAGGCCCGCCTTGCTGGTGCCGTAGGCCGAGCGCAGCGTCGAGGCGCGCACCGCCGAGATCGAGGTGACGTTGACGATGGCGCCGCCATTGCCGTCGCGCATCAGCGGCACCGCCGCCTTGGTGCAGAGGAACGGGCCGGTGAGGTTGACCTCGAGCACGCGCCGCCAATCGGTCTCCGACGTCTCCATCAGCGGCGCGAACACGGCAATGCCGGCATTGTTGACGAGCGCGTCGAGCCGGCCAAACCGCTGTTCGACCGTCGTCATCGCGGTGGCAACCGCGGCTGCGTCCGAGACGTCGCAGGTCAACGCCAGCGTGGCTTCGTCCCGGCCGATCTCGGCGACCGCGCGGCCGAGCAGCTCGCCTTCGATGTCGAGCAATGCCACCCGCCAGCCCTCGGTCAAAAATTTCTTCGCGGTCGCAAGCCCGATGCCGCGTGCGGCTCCGGTAACGAGGGCGATTTTCTGCGGGGAGGCGGTCATAGCTTATCCGTGGTTCGGGAATTGAGGCGGTCTCCCTACCACGAAAGCCGCGAGGAGACGCGACAAACTATCGCGCCTTTAGCTCGTCGAGGCTCTCCTGTTGCGGCCGCGCAGGTCGGCCTAGGCCAGCTCCGCCGTGGCGCGCTGCATGTTGGCCGACATGTCGGCCGTCACGATGCTCTGTTCCTCGACCGCGGCGGCGGTAGAGGCGATGAACTCGTTGACGCCGGCGATGGCGACCTTGATTGCGGTCAGCGAGCTTGCAACGTCGCCGGAGATGGTGTTCAGCGCGTCGATTTCTGATGTGATGGTGTCGGTCGCCTGCTTGGCCTGATTGGCTAGGCTCTTCACCTCGGAGGCGACCACGGCGAAGCCGCGGCCGGCTTCGCCCGCGCGCGCCGATTCGATCGTGGCGTTGAGCGCGAGCAGGTTGATCTGGCCGGTGATGCCCGAGATCATCTCGACGATGCCGCTCATCGCCTGCGCCGCTGCGTTCAGCCGCTGCGCCTGGCCATCGGCGGCCTCGACGCGGGTGGTCGCGACCTTCGAATTCTCGCGCGACTTCGCCATGGTCGCGGAGATCTCGCGGATCGAGGCGCTCATCTCTTCGCTGCCGGCCGCGACCGCCTCGATCAGACCGCGCGCGTTGTCGGCCTTCTTGCGGCCGATCGCCTGCGCGGTGATGTCGGTGGCATATTTCACCACCTTGTAGGGTTTTCCGTTGAGGTCGAGGATCGGGTTGTAGGACGCCTGGATCCAGATTTCGCGGCCGCCCTTGGCGATCCGCTTGTATTCGGCGGCCTGGTATTCGCCGCGGTTGAGCGTCTCCCAGAACTGGCGGTAGGCCGTCGAATTCTTCACGTTCGGCTCGACGAACATGGAGTGGTGCTGTCCCTTGATCTCTGCCAGCGAATACCCCATCGCCTTCAAGAAGTTCTCGTTGGCGGTGCGGATGGTGCCGTCCATGTTGAATTCGATCACCGCTTGCGATTTCTGGATCGCGGCGAGCTGTCCGTCATTGTCGGCCGCCTTCATCTTCTGCGCGGTGACGTCGGTCGCAAACTTCACTACCTTGAACGGCCTGCCCATCTCATCGAGGATCGGGTTGTAGGTTGCCAAAATCCAGATTTCGCGTCCGCCCTTGCCGATCCGCTTGTATTCGGCGGCTTCGAACTGGCCGCGGTTCAGCCGCGCCCAGAAGTCGGCATAGGCAGAGCTCGCGCGATCCTCCGGCGTCACGAACATGCTGTGGTGCTTGCCCTGGATCTCGTCGAGCGAGTAGCCCATTGCGCCCAGGAAATTCTCGTTGGCGGTGAGGATGGTGCCGTCCATGTCGAATTCGATCACGGCCTGGGCACGGTTGACGGCGGCGATCTTGCCCGCGTCCTCCATGGTCTTGACCTTGTATGCCGTGATGTCGGTGGCGAACTTGATGAAGCTGACCACCTTGCCGTTCTCGTCGCGCAGCGGCGCGTAGGAGGCGTGGACCCAGACTTCCTTGCCGTTCTTGCCGAAGCGCTTGTATTGCGTGGTCTGGAACTCGCCGCGGTTCAGGCTGGCCCAGAAGTCGCGGTAACGGGCGCTCTCGCGTTCAGTCGGGCTGACGAAGATGCTGTGATGCTTACCCTTGATCTCCGAGAGCGTATAGCCGCTCATCTTGAGGAGATTTTCGTTGGCATCGAGAATGGTGCCGTCGAGGCCGAATTCGATCACGGCCTGGGACCGGTCGAGCGCCTCGACTTCCGCGATCGCGTGCCTGACTTTCTTGCTTTGGAAATTGAACACGTAAGCTCCGCCTAATGCTGAGGGGCGAATCAGCCGGATTGTCATACCGTTTCGCTCAAGCTAAAAAGTTGCATGGGCTTCTTTAGCAACTGTAAATTCCTGCACGAGACGTTGCCCGCTCTGTATTTCGCACGCGTCCGCCATGTTGCTCAGGTTGCAAGCATTCTTGATTCATATGCACGGCGGCGGTCATAGAACGAGCCGTATTTGTACGGGCCGCCGCGTGCATTATTTTTCGCGTGGTTGCTGCCGGACGTGATGTCGGCGCGGCTGCGCGTCAATCGTCTTCAAGACGATGTTGATTACGGAGCCGTTCGATGACCAATCCCGAGCGCCTGATTCGGGACCTCTTCGCCGCCTATCTCGGCAACGACCGGCAACAGGTCGCCGACGCGTTGGCCGACGATTTCCGCTTCACCAGCCCGTTCGACGAAGACCTCGACAAGGCGGCCTATTTCGGGCGCTGCTGGAAGGACACCGGCTGGATCGTAAGGCACGACATCGAGCGGATTTTCGTCCAAGGCGACGAGGCCTTCGTCACCTATTTTTGCTTGGCGACAGATGGCAGGAGCTTTCGCAACACGGAGTTCTTCACCTTTGCCGGCGACAAGGTTCGCCGCATCGAGGTTTATTTCGGCGCTGCCCGGCAGGACGGGCGTTTCCTGCCGCAGCCCCGCTAGCAGCCAGCCAACAATCTCCAGAATAATTTTCGTCACCTGTCGGTTTCGCCAAGGTTCCTTCGTCTTGGAGGTGAGGGCGGGCGGCCCGGGCCGTCGCTCCCGTCCATCCGGAGTGGCGCCTCGCCGCGCAACCCGAACGACAAAAGCACGCAAGGAATGCTCATGCGATTCATGATGCTGATGATCCCGCTCGGCTACGAGACCGCAGCGCCCGACGTTCAACTGGATCCCGAGCGGGTTGCTGCGATGATGCGCTACAACGAGGCGCTGAAGGACGCCGGCGTGCTGATCACGCTCGACGGCCTGCACCCGCCGTCGATGGGCGCGCGCGTCTCATTTGCGGCCGGCAAGCCCATCGTGACTGATGGTCCGTTCGCCGAGGCCAAGGAGGTCCTGGGCGGCTACTGGATGATCGAGGTTACCTCGCGTGCCGAGGCGATCGCCTGGGCCAGGCGGTGTCCGGCCGCACCGAACGAAATCATCGAGATCCGTCAGGTGCAGGAGATGAGCGACTTTCCGCCTGACGTGCAGGAGGCCGCCGCCGGTTTCGGCGACCTGAAGAAATAGCCGCAGCTTTGTCTATCCATCACCAAAAGGAGAGAACCGATGAGCACCGACACCTATCTCGCCGTTTTCCTCGGCAGCAAGACCAGCTCCAAATGGGCCGCATGGAATGCGATGCCCGAGGTCGAGCGCAAAGCAAAGGAGCAGGAGGGCATGGCGGCCTGGAAGGGCTGGGTGGAAAAGCACCAGGGCGCGATCGAGGCCATGGGCGGGCCGCTCGGTAAGACCAAGAAGGTGGACGGCAAGGGCCTCGCCGACATCGCCAACGAGATGGGCGCATTCACCGTGGTGCGCGCGGCATCCCATGAAGCCGCGGCCAAGATGTTCGAGAACCATCCGCATTTCACGATCTTCCCCGGCGAACGCGTCGAGATCATGCCGGTGCTCCCGATCCCCGGCGGCTAGGATCTCGGCCGCCGCCCCGGACCGGGAAGAATACGGGTCGCTCAAACCCGTCGCCGCTAGTGACCTTCCTGCCCGGCTCATGTAAAGGTCGTTCACATGAGCTGGCGCAAGGAGACGCGCCGCGCCGAGCGCGGCTATCACCACGGCAATCTGAAGGAAGCCCTGTTGCAGGCCGCCCTCGGGCTGATCGCCGAGAAGGGCGCGGCCGGCTTCACCTTTGCCGATGCCGCGCGCATGGCCGGCGTCAGTGCGGCGGCGCCGTACCGGCATTTTCGCGACCGTGAAGAACTGCTGTCCTCGATCGCGCAGCGCGGCTTCGAGCAGTTTGAATCGCGCCTGACCGCGGCCTGGGACGACGGACGGCCCGACACCGTCACGGCGTTCGAGCGTGTCGGCAGGGCCTATCTCGCCTTCGCCCGCGAGGAGCCCGCGTTCTACAACGCGATGTTCGAATCGGGCGTGCCGGTGGATTCCAATCCGGCGCTCCAGGCCGCCAGTGAGCGTGCTTTCAACATCATTCGTGCTGCGGCGGAGCGGCTTGCCGCGCTGGCGCCGCCGGGCACGCCGCGGCCTCCGGCGATGATGATGGCGCTGCACATCTGGTCGATGGCGCATGGCGTGGCCTCGCT
This sequence comes from Bradyrhizobium sp. WSM471, assembly GCF_000244915.1. Classification (NCBI taxonomy): domain Bacteria; kingdom Pseudomonadati; phylum Pseudomonadota; class Alphaproteobacteria; order Hyphomicrobiales; family Nitrobacteraceae; genus Bradyrhizobium; species Bradyrhizobium sp. WSM471. The sequence continues at coordinate 6,658,568 of NZ_CM001442.1, read as the reverse complement.
GTTCTCCCGCGGTGACGCCGCGCGTCGAAAGCTGCCGATGTCGCCGGACGAGCTGCTCGAAGCCGAGGTGCTGATCTATCTGCGCGGTCTCGGCTTCCCGACCGATCGCCGTCCTCCGGGGAAAAGCGCCGAGCCGCCGCCGGTGCCACCGGAGGCATCCTCCGGTTCAGGCGTGCCGCCCGGTGGTCCCTGGGGGAAGCCGAAATAAAGTTACCCAAATAATTGCGTCGCCCTGTCAGGCGGTCGGCTTGACAAAATCGCGGGATGATCTACCTATGTAAATGTTATTTACATTCACAACGGCGCTGATGCCGTCATGGAGAGGGAAATGGCCTACACCGCTGATGTCAATCGATGGCGCGGCCCTTCGGACCAACACTACGAGCGCCCCCACATGCTCAATACGCCCTGGCATCCCGGCTGGATCGCCGTGACCATCGTCGGCTTCATCATCTGGTGGCCGATCGGACTCGCCCTTCTCTTTTTCACACTCGGGAGCAGAAGAATGTCGTGCTGGAGCAACCAGGATCGCTGGCAGAACAAGATGGAGCGGATGCAGTACAAGATGGATCGTATGCGCGGCCGCATGGAGCGCCACGGTTTCGGCTTTGGCTTCGGCCCGCCCTCGAGCGGCAACCGCGCCTTTGACGAGTACCGCACCGAGACACTGCAGCGGCTCGAGGAAGAGCAGGTCGAGTTCAAGAATTTCCTCGACCGTCTGCGTCACGCCAAGGACAAGGAAGAGTTCGACCAGTTCATGGCGCAACACAAGACGCGCCCGACCCCGCCGCCGACCGACCAGCAGCAGGGTTGATCTCAAACTTGATCTCGGGACTGACGCCTCTCAAAGCCGTCAGGCGCATGCCCCCAAAGTCCTGATGGCCCCGAGCCGCCCGCCTGCGCAACCCGCAGGCGGGCGGTTTGGTTTGGGAATGCGCGTCAGGCTGCCGCGACCGTCCGGATTGCCTTGGTTTGGAAAAAGCTTGGTCTGGAAAGTCTGGTCCGGAGAGACTTGGTCAGCGCGCCGTGGCGAGCTGCGCGCGAACCGACTCCATGAAGTGTTCGTAGGCGTAGTCCACGATCTCGTTGAGCGATCGCGTGCGCGCGAACATCGCCTTGGCCTCGGCGAGAAACTCCTCGCGGGTCGGAATCTTCGGCAAATGCAGATGCGTCAGTGCATCGACGCCTTCGTGCGCGCGACTGAGGATGTCGTGCAGCGTCGGCAGTTGCAATTGGGCCAAATCGGCTCGGCGTAGCGCCGACGAGATCGCGTGCGCCAGGGTCTGCGCATCGAACCGTCCAGCAAGCTCGCGGCCCGCGCGGTTGATGACGCGTGCGCCGAGCGGCTGCTCGTTGCGCAGCACCTGCTCGGGCGGCGACTTCATGTTCCAGACGATGCCGAACCAGGACAGCACCTTCAGGATGTAATAGGTGACGTCGATTTCCCACCAGCGAAAACCCTGCCGCACGCTGCTCTGGTAGGCGTGGTGATTGTTGTGCCAGCCCTCACCGAGGGTGAACAAGGCCAGCAGCCAATTGTTGCGTGAATCATCGCCGGTCACGTACCGCTTGCGTCCATGCACGTGGGCGAGGGAATTGATGCAGAAGGTCGCGTGATAGACCAGCACGGTGCTCCACAGGAAGCCGACGACAAGACCGGACCATCCGCCAACCAGGAAGCAGAGCGCAGCCAGCGTGACGGCTGGGAGGAGTTCGAGGCGATGCAGCCACATCAGCTCCGGATAGGCGGCGAAATCGCCGACCTTCACGAGGTCGGTGCCATCGTGCTGCCGGTAGAAAATCCAGCCGAGATGACTGTAGAGGAAGCCCCGATGACGCGGCGAATGCACGTCGTCTTCGGTATCGGAATGCAGATGATGATGCCGATGCTTGGCCGCCCACCACAAAACGCTTTTCTGCGCGGTGCTTTGCGCAAGCCAGGCCAGGATGAATTGAAACACCCGGCCGGTCGCGAAAGCCCGATGGGAGAAATAGCGGTGGTAGCCCGCTCCGATCGCAAACATGCGGACGACATACAGCGAGGCGCAGATCGCGATGGCCTGCCAGGTCACGCCGGTCCAGATCGCCGCAATGCAGCCGAGATGGACCAGCAGGAATGGCAGGGCGGAGGGATACATGATGTCGTCGTGTTGGTCGTCGGCGGAGGCGTTGGGCGACATGGATTGGCGTGACCTTGGATGACGGGATTCCGGAGTCGCTTCGGCAGCATTGAGGGCCGCTGTGTACGACAAACCCGGGGGTGGCGGACCGCTGCGGGGCTTCGAACGAGATACTTTGCCTGAACAACCCGGGCCAGCGCGACAGCACGATCCTGAGACCATAGCTTCGGCCGGGAACTCGACTGATCCCATATATATGATCCCGTCCGCTTGGCATGCAAGCTCGTAGCCTCACGGGGTGCGTGGCGCGCGGGCTGCCGACGCTCTATATCCGTCAGTGAAAAGGAAGCGTCAAAACATCGCAGGCGGCAACGATGACGGAAGCGGCGATGATGGCGAGCGAAACCCTTTGGCAGAAGATCCGCGACGAGGCGCAGCGCGCAGCGGCAGCCGACCCCATATTCGGCCGGACTCTTGGCGGCCTCATCTTCGCCCATGACGATTTTACCGCCGCACTATCCGACCTGATCGGACGGCGGCTTGGCGACAGCGCGGCCGAACGCGGGCGCTTCACGACATTTTCCCGCGACGCCTTCAATGGCCAGCCCGATCTGATCGAGGCGGCCGGCCGCGACTTGCAAGCCATCGTGCTCCGCGATCCCGCCATCACCGGACTGTTGGCGCCGCTGCTGCATTTCAAGGGCTACGTCGCCTTGCAGGCCTGGCGCGTCTCGAACTGGCTCTGGCATCACGACCATCGCGACGCGGCGCTGCTGTTTCAGAACGAGGCCTCGAACGTCCTGCAGGTCAGCATTCATCCGGCGGCGAGCTTGGGATCATCGGTGTATCTCGACCACGCCACCGGCATCGTGATCGGCGCCGATGTGGTGATCGGCGACGAGGCCACCATCCTTCAGAACGTCAGCATCGGTCGCGGCACGGAACTGCCGGCGCGCTCGCCTCGCATTGGTCGCGGCGTGTTCATCGGCTCCGGCGCGACAATTCTCGGCAACGTCAGGATCGGCGATTTTGCAAAGATCGGCGCCGGGACCGTCGTGACGTGCGACGTGCCCCCGGGCTGTACCGCAGTCGGCAATCCGGCGCGGCTGACCAATTGCCCCGAACCCGCCTCGGCGGCCTGACTCGCCCTCACGTCATCAGGCGACGTGCTCCTCGGTCAGGCGGCGCGGCGGCGGCTCTCGCCGCCATGATGCGGCGTGACTGGCTTCGAACTGGTCTGGCCCGGTGCGTCCAGTACCGCGACATGATGCCGGTAGACCATTTCCCAGCCCTTCCATCCCGTGAACAGGAGGATGCCGACCACGATCAGCGAGAGCACCACGCCCCACGGCTTGACCGCAGCCTCCGCGCCTTGCGCGTAGCGGAGGTAGAAATTGATTGCGGCGAGCACGACCGCCACGAGATTGCCGACCATGTGATACCAGGCATCGTTGAGGCTGCGGATACGGGCGTCGCTGAAGAAGTCGGTGAAGCCGGCCACGGCGGCAACGAGCGCCATGACGATGCCGGCGCCGATCAGCCAAATCGCGGCTCTGGCCCAGAAGCCGTCACCGGTTCCGATGAAGGCGAGATCGGCGATGGGCGCGCCGACCAGGAAGGCGACGGGGAACGGGATGATCATGGGGTGGAGCGGATGATCGCCGATGGCGGCGGTCGACTTGGGGTTGATGCTCATGGCAAAACCTCGCGAGAAGTGATTTTCGGGACAAATTTTCGGGCGAGGGCTGGTTCCTCCGACGTGATGTCAGCACCCGCCGAGGCCGGCAGATTGCCAACCGCCTGCAACGCCAGGCTTTCCTGGGGCCAAATTCAGTCCCGGTAACCCAGCATTAACCATCGCCGGGCTCTGGTAATTGCGGACAATCGCGCCCAAAGCCCGAAGTCTGAGCCTTGGGTCGAGGCCCATAGTTTTGACATCTTGGCAGGGAATGCAGGCGGCCGGCTTTGGACGAGCCCTGCACCCCAGAAAGACAAGGCTTTGAGCGGGCTTGCCGGCCGCGCCGGGTTCTAGCGCGGCCATTGGGGAACCGGCGGCCATTTGCTGGCCGGGACATGAGATCGGGACATCAGGTAACGATCGCCTTGAGAGGATACTGCTTATGAATCCGGCCGACGTGGCTCAGTCAGCCCTTCCGGTTGCCGCTTCCGCGGACGTGTCGCTGATCGCGCTGTTCTGGCAGGCTCACTGGATCGTGAAAGCGGTGATGCTGGGGCTTCTCGCCTGCTCGGTCTGGGTCTGGGCGATCGCCATCGACAAGATCTTCCTGTTTGCCCGCACCCGCCGCTCGATGGACCGTTTCGAGCAGGCTTTCTGGTCCGGCGAGTCGATCGAGGACCTCTATCGCACGCTCTCGGCCAAGCCGACGCATTCCATGGCGGCCTGCTTCGTCGCGGCGATGCGCGAGTGGAAGCGTTCGTTCGAGAGCCAGGCCCGCTCGGTCGCGGGCCTTCAGATGCGCATCGACAAGGTCATGAATGTCTCGATTGCCCGCGAGGTCGAGCGGCTGGAACGCCGGCTGCTGGTGCTCGCCACCGTCGGCTCCGCAGGCCCCTTCGTCGGCCTGTTCGGCACCGTTTGGGGCATCATGTCGAGCTTCCAGTCGATCGCGGCGTCGAAAAATACCTCTCTGGCGGTGGTGGCCCCCGGCATCGCGGAGGCGCTGTTTGCGACCGCCGTCGGCCTTATCGCCGCCATTCCTGCCACTATTTTCTACAATAAGTTCACCTCCGAGGTGAACCGGCAGGCCCAGCGGCTCGAAGGCTTCGCCGATGAATTTTCAGCCATCCTGTCGCGCCAGATCGACGAGCGGGGGTGACGGACGGCATGTATAGTGTGAAGGGCAATTTGGGCACCAGACCATGGGCATGAACGTTGCGAGTTCGTCCGGAGGCGGTGGGCGCCGTGGCCGGCGCAAGCCGGTCGTGGCCGAGATCAACGTCACGCCGATGGTGGACGTGATGCTGGTGCTGCTCATCATCTTCATGGTGTCGGCGCCGATGCTGACGGTCGGCGTGCCGCTCGACCTGCCGCAGACCCAGGCCAAGAGCCTCGAAAACAACGACCAGAAGCCGATCCAGATGTCGGTCGACATCAAGGGCAAGGTGTTCATCAACGACGCCGAGATCGCGATCAACGACCTGATCCCGAAGCTGAAGGCGATCACGGATGCGCGCGGCGGGCTCGAGGAACGCATCTATCTGCGTGCCGACAAGAAGGCGGATTACGGGACGGTGGCCAAGGTCATGGGACAGTTATCCGGCGCAGGCTTCAAGAAGCTGGCGCTCGTCACGGAAGCGGATCAGGGGTAGACCGTGAAGGTGAAGGTCGACAAGACACTCGTTGCGTCGATTGCCCTCCACGTCCTCGTGCTGGGATGGGGGCTCGTCACCTTCAGCAGCAGGGCTTTCGTTCCGGCCGAAGAGTCGCTGCCGATCGACATCATCTCCACCGACCAGCTCGCGCAGATGATGTCGGGGCAGAAGACCGGCGACAAGAAAGAGCCGAAGCCGAAGGTCGAGAAGATCGCGGAAGCCAAGCCCGAGGAAGATGCCGTCGGCAAGGTCACCGAGAAGAAAGAGCTGATCAAGACCAACTCGACGCCCGAGCCGCCGCCAAAACCCGTCGAGAAGCCGGTCGAGAAGAAGCCCGAGCCGCCCAAGCCCGTCGCCGAGGCGAAGCCGAAGGAAGAACCCAAGCCGCCGGAAAAAAAGCCTGACCCGGCCAAGGAAGATCCGATCGCCGAGCTCCAGAAAAAGCTCGAAACCAAGAAGCCCCCGCCCAAGCCGCCGGAGCAGAAGGTCGCGGCGGTGCAGCCGCCGCAGGTGCCGAAGCCCAAGGAGCGCAGCTTCGATCCCGCGCAAATCCAGCGCGATCTGGACAAGCGCGCGGCGACCCGGCACGAGCTCGCCGGATCGACGCTGAATGCGTCGGCCTCGCTGGGATCGACGACCGGAACGGCCGCCAACAACATTGCGACCTGGCGGGGAGCGTTCCAGGGGGCGGTGAAGCGCTGCTTCACGCCGACCTATAACGGGCAGGATGCAGATCAATACGAAGCCGACATCGACATTCCCATGAAGATCGACGGATCGCTCGCGTCCGAGCCGATCGTCGTCGCGGTGAGGGGACCGTCGCGGTCGATCGCACAGGCGGTGGCGGAGAGTGCCAGGCGCGCCATCGTGCAGTGTCAGGTCTATTCGTTCCTGCCGAAGCAGCAATACGAGAGCTGGAAACTCATTCCGATGACTTTCGGCCTGAAAGACATGTTGTGACATCCGAACAAAAGAATTTTGCGATGAATGACGTTCGATCGATGAACCGCCGCCGCTTCATGACCCTGACCGGATCGACGCTCGCGATGCTGGGGGGCGGACAGGCCTTCGCCCAGCAGCCGCAGGGACGGCTTCGCATCGACCCCACCGAGTTTCGGCCAATTCCGATCGCGATCACCAATTTCGTGCCGGGCTCGCCGGCCGACGGCGACGTCGGCAACGGCGTCACACAAGTCATCACCAACAATCTGAAGCGCTCGGGCCTGTTCGCGCCGGTCGACCAGGCCGCCTTCATCGAGCGCATCAGCAACATCGACGTCGCGCCGCAATTCGAGAACTGGAAAACCCTCAACGCGCAGGCCCTCGTCACGGGCCGCATGACGCGGCAGCCGGACGGCCGCCTCAAGGCCGAATTCCGCTTGTGGGACGTGGTCACCGGCCAGCAGCTCGCGGGCCAGCAATATTTCACCTCGCCGGAATATTGGCGCCGCATCGCCCACATCATCTCCGACCAGATCTATGAGAAGCTGACCGGCGAGAAGGGCTATTTCGACAGCCGCGTGGTGTTCGTCGACGAGACCGGGCCGAAGGAGCGTCGCGTCAAGCGGCTCGCGATGATGGATCAGGACGGCGCCAATGTGCGCTATCTGACCCGCGGCTCCGACCTCGTGCTGACGCCGCGCTTCTCGCCGAACTCGCAAGAGATCACCTACATGGAGTTCGGCCAGGGCGATCCGAAGGTCTATCTCTTCAACATCGAGACCGGCCAGCGCGAGATCGTCGGCAACTTCCCGGGCATGACCTTTGCGCCGCGCTTCTCGCCGGACGGCCAGCGCGTCATCATGAGCCTGCAGCAGGGCGGCAATTCCAACCTGTTCGTGATGGATCTGCGCTCGCGCTCGACCACGCGCCTCACCGACACGCCCGCGATCGACACCTCTCCGTCCTACTCCCCGGACGGCACCCGCATCTGCTTCGAGTCCGATCGCGGCGGCAGATCGCAGATCTATGTCATGGCCGCGGGCGGCGGAGCGGCGCAGCGCATCTCCTTCTCCAAGGACGACAACAACGCCACCTATTCAACGCCGGTGTGGTCGCCGCGCGGCGATTACATCGCTTTCACCCGGCAAGGCGGCGGGCAGTTCTCGATCGGCGTGATGAAGCCGGACGGCTCCGGCGAACGGCTTCTCACCTCGGGCTACCACAACGAAGGTCCGACCTTCTCGCCGAACGGCCGCGTGCTGATGTTCTTCCGCGATCCCGGCGGCAGCGGCGGGCCGTCGCTGTTCTCCGTCGACATCTCGGGACGCAACGAGCTGAAGGTGCCGACGCCGGGCTTTGCCTCCGACCCGGCATGGTCGCCGCTATTGTCCTCGACATCGGGCTAGCCGCCGCCCGCGGCGCGCGATGATTTGACCGCGCGCCTTTTCCGAAAACTTTGCCAGATGTTTCCCCGCAATAATTGTTCTTTAAGGTTGCACTCGGCAAACTTTTCCCATGGGTTTGTTTCTATTGATGTATTTCGACTATTGGTCACTCAAAACAACTCGACTTTAACGATGTTCCCTCAGAAAGACTTCATACCGGATCGGTAAAACTGCGCTCCAGACAGGACGCGCGTAGACACCAGATGCAGTTTGCAAGTCAGAGCGGAGAGCCGGAACAGCGGCCGCCGAAAACTTCGGCGGCGCAAATCGATTCGCTGTTCGAAGCGCCTGGTCCGCTGCTGGCCGGACTCATTTTCGTGTCGATTGGTGCGGCCCTGACCGCGCTGAGGACGGGCGAGCCGCTGATCTGGGCGTGCGTCGCACTTCTTGTCCTGGCCGGGACCGCGCGGGCGATCGACCTGCGCCTCTATCAGGCACGTCAGGCGGTCATGACTGTCGAGGCGGCCGCACGCTGGCAGAAGCGATATCAGATCGGGGCAAAGATCCAGGCGGCTGCGATCGGCATCTGGTGCGCCACGGCCCTGTTGGCCACGGACGACGCCGTGGCCCACATGATCGCCTTGTCGGTCACCACCGGAATCGCGGCGGGCGGCGCGGGCAGGGCATATGGCCGGCCTGCGATCTTCCACCTCCAGGCCGTGCTGATTTTCGGCCCGGCCGTGCTTGCCTTGGCGCTGCGTGGAACGCCCTACTACATCGCGATGGCGCTGGTCAGTGCCGCGTTCCTGATGGCGATCATGCAGCTCTCGGTGAATCTGCACCGAATCTTCATGGGAGCGGTCGTGGCACGGGAGCGTGAAGCCGCGCTCGCCGGCCAGTTCGACACGGCGCTGAACAACATGCCGCACGGCCTGTGCATGTTCCGCGTCGACGGACAGTTGGCGGTCATGAACCACCGCTTCGGCGCAATGATGAATCTGCCGGAAGGTCTGGCGCAACGCGGCGTCAACGCGCGTGACATCGTCGCGGCATGCGTCAGCGCCGGATCCATCTCGGCTGGGAGCGGCGAGCGGATCGTCGCGGACATCGAGAGTTCGCAAGCCAAGGAGATCATCACCGCCGATCCCGATACGCAGCGAAACCGGTCGTTGTCCTGGACTGTCCAGCCGATGGCTGACGGCGGCGCGGTGGTGCTGCTCGAGGACATTACCGACCGTCGCAGCGCCGAAGCCAAGATTACGCATCTGGCGCGCTACGACGACCTCACCGCGCTCCCCAACCGCGTTCATTTTCGCGATGAGATCGAAAGGCTGCTGGCGATCTCGCACGATTCCGAGCGCCTGTCCGCGCTGCTGTTCGTCGACCTCGACCAGTTCAAGCAGGTCAACGACACGCTCGGCCATCCCTGCGGCGATCAGCTGCTGTGCGCGGTCGCCAACCGTCTGCGCGAGATGCTGCGCCCGGAGGATTTCGTCGCCCGCTTCGGCGGTGACGAATTCGTCGTGTTCCAGGAGAACATCTCCTCGCCGGAGGACGCCGCTGCACTGGCGCGCCGGATCGTCGAGCGGCTGAGCGAGCGCTACCGCATCGACAATCATCTGGTCGAGATCGGTGCCAGCGTCGGCATCGCGCTGACCTCGCCGGAGGGCGTCAGCGCGGACACGCTGCTCAAGAACGCCGACATGGCGCTGTACCGGGCCAAGGCCGACGGCCGCGGCACCTTCTGCTTCTTCCGCGACGAGATGGCGGCGACCGTCGAGGCGCGCCGCATCCTCGAGCTCGATCTGCGCAAGGCGCTCGCCAACGAGGAATTCGAGCTGTTCTACCAGCCGCTGGTCAATCTGAAGTCCGGCAAGATCACGACGTGCGAGGCGCTGCTGCGCTGGAATCATCCGGTGCGCGGCACGGTCTCGCCGATCGACATCATCCCGGTCGCCGAGGACATGGGGCTGATCGTCGATCTCGGCCGCTGGATCCTGCGCCGCGCCTGCATGGAATGCATGAAATGGCCGGAGGGCGTCAGCGTCGCCGTCAACTTCTCGCCGCAGCAATTCCACCAGCGCGACGTCTTGAGCGAAATCCGCTACGCACTCGAGGTTTCGGGGCTCCCGGCGCATCGGCTGGAGATCGAGATCACCGAATCCTCGCTGTTGCGCAACACCCAGCTCACGCACGACATCCTGTCGCAATTGCATGCGATCGGCGTGCGCATTTCGCTGGATGATTTCGGCACCGGCTATTCGAGCCTCAGCTACCTGCACAATTTCCCGATGCAGAAGGTGAAGATCGACCGCTCCTTCCTCGAAGGCATCGATGCCGACCGGCCGCTGACGCTGCTGCGCGGCGTGGCGCGGCTGTCGGCCGATCTCGGCATGGCCGTCGTGGTCGAGGGCATCGAGACCAATGACCAGCTCGAGCTGATCAGCGCCGACGGCACCGTGACCGAAGGGCAGGGCTATCTGTTCAGCCGGCCGGTGCCGGCAGTCCGGATTCGCCAATTGCTCAATGCCTCGCATGGACGTCGCGGGGCTGAGGACCAGATCGTCATGGTGTCCTCCCGATCGATCGCCTGATCTTTCACTGCCTGCTCCTTCAACGCCTTGGCTCTTGTGCGCCCCGTGTTTTTGCGGGCTGCAAAGGTTAACCCTAACGTTTCTAAGCCTTTGCAATTCCGTTAATGAACCATTAATCTCGTCACACTCGTAGAAGTTGCTTGGAGTGTAGGGGTACTGGATGACGTCTGGAGCCGAACCGCAAACGGTGCTCCTTCCGCGGGGAGCCGCTCTGTTTGACCGCATCGATTACCGCCTGATCGAAACTCCTGAGGACCGAGACAACCTCTATCTGATGCGCTACCGGGCCTATCTGCACGCCGGACTGATCGAGCCGTCGGAGTCGCGGCGCGTGACCGATCGCTTTGACGATGCGCCCAACACCTGGAATTTCGGGGTCTATGTCGATGGAGAGCTCTGCAGCTCCGTTCGCATTCACGTCCTGACGTCCGACTGGCGGATGTCCTACACGACCGAAGTGTTTGGCGACGTCCTGCATCCCCGCCTCGACCGCGGCGAAGTTCTCATCGATCCATGCCGGTTTGTTGCCGACCCCGAAAAGCACCAGCGCTTTCCGGAGCTGCCCTATCTGACGGTGCGGCTGGCTTTTGTGGCTTGCGATCATTTCAACGCCGACACCGGGCTGGCCATGATCCGGACCGACCATCAGGCGTTCTATCGTCGCGTCTTCCTGCACGAGACCATTTCACCGGAGCCCCGCGGGTTTCCGGGCTGGCCCACCAAGAAGGCCGTGCTGATGGCGTCCGATTTCCGGAACCAGCGGGAAAAGGTCCTGACGCGCTTTCCGATCATGCGCTCCAGCGCTTTTGAGCGGCGCATGTTGTTTCAACGCAGCAGCCCGCGCCAGGCGGTCCCGCGCCCGGTGTCGCTGGCCACCCAGCGGACCCCCGACGTCGCCGCCTCGGCAACGGGTTCTGCCCGCTAGGCCCAGGGTCTGGCCCCAGGTCCGGCCCCAGCGTCTCCACGCGACCAGCCTAAAATTCCGGCAAAAGCCGCGGTTTTTGCCGGTCGGCGCCGCTTGCCTTCACCATCGCGCCACATTTACAACCCATTAACCATGACGGTTGCTTTTCGCTGGTTGGGGGCATTTGACCGGCTGTGGCAAGGTTCCATCAAGGTTGACGGAACGTTCGCTTAACCAACCCCCTGTAGACCGGACAGCAGTGGACGAAAACGTGAGCGTGGAGGCTCCGGAATGAAACATCCTATGCGCATCCTCCAGGGATTGAAGCTGGCCGCGGTGCTTGCCGTCGCGTTGTCGATGGGTGCCTGCGCCAACAAGAACGCTGCCACGGATGCGATGGCCAACGCGGCGACGCCGGGCAGCCAGCAAGACTTCGTCGTCAATGTCGGCGACCGCGTGTTCTTCGAAAGCGACCAGACCGATCTGACCCCGCAGGCGATCGTGACCCTGGAGAAGCAGGCGCAGTGGCTCCAGAGCTATCCGCGCTACAGCTTCACCGTCGAAGGTCATGCCGACGAACGCGGCACCCGCGAATACAACATCGCGCTCGGCGCCCGGCGCGCCCAATCGGTGCGTTCGTTCCTTGCCTCGCGCGGCATCGATCCGAACCGCATGCGCACGATCTCGTACGGCAAGGAGCGGCCGGTGGCCGTTTGCAACGACATCTCCTGCTGGTCGCAGAACCGCCGCGCCGTCACCGTGCTGAACGCGAGCTCCTGACGATCGCTCAGGCGCCGTTCATCTTCAGAAACCGATTATGCCGGCGCCCTCTCGGGCGCCGGTTTCGTTTCAGCGATCTGTGACAGAAACCCGTTTGTTACAGTCACAGTTTTGGCGTACTCCCCTTCAATGTGTGGCGCGTCGAATGTTCGGTCGCAGGCCATTTCGCTTTCGTCGTCAGGGCAAGATGTCATCCAGATTTAAGGTCTTCACCGGCACCGTGGCGATCGCCGCGCTGCTCTCGTTGTGCTCGCCCGCCCTCGCACAGACGGACGATGCAGATCCCGAGATGCGGATCGAGCGGCTGGAGAACCAGTTGCGCCAGCTCACCGGCCAGAACGAAGAGCTGCAATATCGCAACCGCCAGCTCGAAGAGCGGCTGCGAGCGCTCGAGGGCGGCGCGCAAGGCGCGCCCGGCCAGGCGCCGGTCCAGCCCAATGTCGCGGCCATGCCGCCCACGCAAGCCGCGCCGGCCTATCGCCAGCAGCCGCCGCACCAG